>CAWEOH010000008.1:0-25664 GCA_963810455.1 uncultured Actinomycetes bacterium
GCCCGGGCAGCGGCTTGAACGGCGTCTGCTAGCTTCATTTCACGGGGGGTTCGCCAATGAGCCCAGGAGAGTCCGCAGTGGAGAAGGGGTTGTTCGAAGGCACCGCACGGTCGGCGGCTTATCGGCGAGTCGCCGAGCTGATCGCCGAACGGCGCTGCGTGATCCTCGACGGCGGCATCGGCACCGAGGTGGCGAGCGCGACCTCGACGCCCGACGACCTCGACGAGCGCGGCTGGGCGACCCGCGCCCTGCTCGAGGCGCCGGACGCCGTGCGCGGGGTGCACCGCGCCTACCTGGACGCCGGCTGCGACGTGATCTCGACCAACACCTGGGGCCTGGTCGGGTCGCGGGACGAGGAATCGTCCTGGCGGCTCGGCCCCGGCGGGACCCCGGTGAGCTGGCTCGACGTGGCGCGGGAGGCGCTGGGCGTCGCCCACGGCGCGGTCGCCGACAGCGGCCGCGAGGGCGAGTGCGCGGTCGCCTTCTCGGTCAACGCCGAGATCGACTCCGAGCAGGGACGCGAGGCCGCCCGGCTGCTGGGGCGGCTGTTCGAGAACGGCGACGCCCCCGACCTGGTTCTGGTCGAGACCCTCTCGGTCGTCCGCCCCTCGCTCTACCAGGCGGTCGAGGAGCTGCTGGCGACCGGGGTCCCGGTCTGGCTCTCCTTCCGCCGCTGCCGCCACGGCCTCTGCGGCGCCTACGGCGAGCACTGGGGGGGTCCCGAGGGCGACTCCTTCGGCCGCGCCGCCAGGTCCTTCGAGGAGATGGGGGTCTCGGCGCTGCTGGTCAACTGCGTCCCGCCCGACCACGTCGACGGCATGGTCTCCTTCCTGCGCGACTTCACCGACCTGCCGCTCGGCGTCTACCCCAACCTCGGCTACCTCTCCGACGCGGGCTGGCGCTTCGACGCCGGGGTCGGCGCCGAGGAGTACGGCGAGATGGCCCTGCGCTGGCGCGAGGAGGGGGCGCAGATCGTCGGCGGCTGCTGCGGCGTGCGCCCCGACCACGTCGCCGCGGCGAAGGCGGCGCTCGCCGGGACCCCGCCGGGCACCCAGCGGCGCGAGGAGGCGCGACCGGCGCCCGCCCCGCCGCCCCGCGCGGAGCCGGCGGCCGCCTGGGTAGACCGGCGCGGGCGCCAGGTCTACCCGCTGCCCTTCCCGGAGCTGGTGGTCGAGCCGGGGGTCGCGCCCCCCAGCGACGCCGACTACATGACCTGGCGCCACCTGGTGCGCGAGGGCGTCGGCGCCCACCAGCGCTGCCTCGACCTCGGCTGCGGCACCGGCCTGCTCGGCATCCAGCTGGCGCTGAACGGCGCCCAGCGGGTGCGCGCCGTCGACGTCGACCCCGCGGCGGTCGCCAACACCCGCACCAACGCCTACCGCAACCGGGTCGACGAGCGGCTCGACGCGGCCGTGGTCGACGTCTACCCGTGGACCCCGGAAGAGCGCTTCGACCTGATCGTCGCCAGCCTCGACCAGGACCCGGCGGACCCGATCGAGGCGGTGAGCAGCCACCGCCGCGCCGACTTCTGGGGCCGCGGCCTGCTCGACCAGCTGATCGCCAAGCTCGACGAAGCGCTCGCCCCCGACGGCGTCGCCTATCTGGTCCAGCACTCGATCCTCTCCCAGCAGCGCACCGCCAAGCTGCTCGCCGACCGCGGCCTCGCCGCCGAGGTGGCGGACTTCGCCGTCTTCGGCCTCCCCGAGCGCAGCCGCCAGCGCCTCGACCAGATCGAGCGGGTGGAGGACCTCAGCGACGCCTACCACCTGCGCTTCGGCGCCGACGCGGCGATGGTCGCCTACCTGCTCGAAGTCCGCCGCACCGACGTCAGCAGCTGAGCCGAACGTCCGGAGTTGGGGAGGATCGACCGGGCTCCAGACCGGCAAACCTTCCCCAGCAGGCCGTCACTCCTCGCAGGCCGCCGCCCGCGCCAGCAGCAGCTCGCGCTCGCGCTCGTTGTCGCAGAGCTCGGCGGCGCGGAGGAAGTCCTCGCCGGCCTCGGCGCGGCGGTCGAGGCGGAGGAGGAGGTCGGCGCGAACGCTGGGCAGCAGGTGGTAGGAGCCCAGGGCGGGCTCCTCGGCGAGCGCCTCGACCAGCTCCAGCGCCGGCTCGGGGCCGAACGCCATCGAGACGGCGACGGCGCGGTTGAGCTCGACCACCGGCGAGCCGGTCAGCGCGGCGAGCGCGTCGTAGAGGGCGACGATCCGCGGCCACTCCGCCTGCTCGACGCTCGGCGCCCGCGCGTGGCAGGCGGCGATCGCCGCCTGCAGCGCGTAGGGGCCGAGGCTGCCGCTCAGCTCTTCGGCCCGGGACAGCGCGGCGAGGCCGCGCTGGACCAGCAGCTGGTCCCAGCGGGCGCGGTCCTGGTCGGCGAGCAGGACCGGCTCGCCGCCGGGCCCGACCCGAGCGCGCAGCCGCGAAGCCTGCAGCTCGATCAGCGACAGCAGGCCGTGGACCTCGGGCTCGCGCGGCATCAGCGCGGCGAGGATGCGGCCCAGGCGCAGGGCGTCCTCGCAGAGCGCCGGCCGGGTCCAGTGCTCTCCGGCGGTCGCCGCGTAACCCTCGTTGAAGACCAGGTAGATCACCTCGAGCACCGCCGCCAGCCGCTCGCCCCGCTGCTCGGGGCCGGGCACCTCGAACGGCACGCGGGCCTCGGCGAGGGTGCGCTTGGCGCGGACGATGCGCTGCGCGACCGTCCCCTCGGAGACGAGGAAGGCGCGCGCGATCTCCGGCGTCGAGAGGCCGCCGAGCAGGCGCAGCGTCAGCGCCACCCGGGAGTCCCTGGAGAGCACCGGGTGGCAGGTCATGAAGACGAGGCGGAGGACGTCGTCCTCGATCTCCTCGACCTCGGCCGCGAGGTCGGGCCGCTCGAGCTGCCGCAGGACCTGCAGCTCGCGGCCGAGCAGCTCCTGCTTGCGCTCGAGGGTGACGCGGCGGCGCAGCGCGTCGACCCCGCGGCGCTTGGCGACGGCCATCAGCCAGGCGCCCGGGCTGTCGGGAACCCCCGCGGCGGGCCACTGCTCCAGCGCCGCGACGAAGGCGTCCTGAGCGAGGTCCTCGGCCACCCCGACGTCGCCGACGACGCGAGTCAGCCCAGCGATCAGCTGGGCCGACTCGATCCGCCAGACGGCGTCGATCTGGCTCTGGGTCGCCGCCGTCACCGCTCAGCCGCTGCCCTCGAGCTGCTCGCCGAGCCGCTCGTTCGCCTCGCGCAGCTCGGGGGTGAGGGCCTCGTCGAACACCTCGAGCCCGGCGATCGGGCGCAGCTCGATCTCGGTGCCGCCGTCGAACGGCGCCCGCTTCAGCCACTCGATCGCCTCCTCGCGCGAGGCGCACTCCCAGATCCAGTAGCCGGCGACGATCTCCTTCGCCTCGGTGAACGGGCCGTCGGTCACCGTGCGCTCGCCGCCCTCGAAGCGGACCTTGGCGCCCTGCGAGGTCGGGAGCAGGCCCTCGCCGGCCAGCATCACGCCGGCCTTGACCAGCTCTTCGTTGTATTTCGTCATCGCTTCCAGCAACTCGGTGCTGGGCAGCTCGCCCGCCTCGGACTCGGCGCCGCCGGGGACCAGAACCATGAAACGCATCGCTGCCTCCTTGTGGGTGAGGGGTTGTTCTACCTCCCCGTCGAACGAGCCGGCCCGAAATCGACAAGGTCCCGAGATTCTTTTCTCGGGCGCCCATCGGGGATAAGCCGAACCGGGGTTCGGGGAAGCCACCGATGCGCGGACTCGCCCAAGCGCTCAGACTTTGGCGTCGGTCGAGCGCTGAACGAGGAGAAAGGGAGGAGCGATGGGCAACAGGTACGTCGTCGACTTGACGGAGGTCGGCTCCGGCGATACGGGCTTGGTGGGCGGCAAGAACGCTTCGCTCGGCGAGATGCTCGGGGCGCTCGGCGAGGCGGGGATCAGGGTGCCGGAGGGGTTCGCGACGACGGCCGACGCCTACTGGGCGTTCCTCGACGCCAACCAGCTGCGCGAGCGGATCGGCGAGCGGCTCGAGCGGCTGCGCGCCGGCGAGGCCGAGCTCTCCGAGGTGGGAGGGTCGATCCGCCAGATGATCCTCGGGGCCGAGTTCCCGGACGAGCTGCGCGAGTCGATCGTCGAGGCCTACGGCGGCCTCGCGGAGCGGCTCGCGGTCGAGGCGCCCGACGTCGCGGTGCGCTCGAGCGCCACCGCCGAGGACCTGCCGGAGGCCAGCTTCGCCGGCCAGCAGGAGACGTTCCTCAACGTCACCGGGGTCGAGATGCTGCTCGACTCGTGCCGCCGCTGCATCGCCTCGCTGTTCACCGACCGGGCGATCACCTACCGCGAGAACAACGGCTTCGACCACATGAAGGTGGCGCTATCGGCCGGCGTGCAGCGGATGGTGCGCTCCGACCTGGCTGGCGCCGGGACGATGTTCTCGATCGACACCGAGACTGGCTTCCCCCGCACGGTGATCATCGACGCCAGCTGGGGGCTGGGCGAGGCGGTGGTCAGCGGCACCGTCGACCCGGACTCCTACGTCGTCTTCAAGCCGCTGCTCGACCGGGAGGACCTGGCGCCGATCCTCTCGCGGCAGCGCGGCCGCAAGGAGGTGAAGGTGGTCTACGCCGAGAGCGGCGAGGGCACGGTCGAGCTCGAGACCGGCGAGGAGGAGCGCGCCGGCGCGGTGATCGAGGACGCCGAGGTGCTGCAGCTGGCGCGCTGGGCGGTGGCGATCGAGCGCCACTACGGCAAGCCGATGGACATCGAGTGGGCCAAGGACGGGCGGACCGGCGAGCTGTTCATCGTCCAGGCCCGCCCCGAGACCGTCCAGGCGCGCCGCGAGGCCGGGGCGCTGAAGACCTACGAGCTGCGCGAGAAAGGGCCGCTGCTGGCCGAAGGGCTGGCGATCGGCGACGCGATCGCCGCCGGCCCCGCCCTGCGCCTGCACGGCCCTGAGGAAATCGACCGCTTCGAGGACGGCGCCGTGCTGATCACCGAGATCACCGACCCCGACTGGGTGCCGGTGATGAAACGGGCCGCGGCGATCGTCACCGAGCACGGCGGCCGCACCTCCCACGCAGCGATCGTCAGCCGCGAGCTGGGGCTGCCGGCGATCGTCGGCGCCGCCGGCGTCACCGGCAAGGTCGAGGACGGCGAGCCGGTCACCGTCTCCTGCGCCGAGGGCGACGAGGGCTTCGTCTACGACGGGGTGCTCGCCTGGGAGGAGACCGAAGCCCACCTCGAGGGCCTGCCCGAGACCCGCACCAAGGTGATGCTCAACCTCGCCGACCCGGCCGCCGCCTTCCGCTGGTGGCGGCTGCCCGCCGACGGGGTCGGGCTGGCGCGGATGGAGTTCATCGTCGACAACCACGTCAAGGTCCACCCGATGGCACTGCTCCGCCTCGACCAGGTCGAGGACGAGGACGACCGCCGCGAGATCGAAGAGCTGACCGCGGGCTACGAGGACCGCGGCGAGTACTTCGTCGAGCGGCTGGCGGAAGGGATCGCGCGGATCGGCGCCTCGCGCTACCCGGATCCGGTGATCGTGCGGATGAGCGACTTCAAGACCAACGAGTACGCGGAGCTGATCGGCGGCCACCACTTCGAGCCCTCCGAGGAGAACCCGATGCTCGGCTGGCGCGGCGCCAGCCGCTACTACGCCGAGGGCTACCGCGACGGGTTCGCGCTCGAGTGCCGGGCGATCCACCGGGTGCGGGAGACGATCGGCCTCGCCAACGTGATCGTGATGATCCCCTTCTGCCGCACCCTGGAGGAGGCCGACCGGGTGCTGGAGGTGATGGCCGAGGCCGGGCTCGCCCGCGGCGAGCGCGATCTCGAGGTCTACGTGATGGCCGAGATCCCCTCGAACATCATGCTGGTCGACGACTTCGCCGAGCGCTTCGACGGCTTCTCGATCGGCTCCAACGACCTGACCCAGCTGACCCTGGGGATCGACCGCGACTCGGAGTCGCTGGCGGGCCTGTTCGAGGAGAGCAACCCGGCGGTGACGCGGCTGATCTCGCAGCTGATCGCCGGCGCCCACGAGCACGGGCGCAAGGTCGGGCTGTGCGGCCAGAAGCCGAGCGACGACCCGAGCTTCGCCCGCTTCCTGGTCGAGGCCGGGATCGACTCGATCTCGGTCGCTCCCGACAGCTTCATCCGGGTCAAGCGAGAGGTCGCCGCCGCCGAGTAGGCGGCGCCCGGTCTCCCGGGCCAACCCAATAGGCTCCCGCTACCGGCAGGCCGGAGAAAGGGCTGGCGCGCCGGGGAAAGGGGAACCGTGAAGCTGGTGATCGGGATCGTGCGGCCCGAGAAGGCCAACGACGTGCTGGAGGCGCTCTACCGGGCCGAGGTCCGGGGCGTATCGATGAGCAGGGTGCAGGGCCACGGCGGCGAGCTCGAGCGGGTCGAGACCTACCGCGGGACGACGGTGAAGATGGGGCTGTCGGAGAAGGTCCGCTTCGAGGTCGCGGTCTCCGACTCGTTCGTCGAGCCGACGCTCGAGGCGATTCGCGAGGGGGCTCGTACCGGCGAGGTCGGCGACGGCAAGATCTTCGTCGTGCCGCTCGAGCAGGCGGTCCGCATCCGCACCGGCGACACCGACAAGGACGCCGTGACCCCGGTCGGGCCGTGAGCGGCGTGGCGCTGGTCGCCGGGGCCGCCCAGATCAACGCCGGCGACACCGCCTGGATGCTGGTCGCGACGGCGCTGGTGCTGATGATGACCCCGGCGCTCGGGCTCTTCTACGCCGGCCTGGTGCGGTCGAAGAACACGCTCAACACCTTCATGATGTGCGTCGCCGCGATCGCCGTCGCGATGGTCACCTGGGCGCTCGTCGGCTACTCGCTCGCCTTCGACGGCAGCGGCTCGCTGATCGGCGGCCTCGGCCACGTCGCCCTGCGCGGGGTCGGCTTCGCCCCGCGCGAGGGGATGGCGATCCCGCAGCTGCTCTTCATGGCCTTCCAGGCGACCTTCTGCATCATCACCGTCGCCCTGGTCTCCGGCGCCGTGGTCGAGCGGATGCGGTTCGGACCATTCCTCGTCTTCGCCGCGCTGTGGTCGGTGCTGGTCTACGCGGTGCTCGCCCACTGGGCCTTCGGCGGCGGCTGGCTGCAGGCAGGGGGCACGCTCGACTTCGCCGGCGGCGTCCCGGTCGAGATGGCCTCCGGCTTCTCCGCCCTGGCGGCGGCGCTGGTCGTCGGCGCCCGCAAGGACTACGGCCGCCAGGCGCTGCTCCCGCACAACGCCGTCTACGTGCTGCTCGGCGCCGGGCTGCTGTGGTTCGGCTGGTTCGGCTTCAACGGCGGCAGCGGCTTCTCAACCGGCGAGCCGAGCGTGCTCGCCTTCACCAACACGCTGCTCTGCCCGGCCTGCACCCTGGTGGTCTGGTTCGCCCTCGACCTGCTGCGCGGCCGCAAGGTGACCGCGATCGGCGCCGCCACCGCGATCATCGTCGGCTGCGTCGCGATCACCCCGGCCGGCGGCTACGTCAGCCCCGGCTGGGCGATGGCGCTGGGCGCGCTCGCCGCCCTGCCCAGCTACGCGGTGATCGCCTGGCGGACCCGCACCAGGGTCGACGAGACGCTCGACGTCCTCGCCGCGCACGGCACCGCGGGCCTGGTCGGGATCCTCTTCATCGGCTTCTTCGCCCAGGCCGCCTGGAACGGCGTCTCCGACGGCTTCCTCTACGGCAACCTGGCGCAGCTCGGCGACCAGGCGCTGGCCGCCGTCGTCGCCCCCGTCTACGCCTTCGTCGTCACCTTCGTCCTGCTGAGGCTGATCGGCCTGGCGACGCCGCTGCGGGCGGACGCCGACCAGGAGGCGACCGGGATGGACGTCACCCAGCACGGCGAGGAGGCCTACGTCACCGGCGAGGGCGCGATCCTGATCACGCCCGAGTCCGGGATCGAGGCCGAGCTGCCGGTCGCCGACGTGAGCTAGCCTGGCTGCTCGCCGCCGGAGCCGAGGCCGAAGACGCGGTAGAGGACGTCGTCGCGGAGCGGCTCGGGGATGCGGCTGACGCCGAGCATCAGGTGGGCGTCGGCGCCGACCGGGTAGCGGTGCTTGGGGCGCTTGGCGGCGAGCGCGCGCTCGACCGCTTCGGCGACGACCGCGGGCTCGCTGCCCGCTTCCTCGCGTCCCATCTGCTTCGTCATCAGCGCCTCGATCGGAGCCCGGTAGCGCTCCTGCGCCGCGGGCGGCAGCGCGTCGAGCGCGGCGGCGACGTCGTCCTTCAGCTTCGCCACCGCCGGGGTGTGGATCGAGCCGGGCTCGACCTGGACCACGGGGATCTCCCAGCTGTGCAGCTCGCGGCGCAGCGAGTCGCTGAACGACTCCAGCGCCGCCTTCGAGGCGGAGACCGGCGAGCCGAAGGGCAGGGGGAGGTGGGCGACGACCGAGGCGATCATCACGATCCGCCCCTTCCCCTCGCGGATCGCGGGCAGCAGCGCCTGGGTCACCGCCAGCGCGCCGAAGACGTTGACGTCGAAGACCCGTTTCACCTGGTCGATCGGGAGGTGCTCGAGCGGCCCCATCGTCCCGATCCCGGCGTTGTTGACGACGCCCTGCAGCCCGGCCGAGCCGACGGCAGCGCCGACCCGCTCCGCGGCCGCGGCGACCGAGTCGGCGTCGGTGACGTCGAGCGCGACCTCCTCGACCTCGCGCCCTTCGAAGTCGGCGGCGGTACCGCCCGGCCGGTCGCCGGCGAAGACGCGGAAGCCGGCGTCGGCGAGGTGGATCGCGGTCGCCCGGCCGATCCCGCTGCTGGCGCCGGTGATCAGGACCGCTGGCTGCATGGTCCTGTAATCGACCGATTCCCCGAGAGCCTTAGGGCTGCCCGAATCGATCTCGAAATCGGCGCGCGTCCGTCGCTACGCGCGCAGCTCGCGCGCCAGTTCGCGGAAGGTCTCGACGAAGGAGTCGACGGCCTCCTCGGTGTGGCTGACCGAGAGCGTCCACTCCTCCTCGCGGCCGGGGGTCATGAAGATGTCGCGGTTGAGGTTGAACAGCCAGGCGAGTTCGGAGAGGTCGGCGTCCTGGTTCTCTTTGAAGGTCGCGTAGTCGGTGACCTTGACCGGGGAGAAGGTGACGCAGCCCTTGGAGCCGACGCCGACCGTGTAGCCGGGCAGCTCGTACTCGGAGATCACCTCGTCGCAGCCGGCGAGGATGCGGTCGTTGAGCCGGTCGAGGTGCTCGTAGGCCTGCGGCGTCATCACCTCGAGCAGGTTGGCGCGGGCCGCCGCCATGCCGAGCGGGTTGCCGTTGTAGGTGCCCACCTGGTAGACGGTGCCGTCCTCGACCACGGCGGCGATCTCCTCGCTCATCCCGATCGCGCCGGTCGGCAGGCCGCCGCCGAGCGCCTTGGCGAGGGTCACCATGTCCGGCACGACGCCCCATTTCTCGACCGCGCCGCCGGCGGCGATGCAGATCCCGGTCTTGACCTCGTCGAAGATCAGGACGACGCCGTGGCGGGCGGTGATCTCGCGCACCGCCTGCAGGTAGCCCGGCTCGGGCAGGACGACGCCGAGGTTCATCATCGCCGCCTCCATGATCACGCAGGCGGGCTTCTTACCTTCCTCCTCGAGGGCGACGATCCGCGCCTCCATCGCCTCCGGCTCGTTGAAGTGGACGGCGTGGGTCAGCTCGACGGTCGAGCCCGGGATGCCGCCGCCGTAGGCGAGCGAGAAGGGCGCCTCGCGCGGCCCGATCCGGTCGTACTCGACGCCGATCGAGACCATCACCGCGTCGTGGTGGCCGTGGTAGGAGCCGAAGATCTTGAGGATGTCGTCGCGGCCGGTGAAGGCGCGGGCGATCCGGATCGCGTCCATCGTCGACTCCGAGCCGGAGTTGGTGTAGCGCCACTTCGGCAGCCGGAAGCGCCGCGCCAGCTCTTCGCCGACGACGACCGCGTCCTCGGTCGGCGCCGCGAAGTGGGTGCCGGAGTCGTACCGGGTCGAGACGGCGCGGCCGATCGCCGGGTGGGCGTGGCCCTGGACCATCGAGCCGAAGCCGTTGTGGAAGTCGTAGAGCTCGTGGCCGTCGACGTCCCAGACCTTCGGCCCCTTGCCACGCTCGAGGTAGATCGGCCAGGGGTCGCGCGACTGGTAGGAGGAGGCGACGCCGCCGCTGAGCGGGCCCTGGGCGCGCTCGTAGAGCTCCCTGGAGCCCTGGGTGCGCTGGTCGAGGGCCTCCGCCTCGCGCTCGGTCAGCTTGGCAATCCGGTCACGGTCAAGTGGGGTCGTCGTAGTCATACGCCCATCATCTACCCCGGCCGGCGCGATTTCCCCTGACGGTTTGTCGCAAAATCTCGCATTCGCTCGCCGGATTGGCCATTGCGCAAGACCGGCCCCGCACGGAAGACTGCTGGGAATGAGCGCCGACCGCCGAGAACCTGCTCCTCCACTTCGCCGCCCACGGCGCCTACGGCGAGGACGGCAAGGAGCTGCTCGTGATCGAGCGCGCCGAGGGCCCCTACGTCTTCGACAGCCACGGCAACCGCTACGTCGACGGCCTCTCCAGCCTCTTCTGCGCCCAGATCGGCTACAGCTACGGCGAGGAGATGGCGGCCGCCGCCGCCGCGCAGCTGACCACGCTGCCGTTCAACACGAACTGGGGGACCGCCCACCCGCCGGCGATCGAGCTCGCCTCCGAGCTGGTCGAGCGCGCCCCCGAGGGGATCGAGGGCGTCTTCTTCACCAACGGCGGCTCGGAGTCGGTCGAGACCGCCTGGAAGCTGGCCCGCCAGTACCACATCGCCAACGGCGAGCCGCAGCGCCGCAAGGCGATCGCCCGCGACATCGCCTACCACGGGGTCACCCTGGGGGCGCTCTCGTTCACCGGCGTGCCGCGCTTCAAGGAGCCGTTCGGCGAACCGGCGATCCCGACCCGCCACGTCTCCAACACCAACCCCTTCCGCTCCGAGCTGCAGGGCGAGGCGCTGACCGCCGCGCTGCTGGCCGAGCTCGAGCAGGCGATCGAGGAGGAGGGCCCGGACGAGGTCGCGATCGTGATCGCCGAGCCGATCCAGAACGCCGGCGGCTGCCTGGTGCCGCCGCCCGGCTACTGGCCCGGCCTGCGCGAGATCTGCGACCGCCACGGCATCCTCCTCTTCGCCGACGAGGTGATCTCCGGCATGGGCCGGCTCGGCGAGTGGTTCGCGGTCGAGCGCTACGGCGGCAAGCCGGACCTGATCACGATCGCCAAGGGGCTGACCTCCGCCTACGCGCCGATGGGCGCGGTGCTGGCCGGCGAGAAGGTGGTCGCGGCGATGCGCCAGCCCGGCGTCACCCTGCTGCACGGGATCACCTTCGGCGGCCATCCGCTCTCGGCGGCGATCGCGCTGAAGAACATCGAGATCTTCGAGCGCGACGGGGTGCTGGAGAACGTGCGCCGCCTGGAGCCCTACCTGCGGCGCCGGCTGCAGGAAGAGGTGCTGTCGCTGCCGGTCGTCGGCGACGTGCGCGGCGACGGCTTCTTCTTCGCCGCCGAGCTGACGCCCGACGGCGGCGAAGGCCGCTTCGAGCCCGAGCAGGTGACGGCGCTGGTCAAGGAGATCATGCCGCGGCTGCTGCTCGAGAACGGGCTGATCGCCCGCGGCGACGACCGCGGCGACCCGGTGCTGCAGATCGCGCCGCCGCTGATCGCCGACGAGGCGGTCCTCGACGAGGTCGTGATCGCGATGCGCGACACGCTCGCCGGCGCCGGCGAGGAGATCGGCGTCACGGCGCGGGCCGGCGCGGGGCCGGCCGCGAGCTAGTCTGGATCTGTCAAGGAAGTTCGAAGGGCTTGAGGAGACGATTGTGAGCATCTACGCGGTGGTCGATCCGGCAACGGGCGAGAAGGTCAAGGAGTATCCGACGATCGGCGACGAGGAGCTGCGCGCGGCGATCGGGCGCGCCGACGAGACGTACCGCACCTGGTCGGGCGCGACCACCGCGAGCGAGCGCGGGGCGCTGATCCGCCGCGTCGCCGAGCTGCACAACGAGCGCACCCAGGAGCTGGCCGAGATCATCGTCCGCGAGATGGGCAAGCCGATCGAGCAGGCGGTCGGCGAGGTCGAGTTCGCCGCGGCGATCTACGAGTACTACGCCGACAACGCCGAGGCGCTGCTCGCCGACGAGCCGATCGAGCTGCTCGGCGGCGAGGGCACCGCGGTGGTCCGCCGCAGCTCCTTCGGGGTGGTGCTGGGGATCATGCCCTGGAACTACCCCTACTACCAGGTCTCCCGCTTCGCCGGCCCGAACCTGATCATCGGCAACCCGGTGCTGCTCAAGCACGCGCCGCAGTGCCCGGAATCGGCCGCGGCGATGGCCCAGATCTTCGCCGACGCCGGCTTCCCGGCGGGCTGCTACGAGAACATCTACGCCTCCAACGAGCAGATCGAGTGGGTGCTCGCCGATCCTCGCGTGCGCGGCGTCTCGGTCACCGGCTCCGAGCGCGCCGGCGCCGCGGTCGCCGAGATCGCCGGCCGCAACCTGAAGAAGGTGGTGCTCGAGCTGGGCGGCTCGGACCCGTTCATCCTGCTCGGCACCGAGGACCTCGACGGGGCCGTGCAGGCGGCGGCCGAAGCGCGGCTGGAGAACACCGGCCAGGCCTGCAACGCGGCCAAGCGGTTCATCGTCGTCGACGCGCTCTACGACTCCTTCCTGGAGAAGTTCTCGGCGACGCTGGCGGCGGCCAAGACCGGCGACCCGAAGGAGGAGGGGACCGCCTGCGGTCCGCTCTCCTCGACCACCGCCGCCGACCGGCTCGAGGACCAGGTCAAGCGGGCCATCGCCGACGGCGCCGAGGTGGTCGTCGGCGGCAAGCGCGACGGCAACTACTTCGAGCCGACGGTGCTGACCGGGATCGCCCTCGACAGCGACGCTGCCCGCGAAGAGTTCTTCGGCCCCGTCGCCCAGGTCTACCGGGTGGCGGACGAGGGCGAGGCGGTCAAGGTCGCCAACCAGACGCCCTACGGGCTCGGCTCCTACGTGATGACGACTGACCCCGAGCAGGCCGAGCGGGTCGCCGACGAGATCGACGCCGGCATGGTCTACGTCAACATCGTCGGCGCCGACAGCCCGGAGCTGCCCTTCGGCGGCGTCAAGCGCTCGGGCTTCGGCCGCGAGCTGGGCCGCTTCGGCGCCGACGAGTTCGTCAACAAGAAGCTGATCCGCACCGGCGCCTGAGCCCGGGCGGGCGCCCGGGGGGCGCGGGCGCCCAGGCCTCAGCCGAAGTGGGCGGCGAAGGCGTCGCGGCGGAAGTCGAAGATGCGCTCGAGGTCGCGGCGGACGAAGAGCCGCCGCGCCAGCTCGCCGAGCGGGCCGAGCGGGATCGCGTAGCGGACGTGGTCGTGCATCGTGCAGGCGCCCTCGCCGTCGGGCTCGAAGCTGTGGGTGTGCTCCCAGAGCGCGTAGGGCCCGCGGACCATCGTGTCGGAGAAGCGGAGGGGCGGCTCCCAGGTCTCGATCCGGGTCCGCCACCGGATCGGGAAGCCGTGCAGGCGCAGCCGGTAGTCGAGCAGCGTGCCCGCCTCCATCGTCACCGGTTGCGGCGTGGTGAGCTGGAAGTGCAGCCAGGGCGGGGTCATCGGCTCCAGGTTGCGGGCGTCGGCGAAGAGGTCGAAGGCGCGCGCGGCGGGGACCTCGACCCGTTGGCTGCGTTCGAGGACATGCTCGGCCACGCGGCCAGTCTTGCAGGCCGGCAGGGCCGGCTGGGGTAACTTTGACAGATCCCGCGAACGACCTTGATCGCAGGCGCGACGGGCTTCGTCGGCGGCCGCCTCGCGGCCGCCCTGGCCGAGTCCGGCCCGCTCCGCTGTCTGGTCCGGGATCCCGGTAGGGCGGGGGGCCTGGAGCGGCTCGGGGCGGAGCTGCGGGTCGGCGACGTCACCGACGCGGCCAGCCTCGCCGGCGCCGGCGAGGGGGTCGAGGTCGCCTACTACCTGGTGCACGCGATGGCCGGCGGCGCCGGCTTCGACGAGCGCGAGCGCCTCGCCGCCGCCAACTTCGCCCGGATGGCGCGCAGCGAGGGCGTCGGGCGAGTGGTCTACCTCGGCGGCCTCGGCGAGGCGAGCCGCTCCAAGCACCTGCGCAGCCGCCACGAGACCGCGCGCATCCTCGCCGCCGAGGGACCGCCGCTGACCTACTTCCGGGCGGCGATGGTGGTCGGCTCCGGCAGCGAGTCCTACCGGACGATGCGCTACCTGGTCGGGCGGCTGCCGGTGATGATCGCGCCGAGCTGGCTGCGCACGCCGACCCAGCCGATCGGGATCGACGCGACGGTCGAGTACCTGCGCCGCGCGCCGCAGGTGCCCGAGTCGGAGGGGCGTGAGGTGCAGATCGGCGGCCCCGACGTCCTCTCCTACGCGGCGATGCTCGACCGGATGGCGGTCGCCCTCGGCAAGCGGCCGCGCCGCAAGATTCCCGTCCCCTTCATCACGCCCTGGCTCTCGGCGCTGTGGCTCGGCCTCGTCACCCCGGTCGACACCCGGGTCGCGCGGCCGCTGGTCGAGGGCCTGACCACGGCGACCGTGGTCACCGACCCCAGCGGCGCCGAGCCGTTCGCGATCGAGCCCGAGTCCTTCGACGAGGCGCTGCGCCGGGCGCTCGCCGAGGAAGAGGGGCGACCGCCTATCTCGTCGCCCTGACCTTGGCCAGGATCTCCCTCAGCGCCTCCAGGTCGCTCTCGGCGAGCGCACTCAGCGCCGGCGGCGGGGTGCTGAGGATCTCGTCGGCGCGGCGGGCCATCTCCTTGCCCTTGGCGGTCGCCTCGACAAGCTTGGCGCGGCGGTCCTCGGGGTGGGGGCGGCGGCTGACCAGGCCGAGGTCTTCGAGGTCGTCGACGAGGACGGTCGCGTTCGGGGGGTCGACGGTGAGCAGGGCGGCGAGCTCGCCCATCGAGAGCGGCTGGCGGGCGAGGCGGCGGAGCGCGCGGGTGCGGGCGAAGCTGACCCCGAGCGCCTCGGAGACCTGGCGCCGGCGCTCGTTGTCGATCACCAGGTCAGACATCAGCAGCCAGGCCTCGCGGGCGGCCTGCGAGGGCGCCTCGCCGGAGCCGTCCCTGTCGTTGCGCGCGCCCATCCCGCTCCAGGCTATGCGGCGAGCGCCTCGGGGTTGAGCTCCGCCGCGGTGCGCTGGGCCGAGGCGCGGGCGCGGGCGCCGGTGGCGAGGAAGCCGAGGACGAGGACGACGGCGCCGGCGCCGGCCAGGACCCACCAGGCCGGGTGGCTGGCCGCCGCCAGGCCGACCTCGTCGGCGGCGGCGACGTGCGAGGCGACGATCGCGCCCGCCAGGGCGACGCCGAGCGTCTGCCCGACCTGGCGCGAGGTGCTGGTCACCGCCGCCGCCACGCCGGCTTGGGCGCGGGGCATCCCGGAGACGGCGGCGTTGGTGATCGGTGGGTTGACCATGCCGGAGCCGATCCCGAAGACGACGTAGGCGGTGAGCAGCCAGGCGAACGAGGTCCCCGGCTGCAGCTCGGTCAGCATCGCGCAGGCGGCGAGCAGGCAGGCGCCGCCGAGGACGAGCGGCAGGCGCGGGCCGCGGCGGCCGACGATCCGCCCCGAGAGCGGCGCGCAGAGCACGTTCATCAGCGCCAGCGGCAGCGTCGCGAGGCCCGTCTGCAGCGGCGAGAGGCCGCGGACTTCCTGCAGGTAGAGGGTGTTGAGGAAGAGGAAGCCGCCGAAGGCGGCGAAGGCGGCGACCGCGGTCGCCGTCGCCGCCGAGAACGGGATCGAGTGGAAGAAGCGCAGGTCGATCAGCGGTTCGGCGCGGCGCGGCTCGTGCAGGAGCAGGCCGGCGAGCGCCGCGACCGAGAGCGCGAAGGTGGCCAGCGTCGCCGCCGACGTCCAGCCGCGCCCCGGCGCCTCGATGATCCCGTAAGTCAGCGTCGCCAGCAGCGCCGTGACCAGCAGCTGGCCGAGCGGGTCGAAGCGGCGCGGGTGCGGCGCCCGCGATTCGGGGATGAAGCGGAGGGTGAGCGCGATCGCGGCGAGCCCGACCGGGATGTTGACCCAGAAGATCGCCCGCCAGTCGATCGCCGAGACGAGGCTGCCGCCGACGATCGGCCCGAGCGCGATCGCGATCCCGAAGACCGACCCCCAGGCGCCGATCGCCTGCGCCCGCTCGCGCGGGTCGGTGAAGGTGTTGGTGACGATCGAGAGCGCGACCGGGGTGAGCATCGAGGCGCCGACCGCCTGCAGGGCGCGGAAGGCGACCAGCAGGCCGACGCTCGGCGCCAGGCTGCAGAGCCCCGAGGCGGCGGCGAACAGGGTGAGGCCGAGGGCGAAGGTGCGGCGGCGGCCGAAGCGGTCGCCGACCGAGCCGGAGAAGATCAGCATGCTCGCCAGCACCACCGTGTAGGCATCGACCGTCCACTGCAGCCCGGAGATGCCGCCGCCGAGGTCGCGCCCGATCGAGGGCAGGGCGACGTTGACCACGGTGACGTCGAGGCCGACGATGAAGAGGCTGAGGCAGCAGATCAGGAAGATCCCGATCCGCCGCTCGCGGCTCAGAACTTCAAGATTCATAATTGTTATGAATCTATCAGTATCTCCAGCAAGCAGAGCAGGTCGACCAGGTCGTTGAAGGAGTGGGGGTCGCGGCCGCTGCGTTCGTGGACCCGTCGCAGCCGGTAGCGCAGGGTGTTGGGGTGGACGTGTAGCGCCTTGGCGGCGTGGGTGACGTTCATGTTCGCCTCGGCGAAGGCCTGCAGGGTGGCGTGCATCTGCGGCAGCGCCTCGCGGCCGTCGAGATCGATTTCCTCGGCGATCCCGGTGAGCAGGGCGCGCATCGTGCTGGTCGCGCCGAGCAGCAGGTTCTGGACGACGGGGAGCTCGGCGAGCGAGACGACCGGCTGGCGCAGCGAGGCCCGGGAGACCGCCAGCACCGCCTGGTCGAAGGCGGCCGGGACCCCGGCGAGGCTGGCGCGTGGGGTGCTCAGCCCGCAGAAGAGCTCGGTCCCGCGCTCGCGCAGGTCGTCGTGGACGGCGGCCAGCCGCTCGGCGACCGGGATCCCGGCGTCGGCCGGCGCGACCGCGACCACCGCGCCGCTGCGGATCGCGATCAGCGGCGAGGCGCGGCCGGTGGAGAGGGCGCGGGCGATCGCCTGCGAGGCGGTCTCCAGCGCGTCGCTGCGCGAGCGGCTGCTGGAGGAGATGCGACCGACGACGACGAGCAGCGTCTCGGTCGAGTCGAGGCCGGGGGCGGCGAGGTGGGTCTTCAGCGCCTCGGCGTCGACCTCGCCGCGCAGCAGCATCTCCAACAGGTCGCGCGCGGCCTGGTCGCTGAGCGCCCGCAGCCGCGACTCCTCGCGCACGTAGGACTCGGCCGCGTGAGTGGTCAAGTCGTCGGAGAGCTCCGAGGTGCGGCGCGCCAGTTCGAGCGCCGCGTCGCGGGAGAAGCCGAGCTCGATCGCCTCGGCGATGCACTGCTCCCAGAAGGCGGTCAGCCCGACCCGGTAGGCGTGGAGCATCGATTCGAGGCTGACGCCGCGCCGCACCCGCTCGCGCACGTGCTCGGCGACGTAGCGGAGTTCCTCGCGGTCCAGGCGCCCGCCCGAGCGCAGGGCTTCGCTGAGCACGCGGCAGTTGCGGGCCGCCAGCTGCTCGACGTCGGAGAGCCCGTCGGGGGGCAGGCGGCGGTAGACCGGGACCTCCTCGAGGATGCGCGAGACCATCGCCGCGGTCACCTCGTCGAGCCGGCCGCCGAGCCGCTCGGCCGCCCACGAGATCTGGGCACCGCGCATCTCCACCGGCACCTGCGGCGTCTTCGCGGCGATCTCGGTCTTGGGCTTCTCCATCCCCGGTTTGTGCAAACCCTACAACTCGTGTTCGCCAAATTTTGTCCCGGTCTGCTGTAGACGATCGCTCCGGTCGGGCACGAGCATGGGACCTACAAGCCGCGGCTTCGGCCGGCGGCGGGGATGGAGAAACAGAGGAGGGATCTATGTTGCGTGCCAAATTGTCGTCCTGGGCGAAGGCTGCCCGGAGCCCGGTAACGGGCCTCCGGTTGACCGCCATGGCGGTGCTGGTCGCTGCGCTTGCCGTCGGCGCCGCCGCCTGCGGTTCGTCCAGTTCGACCAGTTCGTCGTCGACGTCCGGGGGAACGGAACCGGCGACCAGCGCCTCGTCCGAAGCGAGCTCCGAAAGCGGCGGCTCGTCGATCGAAGGCAAGAAGGTGACCCTGGTCAGCGTCCCCGACAGCAACCCGTGGGCCGCCGTCTTCAACAAGATCGTCGACGAAGAACTGAGCTCCGCGGGAGCCTCGGTGAAGATCGTCTCCAACGCCGAACCGGCCGGGCAGGTGCAGCTGCTCAACCAGGCGGTCGCCGAAAACCCCGACCTGATCGTGCTCGAGGCGCTCGACAGCAAGGCGGTCGCACCGGCGATCGCGAAGGCCAAGGCGCAGGGGATCGCGGTCCTCAACGCCGACGGCAAAGCCGACCCGTCGGTCGAAGACGAACTCAACCAGGTCCTCTCCGACAACGTGGCGCTCGGCGAATACGCGGCCGAAAACATCGTCGAAGGCCTCGAAAAAGAGGGCAAGAAGAGCGGCGACATCGGCGTCATCACCGGCACCGCGGCGATGCTGCTGACCCAGGAACGGATGGAAGGGTTCAACAAGGTCCTCGAAGAAAACCCGGGCTACAAGATCGTCTGGGAAGAGGACGGCAACTGGGACCCGGTCAAGTCGGGCGAACTCGCCACCCAGATGTTCGCCAAGTTCGGCAAGGACGGGCTGCAGGCGGCCTACGGGATGGCCGACTACATGGCGGTCCCGATCGTCACCGCCGCGAAGCAGGCCGGGGTCCCGGTCGGCGTCGAAAACGACGGCCTGATCGTCACCGGCGGCAACTGCTTCAAGATCGGCATCGAAGCGATCGAAGCGGGCGAAATGTACGGGACCGCGACCGAGGACCCCGGCACCCTCGCCGAACAGGTCTCCGCCTACGCGAAGAAGATGCTGGCGGGCGAAGAAGTGCCGCTCACCGAAATGGTGGAAGAGGCCCGGGTCTACCCGGAAACCCTCTCGCAGTACAAAGCGCAGTGCACGAAGGCGTAGCCCGCCGCGTATGACCTCCTCCGAGGCCAAGGGGTTGCCGCCGTCGGTTCTCGGCGGCGGCAACCTCGCCCTCTCGCTGCAGCTGGCCGCCGAGCGCTGGCCGCAGCGGGAGGTGCTCACCCACGAGGGACGGGCGATCTCGCTCGCCGAGCTGGATCGCCGCAGCGCCGGCGTTGCCGCGATGCTGCGGCGGCGCGGCATCGGCTCCGGGGACCGGGTGGCGATCCAGCTTCCCAACGTCCCAGCCTTCGTCTACGCCTACTTCGCGGTCCTCCGCCTCGGCGCCGTGGTCGTCCCGCTGAACCCGCTGCTGCGGGGAAGCGAGAGCGGCTACACGCTCGCCGACGCCGGCGCCCGGGTGCTGATCGCCTGGCACGAAGCCGAGCCGCCGACCGGCGAGGAAGGCGCCGCCGAGGAGATCGAGGCGGTCCGTGTCGAGGAGCCGTTCGGAGCCGAGCTCGGCACCGGGGTCGAGTCGCTGCGCGAGGTGGCCGCCGTCGACCCCGAGCAGACCGCGGTCATCCTCTATACCTCGGGGACCACCGGCCGCCCCAAGGGCGCCGAGCTGACCCACCGCAACCTGGGCCTCAACACCAGGGCGGTGATCGAGGCGCTGGAGATCTCGGCCGAGGACGTCTTCCTCGGCACCCTGCCGCTCTACCACTCCTTCGGCCAGACGCTGACCCTGAACGCGGCGATCGCGGTCGGCGCGCGGCTGGCGCTGCTGACCCGGTTCGACGCCGAGGCGGCGGTCGAGCTGGTCGGCCGCGAAGCGGTGACCGTGCTGATGGGCGTGCCGACGATGCTCTCGGGGATCGCCGCCGCCGCTTCGGAGCCGCGGGCCTTCGCCGCGCTGCGGATCTGCGTCTCGGGCGGCGCGCCGCTGCCGCGCGAGCAGCGCGAGGAGTTCGAGCGCGTCACCGGCGCCGCGGTTCTCGACAGCTACGGCCTCTCGGAGACCTCCCCGACCGCTTCGCTGAACCGGCCCGGCCGCCGCCGGGCGGGATCGGTCGGCCGGCCGATCGACGGCGTCGAGGTCCGCATCCTCGGCGAGGACGGCGAGCAGCGCCCGCCCGGGGAGACGGGCCAGATCGCGATTCGCGGCCACAACGTGATGAAGGGCTATTGGCGGCGGGAGCGGGCGACCGCCGAGGCGATCTCCGAGGACGGCTGGTTTCTGACCGGCGACCTCGGCAGCATCGACGAGGACGGATTCATCTACGTCGTCGGCCGGCTCAAGGACATGATCATCCGGGGCGGGCTGAACGTTTACCCGCGGGAGGTGGAGGAGGTCATGCACCGGCACCCGGACGTGCTCGAAGTCGCGGTCGTCGGCTTCCCCGACGCGCGGCTCGGCGAAGACGTCGGCGCCGCGGTGGTCCTGCGCGCCGGTGCGACGACGACGCCGGCGGAGCTGCGCGAATGGACCCGGGAGCGGGTCGCCCCGTTCAAGTACCCGCGCCGGATCTGGGTCCTCGACGAGCTGCCCAAGGGGCCGACCGGGAAGATCCTCAAGCGGGCGATCTCGCCGCCCGACGAGGTGCTGCGATGAGCGGCGCGCCGCCGCGGCTGGCGCTGCACGGCCTCTCGCGCAGCTTCGGCGCGGTCCGCGCCGTGCACGAGGTCTCGCTGCGGATCGCGCCGGGCGAGATCCTCGGCCTCTGCGGGCACAACGGCGCCGGCAAGAGCACCCTGATCAACATGCTCGCCGGCAACGTCGCCCCGGACCGCGGCGAGATCGAGGTCGACGGCGACCGGCAGCGGTTCTCCGGCCCGCGCGACGCCCAGCGCGCCGGGATCGCCTGCGTCGACCAGGAGCTGAGCCTGATCCCGTCGCTGACGGTCGCCGACAACATCGTCCTCGGCCGGGTCGGCGGCGGGCTGCTGCGGCACGCCGGCCGCGACCGCCGGCGCGCCCGCGAGCTGCTCGCCAAGGTCGGCCTCGACGACCTCAGCCCCGATCTCGCCGTCGCCGACCTCGGCATCGGCCAGCGCCAGCTGGTCGAGATCGCGCGGGCGCTGGGCCGGGACGCCCGCATCCTGATCCTCGACGAGCCGACGGCGACGCTGAGCGACGTCGAGATCGAGCGGGTCTTCGTCGCCGTGCGCGGCGCCGCCGCCCACGGCTGCGCGGTGATCTTCGTCTCGCACCGCCTCGGCGAGGTGCTGCAGCTGTGCGACCGGGTGGCGGTGATGCGCGACGGGATCCGCGTCCTCGAAGCCGAGGTCGACGGGCTCGGCGCCGACGACCTGGTCGAGGCGATCCTCGGCGAGAAGCTCCACCCGGCGCCGCACCGGGCGCTCGACCCGCGCGAGCAGGCGGTCGCCCTGAGGGTCGAGCGCCTGCGCGTCCCCGGCCGGCTCGCGGGCTTCGACGCCGAGCTCGCCGGCGGCAGGATCTACGGCCTCGGCGGCCAGGTCGGCGCCGGCGCCTCCGACGTCCTGCGCGCGCTCGCCGGGCTGGTGCCGGCGGCCACCGGCCGCGCCACCCTCGGCGGGCGGCGGCTGCCGCTCGGCAACGCGGCGGCGGTCAGCGAGTGCGGCGTCGGCTTCATCTCCGGCGACCGCAAGGCCGAGGGCCTGTTCGTCGGCCGCAGCATCGCCGAGAACCTGACCGTCGCCCAGCTCGGGCGGATCGCCCGCGGCGGCCAGATCGGCGGCCGCGAGGAGGCGCGCCGCGCGCGCCAGCTGGCCGAGGCGGCCCAGGTGCCCGCCGACCGCCTGGCCGAGCCGGTCGGCGTGCTCTCCGGCGGCAACCAGCAGAAGACGCTGCTCGGCCGCTACCTGCTCGACTCCGGCGTCTCGGTGCTGCTCGTCGACGAGCCCACGCGCGGCGTCGACGTCGGCGGCCGCGCGGCGATCCACGAGCTGCTGCGCGAGGCGGCGCGGCAGGGGCAGGTGGTCGTCTTCGCCTCCAGCGAACTCGACGAGCTGCTCGAGCTCGGCGAAACGATCGTCACGATGCGCTCCGGCCGGGTGATCTCGACCTACGCCGAAGGGTCCTCCCGCGAGGACCTGCTCTCCGACCTCACCCACCGCGGCGAGGTGGCGGCGTGAGGATGGCGCTGGAACGGTTCGGGCGGGCCGCCGAGCTGCGCTCGCCGCGCGGGACCCTCGCCCTGCTCACCTGGCTCGGCGCCGCGGTCCTCGTCGTGCTGATGCTGACCACCGACCGCTTCTTCACGGTCGACAACGTCAAGGCGATCCTCAGCTCCGCCTCGGTGGTCGGGATCATGGCGCTCGGGCTCACCTTCATCACCCTGATCGGCTCGCTGGTCTCGCTGGCGATCGCCCCCACCGCGGTGATGGGGGCGATGGTGTTCCTCTACGAGCTCGATCTCGGCCTGGTCCCGGCGCTGGCGATCGCGCTCGCCGCCGGCGCCGCGGTGACCGCGCTGCAGGGGGCGATCGTCGGAAGCTGGCGGGCGAACCCGGTGATCCTCACGATCGGCGCCGGCTTCCTGATCGGCGGCGTCACCACCAAGGTCAGCAACGGGGTCATCGTCGGGCCCAGCGGCGGTGGCTTCGAGACGCTCAACTCGACCCCGCTCGGCGTTCCGCTCGGCGTCTACGTGATGGTCGCGGTGGCGATCGTCCTGCAGTACGTCCTGCGGCGCACGATCCTCGGCCGCCAGGTGCTGCTGATCGGCGAGAACCGCGACGCCGCCCGCGCCGCCGGGATGCGGATCTCGCGGGTCACCGCGATCGCCTTCGCGATCGCCGGCGCCGCCTTCGCCCTCGGCGGCGCCTTCCTCGGGGCCTTCAACAAGGGCGCCTCGGCGCAGCTCGAAGGGACGCTGACCTTCGACGTGATCGCCGCCGTCCTGGTCGGCGGCACGCTGATCGCCGGCGGTCGCGGCTCGGCGCTGCGGACCCTCGCCGGCGCGATCGCGATCGCCGCGATCTCGGACATGCTGCTGCTCCGCGGCTTCGGCACCGGCGCCCAGATCCTCTTCAAGGGGGTCCTCGTCGTCGCCGTCGTGGTCGGCAGCTTCCTCGCCTCGCGCGGTGGGGAGGAGAGCGCGTGACGGCGCGCCTCGCCACCTCGGCGCGGCGCTGGCTGCGGCCGGAAGTCGCAACGCCGGTGGTCTCCTTCTGCCTGGTCCTGGCGGCCTACCTGCTGACCCCGGTCTATAACGGCCACCAGCTCAGCAACTTCGACGCCTACAACACGCTGCAGGCGTTCGGCCCGCTGGGCCTGGTCGCGCTCGCCCTCGGGCTGACGATCATCGCCGGCGAGTTCGACGTCTCGGTGCTCGGGATGCAGGCGCTCGGCGGCGTGCTCGCGGTCAGGGCGGGGTCGGGCAGCGGGCTGCTCGGGGTCCTCGCGGCGGTCGCCGCCTGCGCCTTCCTCGGCGCCGTCCAGGGCGGGATCATCGCCCGCCTGCGGATCCACTCGATGCCGGTCACGATCGGCACCTACATCGCCCTGATCGGCCTGACCAACGTCGTCGCCGGCAACGAAACCCTGACCTACACCAACACCGATGCCTCGATCTGGGTCAACCAGACCGTCCTCTCCTGGCTCTCGCCCCGTAGCATCGTCGCCCTGGTCGCGTTCGCCCTCTGCTGGGCCCTGTTCAGCAGGACGCGGCTGGGGCCCGAAATGCGGGCGCTGGGCGGCGATCGCCGCGCCAGCCGCGTCGTCGGCGTCCCCGTCGACCGCCGCCTGGTCGCCCTGTTCGCGGTCTCCGCCGCCCTGGCCGGGTGCGCCGGGGCGCTGCTCGCCTACTCCAACGCCAGCGCCCAGCTCAACCCCGGCCTGCAGCCGCTGGTGCTGGCCGCCGCGGCCGCGGTGCTCGGCGGCCTCTCGCTGAGCGGCGGCCGCGGCGCGATCTGGGGGCTGCTGCTCGGCGCCCTCGCCGTCTGCCTGCTCGAACAGGTCTTCGCGATCACCGCGCTGCCGACCTCGAGCACCCAGATCGTCTTCGGCACGCTGCTGCTGATCGTCGTCGTCGTCGACGCCCCGGACCTGCGTGCCAGCCTGGCCCGGCTCCGGGCGCGGCGCGCCTCCTCCCGCGAGGCGCGCCTCGAACCCGCCAACCCCAACGCACATGGAGCCAGCTCATGACCGAGACC
The DNA here is from genome assembly GCA_963810455.1 of uncultured Actinomycetes bacterium. Taxonomy (GTDB): domain Bacteria; phylum Actinomycetota; class Thermoleophilia; order Solirubrobacterales; family 70-9; genus VAYN01. The sequence goes on from CAWEOH010000008.1 coordinate 24,089, forward strand.
GTCCTTGACCGACTGCACTTCGCCGAGTGTCTGCGCTGGCGCGACGGGCTGCTCTATTTCTGCGACATGTACGGGGACAACGTGCAGACCTTCGACCCCGCCAGCGGCGAGCGCCGGGTGGTCGGCGAGGTCTTCCACCCCGGCGGCATCGGCTGGCTGCCGGACGGGCGGATGCTGGTGGTGGCGAGCGAGGACAAGCGGGTGCTCGAGGTCGGACCGCGGGGGAACGCGCCCTACGCCGACCTCTCAGAGGTGGCGCCGGGGTGGACCAACGACATGCTGGTCGCGCGCAGCGGCCTGGTTTATCTCGGCAACTTCGGCTACGACCTGTTCAGCGAGGAGACCCGCGCCACCCGGCTGATCACGATCGACCCCGACGGGGCGGTGACGCTCGAGCCCGGCGAGCTGGTCTTCCCCAACGGGATGGTCCGCCGTTCCGACGGCAGGCTGGTCGTCGCCGAGACCTTCGCCCACCGGCTGGCGCTCTTCGACGTCGCCGACGACGGCCACCTGGCGCCGGCCGGCACGATTCCACTGGCCGACGAGATGACGCCCGACGGGATCTGCATCGACGCCGAGGACGCGATCTGGCTCGCCTCGGTTCTCACCCAGGAGGTCGTGCGGGTCGACGTCGAGGGCCGCATGGAGCGCCACCCCGTCGAGCAGAACGCGTACGCCTGCATGCTCGGCGGCGAGGACCGGCGCACGCTCTACATCGCGACCGCGCCCGACCACGAGCCCGCCGACCGCCGCGCCCGGACCGAGGGCCGGATCGAGGCGATGCGGGTCGAGGTGCCGGGCGCCGGCACCGACGGGATCGGGGCCTGATGGGCTCGGTCGGCTTCGACTTCCGCCGCAACACGGTGATCGTCAGCGGCGCCGCGCGTGGCATCGGGCTCGAGCTCTCGCGCTGCTTCGCCGCCGCCGGGGCCGACGTCTTCATGGTCGACCTCGACGCCGACCCGCTCGCCGAGGCGGCGGCCGGGATCGGCGGCGTCGCGGCGCCGGGCGACGTCACCGACAGCGCCGCGGTGGAGCGGATCGTCGCCGACGCGGTCGAGCGCACCGGGCGGGTCGACGTCGTCGTCAACAACGCCGGCCTGCTGCGCGACAAGGTGTTGTGGAAGCTCGACGACGAGGACTGGGACGCCGTGGTCGACGTCAGCCTCAGCGGCAGCTTCCGGCTGACGCGGGCCTGCGTCCCCCATTTCCGGGCCGCCAACCACGGCCGGGTGATCAACGTCAGCTCCTACACCGGCCTGCACGGCAACGTCGGGCAGGCCGCCTACGCCGCCGCCAAGGCGGGCGTGATCGGCTTCACCAAGACCGCCGCCAAGGAGCTCGCCCGCTTCGGGGTCACGGTCAACGCGATCGTCCCCAACGCGCGGACGCGGATGGTCGAATCGATCCCCGCGCCGCAGCGGGCCGAGCTCGAGAAGCTGATCCCCCTCGGCCGCTTCGGCGAGCCGAGCGAGATGGCCGCGGCCGCCGCTTTCCTCGCCTCGTCCGAGGCCGGCTACATCACCGGCGTGGTGCTCCCGGTCGACGGCGGCATGTCGATGTAGCGGGGCTCAGC
>CAWEOH010000009.1:0-14252 GCA_963810455.1 uncultured Actinomycetes bacterium
TCGGGGAGACAGGATTTGAACCTGCGACCGCTCGGCCCCCAGCCGAGTGCGCTACCAGACTGCGCCACTCCCCGTGGGGTTCCGACATTCTGACGAATTCCGGGGGCGGCGGCTACGCTCCCTGTGGCGCGCGGCGGTAGCTCAATGGTAGAGCCTCAGCCTTCCAAGCTGATGATGCGAGTTCAATTCTCGTCCGCCGCTTCAGAGCCAGGCAGCCCGCCGCGGCCGATCTATGGGCGAAATGAAACGCGCGCCGACTCGCCTCGCCGTTCTTGTCGTCCTCGTTGCGCTGGCGCTGCTCGGCGCCGGCTGCGGCAGCTCGACGAAGCCCGGCTCGGGCGGGTCCGGGCCGATCGAAGAAGGTGGCGGCTACGTCGACTGGCCCCAGTTCGGCCGGGTGCCGGAACGGACCCAGTACCTGCCGAAGCAGTCGCGGGCCCTCGACCCGCCGCTGCGGATCGCCTGGTCGATCAAGACGCACGGGCTGATCGAGTTCCCGCCGGCGATCAGCGGCGGCGTCGCCTACGTGATCAACAAGTACGGCAACGGCAAAGCGGTGCGGCTGAGCGACCGCAAGGTGCTCTGGGAACTGAAGGACCGGCCGAGCAACAAGGGCAAGCCGACCTTCGTCACCGCGCCGGTCTACTACGCGGGGCAAGGTCTTCGGCGCCTTCCTCGACGGGACCGTCGCCGCCGGCGACGCGAAGACCGGCAAGGAGGTCTGGACGACGAAGCTGCACGCCCACCTCGAATCCTCGCCGCTGGCGGTCGACGGCAACCTCTACCTCGGCACCGACACGACCGACGTGGTCGCGCTGCGCGCCGCCGACGGCAAGGTCCTCTGGCGCTTCAACGCGCCGGGGGCGGTGAAAGCGAGCCCCAGCTACCACGACGGCACCGTCTTCGTCGCCGACTACGAGAGCTCGATGTTCGCCCTCGACGCGAAGACCGGCAGGCCGGTCTGGCGGACCAACACGAGCAAGGTCCCGCCCGGCGGCGAGGGCGGCTTCTTCTCCTCCCCGGCGATCGGCTTCGGCCGCGTCTACGCGGCCCGCGACGACGGCGTCGTCTACGCCTTCGACGAGAAGACCGGCAAGGTCGACTGGGCCTTCCCGACCGGCGCCGCGGTCTACGGCTCGCCGGCGATCGCGGAAGTCCCCGGCACCCCGCCGACGGTCTACATCGGCGCCGAAAACGGCCGCCTCTACGCGCTCGACGCCCGCACCGGCAAGCCGCGCTGGCACCGCGACGTCGGCGGCCCGATCCCCGGCACCGCGACGGTCGTCGGCCACACCGTCTACACCTCCAGCTTCAAGACCCGGGAAACGGTCGGCATCGACGTCCGCACCCACCGCCGGACCTTCCACCTCAAGCAGGCGGGCTACACCCCGATGGTCTCCGACGGCCATCGCCTCTTCCTCGTCGGCTACTTCTCGGTCTTCGGCCTGCAGCCGACCAGGCCCTGACGGCCTGGGGCCGGGCCGCGAACGGCGCACACCGCTGCATCTCGCCCAACCGGTCCTGGGAACTGGATTTCACCCGCAAGCAGCGGCATTTGCAAGGCTGGGTCGGGGGGCTTGCGCATGTGCGGCATGCCCCTGCTTCCGACGTAGCGTGAGAGGGGCGGCGGCCTGCGGGCCTTCGCCCCTCTCGCGTAGTCCGCCACGCCAGCGCTTCGGCATCCCCCGCAGGCACGGCGGCCGGGACTCCCGTACCCTCACGCCGATGGCAACCGCACTGCGCGAGGTGAAGCGGGAGGAGATCGAGGCGCTCGGCAAGGCCGGCGCCGACGGGCCGGTGCTCAGCGTCTTCGTCCGCCTCGACCTGCCCGAGGTGCCGACCGAGCGCACCCGCGAGGAGGAACTCGCCTCCCGCCTCGAGGAGGCGGAGGGGAAGCTGCGGGCCGAACCCGGCGAGGACGCGGCCGGCGCCGACCTCGACCAGCTGTTCCGCAGCGTCCGCGCGGCGCTCGACGGCGTCACCTTCGAGGACCCCGGCATCCACGGTGTCGGCGTCATCTGCCCCGCCGACGGCGAGCCGCGCGCCTACGCGCTGCGCCGCCAGCCCAGCTTCGACGTCGCCTGCTCGCTGCGCCGCGGCCCCGCCCTGGAGCCGCTGGTCGAGGCGCTGCCCGGCCCCGCCTGGGGCGTCGCCGCGATCGACCGCCACCACGGCCGCCTCTTCCGCGGCGGCGACTTCGGCCTGGTCGAGGTCGGCGAGGCCGAAGACGACGTGCACCGCTGGCACCACCAGGGCGGCTGGTCGCAGTCCCGCTACCAGCGCGGGATCGAGAAAGAAACCCGCGACCACGTCGACCACGTCTGCGCGCTCTTCCTCTCCCTGCACGAGCGCACGCCCTTCGACGCGGTCGCCGTCCTCGCCCCGGCCGAGATCTGGAGCATGGTCGAGGAGGCGCTGCATCCCTACCTGCGCGAGCGGCTCGCCGGTCACCTCGCCGTCGACGTCGGCGAGGAGAGCGCCGAGCAGATCCACGCCCGGATCGGCGACCTGCTCGCCGCCGCACGCGCGGCGCGGACCGAGGCGGCGCTGGCGCGGCTGCGCCAGGACCGCGGCACCGGGCTGACCGCGGTCGGCGCCGGCCCGGTCGAGGCGGCGCTCGCCGAGCGCCGGGTCGAGACCCTGCTGGTCGCCGAAGGCAGCAGCGCGAACCCGGTCGAGGCCGCGGTCGAAGCGGCGGTCGCCCAGGGCGCCGAGGTGCTCGTCGCCGCGCCCGAGGCTCTGGCCGAGCTCGACGGCATCGCCGCCCTGCTGCGCTACTGAGGGGCGCTGCCGGGGGGCGCCCATGGACGACGCCCCGGCCGCGGTCGAGCTGAGCCAGCTGCGGGTGCGGCGCGGCGGCGCCGAGATCCTGCACGGCGTCGACCTGCGGATCCCAGCCGGCACCGTCGCCGGCCTGCTCGGCCCGAGCGGCTGCGGCAAGACGACCCTGATGCGCACCGTGGTCGGCCTGCAGCGCCCCGCGGCCGGCCGCGCGCGGGTGCTCGGCGAGGTCGCCGGCTCGGCCTCGCTGCGGCCGCGGCTCGCTTACGTGACGCAGGCACCCTCCGTCTACGGCGACCTCACCGTCGCCGAGAACCTCGCCTACTTCGCCCGCCTGCTCGATGCTCGGACAGGAGTCGCCGGGGCGCTCGCGGCGACCAGCATGACGCCCTTCGCCGACCAGCGCGTCTCCTCCCTCTCCGGCGGCCAGCGCGCCCGCGTCTCGCTGGCGACCGCGCTGCTGGGCAACCCGGAGCTGCTGATCCTCGACGAGCCGACCACCGGCCTCGACCCGGTGCTGCGCGAGGAACTGTGGGCGACGATGCGCGGCCTCGCCGCCCGCGGCGCGACGCTGCTCGTCTCCAGCCACGTGATCGAGGAGGCGCGCTACTGCGACAGCCTGATCCTGATGCGCGAGGGCAGGGTGCTCGCCACCGGCGACGCCGACTCGCTGCTGCGGGAGACCGGCGCCGCCGACGTCAACAGCGCCTTCCTGCGACTGGTCGAGGCGGGCGCCGGAACCGCGCCGGAGGGAGAGGCCGAGGCCGCGGCGGCGGCCCCCCGCGCGCAGCGGCCGGGCTGGTCGCCGGAGCTGCCGCATCCGTCGCACTCGCTCGCCACCGCGGTCCGCGTGCTGCACCAGTTCCGCCACGACCCGGTCAGCCTCGGCCTCGTCCTGGTGATCCCGATCGTGCTGATGGCGCTGATGCGGTTCGTCTTCCCCGGCGAGGAACAGTTCGAACGGATCGGCGTGCCGCTGCTCGGCGTCTTCCCGTTCATGTCGCTGTTCCTGATCACCAGCGTCGCCCTGCTCCGCGAGCGCACCTCCGGGACCCTGGAGCGCCTGATGACGATGCCCGTGGCCCGGGTCGACGTGATCGCCGGCTACACCTTCGCCTTCGCCGCGATGGCGATCGCCCAGCTGGCGGTCACCGCCGCCTTCGGCTTCGGCCTGCTGGGAATGCACTCGGAGAGCTCGATCTGGGTCGTCGCCCTGGTCGGGCTCGAGGCGGCGCTGGCGGGCGCCTCGCTGGGCCTGCTGGCGAGCACGATCGCCCGCACCGAGTTCCAGGCGGTGCTGTGGATGGCGCTGCTCGTCCTGCCGCAGGTGATGCTGTGCGGGCTGCTGACCCCGCGCGAAGACATGGCGGCGCTGCTGCGCGTCGTCTCCGCCGCGATGCCGCTGACCTACGCCTACGACCTGCTCGAGCGGCTCGGCAGCGGCGCGCCGCTCTCCGCCGGCCGGGCGGCGCTCGACGCCGGCCTGCTCGCCGCCGGCATCGTCGTGCCGCTGTGGCTGGCGACGCTCACCCTGCGCCGCAGCAGCCGCTGAGCGAGCTCATCGCTCGCAGGCGGAGCTGCTGCTGACGAAGTGGACCCCCAGCGGGCCCTCCAGCGAGAAGCTGTCGGCGGCGCCCTCGGCGACGTCAATCACGAACTCCGGCTTCCCCCAGCGCTCGTATTGCTCGGCGTCGATCATGAACGGGGCGCCGCCTATCTCCCCAAGCTCGATGTCGTTCGGCCCCGGCGGCAGCTCGTCGGCCCGCAGGCACATCGCGGCGCTGCCGTCGCAGCAGCCGCCGGACTGGTGGAAGACGATCGAGCCGTGCTTCTCGCGAAGCCGCTCGATCGTCTCCACCGCGGCGGGAGTAGCCGTGACGGAGGGCGCTTCCGTGGTCGGGGGTTCGGCCATCTAGAAGAAGCCCATCGCCTTCTTGTCGTAGCTGACGAGCAGGCACTTGGTCTGCGAGTAGTGGTCGAGCATCATCCGGTGGTTCTCGCGGCCGACGCCGGAGATCTTGTAGCCGCCGAACGCCGCGTGCGCCGGGTACTGGTGGTAGCAGTTGGTCCACACCCGGCCGGCCTGGATCTTGCGGCCCATGCGGAAGGCGCGCTCGTTGTCGCGGGTCCAGACGCCGGCGCCGAGGCCGTAGAGGGTGTCGTTGGCGATCGCCAGCGCCTCGTCGTCGTCCTTGAACGTGGTGACCGAGACGACCGGGCCGAAGATCTCCTCCTGGAAGACCCGCATGTCGTTGGTCCCCTTCAGCACCGTCGGCTCGAAGTAGTAGCCGCCGTCGAGCTCGCCCGGCAGGTCGTTGGGCCGCTCGCCGCCGATCAGCACCTCGGCCCCCTCTTCGCGGCCGATCTTGACGTAGCCCTCGATCTTCTCCAGCTGCTGCTGGGAGACCTGCGGGCCGATCATCGTCGACTGGTCGAGCGGGTGGCCCTGCTTGATCGCCGCGACGCGCTCGAGCACGCGCTCGATGAACTCGTCGTAGATCGACTCCTGGACCAGCGCCCGCGAGGGGCAGGTGCAGACCTCGCCCTTGTTGAAGGCGTAGAGGACGAAGCCCTCGATCGCCTTGTCGAGGAAGTCGTCGTCGGCCGCCATCACGTCCTCGAAGAAGAGGTTCGGCGACTTGCCGCCGAGCTCGGTGGTCGAGGGGATGACGTTCTGCGCCGCGTACTGCATGATCAGGCGGCCGGTCACCGTCTCGCCGGTGAAGGCGATCTTGGCGATCCGCTTGTTCGAGGCCAGCGCCCGGCCGATCTCGGCGCCGGGGCCGTTGACCACGTTGATCACGCCCGGGGGCACCTTGTCGCGCAGCACCTCCATCAGCTTCAGGATCGACCACGGGGTCGGGCTCGCCGGCTTCACCACCGTGCAGTTGCCGGCGGCGAGCGCCGGGGCGATCTTCCAGGCCGCCATCAGCAGCGGGAAGTTGAAGGGGATGATCTGGCCGACGACACCGAGCGGCTCGTGGAAGTGGTAGGCGTAGGTCTGCGAGTCGATCTCCGAGATCCGCCCCTCCTCGGCGCGCGCGGCGCCGGCGAAGTAGCGCAGGTGGTCGACGACCAGCGGGATGTCGGCGGCGAGCGTCTCGCGCACCGGCTTGCCGTTCTCCCAGCTCTCGGCGATCGCCAGCATCTGCAGGTTCTCCTCGACCGCGTCGGCCATCGACTCCAGCACCATCGCCCGTTCGGCCGGCGAGGTCTCGCCCCAGGCGTCCTTCGCCGCGTGGGCGGCGTCGAGCGCCGTCTCGATGTCCTCCGGAGTCGAGTCCGCCACCGCGGTGAACGCCTCGCCGGTGGCCGGCGTCGGGTTCTCGCGGTAGCCGCCTTTCGCCGGCGCCACCCACTCGCCGCCGATGAAGTTCTCGTAGCGGTCCTGCACCTCGACCGGGCTACCCGCCTCTCCGGGCGCCGCGAAACGCTGCTGCTCGATCGTCGCCATGATTCCCTCTCCTTCGCCTCTGACTCGCTTGCTTTCCCGTCCTGTCGCGTCTTCGTCAGTGGACCACCGGCGCCGCCCGCCGCCATCCGTGCAGGGGCGCAGCGACGCTGTCGGGATATCCACGACCGGGCGGCGAGCGGCGGCGGTAGCGTTCGCGCGGTGAACGCGAGCGACCCGATCCGCCCCCGCCTGGCGCGGGCCGAGGTCGCCGTCTTCGCCCCCTCCCCGGTCCTCACGGTGACCGTCGAGCAGGGCTCCGGCGAGGTCCCCGAGGTCCACCTGCACGCCGGCGGCCAGGGCTTCTGGGTGGCCCGGATGGCGGCCGGGCTCGGCGCCCGGGTGCTGCTCTGCGTGCCGCTCGGCGGCGAGTCGGGCGTGGTGCTGCGGACGCTGCTGGGGGTCGGCACGATCGACGTGCTCTCGGTGCGGACGACCGGCGCCAACGCCGCCTACCTGCACGACCGCCGCAGCGGCGAGCGGCGACCGATCGTCGAGACGCCGAGCCCGCCGCTGCGCCGCCACGAGCTCGACGAGCTCTACGGGGTCGCCGCCACCGCCGGCCTGGAGGCGGGGACGATGCTGCTGACCGGCCCGCGCAACGAGGGCGTGCTGCCGCCCGACACCTACACCCGGCTCGCCGCCGACCTGCGCGCCAACGGCCGCCGCGTCCTCGCCGACCTCAGCCGCGAGCCGCTCGCGGCGGCGCTCGCCGGCGGCCTCGACGCGCTCAAGCTCAGCAGCGACGAGCTGGTCGGCGAAGGCCTCGCCGCGGACGCGAGCGAGCGCAGCTGCCTGCAGGCGATGCGCGACCTGCGCGGTCGCGGCGCCGCCAGCGTGCTGATCTCGCGCGGGCCCGACCCGGCGCTGGCGCTGCTCGGCGAGCGCCAGCTCGAGGTCGCCGGCCCGCGCTTCGTCGCGGTCGACCCGGCCGGCGCCGGCGACTCGATGTTCGCCGCCCTCGGGGTCGGCATCGCCGCCGGGCTCGAGACCGAGGAGGCGCTGCGGCTGGCGGCCGCGGCGGGGGCGCTCAACGTGACCCGCCACGGGCTCGGCAGCGGCCACCCGAGCGAGATCGACCGCCTCCGCGCCCAGGTCCGGATCCGCAAGATCGAGCAGGTCACGGGATGAGCGCCGGCGGGCGCCAGGTGAGCGCCGCGGTCCGGGCCGAGGGGCTGAGCAAGCGCTACGGGCAGACGCTGGCGCTCGACTCGCTCGACCTGGCGATCGAGCCGGGCGAGGTCTACGGCTACCTGGGACCGAACGGCGCCGGCAAGACGACGACGATCCGTCTCCTGCTCGGCCTGCACCGGCCGAGCGCCGGGCGGGCCGAGCTGTTCGGCATCGACGCCTGGGCCGACCCGGTCGCCGCCCACCGCCGCGTCGCCTACGTCGCCGGCGAGCCCTTCCTCTGGCCGGGGCTGACCAGCGCCGAGACCTTCGCCTTCCTCGCCCGCCTGCACGGCGGCACCGACGTCGCCTACCGCGACGAGCTGGTCGACCGCTTCAAGCTCGATGCCGACAAGAAGGTGCGGGCGCTCTCCAAGGGCAACCGGCAGAAGGTGCAGCTGATCGCCGCGCTCGCCAGCCGCGCCGAGCTGCTGATCCTCGACGAGCCGACCTCCGGCCTCGACCCCCTGATGGAGGTCGCCTTCCGCGAGAGCGTCGCCGAGGCGAAGCGGCGCGGCCAGACCGTCTTCCTCTCCTCCCACATCCTCAGCGAGGTCGAGGCGCTCTGCGACCGGGTCGGGATCCTCAGCGGCGGCCGCCTCGTCGACCAGGGCACGCTCGAGCAGCTGCGCCACCTCTCCGCCCACACGGTCGAGGTCAGCTTCGAGGGGCCGGCTCCGCAGCTGCCGCCGCTTGAGGGCGTGCGGGTCGTGCACTCCGGCGAGAACGCGCTGCGCTGCGAGGTGACCGGCCCGGTGCGGCCGCTGCTGGCGGCGCTTGCCGAGCTGCCGGTGGTGACGCTGACCAGCCGCGAGCCCTCGCTCGAGGAGATCTTCCTCCACCACTACGACCGTGCCGACGGTGGCCGCCGCTAGGGCGGGGCGATGAGCGGGGCCGCCGTCGCGATCGCCCGCCGCGCCTGGGGCGACGGCCGCACCCGCACCCTCTCCTTCGCCCTGCTCTTCGGCCTGATCGCGCTGGTCCAGGCGCTCGGCTACGAACACAGCTACCCGACCGTCGCCGAGCGGCTGCAGTTCGCGCAGAGCTTCGGCGACAACAAGGCGGTCCGGCTCTTCTACGGGGTGCCGCACGACCTCCTCACCGTCGGCGGCTACGTCAGCTGGCGGACCGGCGGCATCCTCTCGCTGTTCGCCGCCGTCTGGGGGATCTTCGCCGCGGTGCGGGCACAGCGGGCCGAGGAGGACGACGGCCGCTGGGAGCTCGTCCTCGCCGCCCCGATCGGCCGCCGCACGGCGCTGCGCGCGGCGCTCGCCGGGGTCGGTGCCGGCCTCGCCACGATCTGGCTGGCGACCTGGGTCGGACTGCTGGCCGGCGGGCTCGCGGCCGGGCCCTCGGCCTACCTGGCACTGGAGATCGCCGCGGTGGCGGCGGTCTTCGTCGGCGTGGGCTCGCTCACCAGCCAGCTGGCGCCCACCCGGCGGCTGGCGATCGGGCTGGGGATGGCGGTCTTCGCCGCTGCCTTCGCGCTGCGGATCGTCGCCGACACCTCCGAGGCGCTGGAATGGCTGCGCTGGGCGACGCCGCTCGGCTGGGCCGAGGAGATGCGCCCCTTCGTCGGCCCGCAGCCGGGGGCGCTGCTGCCGCTGGCGGCGGCGACCGCGGCGCTGCTCGCCGTCTCGGCGCGGATCGCGCTGCGTCGCGACGTCGGCACCGGGCTGCTGGCCAGTGCCGACAGCGCCCCGCCCCGCGACCGCCTGCTCTCCTCGCCGACGGCGCTCGCGCTGCGCTCAGAGCGTGGCCTGCTCGCAGGCTGGTTCGCCGGCATCGCCTTCTACGCCGTCGTCGTCGGACTGCTCGTCAAGACCTTCAACACCGAGAACCTCTCGCAGAACCTACGCGAACAGCTGCACAAGCTGGGCGGCACCTCGATCGCCACCCCGACCGGCGCGTTCGGCTTCTACTTCCTGATCTTCGCCTTCGCGATCAGCCTCTTCGCCTGCGCCCAGATCTCGGCCGCCCGCCACGAGGAAGCCGACTCGCGCCTGGAAACGCTGTTCGCGCTGCCGGTCTCGCGGCTCGGCTGGCTCGGCGGCCGGCTGGCGCTGGCGGCGGCCGGCGCGCTCGCCCTCTCGCTGCTGGCAGGCGTCCTCGCCTGGGCGGCGGCCGCGACCCAGAGCGCCGGCATCGGCCTCGGCGCCGCTCTCGAAGCGGGCCTCAACTGCATGCCGGCGGCGCTGCTCTTCCTCGGCCTCGCCGCGCTCGCCTTCGCCCTCATCCCCCGCGCCACCAGCGGCGTCGCCTATGGCCTCGTCTCCGTCGCCTTCTGCTGGTACCTGTTCGGCGCCCTGCTCGGCGCGCCGCAGTGGACCGTCGACCTCTCCCCCTTCCAGCACGTCGCCCCGGTCCCGGCCCAGCCCTTGAAGACCGCCGACGCCCTGGTGATGATCGCCGTCGGCGCCGCCGCGATGCTCGCGGCCCTGGCGGCGTTCCGCCGCCGCGACGTGCTCGGCGCCTGAGCCGGAGACAGCGGGCGTCGGTCGCTGTCGCCTGACACCCCTTGAGGTTTGTAACCCAGAGGGTTACAAACCTCAAGGGGTCGGCTGGGCCGGGAGGCCGAGCTCGCGGCGGCGACGGCGCAGGTGGGTGGCGAGGTCGGCGATCACCGCCTCTGGCTCCTGCTCGAGGCGAACGTCGGTGACGCGGATCATCTCGAGTCCCTGCAGGAGCAGGTCGGACTCGCGGATGCGGTCTGACTCGAAGGAGCCCGGGTCGCCGTGGGTGGCATAGACGTCGAGTTCGACGACGAAGCGCTCCGTCTCCCAGTAGGCGTCGAGCTCCATGCCGGCCACCAGGTAGTTCATCGCCGGCTCCGGCAACCCCGCGCGGCGGACGAGGACGCGGAAGCGGCGCTCGAGCTTGGAGTGGGTGGTGGCCAGGTCGGGGCGGTAGGCGCGCAGGACGCGACGCAGGCGGCCTGCGCCGGGGTGGCGGGCGGTGCGCTCGAGCACGTCGTCGAGGGGGCGCAGGTCGAAGACCTCGAGCTCTTCGGAGCGCTTGATCCGGCGCCGCACCTGCGCGTCGGTCGAGATCGCCGCCATATCGAGCATCGTCCGCGCCCAGGAGGTGACCGGGATCTCGTCGATCCGGTCGAGATCGGGCCTCCCGAGCTGCGCGACGTGAATGCGGAACTCGCGCCTGTTGCTTCGAGGGGTGGGGACCGTGACCTCGATCCGCGAAGGCGACCGCCCGACCAGCCCCCACAGCCAGGCGGCGGAGCGATGACTTGCCACAGCGGTGCGGGCGCAGAGCACCGCTGCCATGCAGTGCCCCTGCCAGGTAAGCGGCTCGTGGCCGACTGCGTAGACCCCTCGGTGCACCCGTCGCAGCCTGCCGACGCGGTTTGCCTTGGAGGCGGAGTTCCTTCCATAGCCAAGCCGCCCCAGCTGCCGCGTCGAAACCACCCCGTGCTGCCGACTCGCGAGCTCGAACAGCGGCGCGTGCCTTCCCACCCCTTGAGCTTTGTCACCCACAGGGTTACAAAGCTCAAGGGGTGGGTCGTCTCTCCCCCCTCCCGTGACCTTCTGCGGCTTGAGCCCCGGCTACGCTGCGGCTTGAGCCCTGGCTAGGACCCGCAGGACGGCTGGGGGTTGCGCAGGTGGCCGTCGGGCATGACCGTGTTGCAGTACTTGGCGTGCTTGCGGTTCGCCTTGGCGAGCTTGGCGCCGGCGAGGACGGCGCCGCTGAAGTCGGCGCCGCGCAGGTTGGCGCGGCGGAAGTCGGCGCCGGTCAGGTTGGCGGTGGCGAAGTCGGCGCGGATCGCCCGGGCGCCGTGTAGATCGGCCCCGGAGAACTCGGCGGAGCGGGCGTCGGCGAAGCTGAGGTCGGCGCCGCGCAGGTCGGCGCCGGCGAGCACGGTGAGGCCGAGCGAGGCGCGGCGCAGCTTCGCCCGCCGCAGGTCGGTGTCGACCATCGCGGTGGCGCCGAGGCTGGCGCGGCTGAGGTTGGCGTTGGCGGCCTTGCCGTAGGCGAGCGAGCCGAGCGGGAACTTGGCGGCGCGCAGGTCGGCGCCGCGCAGGTCGGCGTAGGCGAGGAAGGCGCCCTGCAGGCTCTTGCCCTTGAAGCTCTTGCCGCGACACTTGGTGAAGGCCTCGATCTTGCAGCCGTTCAGCTTCGTCCCGGCCTGCACCTGGGTGCCGTTCTGCAGCGCGTAGACCGCCGGGTAGAGGGGGCTGCTGGGCGCCACCGGGATCGGTTCGGCGCCGGGCGGGCCGGGCCGGATCTGGCCCGGGCAGAGGCCGTCGCGGGGCGCGATCACCTTCCCGCTGGGCATCAGCGTGTTGCAGAAGTGGGAGCCGCGCAGGTCGGCGCCGCCGAGCCGCGAGCCGGTGAAGTCGGCGTTGGTGAGGTTCATTTCGCGCATGTCCGCCTTGCGCAGGTCGGTGCCGTTGACGTCGGAGTTGGAGAAGTCCATCCCGCGCAGGTCGGCGCCACGCATGTCGGAGCCGAGGATCGCGCCGAAGTAGCCGTCGGCGCCGACCAGCTTGGCGCCGCGCAGGTCGGCGTTGCTGATCCCGGCGAAGGTGATCGTGGCGCCGCTCAGGTCGGCCTTGCGCAGCCGCGCGTAGGCGAGCGAGGTGCCGATCATGCCCACCCCGCTGAGGTCGGCGCCGCCGAGCCGGCCGAAGGAGGCGATCGAGGTCGCCAGGGAGCCGCCGCTGACGCTGGCGCCGCTCAGCTTCGCGTAGGGCAGGAAGGCGCCGAGCAGCTGCTGCCCGGTCAGGTCGGCACCGCGGCAGGAGGCACGCGCCCGCAGCCTGCAGCCACCGATCTTCGTCGCGTAGGGCAGCTGCGGTTCGGACTCGGCCTTGACCAGCGCGTAGTAGGGATTGCCGGGGTAGACCTCGAGCGGGCCCGCCGTCGCCGCCGCGGCGGCGCTCGGCACGGCAAGCAGGGCTGCGATCGAGAGGACGAAGAGACGGAGACGAGTCACGACGATCAAGATGATCGGCATGAGCCGCTCGGATCTTGAGCGTTTCGGCGCCTGGTTGCTCGGTCACCGGGCGCGGATCCTCGCCACCATCGCCCTGGCGGCGATCGTCGTCGGCGGCGCCCTGCACCTGGCCGGCGAGGCGGCCGCCGGCGACGCGGTCTGGCGCGTCGTCCTCGCCCTGCTGGCGCTCGAGCTGGCGGTCGAAGTGGTCTGGACGATCGTCGTCGACCGCCACATGGGAGTCGACACGATCGCCCTGGTGGCGATGGTCGGCGCCCTGGCGCTGGGCGAACTGCTGGCCGGCGTCGTCATCGGCCTGATGTTCTCCGGCGGCCTGGCGCTCGAGGAAGTCGCCGACGCCCGCGCCCGCCGCGAGCTGACGGCGCTGGTCGAACGGGCGCCGAAGGTCGCCCGGATCCGGGCCGAGGGCGGCTTCCACGACGTCGCCGTGGAGCAGGTCCGGGTCGGCGACGTCGCCCTCGTGCGCAGCGGCGAGCTGATCCCGATCGACGGCACCGTGCTCAGCGAGGAGGCGGTGGTCGACACCAGCGCGCTGACCGGCGAGCCGCTGCCGGTGACCGCCCGGCGCGGGATGCCGGTGCTCAGCGGCACCTCCAACGCGGGCGCCCCGTTCGAGGTCCGCGCCGACCGGCCGGCGACCGAGAGCGCCTACGCGGCGCTGGTGCGGCTGGTCGAGCAGGCGGAGACCGAGCGGGCGCCGTTCGTCCGCCTCGCCGACCGCTACGCGGGCTTCTTCCTGCCGGCGACGCTGCTGATCGCCGGCCTCGCCTGGGCGCTCTCCGGCGAGGCGGTCCGCGCCCTCGCCGTGGTCGTCGTCGCCACCCCCTGCCCGCTGATCCTGGCGGCGCCGATCGCGCTCGTCTCCGGCCTCTCCCGGGCCGCCGGCGCCGGCGTCGTGGTCAAGGGCGGGGCCGCGATCGAGACCCTCGGCCAGGTGCGGACCGTGCTCTTCGACAAGACCGGGACGCTGACCGTCGGCAGCCCCGAAGTGCGCGAAGTCGCCGTCCGCGACGGCTTCGAGCAGGCCGAGGTGCTGAGCCTCGCCGCCTCGGTCGACCGGATGTCGGCGCACGTGCTCGGCGAGTCGCTGGTCCACGCCGCCGAGGATGCCGGGCTCACCCTGGCGCCGGCCGAGCACACCGAGGAGGACCCCGGCCAGGGGATCGCCGGCACCGTCGGCGGCCGCCGGGTCGCGGTCGGCAGCCGCCGCTTCCTCGAAGCGCAGGGGATGGACCCGGCCGAGCTCGAGCACGGGGCGCTGATCGACGGCCGGGGCTCGGGCGAGGCGCGGGTCCTGGTCGCGGTCGACGGCGGCCTCGCCGGGGTGATCGCGATGGCCGACGAGCTGCGCCCCGACGCCCGCGGCATCGTCGAGCGGCTGCGCGGCGAAGGCGTGCGCCAGATCGCGATGGTCTCCGGCGACCGCCGCTCGGTCGCCGAGCGGGTCGGCCGCGAGATCGGCGTCGACCGCGTCTACTCCGAACAGAGCCCCGAGGACAAGCTCGAGGTGATCCGCCGCCTGCGCGAGGACCCGGCGCTGCGGCCGGTGATGATGGTCGGCGACGGCGTCAACGACGCCCCGGCGCTCGCCCTCGCCGATCTCGGGATCGCGATGGGCGCCGCCGGCGCCACCGTCTCCTCGGAGACCGCCGACGCGGTGATCACCGTCGACCGGGTCGACCGGGTCGCCGACGCCGTCCACGCCGGCCGCCGCTCGGTGCGGATCGCCCGCCAGAGCGTCGCCGCCGGGATGGGCCTGAGCCTGACCGCGATGGTCGTCGCCGCCTTCGGCTACCTGCCGCCGCTGGCCGGCGCGGTCCTGCAGGAGGCGATCGACCTGGCGGTGATCCTCAACGCGCTGCGGGCCCTGCGCGGGTA
>CAWEOH010000010.1:0-22695 GCA_963810455.1 uncultured Actinomycetes bacterium
ACCCGAGGCCGGGGTAGTCGCTGTTTCGAACCCGCTCGGCGGCGAGTCGGCGCTTCGGATTTCGCTTGCCAGAGCCCCGCACAACAGAAAACGCCCCGCCGGGGAGGCGGGGCGCTTCTGGGGTTACTACAGGGAGGAGAGATATGTATCTCTATATATGTGGATCCGTGGGAGGTAGGTGAGCCCAGTTGTGTCGTGGGCGCCAATTGTGGGAAGCAACTGGGGCCATATGTACGACGCGGGACTCAGCCAAAAAGTTCTCTGTCCTGCTCCTTATCGGTAGCTCCAACGAATCCTTGAACAGCGTACGAACATACGTGCGATTTGTGTGTGAGGGCGATCACAGATCCCCCTGCGTGGGGGGGAGTTTTGGGGGTTTTGCAGGGGGACTGGTATCCAAGTACCCCAGTCGGAATGAGATTAGACCGATCCGGGGGGAAAGTGGTAAAAAAAATGTTGCAGACGGGGCTGAAGGCCCAATAAACGTCCACCTTGGGGGCTTGGCGGTAGCGTTGCCGGCGTGAAGAAGGCCCGGATCGACGCGGTTTTGGCGGAGCGGGGCCTGTTCCCCTCGCGATCGGCGGCCGCGGGCGCCGTCCGCGCCGGCGAAGTCCGGATCGGTGCCGACGGACCGGTCGCCCTGCGGCCGAGCCAGCTGGTCGAGCCGGAGGCGTCTCTGGTCGTCGATCCCGGCCCCCGCTACGTCTCTCGCGGTGGCGTCAAGCTCGAGAACGCCCTGGAAGCGCTGGCGATCGACGTCAGCGGCCGCGACTGCCTCGACGTCGGCGCCTCAACCGGCGGCTTCACCGACTGCCTGCTGCAGCGCGGCGCCGCCCGCGTGATCGCCGCCGACGTCGCCTACGGCCAGCTCGACCTGCGCTTGCGCGAGGATTCGCGGGTGACCGTGATCGAGCGCCTCAACGCCCGCGCCCTGGACCCGGCCGACCTGCCCTTCGCGCCCTCGCTGGCGACGATCGACGTCTCCTTCATCTCACTGACCAAGGTGCTGCCCGCGGTGGCCGCCTGCCTGGCGGCGGGAGGCGAGGTGCTGGCGATGGTCAAGCCGCAGTTCGAGCTCGGCAAGCAGCGGGTCGGCCGCGGCGTCGTCCGCGACGACGCCGACCGCCACGAGGCGATCCTCCGCGTCGCCGCCGCGGCCGCCGAGCTCGGCCTCCCGGTTCGCGGCTTCGCCCCCTCCGGGCTGCCGGGCCCGAAGGGCAACCGCGAGACCTTCGTCTGGTGCGGGGGAGAGGGCCCGGCAGTGGCCGACCTCGAGGCGGCGCTCCTCGCCGCCGAGGCCACGCCGGCCGCGACCCCCGGCGCCGCCGGGGAGGAGGCGGACCGGTGAAGACCGCCGACCTGATCACCCACTCCCACCTCACCGCCGACTCCGAACCGGTGGCGCTCGTCGCCGCGGTCGCCGCCCAGGCCGGCTGGCGCCTGGTCGCCGACGAGGAGGAGTTCGTCAAGCACGGCGCCGCGACCGAGGGGATCGAGCGCAAGCCCGACGGCGAGCCGCCGGACCTCTGCGTCGTGCTCGGCGGCGACGGCTCGATCCTGCACGCGCTGCGCCGCTACGCGGGCACCGAGGTGCCGGTGTTCGGCGTCAACTTCGGCACCGTCGGCTTCCTCGCCGCCGTCGACCGCGGCGAAGCGGCGGTCGGCCTCGGCCGCGCCTTCGCCGGCGAGACCGAGACGATCGCCCTGCCCGGGCTCGAGGTCAGCTGGGGAGGGGAGACCAGCCTCGGCTTCAACGACATCACCCTCTCCCGGCGCCCTCACGACCGCGTCGCCGAGCTCAGCTACCGGATCGCCGGCCAGGAGGTCGGCCACGTCCGCTGCGACGGTCTCGTCGCCGCCACCCCGGCCGGCTCGACCGGCTACAACCTCGCCAACAGCGGGCCGATCCTCGCCTGGGGCGTGAAGGGCTACGTCGTCAGCTACATCTCGCCGCACTCGCTCACCGCGCGGGCGCTGGTCGTCGCCCCGGGCGACGTCCTCCACGTCGGCAACGCGGCCGAGCGCGAGCCGGTCGAGGTGGCGGTCGACGGCAACCCCTTCGCCGAACTGCGCTCCGGCGACTCGCTCGAGGTCCGCTTCGTCGACTCCTCCGGCCGCCTCGCCCAGCTTCCGGGGACGAGCTTCTACCAGCGCATACGCGAGAAGTTCGGCCACCTCGCCGTCTGAGGCCGGTCACTAGGCTGGCCTCGATGGAGCGCAAGTGGTGGACCCTGGCGCTGGTCGCGGTGGCGACGTTCATGCTGCTGCTCGACATCACCGTCGTCAACGTCGCCCTGCCGGACATCAGGGAGGAACTGAACGCCAGCCTCTCCAGCCTGCAGTGGGTCGTCGACGCCTACTCGCTGATGCTGGCCGCCCTGCTGCTGACTGCCGGCTCACTCGGCGACCGGCTCGGCCGCCGCCGCGTCTTCAGCCTCGGCTTCGCGATCTTCACCTCCGCCTCGTTCCTCTGCGGGATCGCCGGCGACCCGACCCTGCTCAACCTCGCGCGCGGCCTGCAGGGCGTCGGCGGCGCCGGCATGTTCGCGACCTCGCTGGCGCTGATCGGCCAGGAGTTCCACGGCAGGGACCGGGCGACGGCGTTCGGCGTCTGGGGGGCGACGATCGGCGGCGCGGTCGCGGTCGGGCCGCTGGTCGGCGGCGTGATCACCGAGCACCTCGGCTGGGAATGGATCTTCTTCGTCAACATCCCGATCGGGATCGCCGCGATCGTCCTCACCGAGCGCAAGCTCGTCAACGTCTTCGCCGACGATCCCGAGCCGCTCGACCTGCCCGGCCTCCTCACCTTCTCGGCGGCGCTCTTCCTGCTGATCTTCGGCCTGATCCGCGGCAACCCGGAAGGTTGGGGCAGCGCCCCGATCCTCGCCTGCCTGATCGGCGCCGCCGTCCTGCTCGCCGCCTTCATCGCGGTCGAGCGCCGCTCCGACCACCCGATGCTCGACCTCTCGCTGTTTCGCAACCCGGCTTTCAACGGCGTCTCCGCGGTCTCCTTCTGCCTCTCGGCGGGGATGTTCGCGCTGTTCCTCTACCTGACGATCTACCTGCAGGGGGTGCTCGACTACTCGCCGCTGGAAGCCGGGCTGCGCTTCCTGCCGCTGACCGTGCTCTCGTTCGTCGCCTCGCCGATCGCCGGCGCGCTCTCCAACCGGATCCCGATCCGGATCCTGATCGGCTCCGGCCTCGCCCTGGTCGGGGTCGGCCTGCTGCTGATGCACGGCCTCTCGGCCGGCTCGGACTGGACGGCGCTGCTCGCCGGCTTCCTCGTCGCCGGGGTCGGGATCGGTGTCACCAACCCCGGCATCGGCCAGGCGGCGATCGCGGTCGTTCCGGTCGAGAGGTCGGGCATGGGCTCGGGGATCAACACGACCTTCCGCCAGGTCGGGATCGCGACCGGCGTCGCCGCCCTCGGTGCCGTCTTCCAGTCGCGGGTCGACGGCCGGCTCGGCGAGCTGCTGCCCCACGCCCCCAAGGGACTGGGTGAACTGGTCGCCTCCGGCGGCTCGAAAGCAGCGGTCGAAGCGACGCCGCCGGGGCTGCATCCCGCGGTCGAACGAGCCGCCGACGCCGCCTTCGTCAGCGGCCTCAACGAGATCATGCTGATCGCCGCGATCGTCTCCCTCGTCGGCGCCGGCCTCGGCTTCGCCCTGACCCACTCGCGCTACTTCGTCCAGCAGACGGGCGGCCCGGCCGAGCCTGCCGCCGCATAGAGCGGGAAAAAAGGCGGGTTGCCGCCGCCCCCGCTGCTACACAGGATCCAGTGCTGCGCGAGCTCCGGATCGAGAACCTGCTGCTGATCGAGCGCGCCGAGCTGCGGCTGGGCGAGGGGCTGAACGCGATCACCGGCGAGACCGGCGCCGGCAAGACCGTCCTCGCCCACTCGCTCGACCTGCTGATGGGCGGCAAGGCGCGGTCCCAGATCGTCCGGCCCGGCGCCGAGGAGGCCTGGGTCGAGGGCGTCTTCGACCTCCCCGCCGGGCTGCTCGCGGAGCCGGAGCTGGCCGAGCTGGCCGAGCGGCTTCCGGACGGCGCCGAGGAGATCGTGCTCGGCCGCCGCGTCTCCGCCGGCGGGCGGACCAGCGCCTTCGTCGCCGGCCGCGCCGCGAGCGCCGCCGACCTGAGGCTGCTCGGCGGTCGCCTGCTCGCCTTCTACGGGCAGCACGAGCACCGCAAGCTGACGATCGCCTCGGCTCAGCTGGAGATCCTCGACGGCTTCGCCGGCGCCGAGCACCTGCGGCTGCGCGAGCGCTATCGCGAGGCGCACCGCGAGTGCGGGCGGCTCGCCGCCGAGGTCGCCGAGCTGCGCGAGCGCGAGGGCTCGCGGGAGCGGGACCTCGACCTCTACCGCTTCGAGCTGGCGGAGATCGAGGAGGTCTCACCGACGCCGGAGGAACGCGAGGAGCTGGCGGCGCGCCGTGAGCGCCTGCGCCACGCCGAGGGCCTGCGCGAGGCGGCCGGCGGCGCCCACGCCGGGCTTGCCGGCGCCGAAGAGGACGGCGGCGGCGCCGCGGCGGCGCTCGGCCAGGCGGAATCGCTGCTCGGCGGAGCGGCCGGGCTCGACCCCGAGCTGGACGCGCTGGCCGAGCGGGTGGCGGCGCTGGCGGTCGAGCTCGGCGACGTCGGCTCGGAGCTGCGCGCCTACCTCGAGGCGATCGAGGCCGACCCGGCCGAGCTGGTCGCGGTCGAGGAGCGGCTGGAGGCGATCGACCGGCTCGAGCGCAAGCACGGCGGCAGCGTCGAGTCGGTGCTGGCCCACGCCGAGCGCTGCCGGACCGAGATCGACCGCCTGCAGGGCGCCGAGACGCGCGGCGCCGAGGCCGCCGCGGCGCTGGCGGCGGCGGAGGCGCGCCGGGCCGAGCTCGGCGAGCGGCTCAGCGAGGGCCGGGCCGCGGCGGCCGCCGGGCTCGAAGAGCGGGTCGAGGCTGAGCTGGAGCAGCTCGCGATGGCCGGCGCCCGCCTCGAGGTCGAGCTCGCCCCGCACCCGGACGGCTACGGCCCGGGCGGACGCGAGACGGTCGAGCTGCGGGTCGCGCCGAACCCGGGGATCGAGCCGGCGCCGCTGCGCGACGCCGCCTCCGGCGGCGAGCTCTCGCGGGTGATGCTGGCGCTGAGCGGGCTCGGCGCCGGCGAGCGCGACGCCGGCACCGTCGTCTTCGACGAGATCGACGCCGGGATCGGCGGCAAGACCGCGCGGGTGGTGGGGGAGCGGCTGCGGGCGCTGGGGCGCGAGCGCCAGGTGCTCTGCATCACCCACCTGCCGCAGGTCGCATCGCTCGCCGACGTCCACTTCCGGCTGCACAAGGACGTCGCCGCGGGCCAGGCCTTCGCCACCGTCGAGCGGCTCGACGGCGAGGGCGTGGTCGAGGAGATCCGCCGCATGCTCGGCGCCGAGGAGAGCGACGACGCGGCGACGAAGCACGCCCGCGAGCTCCTGCAGGCCGCCTGATTTGAGATTCCTTGAGCGTGGGGGGTAGGCTCCACCGGTGGCAACTACAAGTCGCCGTCGGCTTCCCGCCCTCCTGGGGCGCCGCAACGGGGGCCGTCCGGACGCCCCGATCGAAGGAACCGCCCGCCTCGGCGAGCGCACCAAGCACCTGGTCAAGCGCCTGAGGCCCGGCGACATCGCGGTCATCGACCACGTCAACATCGACCAGATCGCCGCCGAGGAGCTGATCGAAGCCGGCGTCGCCGCGGTCCTCAACGCCTCGCCCTCCTCCAACGGCAAGTACCCGAACGCCGGGCCGCTGATGCTGACCCGGGCGGGTGTGCGCCTCGTCGACGCGCCCGGCGCCGGCCTCTTCGAGCTGCTGCGCGACGGCGACCGGCTGACCCTCGACGGCGGCACGGTCCGGATCGGCGACCAGGAGGTGCTGCGCGGCCGCGTCCTCAGCGAGCCGGAGCTGGAGCTGCAGCTGGTCGAGCAGCGGCAGCGGATCGACGAGGCCCTGGCCGAGTTCGCCGAGAACACGGTTGCCCACGTGCGCCAGGAGACCGACCTGCTCGCCGGCGCGATCGAGTTCCCGCCGACCCGCGCCTCGTTCCGCGACCGCCACGTGCTGATCGTCGTCCGCGGTGAGCACCACCGGCGCGACCTGAAGGCGCTCGGCGCCTACATCCGCGACATGCGACCGCTGATCGTCGCCGTCGACGGCGGCGCCGACGGCGTGATCGAAGCTGGGATGAAGCCGGACGTGATCCTCGGCGACATGGACTCGGCCAGCGACGCGGCGATCGCCTGCGGCGCCGAGCTGATCGTCCACGCCTACCCCGACGGCCGCGCTCCCGGCCGCGCGCGCCTCGAGGCCGCCGGTCTGCCGCACAAGGTCGTCCCCGCCGCCGGCACCAGCGAGGACGTTGCGATGCTGATGGCCTTCGAGAAGGGAGCCGACCTGATCGTCAGCGTCGGCGCCCACTTCAACCTGATCGAGTTCCTCGACCGCAAGCGCGGCGGCATGTCGTCGACCTTCCTCACCCGGCTGCGGATCGGCGAGCGGCTGGTCGACGCCAAGGGGGTGAGCCGGCTCTACAACCCGAGCGGCACGCTGACCCCGGCGCTGATGTTCGTCGGCGCCTTCGTGATCCTGCTGACGATCCTGGTGATCACCTCGCCGGCGCTCAACGACGTCTTCCAGCTGGTCTGGCTGAAGATCAGGATCTGGCTCGGCATCTGAGCCGAAACCCCCGGAAACCGGGGCGGACCGTCTAGCCTTCGGCAGTCGATGGGTTACAGCGCCCGCTACCACGCAACCTCGCTGATCGCCGTCTTCCTCTCGCTGGCGATCGGGATCCTGATCGGCGCCGAGTTCGGCGGCGACGCCCTGACCGGCACCCGCAAGGACCTCGAGCACAGCCTCGTCGGCAACCTCCAGGACGCCCGCTCGCGCGCCGACGAACTGAGTGGCGAACTCGGCCGTGCCAACGAATTCGGCGAACGCGTCTATCCCGTGCTCACCGGCGACGAACTCGACGGCAAACGGGTCGCGGTGATCGCCATCGGCGGCCTGCCGAGCGACGTCTCCGGGGCGATCGAGGAAGCCCTGGCGCCGACCGGGGCGAAACTGGTCGGGGTCGGGGTCGTGCGCGAGCCGGTCGACATCGTCGGCCTCTCCGGCGACCTCTCGCAGACCCGCTTCTTCGACCTGCAGGAAAACCCCGACCAGCTGACCGCGCTGGGCAAGGGCCTCGGCCGCCAGATCGTGCTCGGCGGCAGCCTGCCCGAATTCCTCCGCGGCCAGCTCTTCTCGCGCGCCAGCGGCAGCTTCGGCGAACTCGACGCGGTGATCGTCGTCCGCAACCAGTCGCAGGACATGGGCCCGGTGCAGAAGAGCAAAGCCGGCCAGTTCGAATCGGCGCTGCTCGCCGGGATGACGGCGACGCGGACGCCGGTCGTCGGGGTCGAGAGCACGCATGCCGAACCGTCCTCGATCTCCTTCTTCCAGAGCAACGACCTGGCGACGGTCGACGACATCGACATGACCGCGGGCAAGGTGGCGATGGTCTACGCGATGCTGGGCGCCGAGGGCCACTTCGGGATCAAGAGCGGCGCCGACCGCCTCCTGCCCGACCTGCTGGCGCCGGGGGGCTGAGCGCTGTACTGGGTCGGGCTGCCGCTGGCGGTCGCCATCAGCCTGCCGCTGGTCCCTGCCGGGGCGCGCGGCCTGCGCGACGCCGGCCTGGTCCGCGAGAACTACCGCGGCGTGCCGCTCGCCTTCCCGCTCGGCGCGGTGCTGGCGACGGCGGCGCTGGTGACGCTGGCGCCGCTCGCCTTCCTCAACGACCGCGCCGACCTCGACCTGCTCGACCCCGAGCTGCGGCGCTGGCTGCCCTACCTGTTGGGGATCGCCTTCCTCGGCTTCCTCGACGACGCGCTCGGTCAGGGAGCGGCGGCGAGCACGCCGCGCGGCTGGCGCGGCCACTGGGCGGCGCTGCGCGAGGGCCGGCTCTCGACCGGGGCGATCAAGGCGCTCGGCGCCCTCGCGCTCGCCGCCTACGTCGTCTCCGGGCGCGGGCTGGAGTCGTGGCGCTACCTCGCCGACGTGCTGCTGCTGGTGCTCGCCACCAACCTCTTCAACCTGCTCGACCTGCGGCCGGGGCGGGCGGAGAAGGGGCTGGTCCTGCTCGGCACCGGGCTCTGCCTCGGCGCCTGGACCTGGGCGCCTGTCGAGCTGCTGGGGATCTTCCTCGGCCCGGTCCTGGTCGGCGCCTGGCTGACGCTGGGCGAGCGGGCGATGCTCGGCGACACCGGCTCGAACCTGATCGGGGCGATCGCCGGCGTCTGGCTGCTGGCCGTGCTCGGCGCCGACGCGCGGCTGGTGGCGCTGGCGATCGTCGCCGCGATCACCGTTTACGGGGAGATGCGCTCTATTTCGGCGACGATCGACTCGGTTCCGCCACTGCGCTGGCTAGACTCGCTCGGCAGACATGGACCACCGCTTCGACCGAATCCCGCCCGCGAGTAATCGGACCGCGATACGACCGGGGTTCGGGCTCGCCGCATGACGAAGTACGGCGACACGAGGTTCATCTTCGTCACCGGCGGAGTGGTCTCGGCCCTCGGCAAGGGGATCTCGGCCGCCTCGATCGGTCGCCTCCTCGTCTCCCGCGGGTTCCGGGTCCAGCTGCAGAAGTTCGACCCCTACATCAACGTCGACCCGGGGACGATGAGCCCGTTCCAGCACGGCGAGGTCTTCGTCACCGAGGACGGCGCCGAGACCGACCTCGACCTCGGTCACTACGAGCGCTTCACCGACTCCAACACCTCGCGCGCCTCCAACGTCACCGCCGGCGCCGTCTACAACTCGGTGATCCGGCGCGAGCGGCGCGGCGACTACCTCGGCGCCACCGTGCAGGTGATCCCGCACATCACCAACGAGATCAAGCAGAAAATCCTGATCGTCGCCGAGTCGCAGTCGGTCGACTTCGTGATCACCGAGATCGGCGGCACCGTCGGCGACATCGAGTCGCTGCCGTTCCTCGAGTCGATCCGCCAGCTCTACACCGACCTGGGCCCGAAGCGGGCGATGTTCATCCACCTGACGCTGGTTCCCTACGTCGGCCACGCAGGGGAGCTGAAGACGAAGCCCACCCAGCACTCGGTCAACGAGCTGCGCCGGATCGGGATCCAGCCGCACGCGCTGGTCTGCCGGTCCGAAGGGCGCCTGGACCGTGAGATCAGGAGCAAGATCGCGCTCTTCGCCAGCCTGCCGATCGAAAGCGTGATCTCCGCCCACGACGTCGACAACATCTACAAGGTGCCGCTCACCTTCCGCGCCGAAGGGGTCGACGACATCGTCCTCGACCACTTCGGGATGGAGGCGCCGACCCCCGACCTCGCCGAATGGGAGGCGATGGTGCGCCGCGCCGACGCCGCCAGCGGCGAGGTGCGGATCGCGATCGTCGGCAAGTACGTGCAGCTGGCCGACGCCTACAAGTCGGTGATCGAGGCGATCGAGCACGGCGGCATCCACCACGGGGTGGAAACCAAGATCGAGCTGGTCGACTCCGAGAACCTCGACCCCGAGGCGCTCGAGGGCTGCGACGGGATCCTGATCCCGGGCGGCTTCGGCGAGCGCGGGATCGAGGGCAAGATCGCCGCCGCGCGGATCGCCCGCGAACGCTCGATCCCCTACCTCGGGATCTGCCTCGGGATGCAGATCGCGGTGGTCGATTTCGCCCGCCACGTGGTCGGCATGGACGGCGCCAACTCGGCCGAGTTCGACCCGGAGACGCCTTACCCGGTCGTCGACCTGCTGCCCGAGCAGAAGGAGATCTCCGACATGGGCGGGACGATGCGGCTCGGCGCCGACCCGGTGAAACTCCACGAGGGGACGAAGGCGCGCGAGATCTTCGGCGAGGCGGTCATCTACAAGCGCCACCGCCACCGTTACGAGGTGAACAACCAGCTGCGGCGCCGACTCGAAGACGAGGGCCTGGTCTGCGGCGGCACCTCGCCGGACGAGCGCCTGGTCGAGATGGTCGAGCTGCCCGATCATCCGTTCTTCGTCGCCTCCCAGTTCCACCCGGAGTTCAACTCGCGCCCCAACCGGCCCGAGCCGTTGTTCCGTGAGTTTGTCGGCGCCGCCGCCCGGCACGCGGGCGAACCGCCTGCCGACGGTGGCGAGCTCGAGGCGCCGGTCGAGGTCGCCGAGAGCGACGTCAGCGTCCGCCGCACCGCCTGAGCAGGCGGCCCGGCATGCGGTCCGATCTGGCGCCCTCGCCCGGGCGCGGCGCTCCTGTGGCGGATAGCCTCTCGGTCATGAGCAGCGCCAGGCTCTTCGACACCTTCACGCGGCTCTGCGAGATCCGCAGCCCGACCGGCGAGGAGCGGGAGATCGCCGACACCCTGGCGGCCGAGCTGCGGGCGCTCGGCTACGAGGTGAGCGAGGACGACGCCGCCGGACCGGCCGAAGCGGGTGCCGGCAACCTGCTGGCGCGGCTGCCGGGCGCGGGCGGCGAGGACGGGCGCTGGGCGATGTTCTGCGCCCACATCGACACCGTCCCGCACGAGGGGCGGGTCGAGGTGGTCGACGACGACGGTGTCTTCCGCAGCCGCGGCGAGACGATCCTCGGCGCCGACAACAAGGCGGCGGTCGCGGTCTTCATGGAGCTGGCGGCGCGCCACGCGGAAGCGCCGGGGCCGGTCGGGATCGAGCTGCTGCTGACCGTCGCCGAGGAGCAGGGTCTGCGCGGGGCGAAGGCGTTCGACCCGGGGAAGCTGCGCTCGCGGGTCGGGTTCGTCCTCGACCACGCGGGGCAGGTCGGCCAGGTGATCGAGACGACGCCGACGCAGCAGAAGATCCGTGCCGACTTCCACGGGGTCGAGGCCCACGCCGGGGTGCGGCCCGAGGCCGGCAGCAGCGCGATCGCGGCCGCCGCGGCCGCGGTGGCGCGGATGCAGCTGGGGCGGCTCGACGAGGGGACGACCGCCAACGTCGGCCTGATCAAGGGCGGCACCTCGGGCAACGTGGTCCCGGGGCACTGCTGGATCCACGCCGAGGCGCGCAGTCACGACAGCGAGCGCGCCGCGGCCGTGGCGGGGCAGATCGCCGACGCCTGCGCCTGGGGCGCGAGCGAGCACGGCTGCGACGTGGACGTGCGGATCGAAGAGCTGTTCCGCGGCTACAGGCTGCCCGGCGACTCGGCCGCGCTCGGCTTCGCCGAGGCGGGGTTGCGGGCGGCCGGGGTCGAGCCGCAGCGGGTCGCGATCGGCGGCGGCAGCGACGTCAACGCCCTCCGCCTCGACGGCTTCGACGCGGTCCTGCTCGCCAACGGCACCGACGACGTCCACACCGCCGACGAGATGGTCAGCAAGCGGGACCTGGAGCGGATGCTCGAGGCCTGCGAGGGGATCGTCGCCGCGGTCGGCGCCGCGGACGACGGCGGCGGGGCGAGCGAATAGGCGCACGGTGAGCGGACGCCTGGAGCTGCGCCGCGGGGTGGTGCTCAGCGCCGAGCCGCTCGTGGTCGAGGTGGCGGGGGAGCGGCGTCCGGCCTGGGCCGACGAGATGCTGCTGGGCGAGATGCGCGCGGGCGACGAGGTCGTGGTCAACGTCGCCGCGGCCGACCTCGGCCTCGGCAGCGGCGGCTTCGACGTCGTCCACGTCAACCTGACCCGGGGCCTGCAGGGCGGCTCGCCGGGCGACGCCCACGTGATGAAGCTGAACTACACCTCGTTGCAGCACGCCGTCGACCCGGTCGAGCGGCCTCTGGGGAGCGGGCCCCCCGAGTCGCGGTTCCTTTTGGACGCTGACGGTCCAAAAGGAACCGCGGGATCGGTGGCGGTGGCGGTGCTGCCGCTGCACGGGCACCTGGCGCCGGCGGCCTGGGCGGCGGCGCAGGCGAAGCCGGAGCTGCGGGTCGGGTACGTGCAGAGCGGGGGAGGGGCGCTGCCGGGCTCCTACTCGCGCGACGTCCGTGAGCTGCGCGAGCGCGGCCTGCTCTGCGGCCACCTGACCGCGGCGCCCGCCTACGGCGGTGAGGGGGAGGCGCTGAGCACGGTCGGCGCGCTCGACGCCGCCGCCGGGCTCGGCTGGGACGCCGCCCTGGTCGGGCCCGGCCCCGGGATCATCGGCTCGGACACCGCCCTCGGCCACGGCGGCATGGCCTCCCTCGACAGTGCCCACGCCGCCCTTGCCCTCGGCCTGCCGACCCTCGTCTCCCCGCGCCTCTCTGCCTCCGACCCGCGCGAGCGCCACCGCGGCCTCAGCCACCACACGGCCACCGTGCTGAGCCTGCTCCTCGCGCCGGTCGAGGTCGCGGTCCCGGCGGGCTACGCGGAGATCGCGTCGGAGCTGCGCGAGGTCGCGGGCGACCGCCACAAGCTCCAGGAAGCCGAGGCCGACCTGGCCGCCTACGCCGGCTCGGGCCTGCCGACCACCACCATGGGCCGGTCCCTCGACGAGGACCCGCTCTTCTTCGCCGCCCCGCTGGCGGCTGGGTCCCTGCTCGCCGCCTGACGCACGGTCCCTTGCGGTTGGAGGGCAACGGTCCCCCGGCGCGAACGACGCCCCATGGCGATAGCCGTAAAACCCGCACTGCCGTCTGCTCCCGCGGCCCCCGGCGCCGAGGCCCGCTTCTCCTCCCTCGTCCTCGACTTCCTCGCCTACCTGGAGCTCGAGCGCGGCCTCTCCCGCAACACCCTCAACGCCTACCGCACCGACCTCTTCCAGTACGGCGAGTACCTCGCCGCGCACAAGCTCGACGCGCTCACCGCCCGGCCCGCCGACGTCACCGAGTTCCTCGCCGAGCTGGCCACCGGGGAGGGCGAGCGCCCGGCTGTCTCCTCGGCGACGATCCACCGCAAGGCCGCCTGCCTGCGCTCCTTCTACAAGCACCTGCGCCGCGACGAGCTGATCGGCGACGACCCGACTGCCGCGCTCAGCGCGCCGCGCCGCTCGAAGAAGCTGCCCGCCGTCCTCAACTACGCCGAGGTGCAGAAGCTGCTCTCGGCACCGCGCGGCAGCGACCCGACGGCGCTGCGCGACCGGGCGCTGCTCGAGGTGATGTACGCCTGCGGCCTGCGCGCTTCGGAGACGATCGGGCTCGAGGTCGCCGACCTCGACCTGCACGAGGGCCTGCTGCGGGCCCGCGGCAAGGGCTCCAAGGAACGGCTGGTGCCGCTCGGCCGGCAGGCGATCCTCGCGATCAACGCCTACCTGCGCGGCGGCCGGTCGAAGCTGATCGGCGAGCGCGAGGAGCCGAAGCTGTTCGTCAACTTCCGCGGCGGGCCGCTGACCCGGCAGGGCCTCTACAAGATCGTCCAGCGCCACGCCCGCGACGCCGGCCTCGACGGCCGCATGAGCCCGCACACGCTGCGCCACAGCTTCGCCACCCACCTGCTGCAGAACGGCTGCGATCTGCGCGCGGTGCAGGAGATGCTCGGCCACGCCGACATCTCGACCACGCAGATGTACACGCACCTCTCCGGCGACCACCTCAAGCAGGTCTACTTCGACGCCCATCCCCGCGCCAGCGAATAGGTAGAACTCCGGCATGCCCGAGCTGCCGGAGGTCGAGACCGTCGCCCGGCAGCTGGAGCCGGAGGTCGAAGGGCACCGGATCGAGGCGCTCGAGGTGCTCGACGCGCGCTGGTCGCGGCCGGTGCCGCCCGAGCGCCTGGGCAAGGAGGTGAGCGGGGCGACGATCGAGGGGCTGGGCCGGCGCGGCAAGTACCTGCTGCTGGCGCTCGACGGCGACCGCACCCTGGTGATGCACCTGCGGATGACCGGCAACCTCGTCCTGGTCGAGGGTGAGGAGATGATCGACCCCGCCGAGGGCCGCCTCCTCTACATGGGCGAGCGCAGCACCGAGGCCAGGCACCTGCGCGCGCGCTTCGTCCTCGACGACGGCCGCGAGCTCTGGTTCACCGACCCGCGCCGCTTCGGCGAGGGCTTCCTGATCGCCGACGAGGACCTGCCGCAGCGCTTCGCCAAGCTCGGCGTCGAGCCCCTCTCCGACGAGTTCACGGCGGAGCGCCTGGGTGAGGCGGCCGCCGGCCGCCAGGCGCCGCTGAAGTCGTTCCTGCTCGACCAGACGCGGATCGCCGGCGTCGGCAACATCTACGCGGACGAGGCGCTGTACCGCGCCCGCCTGCACCCGCTCTCGCCGGCCGGCTCGATGAAGCCCGAGCACCTGCAGGCGCTGCGCGACGGGGTTGTCGAGGCTCTGCAGGCGGGGATCGACGCCGGCGGCTCCTCGATCGACGACTACCGCGACGGCCGCGGCGAGAAGGGGACGATGCAGGAGCGGTTCCTCGTCCACACCCGCGAGGGCGAGCCCTGCCCCGACTGCGGCGGCGAGATCGTCCGCATCGTCGTCAGCGGCCGCTCGACCTACTTCTGCCCGAGCTGCCAGGTGCGGCTGCGGAAACGTCCGCGGCGCCGGGCAAAGTAGGAGGGTGGCTGGGACCACGGTCAAGACCGAGGCGATCGTCCTCCGCAGCATCCGCTACGGGGAGGCGGACCGCATCCTCCACCTCTACTCGCGGCAGCGGGGGAGGATCGGGGCGATCGCCAAGGGGGCGCGCAAGCCGCGGTCGCGCTTCGGCGGCCGCCTGGAGCCGTTCTTCCGCCTCGACCTGATGCTCCACGAAGGCCGCAGCGACCTGCTGACGGTGACCGGCGTCGCCACCGTCGACGGCTACCCGCGGTTGCGCTCCTCGGGTCCGGCGCTGACCGCCGGCGCCCGCGCCTGCGACTCGGTCCTCCGCCTGCTCGACTCGGCCGAGGCCAACCCGCCCGCCTACAGCCTGCTCTGCCGCTACCTGGAACTGCTCGACGACCCGGCGGCGCAGGCGCGTGCCGCCGGCCTGCAGACGGCGCTCTCCTTCCGGTTGAAGCTGGCGCTGGTCGCCGGTTTCGTCCCCGAGCTCGCCGCCTGCGCCCGCTGCGGCGAGGCCGAGCACCTGGTCGGCTTCTCCGGCGCCGCCGGCGGGGTCGTCTGTGCCGGCTGCGAAGCGGGCTCCTTCGCGCTCGGAGAGGAGGCGCACGCCTTCATGGTCGCCGCCCTGGCGCAGCCGCTGAGCGAGGCGCCGGAGGCCGAGCCGCTCGCCCTGCGCCAGGTCGAACGCGCGGTCGGGGAAACCTTGGAGCATCACGCCCACGTCCAGTTGAGAGCCGCCGCCTGACGCCTGCAAACCGGCGCCTGCCGGCGTCCTCGGTCGCTTGTGTGCGGAGCACACGGCGCTCCCTGCGTCCTTGCCAGGCTTGGTTTTCGGCGTCAGGCCTCCGGCGGCCTATGATCGCCACCGTGCCCGCCACCGCCACGTTCGAGGACCGGATCCGCGCCCAGGAGGAGGAGTTCCTCGCCGCGCACGCGACCCGCTCCTACCCGGCGCGGCGGGCGGCGCCCGAGCCCGACAGCCCGCTGCGGACCCCGTTCCAGCGCGATCGCGATCGCATCGTCCACTCGAAGTCCTTCCGCCGGCTGAAGCACAAGACGCAGGTGTTCATCGCCCCGGAGGGCGACCACTACCGAACCCGGCTCACCCACACCCTGGAGGCCTGCGGGATCGCCCGCACCGTCGCCCGGGCGCTGGCGCTGAACGAGGACCTGACCGAGGCGATCGGGCTCGGCCACGACCTCGGCCACCCACCCTTCGGCCACGCCGGCGAGGACACCCTCGACGCCGCCCTGCGCGAGCGCTGCGGCTTCGGCTTCAAGCACAACGAGCACTCGCTGCGGGTGGTCGAGGTGCTGGAGCGCGACGGTGCCGGCCTCAACCTGACCGAGCAGGTCCGCGACGGCATCCTCAACCACACCGGTCCGAGCAGGCCGGCGACGCTGGAGGGGCGGATCGTCAAGCTGGTCGACCGCGTCGCCTACATCAACCACGACATCGACGACGCGCTGCGCGCCGGTGTCCTGCGCCCCGACGACCTGCCGGCGCCCGAGATCGAGCTGCTCGGGCCGACCGGCTCGCTGCGGATCGACACCCTGGTCCGCGACATCGTCGAGCACTCGCGTGACGCCGGCGACATCGTCCAGAGCGAGGAGATCGGCGGCGCGATGCTGCGCCTGCGCAAGTTCATGTTCGACCGCGTCTACCTCGACGAGGCGGCGCGCCGCGAGCACGACCGCGTCGAGCAGGCGATGCGCGCCCTGCTCGACCACTACCTCGACCACCCCGAGGAGGTGCCGCGCCTGGACCCGACCGCATCCGACTGCCAGCGCGTCGCCGACTACGTCGCCGGGATGACCGACCGCTACTGCATCGCCAAGGCCGCCGAGCTGACCCTGCCCGAGGAGTCGCGGTTCTGATGGCGCGTCCGGCGGCAGGGGGTGCGGCATGGCGCTGATCACCGCCGAGAGCCTGGAGCGGCTGAAGCAGACCGCCGACATCGTCGAGGTGATCTCCGCCCACACCGACCTGCGCCGCCAGGGCGCCCGCATGGTCGGGCTCTGCCCGTTCCACGAGGAGCGCACGCCGTCGTTCTCGGTCGACCCGCAGGAGAAGCTCTACCACTGCTTCGGCTGCGGGGTCGGCGGCGACGTGATCAAGTTCGTCGAGGAGAAGGAAGGGCTCGGCTTCTCCGATGCGGTGGAGATGCTCGCCGACCGCTACGGGGTCGAGCTCGAGCGCGAGCGGGAGGACCCGCAGGCGGAGGCGCGCCGCGCTCACAAGCGCCGGCTCGAGCAGCTGCTGGAGCGGACCGCGGCCTTCTACGCGGCCGTCCTCTGGGAGTCCGAGGAGGCGTCGAGCGCGCGCGAGTACCTGGCCGGGCGCGGGCTCGGCGAGGTCGTGCTGCGCGCCTTCGGCGTCGGCTACGCGCCCAGCGCCTGGGACAAGATCCTCGTCCGCGGCCAGCGCGCCGGGTTCAGCGTCGAGGAGCTGCGCGGCGTCGGCCTCGTCCAGCGCGGGCGCCAGGGCGGCGAGTACGACCGCTTCCGCTCGCGGATCATGTTCCCGATCCGCGACCGGCGCGGCCGCACGCTCGGCTTCGGCGGCCGGGCGATGCGCTCCGACCAGGGCGCCAAGTACGTCAACACGGCGGAGACCGACTTCTTCCACAAGAGCCGGCTGCTCTACGGCGTCGACATCGCCAAAGCGGCGATCGCGAAGGCGGGGCGCGCGGTCGTCGTCGAGGGCTACACCGACGTTCTCGCGCTGAGCCAGGCGGGGATCGAGGAGACGGTGGGGGTGATGGGCACGGCGATCACCGAGGAGCAGGTGGCGACGCTCTCGGGCATGGTCGACGAGGTGGTGCTGGCGCTCGACGCCGACTCCGCCGGCCAGGAGGCAATGCTGCGCGCGCAGCGGGTGGCGGCTGGCCGCCGGATGCGGCTGCGGGTGGCGGCGATGCCGGCCGGGGTCGACCCGGCCGAGATGATGACCGAGCCGGGCGGCGCCGAGCGTTTCCGCGAGCTGGTCGAGCGGGCGGTCGACCTCACCGACTTCCAGGTGAGCCTGGTGCTGGCGGGGACCGACGCCTCCTCGCCGGCGGCGCGCGACCGGGCGCTGGAAGAGGTGGCGCCGGTGCTCGCCGGGCTCGGCGAGTCGGCGAGCCGCGACGAGCTGGTGCGGCGGGTCGCCGAGCGGCTGGACTTCGAGCCGGCGATGGTGATGGGGCGGGTGGTGGCGGCGACCCCGGCGAGCGGCGGCGACGACGGCTCCCAAGGTGCCTGGGGCGGCGGCAGGAGCGCTGCGGCTGCCGCGCCGGCGCCGGCGCGGCGCGGCGGCGAGCTGACCTCGCGCGAGCGGCGTGAGCGGGCCCTGCTGGCGATGTGCATCGCGCTGCCGCAGGAGGGCCGCGAGTACCTCGCCCGGCTCAGCGACGCGCACCTCTCCGGCAGCGGCGCCCGCGCCGCCGCCTGGCTGCGCGAGCACCCGGGCGACCCGGCTTCCAACCTGCCCGACGACCCCGAGCTCGCCGGCATCGTCACCGAGCTGGTGATGCTGGCCCGCGCCGAGCCCGCCTCGCACGAGGCGATGGACCTCAACTACCTGCTGCTCGAGCAGCGCCGGCTCGAGGACGAGATCGCCGCCGCCGGCGAGCGCGGCGACTACGAGCGCCGCGCGGCGCTCAGCCGCGAACGCGCCGGCCTGGTGGAACGGATCGCCCACGCGCAGCGGGTCGAGAGCTGACCCGGTAAATTCCCTCCGGTCCCGGATCCCTCCGGGCCGCGCGTTCCGGGGTAGCTCAATCGGCAGAGCATTCGGCTGTTAACCGAAGGGTTGTGGGTTCGAGTCCCACCCCCGGAGCCTCTCGGCGGGCGCCTGCTCGCGCTCCCCGCCGCCACCGGCCTTCGCGGCGGCCAGCTCCTCGACCAGCGCGGCGCCGCGCTCGGCGCCGTCGTTCTCCCGGCCCCAGGCGGCGATCTCGGCCGCACGGGCGGCGAAGGCGGGGTCGCCGAGCAGGCGGCGCGCCGCCCAGCGCAGCGGCGCCGGTCGGCACAGGCGCCAGGGCAGCGCCAGGCCGCAGCCGGCCCAGTCGACCCGCATCGCGGTCTCGCCCATGTCGCCGGTGACCGGGGAGACGAGCAGGGGGGTGCCGGCGCCGAGCGCGCGGGCGACGGTGCCGTGGCCGCCGTGGGCGACGACCAGCGCCGCCGCCGGCATCAGCTGGCTGTAGCTGAGCCAGTCGACGAGGACGGCGTTGGCGGGGACCTCGATCGGCGTCCGCGGGCGCACCCGGTTGGTCGTCGCGACTACGCGCACCGGCTCCTCGGCGAGCGCCGTCAGCGCGGTCCGCACCAGCCGGTTCTCGGAGTCGTGGGCGGTGCTGGGGGCGACGAGGACCAGGGGCGCCTCGCCCGGCGGCAGCTCGACGTCCGGGTGGGGCTGCTCGAACGCCATCGGCCCGGTCACCCGCACGGCGGGCGGCCAGCGGCGGGGGTACTCGAGCTGGGGGTAGGTGCCGACCAGCGCCAGGTCGGCGCTGATGCCGCCGTGGAAGCGGATCAGCGGCGGCAGGCCGAGCCGGCGGCGCTGCTGGTTGAGGTCGCGGCGGCCGCGCTCGAGGCCGACGCGGAGCGCCCGCTGGCCGAGCCGCCAGCCGGCCCGCCCGAGCGCCGTCCGCGGTCGTCCGAGCCCGATCGCGAAGAACGGCATCTCCGGCTCGGTGACCGGATAGATGTGGGGGATAAGGGTGGCCAGCGGCACTCCGGCCTTCTCCGCGGCGAGCGCCGGGGCGAGGGTGAGGACGTCGTTGACGACGACGTGCGGACGCAGCTCCTGCAGCAGCGGCAGCAGCGCCCGCGCCGCCTCGGCGGCGTGGCGGCCGTCGTCGGAGTCGGGTTCCGGCGGCGGGAACATGCGGTATTCCTCGGCCGCGGCGAAGCCCAGCCCGGCGCCCTCGACCGCCCCCCGGCGCTCCTCCCAGGTCTCGACGACGACCTCGTGCCCGCGCGCCGCCAGCGCCCGCCCGAGCGCGATCGCCGGGAAGGAGTGCCCGGCGTCGCCGAAGGCGGCGACCAGGACTCTCAGGCCGTCAAGGGGCGTCGGGTCCCTCGCCGGGTCGGTTGAAGACGATCTCCGGGACGTGGCAGTTGGGCGAGAGCTCGAGCAGGAACTTGACCGCCGCGCCGATGTCCGACGGCTGGATCATCTTCTCCGCCGGCACCTCGCCCTTGACGAAGTCGGTCATCGCGGTGTCGACGAAGCCGGGGGCGAGCGCCGTGCACTGGATCCCGGCCCCGGCGGTTTCCCGCGCCGTCGCCTGGGTGAAGTTGATCACCGCGGCCTTGGTCGCGCCGTAGATCGAGAGGAAGGCCTGGCCGCCTTTGCCGGCGATCGAGGCGGTGTTGAGGATCAGCGCCTTGCCGTGCTCGGCGCCGGTCTCGCGCAGCAGCGGCAGCCCCTCGCGGGTGCCGATGATGAGCGAGCGCAGGTTGACCGCCAGCTGCATGTCGAGGTATTTGGTGTCGGTCTGCTCCATCGGACCGCCGATCCCGACGCCGGCGTTGTTGGCGAGGGCGTCGAGGCGGCCGTAGCGCTCCTTGTGGGCGGCGAAGACGGCGGTCAGCTCCTCCTCGTTGGTGACGTTGGCCGGCACCGTCTGCAGCTCGAAGCCGTCGGCGCGCAGGCTCTCGACCGCCGCTTCGAGTTTCTCCGGCCGCCGCGCCGAGAGCGTCAGCGCGTAGCCGCGTTCGCCGAGCGCACGGGCGATCGCCAGCCCGATCCCTCCCGATCCTCCGGTGATGATTGCCGCGCGGTCCGCCATCCACTCCTCCTCCTAGATTGCGCGGGGACCATATCTGGCGCTGCGGAACCGCGTTTCATCGCGGCCGGTCGTGCCTCGGAGTCTCAATAACATGGCGCGGATGCGCGCCGCCCGCCCTGCCCTCGCCTGCGCCTGCCTGCTCGCGCTCGGGGCCGGGCTCGCTGCCTGCGGCGGCGGCGACGGGACGAGCGCCGGCCCGGCGACGACCGCGCCGAGCCGTCCGGCGCCGCCGAAGAGCGCCTTCCCGGCGCCGGCAGGACGGACGCTGAAAACCTTCGTCACGCAGGAGGCCCAGAGCCCCACGGAACTGATCGTCGCCCCCGCGGCGGAAGTCTTCTACCAGGGCGAGAATCGCTACCCGCTCGGAATCCGCGAACGCGAAGGGGGCCAGATCGACGATGCCGAAGTCGCCCTCTACTACGCGAAGGCGCCGACGGTGAAGCCGGGAGCGGAATCGGCGCCGGGGAACAAGGGGCAGGTGGCGAAGGCGAAGGAGGGGGCGCTCGACCAGACGGCGGTCGGTCCCTTCCCGGCGCGGATCGAAAGCCTGGGCACGAAGCCGGCCTTCCGTTCGGCGACGGCCGATGACCCGGAAACGGCGCGGGTCGTCTACGCGGCCCAGATCCCGTTTCCGAAGGACGGCGAATACCTGGTCGAGGCGCTGATCCGGGAAGGCGACGAATTCAGCGCCAGGGCGGTCGGGACCGCCAACGTCGGCGAATACACCCACGTGCCGCGGCCTGGCGATCCGGCGCCGATGATCCATACCCCCACCGCGCAGGAAGTCGGGGGCGACGTCGCGAAGATCACGACCCGGGAACCTCCCGACACCCAGAACGAAGTCGACTACGCGGAAGCATTGGGAAAAGAACCGATCCTGCTCTTGTTTGCCACCCCCAAGTTCTGCCAGAGTCGGGTTTGCGGGCCCGTCGTCGACGTCGCAGAGCAGGCAAAGCAGGAATACGGAGAGAATGCGGCATTCATCCATATGGAGATCTTCAAACAGAACAACCCCGAAGCCGGCCCCGTGCACCAGGTGCGCGCCTTCCACCTGCCGACCGAGCCCTGGCTGTTCGCGATCAACCGCGAAGGCGTGGTCAGCTCGGCGATCGAGGGCCCCTTCGGGCTTGAATTGATGGACGAAGTTGCCGAAAAGGTGATCGCGGAATGAGCGACAAAGCAAAAGCCGAGCCCGAGAACGCGGAGCTGCTGGAGTCCTTCGCCGAGGAGGCGCGGCGCCGGTGCGACGTGATCTCCGCCGGGCTCGCCACGGCGACGACCGACTTCGAGACGATGCGGGCCGAAGCCCACGCCCTGCGCGGGACCGCCGGCGTCGTCGGTCTGCGCCGGCTCGCCGAGCTGGCCGGCCTGATGGAGTCCGACCTCGCCGAAGCGAAGAAGACCGGCGTCATCCGCGGCGGTCGCGACCACCAGATTGCCGACGCCGCCAAGGCGCTCGCCGAAGGCGCCGCCGCCGCGGCCAAGGGCGAGGAAGAGCCGCCGGACGTCGGCCGCTCGCTGGCGCAGCTGTTCAGCGCCTGAGGCATCGTGGCCGGCCGCGCCTTGCCGGATGCGGTCGTGGCGTGGGGGAGGCGCGGCCATCCCGAGGAGTTCCGCGGGCGCCGGATCCACTGCTTCCAGCAGGCGGGGGAGGGGCCGATGCTGCTCCTGCTGCACGGCTTCCCGACCTGCTCGTTCGACTGGCGCGAGCTGGTCGCGCTCGAGCCGGGGCGGGCGGTGCTCGCCTTCGACTTCCTCGGCTTCGGCCTCAGCGACAAGCCACGCGACCACGACTACGCGCTGGCCTGGCAGGCCGACCTGACCGAAGAGCTGGTGCGGCGGCACGGGGGCGGTCCGGTGCACCTGGTGGCGCACGACATGGGCACGTCGGTGGCGACGGAGCTGCTGGCGCGCGATATCGAGGGTCGCCTGGACATGGAGCTGGCCGGCGTCGTCCTCTTCGACGGCAGCGTGATCATCGAGCGCGCCAGCCTCACCCTCGGCCAGAAGCTGCTGCGTAGCCGCGGCGGGCCGCTCCTCGCTCACCTCTCCTCGGGCCGCTTCTTCCGCTGGCAGCTCGGCTCGGTCTTCTCCGCCGCCCACCCCCTGAGCCCCGAGGATGGTGCGGCCCAGTGGGCCCTGATGCGCCGCAACGGCGGCAACCGGATCGCCGACAAGCTGATCGGCTACACCTTCGAACGCGCCGCCCACGCCGAGCGCTGGCACGGCGCCATCCGCGACTGGCCCGGCCACCTCGCCCTGACCTGGGGCCTGCTCGACCCGGTGGCCACGACCCACGTCCTCGACGGCCTCCGCGACCTCCGCCCCAAGGCCCCCGTCCACGAGCTCCCCGACCTCGCCCACTACCCCCAGATCGAAGACCCACCGGCCTTCCACCGAGCCATGACCGCATCCCTCCCCGCGCGCTAGGCTCGCCCCGCGGGGCGGTAGCTCAGTTGGTCAGAGCACGGGACTCATAATCCCTTGTTCGCCGGTTCGAGTCCAGCCCGCCCCATTC
>CAWEOH010000011.1:0-89136 GCA_963810455.1 uncultured Actinomycetes bacterium
ATCGTGATGGTGGTCGCCGCCTGCGAGGTCGTCGTCGGCCTCGGCCTGATCGTCGCCATCTTCCGTCGCAAGCTGCCGCTCAACGTGGATGACCTGAGGGAGCTGCGCGGCTGATGAGCGCAACCACCTGGGCCTGGCTGGTCCTGCTCCTTCCCCTGCTCGGCTCGATCGCGATCGGGCTCGGCTTCCGCGCGGTGCCGGCGCGGGTCGCCGGCGTGATCGGCACCGGCGCCGTCGCCCTCGCCTTCGCCTGCGGCGTCGCCGTCCTGATCACGCTGCTCGGCGAAGATCCCGAGGCGCGCCACCACGCCTCGACCCTGTGGGAGTACGCCAACGTCGCCGGGCTCGACATCAAGCTCGGGATCTACCTCGACCCGCTCTCGACCTTCATGTTGCTCGTCGTCACCGGGGTCTCGACGATGATCCACCTCTACTCGTTCGGCTACATGAAGTCGGAC
The DNA here is from genome assembly GCA_963810455.1 of uncultured Actinomycetes bacterium. GTDB lineage: Bacteria > Actinomycetota > Thermoleophilia > Solirubrobacterales > 70-9 > VAYN01. The sequence goes on from CAWEOH010000011.1 coordinate 459, forward strand.
GAGGGCTACCACCGCTTCTTCAGCTACCTCAACTTCTTCGTCTTCTCGATGCTGCTGCTGGTCCTCGCCGGCAACTTCGTGCTGCTGATCGTCGGCTGGGCCTTCGTCGGCTTCGCCTCCTACGCGCTGATCAGCTTCTGGTACCGGCGCAAGACCGCGACCGCGGCCGGGATGAAGGCCTTCGTGATCAACGTCGTCGGCGACATCGGCCTCGTCCTCGCCGCCTTCCTCATCGTCCAGCACCTGGGCAGCTTCGACTACGAAACGGTCTTCGCGAAGGCGCCGCAGGTCTTCCAGACCAACGAATGGACGGTGATCGCGATCTGCCTGCTGCTGATGGTCGGCGCCTTCGCCAAGTCGGCGCAGATCCCGTTCCACACCTGGCTGCCGGACGCGATGGAGGGCCCGACCCCGGTCTCCTCGCTGATCCACGCGGCGACGATGGTGACCGCCGGCGTCTACCTGATCGCCCGCACCCACGTCCTCTTCGTCCTCGCCCCGACCGCCGCCGACATCGCCGCCTTCGTCGGCCTCGCGACGCTGCTGGTCGCCGGCACGATCGCGATCGCCCAGACCGACATGAAGCGGGTGATCGCCTACTCGACGATGAGCCAGATCGGCTACATGATCATGGGCGTCTCGATCGGCGCCTACGCGCAGGGCCTCTTCCACCTGATGACCCACGCCTTCTTCAAGGCGCTCCTCTTCATGGCCGCCGGCTCGATCATCTCGGCGATGGCGAACATGCAGAACATCGACAAGATGAGCGGCTTCTGGAAGGCGATGCGGTTCACCTCGGTGCTGCTGCTGATCGGCGGCCTCGCGCTCGCCGCCTTCCCCTTCACCTCCGGCTTCTTCTCCAAGGACTCGATCCTCGCCTACGCCGAGGCGCGCGGCGGCATGTACACGTGGATGGCGATCGGCGGCTACGTCGGCGCCTTCCTCACCGCGATCTACACCTTCCGCCTCGTCTTCAAGGTCCTGCCCGGCGAGCCGTGCAAGGAGGCTCAGGAGCTGATCGACACCGGCCACCTCTACCACGGGCCGGCGGTCAACCCGCATACGCTCGAACCCGAGGACGCCGACGTCGGCTTCCCCGGCCCCGAACACCACATCGCCGAGCAGTCCAAGCCGATGGCGATCGCGATGGCGATCCTCGGCTTCGGGGCGCTGTTCGCCGGGCTGATCCAGATCCCCGGCGTCACCGACGTCCTCTTCAAGTTCCTCGACCCGACCTTCGCCAACTCGCCGCTGTCGGAGATCAAGCCGAGCGTCGGCGCCGAGTGGCGCGGCCTCGCCGTCGGCGCCGTGATCGCCGTGGTCGGCATCTGGCTCTCCTGGGTGCTGTGGGTGCGGCGGCCGGAGCTGCCGGCGCTCTTCCGCGAGCGGCTGCGCCCGGTCTACCTGCTCTGCCTCAACAAGTGGTACTTCGACGAGGCGATCGACTTCCTCATCGTCCGCCCGGCGCTGGCGATCGGCCGCTTCGCCAACGGCGTCTTCGAGCGCTTCGTCATCGACGCCGGCGTCACCGGCGGGACCGAGGAGACGGTCCGCAGCGCCAGCGGCATCGTCCGCGCCGTCCAGAACGGCTTCGTCCGCAGCTACGCCCTGCTCCTGGTCGTCGGCTTCGCCGGCCTCGCCCTCTACTTCCTCATCGTCCAGTCATGATCAACGTCCTCCTCTGGCTCCCCCTCGCCTTCGGTCTCGTCGGCCTCTTCCTGCCGAAGAGGGCGGTCGGCTGGTGGGCGACGCTCGGCACCGTCGCCACCCTCGGCGTCGCGATCGCGATGGTCGCCGGCTTCGACACCGGCAACTCCGGCCTGCAGTACACGGTCGACACGCCCTGGATCTCCGGGCTCGGCGTCGACTACAGCCTCGGCGTCGACGGGCTCAACGTCTTCCTGGTCCTGCTCACGGCGGTGCTCTGGACCGGCGGCACCGCCTTCGCCGCTTTCCGCGAACAGGAGCGCCCGCAGCTCTTCTTCTTCCTGATGCTGCTCGCCGAGACGGCGACGCTGGGCTCGTTCGTCGCTCAGGACCTGCTGCTCTTCGTCCTCTTCTTCGACTTCATGCTGGTCCCGTTCTACTTCCTCTTCGGCGCCTGGGGCAGCGACCGCAGCGACAGGCGGCCCGACCGCCTCGGCGGCGACGCTGAAGATGATGATCTACACGCTGATCGGCTCGCTGCTGATGCTGGTGGGGGCGATCGCGACGGCGATCATCTCCGCCGACGGCGGCCACATCACCTTCTCGATCGCCGAACTGCAGCACCAGGGCCTCGGGATCGGCAGCCAGCGCTGGATCTTCTGGTTCTTCGCCGCCGCCTTCCTGGTCAAGATGCCGGCCTTCCTCGTCCACGGCTGGATGCCCGACGCCTACCGGGCGGCGCCGCTGCCGGTGCTGGCGGTCTTCTCCGGCGTGCTCGCCAAGGTCGGCGCCTACGGCTTCCTCCGCGTCGTCCTGCCGCTCTTCCCGGAAGCGACGGTCCAGTTCCAGGAGGTCGTCCTGGTGATCGCCCTCGCCTCGATCCTCTACGGCTCGGTGATGGCCTTCACCCAGACCAACGTGCGGCTGATCGCCGGGTACTCGTCGGTCGCCCAGCTCGGCTTCATCACCGCCGGCATCTTCGCCCTGCGCGCCGACGGCTCCGACGGGGCGATCCTGCAGATGGTCAACCACGGCCTCGTCGTCGCCCCGATCTTCGTCATCGTCGCGATCCTCGTCGAGCGCACCGGCACCGAAGACATCCGCGAGATGGGCGGGATGGCGATGCGGGCGCCGATGCTGGCGGCGCTCTTCCTGATCGTCGCCCTGGCGACCCTGGCGATGCCCGGGTCGGCCAACTTCATCGGCGAGTTCTACATCCTCAACGGGCTCTTCCAGTCGAAGATCGTCTTCGCCCTGATCGCGATCAGCGGCGTCGCGATGTCGGCCTTCTACGCGCTGCGCCTCTACCAGGGGACGATGCACAACCGCCTCCCGTCGGAGGGGAGCCCGGGGATGCTCTCGCGTGAGATCGGCCTCCGCGACGGCATCGTGCTGGCGCCGCTGGTGCTCTGCATCGTCGCCCTCGCGTTCTACCCGCAGCTGATCCTGCACCGCACCGACCCGAGCGTCGAGCAGACGGTGGCGAAGGTGACCGGCGCCGAGTCGCCGGAAACGCAGCTGGCGAGCAAGCCCGGAACCGCACGGGCTCGAAGTGGACCGGGTACGCGCCCGTCGGCGAGGTCAAGGAGGGCCGCCGAATGAACTTCCACGAACCGCATATCGACTACGCGGGGATCGCGCCGATCATCGCCCTCACGGTCGGCCTCATCGTCGTCCTCTTCACCGCGGTGATCAAGCCGCTGCGGCGGACGGCGCCGGCGCTGACCCTGGCGACGCTGGCGGCGACCGCCGGGCTGCTGATCTGGCACTGGGACGAATCGCTGGAACTGATCACCGGCTCGCTGCAGCTCGACAACCTGGCGATCGCGATCTCGCTGATCGCGATCCTGGTGGCCGGCTTCTGCGTCCTGCTCTCGATCCGCGAGCCGGCGACCGAGGAAGCCGGCTCGGGCGAGTACCACGCGCTGCTGATCGGCTCGGTGCTGGGGATGACGCTGCTGGCGCAGGCCTCGAACCTGGTCACCTTCTTCGTCGCGATCGAGACGCTCTCGATCCCGCTCTACGTCCTCTGCGCCACCAACCTGCGGCGCGAGGGCTCGCTCGAGTCGGGGCTCAAGTACCTGATCGTCGGCTCGCTCGGCTCGGCGACGCTGCTCTACGGGATGGCCTTCCTCTACGGCGGCACCGGCTCGACCGACTTCGCCGGGATCGCCCAGGGGATCGTCCACAAGGGGATGCTGAGCGACCCGCTGATCCTGATCGGGATCGCGATGGCCGCGGTCGGGCTCGCCTTCAAGACCTCGATCGCGCCCTTCCACCAGTGGACGCCCGACGTCTACCAGGGGGCGCCGACCCCGATCACCGCCTTCATGGCGGTCGCCACCAAGGCCGCCGCCTTCGCCGTCTTCCTGCGCTTCTTCGACGTCGCGCTCGGCCCGCAGGTCGACCAGTGGCAGCCGGCGCTGGCGGTCCTGGCGGCGATCTCGATCGTCGTCGGCAACGTCGGCGCGATCGGCCAGGACTCGCTGAAACGGCTGCTCGGCTACTCCGGCGTCGCCCAGGCCGGCTACATGCTCGGCGGGATCGTCGTCGCCAACGAGGCGGGGGCGAGCTCGCTGATCTTCTACCTCGCCGCCTACGCCTTCATGAACCTCGCCGCCTTCGCCGTCGTCGTCGCCCGCGAGCGGGAAACGGTCTTCGGCGACGACATCCGCGCCGTGCAGGGGCTCGGCGCCTCGCAGCCGCTGCTCGCCTGGCCGCTGACGATCTCGATGCTGGCGCTGGCCGGGCTGCCGGCGACCGCCGGGTTCATCGGCAAGCTCTACCTGATCGAGGCGCTGGTCGAAGGCGACTACACCTGGCTCGCGGTCTTCATCGCGGTCGGGACGATGATCTCCCTCGCCTACTACCTGCGGGTGGTGGCGGCGATGTGGATGCGCTCCGGCGAGGAGCAGGTGCCGGGCGGCTCGCCGGCGATCGCCGGCGCCGCGCCCGAGGCCGACCCGATCGACCCCGGGGCCGGCCGCCGCTGGTACCTGGTCGGCCCGGCGCTGCTCGCCGCCGCGGCGACGATCTTCTTCGGCGTGATCCCGCAGCCGCTGGTCGAATTCGCCTCGCACGCCGGCGCCTCCCTGTTCGGTTAGCCAAACCGCCCGCCCGCCGCGAGGTAGCGATAGGGTCGGAGCTTATGGAGGACGAGGCGAAGGCGCTGCAGGCGGAGACGATGTGCGAGGCGTTTCAGCTCACCGCGGCCGAGCACGCCGATGCGCCGGCGCTGCGGCTGAAGGACAGCGAGTTCGAGGCGAGCTGGGCCGAGTACGCGGCGACCGTGCGGCGGCGGGCGGCCGGCTTCGCCGCGCTCGGCGTCGGCCGCGGCGACACGGTCGGGTTCATGCTCGTCAACCGCCCCGCCCTGCACCTCTGCGACGGCGCCGCGATGCACCTCGGCGCCGCCTGCTTCTCGGTCTACAACACGTCCTCGCCGGAGCAGGTCGAGTACCTGGTCGCCGACGCCGCCAACCGGGTGATCGTCACCGAGCAGGCGTTCCTCGAGCGGGTGCTGGAGGCGCGCGAGCGGGTGCCGACGCTGGAGCACGTGGTCGTCGTCGACGGCGAGCCGCCGGCGGGGACGATCTCGCTCGCCGAGCTGGAGGCGATGGGGGAGGAGGGGTTCGACTTCGAGGCCGCCTGGCGCGCGGTCGAGCCCGAGGACGTGCTCTGCCTGATCTACACCTCGGGCACCACCGGGCCGCCCAAGGGGGTGCAGCTGACCCACGCCAACATGGTCGCCGAGTGGCGCGCCTGCGACCAGGTCTTCGAGATCGAGCCGGGCGGGCGCAGCATCTCCTTCCTGCCCTCGGCCCACGTCGCCGACCGCTGGAGCCAGCTCTACGCGCAGATGTTCTACGGCACCTGCGTCTACTGCTGCCCCGACCCGCGCGAGATGGTCGCCTACTCGACCGAGGTGCGGCCGACCTTCTGGGGCGGGGTGCCGCGGATCTGGGAAAAACTGAAGGTGGCGCTGGAGACGGCGATGGCGGCCGAGGCCGACCCGGAGCGGCGGCAGGCGACCGAGCGGGCGCTGGAGGTCGGCCGCCGCAAGGTCGCCGCCTACATGGAGGGTGAGGTGCCGGCCGAGCTCGAAGCCGAGTGGCGGCGAGCCGACGAGGAGGTCTTCGCGCCGGTGCGGGCGCTGCTCGGGCTCGACCAGGTGACCACCTTCGCCGTCGGGGCGGCGCCGACGCCGCCCGAGGTGATCGAGTTCTTCCTCGCGATGGGGATCGAGATCTGCGAGCTGTGGGGGATGTCGGAGACCTCCTCGGCGGCGACGGTCAACCCGCCCGGGCGGGTGCGGGTGGGCACCGTGGGGCCGCCGCTGCCGGGGGTCGAGGTGCGGCTCGCCGAGGACGGCGAGGTGATGGTGCGGGGCCCGATCGTGATGAAGGGCTACCGCAACATGCCCGAGCGCACCGCCGAGGCGCTGGGCGAGGACGGCTGGCTGGCGAGCGGCGACATCGGCGAGTTCGACGAGCAGGGCTACCTGCGGATCGTCGACCGCAAGAAGGAGCTGATCATCAACGCCGCCGGCAAGAACATGTCGCCGGCATCGATCGAGGCGAAGCTGAAGGCGGCCTCGCCGCTGGTCGCGCACGCGGTCGCGGTCGGCGACCGCCGCCCCTACAACGTGGCGCTGATCGTCCTCGACCGCGAGGTGCTGAGCGCCCGCGGCGCCGGGCCCGGCGACGAGCAGATCGTCACCGAGGTGGAGACCGCGGTCGCCACCGCCAACGCGCGTCTCTCGCGGGTCGAGCAGGTCAAGCGCTTCCACGTCCTCGACCGCGAGTGGCTGCCGGGGGGCGAGGAGCTGACGCCGACCCTGAAGCTGCGCCGCCGGCCGATCGAACGCCGCTACGAAGCCGAGATCGAAGCTCTCTACGGCGGCTGAGGCCGGCGCGCCGCGACGCCGGCGCCGAAACCTATAGTCACCCGGCCGATGGGCGTCCTCCTCGTCACCGCCGCGATCCTCCTCGCCAGCTCCGTCGGCGTCTGGTCGGAGCGCCGCTGGCCGCTGGCCGCGGGCAACGCGGCCCGCCAGTCGCTGCTGCTGATCCTCTACTTCCTGCTGCCGCCGGTGATCTTCTTCAACCTCGCCTCCTCCTCGATCGACCTCAGCCACGGGCTCGGGATCGCGCTCGGGATCCTCGCGATCGCGCTCACCGCGGTCCTGGTCTGGTTCGTCGCCAGCCGCGTGATGCGGCTGCCCGGCCCCCAGGTCGGGGCGATGCTCTGCACCGTCCTCGTCGTCAACACCGGCTATCTCGGCTACCCGATGACGGTTGCGCTGCTCGGCCGCGACCAGCTCCCGACCGCGGTCCTCTTCGACGTCCTCGTCGGCGGCCCCTGCCTGCTGCTCGGCGCCTTCGGGGTCGGCGCCGCCCTCGGCACCAAGGCGGGCGAAAGCCCGCGCCAGCGGGTGCGCGCCTTCTTCACCCGCAACCCGCCGCTCTACGCGGCGATCGCCGGCCTGCTGGCCCCCGGAGCGCTGGCCCCGCCCGTCCTCGTCGACATCTCGCAGGCGATCGTGATCGCGATCCTGCCGATCGGGTTCTTCGCCGTCGGCGCCACCCTCGCGGAGGGCGCCGAGCACGGCGAGCTGCCGATGCCGCCGCCCTTCACCCGTCAGGTCGCGGTCAGCGTCGTCGCCCGCCTGGCGGTGACGCCGGCGCTGCTGATGCTGATGGCGGCGCCGCTGATCGACCTCCCCGCCGCCTACCGGCTGCTGGCGGCGATGCCGACCGGGCTCAACTCGATGATCGTCTCCCACGCCTACGGCCTCGACAACCGGATCGTCGCCGAGGCGATCACCTGGTCGACGGCGCTCGTCGTCCTCGCCGCCCTCGTCTCCCTGGCGTTCTGAGAACCTTTGCGGCGTGATCCATCACGTCGGGATCGAGGTGGCGCCGGCCGACGTCGAGCGCACCGCGGAGCTGCTCGGGCTGCTCGGCTTCGCCCGGGTGCAGCCGCCGCCGGAGCTCGCCGAGGGCTTCACCTGGCTCGAGCGCGAGGGCACCCAGGTCCACCTGATGCACGAGCCGAGCCCCACCGTCCCGTCCCGCGCCCACCTCGCCGTCGTCGCCCCCGACTTCGAGGCGACCGTCGCCCGCCTCCGCGCCGCCGGCTTCGGGCCCGAGCCGCGCCGTCCCCATTGGGGCGCCCCCCGGGCCCTGGTCACCGGCCCCGGCGGCAACCGGATCGAGCTGATGGCGGCGCCGCCCGCGCCCCAGGTCTGAGCCGCGCGGCGGATCAGGCCGCGCGGTGCTGGCGCTTGGCGGTGAAGAGGTCGAGGTCGGCGCGGTGCAGGAGGGCCTGCGCGTCGCCGGCGTCGGCGGGGAACATCGCGATCCCGGCGGCGGCGGAGACGGGCAGGGAGAGGTCGGTGCCGTAGCCGCGGTTGCGGATCCGGCGGCAGAGGCGGGCGGCGACTTCCCCGGCCTCTTCGGCGTGCGTCTCGGGGGCGATCACGGCGAACTCGTCGCCACCCTGGCGGAAGACCGAGTCTTCGCGGCGGACCTCGTCGTCGAGGGCGCGGCCGATCTCGGCGAGCAGGCCGTCGCCGGCGAGGTGCCCGTGCTCCTCGTTGACCTGCTTGAAGCCGTCCAGGTCGATCAGGATCAGCGCGAACTCGCGGCGGTGGCGGCGGTGGCGAGCGACTTCCTCGTCGAGGCGCTCGTGCAGGGCCCGGTAGTTGCCGACCCCGGTCAGCTCGTCGCGGCGAGCCAGCTCCCAGAGCGCCTCCTGGTTGGCGTGCAGGCGCCGCGCCATGACCACGACGCCGACCGCGAGCAGGGCGAGGCAGGCAAGCTCGATCAGCGCCAGGATCAGCCGGTCGCGGCCGGAGAAGGTGCCGAGCAGCTGCGGCACCAGCAGGCCGGCACCGATCGCGATCAGGCCGGCGACCAGCAGCCCCGCGCCGATCGGCGTCCGGTTGGGTGGCAGCGGCGGTGGCTCTGATCGCGACATGGGCAGCTTCTACATGGGGGTTCCCCCACCCGACCCAGGATATGTGGCGCCGGCCGTCCTGTCTCCCCGTGCCGCGTGAGGGGCCGGCTGCGCGACCCGGCCGACCGCCCGACTACGATGCGCCGGATGCGCTATCCGGTGGAAGAGTTCACCGCGGAGGAGCGGCGGCTGCTCGCTCCCCACTTCACCAACCTCGACCGGCCGGTGTTCGCCCTGGTGAACCTGCCCGAGACCGTGAAGGGAGCGCTTTTTGCCCGCTATTCGCGGTATTCCGGGACGGTGCGGCGGCTCTACCTGGAGGAGTTCGCGGCCGACGCGCCGAGCGGCGGCCGGCCCTTCGACGAGGAGGAGGGCGCCCGCGCCGCGCAGCTGTACGAGCGTGTCTTCGTCGGCTACGGCGACGACTCGATCGCCCAGGTCGGCGGCGCCCACGTCGCCTGCGAGTGGGTCTCCAACGTCGTCACCAAGCTGCTGCAGCGCGGCCGCCTCGCCGCCTACCTCGAGCAGTCGACCCGCTACATCCCCTACGACGAGCCGCTGCCCGGCGGCGGCTACCGCTTCTACCGCGACGAGCGGCTCGGGCCCGAGTTCGCCACCGCGATGGACGAGCTGTTCGCGATCTACTCGCGCTCGCTGAGCGCGGTCGAGGAGTGGGCAGCCGGCCGCTGGCCGCGCGGCGAGGGCGAACCGGAGGGGCCGTGGCGGCGCTCGATCCGGGCCAAGGCGCTCGACCTGCTGCGCGGCCTGCTGCCCGCGGCGACGCTCAGCCACGTCGGCATCTACGCCTCCGGCCAGGCCTACGAGCAGCTGATCATGCGGCTGCTGGCCTCGCCGCTGCCGGAGGCGCGCGAGTACGGCGGCATGATCCTCGCCGAGCTGCAGCAGGTGATGCCCAGCTTCGTCTCCCGGGTCGAGCGGCCCGACCGCGGCGGCGAGTGGGTCTCCTACCTGCAGCAGCGTCGCGAGCAGACCGAGCGCTGGGTCGCCCGCCTCGGCCTCGACCGCCGCGGCGACGGCGCCGGCGCGCCGGCGGTCGAGCTGCTGCACGTCGACGGCGGCGAAGAGGACCTGCTCGCCGCCTGCCTGTTCGAGGCCTCCAACGCGGCGGAGACCGAGATCCTCTCCCGCATCGACGTCCTCGACCGCGACGAGCGGGCGCAGCTGCTGGCGGCCCTGGTCGGCGAGCGGCGCAACCGGCGCCACCGCCCGGGCCGCGGCTTCGAGGCGGTCCGCTACCGCTTCGAGATCGTCTCCGACTACGGCGCCTTCCGCGACCTGCAGCGCCACCGGATGCTGACCTGCCAGTGGCAGCGCCTCGGCCCCGACCTCGGCGCGGACGTCCCCGAGGAGCTGGTCGAGGCGGGTGTCGCCGGCGAGTTCGAGCGCGGCCTCGAGCTCTCGCGCCGCGAGTACGAGCGCCTCGCCGGCGCCGGCTTCGCCGAGCTCGCCCCCTACGCGCTCAGCCTCGCCTACCGGATCCGCTACACGCTCGACCTCAACGCGCGCGAGGCGATGCACCTGATCGAGCTGCGCTCGGGCCGCGAGGGGCACCCCAGCTACCGCGCCGTCGCCCAGGCGATGCACGAGCGGATCGCCGCCGTCCACCCGGGCATCGCCGCCGCGATGAGCTACGTCGACGACTCGGTCGAGCCGCGGCTGGAGCGGATCATGAGCGAGATCCGCACGCACCGCAAGCGGGTCGGCGCCGGCCGCCCCGAGTAGCCCCGCGCGACGCGCGAACCGGCCGCCGGCGACGCCCGGCGTGCCTGCGGAATCGCTAGTCGCGCCGCTTGCGCTTGCGCGGCGGGCCGCCGGCTTCGCCGTTCCCGTTGCGCCGGCGGCTCTCCCTCGCCAGTGTCGACCGGGAACTCGTCGACGTCGATCACGTCGCCGTCCTTCGGTTCCATTTCGGCGGCCGCTTTCTCGCCCGGGCTGGGCCAGGGGACCGCTTCGCCCGCCGCCCAGGCCGGCGGCCGGCCGCCCGGCAGTTTGCCGATCAGCAGCAGGCCGAAGTAGATGAAGAAGATCATCGTGAACTGGACCAGGAGGAGCAGGGCGGCGACGCCGAGCGCCATCCCCAGGGAGCCCCAGAAGCGCGAGAGCAGGCCGGTCCGCATCGCCCACAGGCAGCTGTAGAAGAGGGCGACGGCAAGGCCGATGCGGGCGGCCAGCCCGAAGCCGACCGAGGCGCCGCGCAGGCTCGCGTCCTTGAGCGCGTTTTCGGCTTCGTCGTCGGCGATCTTCGTGCCTTCGCAGTCCTGCAGCGGCGTCTTGCCCGCCGCGTCCCACTTTTCTTCGAAGCTTTCGGTGCCTTCGCTCTTGCGGTCGGAGGCGCATTCCTTCTTCGCTTCGGCCGGCGTCAGCGTCGAGCGCGCTTCGCCGGCGGTGAACTGGTCGGCGGCTTCGCTGGTCGAGACCGCGTTGAGCCCGGCGGAGACGGCGAAGAACAGCGGGGCGATGATCACCAGCCCGACCAGCTGCCGTCGCACCCGGTCGCTGCGCGAGGCGGCGGCGCGGAAGAGGAAGTAGAGCGGCGCGACGAGGATCACGAAGCCGATCCCCTCGAGCACCGCCGAGAGGGTGACGTCGGAGGCGTGTTCGTGGGCCGAGGTGAGCAGCTCCGCTTCGCCTTCGCCGCTGACGCTGCCGATCACGATCGCGGCGGCGATCAGCAGGACGACGGCGACGAAGGTGGCGATCCCGGTCGGCACCGACCACTGCGACTCCCAGTCGAGAATCTGCCTGCGGGTCCTGTTCACGCTCGTCTAGCCCCTCTCGTGGAAGTAGAACTGGGGCAGGGCCCCTTCGATCACGTCTTGGGTCATCTTCTGCGCCAGCTCGAGGTCGCCGCTGCGGACGGCGATGTCGTCGAGGGTGACGATGCCGGCCAGACTATCCGCCAGGACTACCGGCAGGCGCCTGACCCGGTGCTGGACCATCAGCGCCGCCGCCTCGGCCAGTTCCATCTCCGGGTGGCCGGCGACCAGCGGCCGCGAGGCGTGCTCGCCGACCGGTGAGTCGGGCGAGCGGCCGGCGGCGAAGACCCGCAGCGCCAGGTCGCGGTCGGTGATCATCGCCACCGGGCTGCCGGCGGAGTCGACGACGACGACCGAGCCGACGGCCTTGTCGCGCATCAGCCGGGCGACGGCGACGGCGCTGGTCTCCGGCGTCGCCGTGATCACGCCCGCGGTCATGATCTCGTTGAGCCGCATGCACGTACGCTATAGCGCGTGAGCGAGTCCCTGCCGACCCGCGTCGTCCCGCTCGAGGCCGGCGCCAGCGCCGAAAACCCGCCCTGCCCCGCCTGCGGCGAGCCGCTCTTCGGCTGGCTCGACACCCAGCTGGGGCTGGCCGGGCCGGTCCGGCGCTGCGAGAGCTGCGGCCTCGGCGTCGTCGGCGGCGACGCCAGCCCGGAGGAGGCGCTGCGCGAGCTCGACCGCTGCGGCGACGAGGAGAGCGTCCGCTTCCCCAACCGCGCCAGCTACGCCTGCGCGCTGGGCAGCGCCGGCTGGTCCGGGATCGAGCCCGGCGCCCGCTACCTGTTCACGGTCGAGGCCGCGCGCCGGCTCGTCGCCCGGCGCGACCAGGTCGTCAAGCGCAGCCGCTGGCTGCCGGGCGCGAGCCTGGCGGCGACCTGCCAGACGCTGCTCAACAGCGTCACCTTCGGTCACAACGTCGCCCTCGCGGCCCTCGGCCGGGCTCGCGCGGTGCCCGCCGACGAGCCCTGGAAGCGCTTCATCGACGGCCTCGCCAGCGTCGTCCTGGCGATCCCGGCGCTGGCGATCGCCCTGCCGGTCGAGCTCGCCGGCGCGATCTTCGGCCGCGGCGCGGTGGTCGCGCTGAAGTTCGAATTGCTCTAGGACCGGCGCGCTACGAGAGGCCTTCGCGGGCCTCGCGGACCAGGGTGACGGCCTCGGGGAAGAGGACGCGGATCGCGTCGCGGACCTGCATCGCCTGCTGGTCGGCGCCGCCCTCGAGGTCGAGCCGGTTGATCGCGGCGACGGTCATCTCGACCGCGAGCTTGATCGCGTTGTCGGCCCAGGCGACGCGCTGGGAGGACTGCATCTGCTCCGAGAGCTCCTCCATCCGGGCGCGGAACTCGTCGGGATCGCCGAACAGGTTGAAAGGGCTGCCCTCCATCTCTCCCCATGTAAGCAGACCAGCGCGATCGCCGGCACGAAATCGGCACACCGTGCGCGCCACGCGTGCGCTCTCGCCCCGTAGCGTCGGCCGCGAACTGCGAGAGGGAGGGATGCGATGCGGTCGAGGGGAGCGGGGGAGAGGGAGCGCGGCGCGGCGAGCGTCGAGCACGTCGGGCTGGTCGCGTTGCTGGCGCTGGTCTTGGTCGGGGTCGCCGCCGCGGTCCTCGCCGGCGGCGAAGTGAGGGCGGGGCGGGACCTGGCGGCGACGCTCGGCCGCCGCCTCGCCTGCGCGCCGCGCCTGCCCGGCGCCTGCCGTCACCACCCGCTGGTCCCCGCCTACGGCTGGCCGCTGGCGCGGCTGGCGCGGGCGCTGGCCCCGGCGCCGGTGGCGCTGCCGGGGCCGGACGGCCTGCCGCTGGTCCCGGTCGACTTCCGCCGCTGTCGCCGCGCCAGCTGCGCCGTTTCCGCCGGCTCGCACCTGACCGCCTCCAACCGCCGCACCACCGCCTTCACCGCGGTCGACGACCGCCGGCGTCGCGACGGCGTCGTCGAGGTCACCTACTGGCTGTACCGGCCGACCCTGGGCTGGGAAGCGGTTCGCCGCCGGGCGAGCGCTGCCGACGTCGCCGCGGCGGCGGGCACCCGGGTGCTGAGGTCTCAGGACCCCGCCCTGGTCCCGCTCGAGACCCTCCCCGGCCGCGACCACTACGAGTTCCCCGCGGACGAGCGCCCGCCCTGGCAGTGGCACGTCGGCGGCCGCTACCCCGGCTGGTCGAGCTGAGCGCGGCTGAGCCGTCAGCCGACGATCGCGGTGATCAGGTGGCCGATCGCGAAGCCGACGCCGGCGCTGACGCCGCCGATCAGCAGCACCTGCAGACCGGCCAGCGGCCGGGGCTGGCGGGCGACGGTGCCCTTGATCACGCCGAGGGCGAAGAGCGCCACCAGGGTGCAGGCGAGGCTGACGATCAGCGCCGGCGCGATCAGCGGCAGGACCGCGTAGGGCCAGAGCGGGATGAAGGCGGCGCCGAGGTAGGTGAGGCCGACGACGAGGGCGTCGCCGAGCGCAGCGCCGCCGACGTCGGGCGAGAGGCCGAGCTCCTTCTGCACCTTGGTGCGGAGGAAGACGTCGGGGTTGGCGGCGAGGCCGGCGGCGACCCGTTCCGCGTCGGGGCGCGGCAGGCCTTCGTCCTCGAGGATCAGCGCCAGCTCGGTCGCCTCGCGCTCGGGTTCCTGTTCGACCTCGAGCCGCTCGTCGGCGATCTCCGCCTCGTACAGCGCCTCCTCCGCCTCGCTGGCGAGGAAGGAGCCGCCGCCCATCGCGATGCAGCCGGCGACCGCCTCGGCGAAGCCGGCGACGAGGATCGCCGCCCGCCCGGGGTTCGCCGCCGCCATCCCGGTGACGACGCCGAGCGGCACCAGCAGCCCGTCCTGGGCGCCGAGGACGAACTCGCGGATCCGCGACGATTTCTCGATCCGCGCCGCCTCGGCCAGCGCGTGCTCCTCGATGTGGCGGCGGGCGACCGCCCGCCCGGCCTCGCTGTGCGCCTCGTCGGCCATCGCCCTGCATCTTCCCGGGTCCCGGCGGTGGCAGCGGGGCGTGTCGTGGTCCTGACCGCCTCAGCCGGCGGCCAGCCCCATCCGCAGGGCGCCGGCGATCTCGAACATCGCCGCCCGCGAGGAGCGGCTGATGTCGGCCTGGTTGGTGAAGCCGTGGATCAGGCCGGAGTAGCGGCGCAGCGCCACCGGCGTCCCCTCCTCGCGCATCCGGTGGGCGTAGGCCTCGCCCTCGTCGCGCAGCGGGTCGAAGCCGGCGGTGGCGACGTAGGCGGGCGCCAGGCCGGAGAGGTCGGGGGCTTTGAGGATCGAGATGCGGGTGTCGTCGATGTCCGATCCGGGCGGCAGGTAGTAGGCCTCGAAGCGGTCGATGTCCTCCTTGTTGAGGAGGAAGCCGTCGGCGAAGAGCTGCCGCGAGCGCGTCTCGGTCGAGTCCGTCACGGGGTAGATCAGCAGCTGCATCGCCGGCGCCGGGCCGCCGTCTTCGCGCGCCCGGATCGCGACCCCGGCCGCCAGGTTGCCGCCGGCGGAGTCGCCGCCGACGGCGATCCGCGCCGGATCGGCGCCGAGCGTGGCGGCGTTCTCGGCCGTCCAGGCGAAAGCCTCCCGAGCGTCGTCGGTGGCCGCGGGGAAGGGGTGCTCGGGGGCCAGGCGGTAGTCGACCGAGAGAACGGCGACGCCGGCGGCGGCGGCGAGGAAGCGGCAGACTGGGTCATGGGTTTCGAGATCGCCGAGCACGAAGCCGCCCGCGTGGAAGAAGACGAGCAGGGGCGGCGGCTCGCCACCGTGCACCCCCGGCGGGACGTAGTGGCGGGCCGGCAGCGGCCCGGCCGCGGTCGGGATCTCGATCTCGTCGACCCGCGCCATCGGGATCGGCCGCGGTCCCTGGCTGGTGCGGGCGCCGCGGCGCAGCAGCTCGCGCGCCTCCGCCGGCGGCAGCCCGTTGGTGTAGGAGCGAGTGCCGGCGGCGGCCGCGAGCCGCAGGAGGACGTGGACGTCGCTGGCCAGCGTCTGGCCGTCGATCTCCGGCGGCGGGCCGAAGAGCAGGCGCTGGGTGCGCGGCGCCAGCCCGCAGACGAATTTGACGACGCGGTGCTCGGCGCGGGGTGAGAGGCGGGGAGGGCTGGCCATGCGGCCAAACCCTATCCACGCACGGCCGCGGCCGTGCGAACAACGTCACACATTCGTGTCGCGTTCGCGCGGTACGGTCGGGGAGGCGCGATGGAGGCGACGGCGATCAACGCGGCACCTACGGCGGCCCGGCCGGTTCCGGGGCTGCCGCCGGGCCCGCGGATGCCGCGGGCGCTGCAGACCGCGATCTGGTCGCGGCGGGCGCAGTGGCTGCTCGAGCAGGGCCGGGCGCGCTTCGGCCGCATGTTCACGCTCAAGATCGCCTACGAAGGCGACTGGGCGATCGTCGCCGACCCCGAGCTGGCCAAGCAGGTCTTCACCGGAGACCCGCGGGTCTTCCACGCCGGCGAGGGGAACCAGCTGCTGCGCCCGCTGCTCGGCGACAACTCGCTCCTCGTCCTCGACGAGCAGCAGCACATCGGCCAGCGCCGGTTGCTGCTGCCGCCCTTCCACGGCGAGCGGATGCAGGCCTACGGTGAGCAGATGACCGCGATCGCCGCCCGCGAGATCGAGCGCTGGCCGACCGGCATCCCATACCGGCTGCGACCGCGGATGCAGGCGATCACGCTCGAGATCATCCTCGAGACGGTCTTCGGCGTGCGCGGGGGAGAGCGCCTGGGACCGCTGCGCTCGGCCCTGCGCGAGTACCTCGACCTGACCACCGACCCGAGGATGCTGGTGCCGGCCCTGGCCGTCGGCCCCGAGCGGCTGCACCACCTCCCAGCCTTCCGCCGGCGGATCGAGCGGGTCGACGGGCTGATCGGGCGCGAGATCGCCGAGCGCCGCGCCGCGCCTGACCTCACCGAGCGCGAGGACATCCTCTCGCTGCTGGTCTCCGCCCGCCACGAGGACGGCAGCCCGATGAGCGACGCCGAGATCCGCGACGAGCTGCTGACCCTGCTGGTCGCCGGCCACGAGACGACCGCGACGGCGCTCTCCTGGGCGGTCGAGCGGCTGTCCCGCCACCCGGCCAAGCTGGAACGGCTGCGCGACGAGGTCCTCGCCGGCGAGGAGGCCTACCTGACGGCGACGATCCAGGAGACGCTGCGGCTGCGGCCGGTGATCGTGATCGTGATCCGCCGCCTCACCGAGCCGGTCGAGCTCGGCGGCTACGAGCTCCCCGCCGGCGCCGCCGCGGTCCCCTGCATCCACCTGATCCACCGCGACCCGGAGATCTACCCCGAACCCGACGCCTTCCTCCCCGAGCGCTTCCTCGACGAGCCGCCCGGCACCTACACCTGGATCCCCTTCGGCGGCGGCGTCCGCCGCTGCCTCGGCGCCGCCTTCGCCCAGTTCGAGATGGCCGTCGTCCTCCGCGAGCTGGTCCGCCGCCGCGAGATCCGCCCCTCGCGACCCGCCCCCGAGCGCTCCTACCGCCGCGCGATCACCGAGACCCCCCGCCGCGACGCCGAGGTCGTACTCGGCTGAAGCTCAGCGTCTCGCCGATCTGAGGGTGGAGAGCCAAGCCAGGCGCCGCACGCGGCGTAGCGACAGTACTTCTGTCGTACGGCGCGGAGCCGCGGGTGGCGCCTGGCGCCGGCTATCTGCCCTCAGATCAGCCGCAGCCGGTGTTGTTGCCGCAGCTGGGGCACGTGTAGCAGCTGCCGGTGCGCTGCATCATGCCGCCGCACTGCTCGCAGGCCGGGCCGAGCTCGAGCCCCTGCATCTTCGCCGGGCGGACCGGGGGGGTTTCGGTGAAGGCCGCCGAGGCGGGCACCGCGCCGCCGCCGGACTTCGCCTCGGCGCCGCCGTTGCCGTTGCCGGGCTTCGCCTGGCCGTTGGCGGGGCCGGCGGTGTCGCCGGTCAGGCCGATGCTCATCTGCGAGGTCTCCGCTTCCTTCTTGGCCCGCACGTCCTGGGTCATGATCCCCAGTTCCTCGAGCACCTCGGTGTCGTCGATGAAGCGGCTCGCCAGCCAGCGCATGATGTAGTCCGGCATCGATTTGGCGAACGGGATCTCCGGGTTCTGGGTCATCCCCTCCGGGTCGAAGCGCATGTAGCTGAACTTGCGCACGAAGTCTTCGAGCGGCACGCCGTACTGCAGGCCGAGCGAGATCGCCGTGGCGAAGGCGTTGAGCAGCCCCCGCATCGTCGAGCCCTCCTTGCCGATGTCGGTGAGGAAGATCTCGCCGACCGAGCCGTCGTCGTACTTGCCGGCGGTGATGTAGCCCTCGTGGCCGGCGATGTTGAACTTGTGGGTGATCGATTCGCGCTCCTGCGGCATCCGTTTGCGCTCCGGCGGCAGGACGACGACCTCGGGCTCGGCCTTCTCCTCCTGGGCGTCGGTGCGCAGCGCCTGCGCGGTCTTCGAGCCGTCGCGGTAGATCGCCAGCGCCTTGAGGCCGCCCTTCCAGCCGCGCGTGTAGGCGTCGGCGATGTCCTCGACGGTGGCCGACTGCGGCAGGTTGACCGTCTTCGAGATCGCGCCCGAGATGAACGGCTGGGTCGCCGCCATCATGTCGATGTGGCCGGTGTGGGAGATCGCCCGCTCGCCGACCGCGACGTCGAACACCGGCAGGTGCTCGTCCTTGAGGCCCGGCGCGCCGACGATCGTGTTCTTCTCGGTGATGTGGGCGTTGATCTGGTCGATCTCCGCCTCCGAGTAGCCGAGCGTGCGCAGCGCCAGCGGCACCGAGCGGTTGGGGATCGTCATCTGGCCGCCGCCGACCAGCTCCTTGAACTTGACCAGCGAGAAGTCGGGCTCGATCCCGGTCGTGTCGCAGTCCATCAGGAAGCTGATCGTCCCGGTCGGCGCCAGCACCGTCGCCTGCGCGTTGCGGTAGCCGTGCTCGGAGCCGAGCTCGACCGCTTCGTCCCAGGCGCGCCGGGCGGCGTCGAGCAGGTCGCCCTTGATCCCCTCGCCGTCGATGTCGTAGGCGGCGTCGCGGTGCATCCGCATGACGCCGTTGTGCGGCTCGCGGTTGCGCTCATACTCGTCGTAGGGACCGGTGGCGCCGGCGGCGATCAGCGCCGACTGGCGGTAGGCGCGACCGGTCATCAGCGCGGTGATCGCGGCGGCGACGTTGCGGCCCTCGTCGGAGTCGTAGGGGAGGCCGTCGGACATCAGCAGGGCGCCGAGGTTGGCGTAGCCGAGACCGAGCTGGCGGAAGCGGCGGGCGTTCTCGCCGATCTCCTCGGTCGGGTAGCTGGACGGCCCGACGATGATCTCCTGGGCGAGGAAGACGATGTCGACCGCGCGCTCGAACTCCTCGGCGTCGAAGCTGCCGTCCTCGCGGCGGAACTTCATCAGGTTGAGCGAGGCGAGGTTGCAGGCCGAGTTGTCGACGTGCATGTACTCGCTGCAGGGGTTGGAGGCGTTGATCCGGCCCGACTCCGGGCAGGTGTGCCAGCGGTTGATGATCGTGTCGTACTGGACGCCCGGGTCGGCGCAGCGCCAGGCGGCGTCGGCGATCTGGTTCATCAGCTCGCGCGCGCCCAGCGTCTTCGTCGTCTCGCCGGTGGTCCGCGCCTTCAGCTGCCACTCGGCGTCGGCATCGACCGCCTCCATGAACTCGTCGGTGACCCGCACCGAGTTGTTCGCGTTCTGGTACTGGATCGAGGTGAAGCCGTCGCCGTCGATCGACATGTCGAAGCCGGCGTCGCGCAGCGCCGCGGCCTTCTCCTCCTCCTTGGCCTTGCACCAGACGAAGTCCTCGATGTCCGGGTGGTCGACGTCGAGCACGACCATCTTCGCCGCCCGCCGCGTCTTGCCGCCGGACTTGATCGTCCCCGCCCAGGCGTCGGCACCGCGCATGAAGCTGACCGGGCCGGAGGCGAGGCCGCCCTTGGAGAGGTGCTCGACCGAGCCGCGGATGTTGGAGAGGTTGATCCCCGAGCCCGAGCCGCCGCGGAAGATCATCCCCTCCTTGGTGTTCCAGTCGAGGATCGACTCGATCGTGTCCTCGACGCTGAGGATGAAGCAGGCCGAGCACTGCGGCCTCTCCTCGAAGCCGACGTTGAACCAGACCGGCGAGTTGAAGGCCGCCTTCTGGTTCAGCAGGATCGCGGTCAGCTCCATCTCGAAGGCCTCGGCGTCCTCCTCGGAGGCGAAGTAGCCCCCCTCCCGACCCCAGCCGGCGATCGTCCCGGCGACCCGGCCGATCATCTGTTTCACCGAGCTCTCGCGCTGTGGCGTGCCGAGCTGGCCGCGGAAGTACTTCTGGGCGACGATGTTGGTCGCGTTCTGGGACCAGGACTTGGGGAACTCGACGCCGCGCTGCTCGAACGCCGGGCTCTCCGGGTTGCCGATCACCGCATCGCGGATCTCCCACTCGATCTGGTCGAAAGGATGCACGCCGGCAGCCGAAAACCGCCGCTCTATCGAGAGGCCCTGGAGACCGTTCTTGGGACTGGCGGTGGCGGTCTTGGACATCGAAAAGCTCCTCTCGCAGCGACTTTCAGGGGTAACAGCGGAGGATTGCCCCCGGGTCGGACGGAACTCACGCGACAAACACGCGAGAAGCGCGCAAATTAACGCTGCGCCGCGCGCCGAGACACCTAGCTGAATTGTGACACCCCGCAAAATCGGGCGAGCGGCTTCGCGCTACCCTGAGGACATGGTCGACGACCTCCGCAGGGAAGCCGAAGATGGGTGACCGGGCCAGCGGCGCCCGCGACCGGGCGAGCGCCGCGCGTGAGCGCGCCACCGCCGCGCGCGAGGCGATGGGGGAGCGGGTCGAGCACGCGCGCGAGGCGACCGCCGGGGCGCTCGCCTCGGTCAAGCCGAGGCTGCGCGGCGTCTCCCATGAGTGGGCGTTCTTCCTCTCGCTCGGCTTCGGGACGGCGCTGATCGTCCTCGCCAAGACGCCGAAGGCGACGCTCGCGGTCGCGATCTACGCGGTCAGCCTCTCGGCCCTGTTCGGCTGCAGCGCCCTCTATCACCGGGTCGAATGGCGGCGGCCGCAGGTACGGCTGTGGATGCGCCGGCTCGATCACTCGATGATCTTCTTCCTCATTGCCGGCACCTACACGCCGTTCGCCCTGCTGGTCCTCAACGGGGCGCTGGCCAGCGCGATCCTCGTCGTCGTCTGGATCGGCGCGATCGCCGGCGCGGTGGTGGAGATGATCTGGATCCACCACCCGAAGTGGGTCGCCGCGCTGATCTACCTGGCGCTCGGCTGGGTCGCGGTCGCCGCCTTCCCGGAGCTGTGGTCGTCGATGGGCGTCGCCGGCACCCTCCTGGTCGCCGCCGGCGGCGTCCTCTACACCTGCGGTGCCGTCGTCTACGCGACGCAGCGCCCCAACCCGAACCCGGCGGTCTTCGGCTACCACGAGGTCTTCCACCTGCTCGTGATCGCCGCGGCGGTCGCCCACTTCACCGCGGTGGCCTTCTTCGCCCTGCCCCAGGCGGGGAGCTGAGCTCTCGCGCGCCGCGCGTCGGGGAAGGCTGACCGGGCCCTGGCCCGGCGGATCCTCCCCGGCTAGGCAGCGGCGGACGCCACGGCCTCGCTGCCGCGCAGCTCCTCGACTTCGGCGACCAGCTCGGCGAGGATCTCCCGCAGCTGTGCGGACTGCTCGGGGGTGAGCTGCAGCTCGCCGCCGGCGAACTGCTCCTGGGCGCGGGGGATCGGCAGCTCCTGCTCGATGACCCGGCCGCCGAGGGCGCCGAGCACCTTGCGCGTCTCGGCCTGCGCCCAGACGGCGCCGAACATCCCGGTCGAGGCGCCGACCGCCGCCGCCGGCTTGCCCATCAGGGCGCTTTCGCCGGCCGGCCGCGAGGCCCAGTCGAGGGCGTTCTTCAGGGCGCCCGGGATCGAATGGTTGTACTCCGGGGTGGCGACGAGGACCGCGTCGGCCTCGCGCACCGCGGCGCGCAGCTCGGCGACCGCCGCCGGCGTCTCGACCAGCTCCAGGTCCGCGTCGTAGGCCGGGAGCTCGCGCAGGCCCGCGTAGGGGACCAGCTCCACCCCCGCGGGCAGCCGCTCGGCGGCCGCCCGCAGGAGGGCGCTGTTGTACGAGTCCCGTCGCAGGCTTCCGGAGATGCCCAGGACCCTCATCGCTAGGACTCCTGCTGGACGAGCTCGAGCTCGACGGTGATCGCGACGTCGTACTCGAGCACCTGGCCGCCGCTGGGGAGGTCGGCGTTCCAGCCGAGGTCGAGCTCGCGGCGGTCGATCTCGGTCTCGAAGGAGAGGCCGACGCGCTGGTTGCCGCCGAGGTCGGCGCCGACGGTGGCGAAGCGGCCAGTGGCCTGCACGGGGTAGGTCGTCTCGCGGACCCGCAGCTCGCCGGCGAGCCGGACGCTGCCGTCCTCGGCGACGCTGAGCTCGGTCGAGCTGAACTTCATCTCCGGGTACTTCTCGGCGTCGAAGAAGTCGGGGGAGAGGAGGTGGCCCTTGAGCTGGGCCTCGTCGATGTCGATGCTGGCGACGTCGACGCTGCCCGCGAGCTCGGGTGCCTCGCCGCCGGTCAGGGTCGCCTCGAAGCCGGTGAACCGGCTGCGGAAGGTCGAGATGCCGCTGTTGTGCTTGACCGCGAAGTGGATCGCGGAGTGGACCGGGTCGACGGTCCAGGTCCCCGTCGGGATCTGCTGGCTGAGGGTCTCGGTGCTCATCGTTGCCTTTCGTTCAAGTTGCTTGCCGTAACAATGATTGACGCAGAAACCATCGTAGCAGAGATAATTGTCGCGGCAACTGTTGTATGGACAATATTCATATGCAATCATTGAGACATGGCCGAGACCGCCACCAGTACCGCTGCACCGATCGCGACCCGCCCGAGTGCCGCCTGCGGCAAAGGCCCGCACCGCGATGCCTGGCTCGCCGTCGCCCGCACGCACGCGGCGATCACCGGGCGCCTGCAGGAGGCGCTGACCGCCGCCGGGCTGCCGCCGCTGCCCTGGTTCGACGTCCTGGCGACGCTCTCGGATGCGCCCGAGCAGCGACTGAAAATGGGCGAGCTGGCGGAGGCGCTGGTGATCACCCGCGGTGGCCTGACCAAGCTGGTCGACCGGTTGATCAAGGCCGGCCTGCTGGAGCGCGCCTTCTGCGAGACCGATCGCCGCGTCAGCTACGCGACCCTGCTGCCGGCGGGTCTCGAGCTGCTCGAGGAGATGCGGCCCGTGGTCAGCGGCGAGCTGGAAGCGACCTTCGCCGCCAACCTCAGCGAGCGCGAGGCCGAAGAGCTGACCGCCACCCTGGTCCGCATCCAGGGCGCCGCCTGCGGCACCCGCTGAGCGGCCCGGCGGCCTGATCCCGGGGAGCTCCGGGGCGAGGGCTCGGGGGTCGGTTCGGGAAGGGCGGCCCAAGGCTCACGGCCCCGCCCGGGGAGGCTCGGGCGACCCTCACGCTCAGACCTTCGGGTGGATCGCGCTCCCCCCGTCCGAGAACCGCCCGACCTCAGGCCACAAGCCGCCCAGAGGCTCACCCGACCCTCCCCAACGGACCGAGCCCTGCGAGGGACGAAAGCGCCCCAGCCCCCGCAAAGCCCCCGTCCCCCCAATCCCGTGGTTCCTTTTGGACCCATACGGTCCAAAAGGAACCACGACCCCGGAAGCCAGGCCGAGATCCCGATCCCGTGGTTCCCTTCGGACCCTGAGCGTCCATAAGGAACCACGCGATCGACGCTCTCGTCCCTGGGAGCTTCCCGAGAGAGGGCGAGGCCTCGTCCCTCGGGAGCTTCTCGAGAGACGGGAGCCATGGTCCCTCGGGGAGCTTCCGAGGGATCGGGAGCGCCGGGACCTTGGAAGCTCTGGCCCAGGGCTCGCTCGGCGGCGCCTGCTCAGGTCGCGAAGCTCGGGGCCGATCCCGTTGGGAGGGGTGGGGTGACCCTCTGACGAAGGCTATGCGCGGCCGCTATGAGCCCTCGCCCCGGCCCCAGCTGCGCGACGGTCTTCGGCAGAGGGTCACCCCACCCCTCCGGACAGACCCCCGAACCCTCGCCGTCCCTCGCCCGTCGCCGTCCCGGCTACGCCGCCAGCGCTGCCGCGGCCCGCTCTTTGGCGGACTCGACGATCGCCAGAACCGCCGTCTCCTGCCCTTCGCGGAGCAGGTCGATCGGGTCGGGGTCGCCGTTGACGATCCCCTCGAAGAACTCCTTGCGGTCCTGGTAGGTCGGCAGCGTCCCCTTCGCCCAGCCGCGGGCGTCGTTGAGGATCACCGCCAGGCGCGCGTACTCCTCGCCGAACAGCTCCGAGATCTCGCGCTTCATCCGCTTCGCCAGCGCCGGCGAGGCGCCGGCGGTCGAGATCGCGATCGCCAGCGGGCCGGTGCGGACGATCGCCGGCAGGATGAAGTTGCACAGCGGCGGCACGTCGACGATGTTGACCAGCATCGCCCGCTTCTCGGCGTCGTCGAAGACGCCGATGTTGACCTCGGAGTCGTCGGTGCAGGCGATGACCATGAAGACGCCCTCGAGGTCTTCGGGCCCGTCGTAGGGCCGCTTCTCCCACTTGATCGAGCCCTCGCGGGCGAGGTCTTCGAGCTCGGGGTGGGCGGTCGGGGCGATCAGCGTCACGTCGCCGTCGCAGGCGAGCAGCCCCTCGACCTTCTCGAGGCCGATGTCGCCGCCGCCGACCACCACGCAGCGCCGCCCGCTCAGTTTCAGGCAGGCGATGTAGAACGGCGTCTCCAGCATGTCGCGGACGCAGGACTGGTCGCAGATCCCCTTGCGGAGCTGGCAGACGCACTCCTTGCCGGCGTAGGCCTGGGCTGGCATGCGACCAAGGTTAGTGAACCGCCGCCGACGGGCCGATTTCCCCCGGCATAGCACGGGAAATCGTCCCGTCGGCGGCTCGTCCCGTCGGTGGTCGGGGCGCGCCGGGGCGCTCGCGGTCTCGGCGCCGGAGGGGCGGGCGCTCGTCCCGGTCCCGGGGTGCCTCGGGGCGCTCAGATCGCGTCGAGGGTGAGGCGCAGGCCCTCGTCGAGGGCGACCTCGGCGCGCCAGCCGAGCTCGCGCTGGGCGCGGGTCGCGTCGAGGGCGATCCGCTGCACCTCGCCGGCCCGCGGCGGCGCGAACTCCGGCTCGAAGTCCTCGGACCCGCCCAGCTGCTTCAGCGTCGCGGCCAGCTCAAGCACGTCCGTCTCCCTGCCGGTGCCGATGTTGATCGGCCCGGTGGCGGTCGAGCCGGCGGCGGCCAGGGCGGCGGCGACGACGTCGCCGACGTAGACGTAGTCGCGGGTCTGGCGGCCGTCGCCGAACACGGTCGGCGAGCCGCCCGAGCGCAGCAACCCGCAGAAGATCGCGATCACGCCGGCCTCGCCGAGCGGGTCCTGGCGCGGGCCGTAGACGTTGCCGAGTCGCAGGGCGACGCCGGAGATCCCGTAGAGGCGCTCGTAGAGGGCGAGGTAGCCCTCGGCCGCGTACTTGCTCTGTCCGTAGGCTGACATCGGCGCGATCGGCGCTCCCTCGTCGAGCGGCAGCTCCTGCCCCTCGCCCTCGCCGTAGATCGCGCCGCCGGTCGAGACGAAGACGACGCGGCCGCTCCCGGCGGCGCGGGCGGCCTCGAGCACGTTGGCGGTGCCGCCGACGTTGACCGCGGCATCCCAGGCCGGGTCCTCGATCGACCTGCGGACGTCGATCTGGGCGGCGAGGTGGAAGACCGTCTCCGGCTTGCGCTCGGCCGCCAGGGCCGCCAGCGAGGCGGCGTCGCGGATGTCGAGCTCGCGCAGCTCGGCCCCCGCCGCCAGCGCCGCGTCGAGGTTCGAGAGCCGGCCGGTCGAGAGGTCGTCGACCACCGTCACCTCGTCGCCGCGGGCGAGCAGAGCGTCGACCAGATTCGAGCCGATGAACCCCGCGCCGCCGGTTACCAGAGTCCTCATCAGGGGGCGGATCCTACGCGGACAGCCTCGGTGCAGCCGTCGAATCTTGTGGGCAACCCCTGAGAGAGCGGCCGAACGCCCCTGCTACCCTCGCCGCCCCATGAGGTTGATCGTCACCGAGAAGAACAGCAGCGCGAAGAAGATCGCCGAGATCCTCGGCGCGCCGACCGGCGGGCCGAAGAGCGACAAAACGTTCAAAGTCCCCTTCTACAGCTGGACCGACGAGGACGGCCGCGAGCAGATGACCGTCGGCCTCAAGGGCCACGTGCTCGGCCCGGCCTTCCCCGAGGGCTACTCGAACTGGCAGAAGACCGACCTGCACGACCTGATCGACGCCACGCTGGTCAAGGAGCCGACCGACAAAAACGTCGTCAAAGCGATCAAAAAGCTGGCCAAGGGCGCCGACGAGCTGGTGATCGCCACCGACTTCGACCGCGAGGGCGAGCTGATCGGGCTCGAGGCGCTGGAGGAGATGCTCGACGCCAACCCGCAGCTGGGCAGCCGCGAGGAAACCGACGCCGGCACCCTCAAAGTCCAGCGCGCCCGCTACTCGGCGCTGACCAAGGAAGAGATCGAGCGCGCCTTCTCCGAGCTCGACTACCTCTCCTACCCGCTGGCCAACGCCGGCGCCGCCCGCCAGGACATCGACCTGCTCTGGGGCGCGACCCTGACCCGCGCCGTCTCGCTCGCCAGCCGCCGCTTCGGTTCCAACTTCCTCTCGGTCGGCCGCGTGCAGAGCCCGACCCTGGGGCTGATCGTCGAGCGCGAGATGGAGCGCCGCGCCCACGTCGCGAAACCGTTCTGGGAAGTGTTCGCCAAGTTCGAGCACGCCGACGGCGCCTTCGAGGCCCACCACGCGACCGACAAATTCTGGGAGAAAGCCGAGGCCGACGCGGCGCTCGCGGGGACGACCTCGCCGGGCATCGTCAAATCGGTGACGGCGCGGAAAAACACCCGCAGGCCGCCGACCCCGTACAACACGACCGCCTTCAGCACCGACGCCTCCAGCCGCCTCGGCATCACCCCCGCCAGCGCGATGCGGATCGCCGAGGACCTCTACATGGACGGCTTCATCTCCTACCCGCGCACCGACAACACCGTCTACCCGCCCTCGCTGCCGGTGCGCGAGCTGGTCGGCTCGCTGGTCCGGGTCAAGGAGTTCTCGGCGGCATCCGGCCTGCTCGACCAGGGCGAGCTGAAACCGACCCGCGGCAAAAAAGAGACCACCGACCACCCGCCGATCTACCCGACCCAGGCGATCCACCCCGGTGCCCTGGACGGCTCCAAGAAGCGCGTCTACGAACTCGTCGTCCGCCGCTTCCTCGCCACCTTCAGCCCGCCGATGATCACCGAGTCCACGCGCGCCGACATCGAAGCCGGCGACCAGAGCTACTTCGTCCGCGGCTCGGTCGTCGTCGATCCCGGCTACGCCGGCATCTACACCTACGCCCGCTCGGCCGACGAGGAGATCCCGGCCCTGCAGGAGGGCCAGGAGCTGCCGCTGGCGGCGCCGCCCGAGACGGCCGGCGAGGACGGCGTCACCACCAACCCCTGGCAGGTCGCGAAGGAGACGCAGCCGCCGGCCCGGATCTCGCAGGCGAAACTGATCGAGATGATGGAGGAGCGCGGCCTCGGCACCAAAGCGACCCGCGCCGACATCATCCAGAAGCTGTTCGACCGCGGCTACGTCTACGGCAACCCGCCGGTCCCCTCGGAGACGGGGATCGCGCTCTACGAAGCATTCAAGAACTACGTGCCGGCGATGGCGACGCCGGAGATGACGGCGCAGCTGGAGGCGGAGATGGACCGGATCGCCGCCGGCGACATGACCAAGCGGGCGGTCGTCGGCGACAGCCGCGAACTGCTGCACAAGACCTGGAGCGAAATCGACGACAGTCGCGAAGACCTGGCGAAGGTGATCTGGAAAGGGATGGACGAGGACCGCATCCTCGGTCCCTGCAAGGTCTGCGAAGAAGCCGGCCGCACCAAGGAGGACGGCTCGCCCAACGTGCTGCGGATCATCCGCGCGAAAAAATCAGGCAAACGGTTCGTCGGCTGCAGTGGCTGGAGCGCCGACGGCGGCCCCGACTCCTGCGACCAGACCTTCCCGCTGCCCCAGCGCGGCGACGTCTTCCGGCTCGAGGAGCGCTGTTCGATCTGCGGCGAGACGCCGCGGCTCAAAGTCGTCCCCTTCCGCGGCCGCCCCTGGAACCTCTGCCTCAACGACGACTGCGAGTCGATGCAGGAGATGAAGAAACGGCGGGCCGAACGCGAAGCCGCGCGGAAGGCGAAGGAGGAGATGGAGAAGAAGCCGCCGGCGAAGGGCGACGAGGACGCGGCGCCGTCGAAATCCAAGGCCAAAGCCAAAGCCAAAGCCTCGAAAGCGGACACGGCGACGCGCGGGCGCAAACGCGCCAAAGCGGGCGCCAAGAACTGAGGCCGGGCCAGTTGTTCATTTCCCTCGAGGGAGTGGACGGCTCCGGCAAGAGCACGCAGGCGAGGCTGCTCGCCGAGGCGCTGGGGCCGGAGACGGTCGCGATCCGCGAGCCGGGGGGGACCGACGCCGCGGAGCGGATCCGGACGCTGCTCGCCGACCCCGAGGTCGAGCTGGAGCCGCTGGCCGAGCTGCTGCTCTTCTGCGCCGCCCGCGCCGACCTCACCGAGCGGGTGATCCGGCCGGCGCTCGAGGCCGGCCGCGACGTCGTCTGCGACCGCTTCTCCGACTCCACCGTCGCCTACCAGGGGGCGGCGCGCGGGCTCGGCGTCGGCGAGGCGATCTCGCTCTGCGACACCGCCACCGACGGCCTCTGGCCCGATCTGACGCTGCTGCTGCGGATCGATCCGGAGGTCGGGCTCGGCCGCGCGAGGTCCGGCGACCGCTTCGAGGCCGAGGGCCTGGACCTGCAGCGGGCGGTGGCCGCCGCCTACGAGGAGATCGCGCTGATCGCCTCCGACCGCGCCGTCGCGATCGACGCCAGCGGTAGCGTCGAGGAGGTCCACGAGCGGATCATGGAGGCCGTCCGTGAGCGCCGCACTGACTGAGGCGACCGAGCACCAGGCGCGGGCGCGAGTGGCGCTGACCGCGGCGCTCGCCGCCGGGCCCTCGCACGCCTACCTGTTCCGCGGTCCGCGCGGCTCGGGGAAGCGGGCCGCGGCGCGGGCGCTGGCCGCCGAGATCCTCGCCGCCGCGGCGGCCGATCCCGAGGACGCGCGCCGCCGCGCCCTGCTCGAGCCCTCGCCGCACCCGGACCTGGTCTGGGTCGCGCCGCGCGGCGCCCAGCACCTGGTCGAGGAGGTGCGCGAGCGGGTGATCCGCGCCGCCTCCTACCGGCCCTTCGAAGGGGGCAAGCGCGTCTTCGTCGTCGAGGCGGCGGAGGCGATGCGCGACGAGAGCCAGAACGCGCTGCTGAAGACGCTCGAGGAGCCGCCCGAGTTCGTCCACTTGATCCTGCTCAGCTCCGAGCCGGCGGCGCTGCTGGACACGGTCGCCTCCCGCTGCCAGATCGTCGAGTTCACGCCGCTGCCGGCAGCCGTCCTGGAAGCCGAGCTCGCCGCCACCCCGGATGCCGACGGGACGATTTCCCGGGATATGCCCGGGAAATCGGCCCGTCGGCCGGAGGAGGTTGCGGCGGCGGCGCGGCTCGCGGCCGGGGACCTGGAGCGGGGGCGGCTGCTGCTCGACGAGCCGGGGCGGGCGCTGCGGGCCGAGGTCGAGCTGGCGCTGGCGGCGGCGCTCGACGGCGACGTCGCCGCCGCTCCCTGGAAGGCGTTGCTGGCGCGGGCCGAGGCGGCCGGCGAGGAGGCCGAGGCGGCGACCAGGGCGGCGCTCGAGGACGACGCCGAGGCGGGGATCAAACGCAGCGCCAAGGACCTCGCCGACGAGGCCAAGCGCGCCGCTCGCCGCCGCCGCACCGAGATCCTCGACCTCGGGCTCGAGCTCTGCGCCGCCTGGCTGCGCGACCTCGCGGCGGTCGCCGCGGGAGCCGAGGAGGTCGTCTTCAACAGCGACCGCCTCGCCGTCCTGCGCGAGCAGGCGCAGGGGCTCGACCCGTCCGCGGCGCGGCGCGGCGCCGAGCTGGTCGCCGAGTCGCGGCGCAGCCTCGACCTCAACGTCTCCGAGGAGCTGGCGCTGGAAAGCCTATTTTTTCGCCTCGAGGCGCTGCTCGCCTGAGCCGTCGGGAGCGCCGTCGGGACTCCGACGCTGCGCCTGTTCCAGCGCCCGCTCCTGCGCGAGCCGCGTGATCTGCGCCGCCTGGCGGGACATGGTCACGCTGAAGTTGAGCGCCAGCCCGAGCAGGAAGAAGAGGACGATCGAGAAGAGGGCGACGTTGGTGTCGCGGACGCCCATCGCGTCGGCGACCACCTGCAGCAGGCCGGGGAAGGCGGCGAAGGCGAGCATGCCGAGGCCGGCGGCGAACCAGATCACGCTGAAGCGCTCCTGCAGCCGGTCGCGCCGGATCAGCTCCAGGACCAGGAACATGAAGCCGATCGCGAGGACGGCGGCGATGATCCGCGTCTGCGCGGTCAGCCGCACCGTGTCGGCCTGCGCCGCCAGCACCAGCGGGCTCACCGCTCCGCCTCCGCCTGGCGCGGCCGGAACTGGCCGACGAGGAGGACGACGAGGCCCTTGAAGATGAAGAAGGCCGAGCGCAGCGGGGTGAGGAAGGAGCTGCCGCCGGCCCGCTCCAGCATCCGCACCGGCAGCTCCTCGACCCGCAGCCCCTGGCGCACCGCGAGCTGCAGCGACTCGATCTCGGCGAAGTCGGGCGAGTAGTTCTCGCTGAACAGCGCCATCACGCGGCGGTTGGCGGCGCGCATGCCGCTGGTCGTGTCGGTGAACCGCTGGCGCGTCGCCAGGGTGAGGAAGAAGCGGAAGACGCTGGTCCCGATCCGGCGCGAGATCGTGGGCCGGTAGTCGTCGCTCTGCGCCTCGGCGGCCGAGGCGTGGTAGCGGGAGCCGATCACCAGGTCGGCCCGGTCCTCCGTCACCTCGGCCAGCAGCCGGGCGACCTCCTTCGCCGGGTGCTGCCCGTCGGCGTCGAGGTGGGCGCAGCACTCGTAGCCGTTGCGCAGCGCGTAGAGGTAGCCGGTCTGCAGTGCCGCGCCGAGCCCCTGGTTGAAGGGCAGGACGGCGACCAGGGCGCCGGCCTCGCGCGCCCGCGCGGTCGTCGCGTCGGTCGAGCCGTCGTCGACGACGAGGACGTCGGCCTGCGGGATCGCCTCGCGGACGTCGGCGATCACCGCCGCGACGGACTCCTCCTCGTTCCAGGCCGGGATGAAGACGAGTGTTCGCACAGCCCGATTCTCCCATGAAGATCCGCCCAAACCCGTTCGTTGCTCACAAAGACGAATGGTTTGTGTTAGTAAATCTTCATGGCGAACAAAAGAGAGCTGCCGGTCAAGCGGCGGGACAGTGGACCGCGGATCGGCATGCGCCTCTGGATGACGGGAGCGTTCGCCGCGGTCAGCCTGACCACCGCCGCCGCCGTCTACTTCTTCGGCGACAACCACCAGGCGCTGATCGGCGCCGTCCTGGTCGGCGTCCTCACCGGCTTCCTGATCGCGGTCGCGATCTCCCACCGGGTCGCCGGCCTCGCCCGCGCCGCCGGCGAAATGGCGGGCGGCTCCTTCGACGCGCCGCTCAACGTCTCCGGTCCCGACGAGATCGGCGACCTCGCCCGCGCCCTCGACTCGATGCGCGCCTCGCTGAAGGAGAGCTTCGGCGTGCTGACCGCCGACCGCAACAAGCTGGCGGCGATCTTCGACGGCCTCACCGACGTCGTCATGGTCGTCGACTACGAAGGCCCGGTGCGCTTCTCCAACCGGGCCGCGACCCGGCTGCTCGACGCCAACGGGCTGCCGCCGGAATCGGTCCTCCCGCAGCTGCACCGCGCCTCCGAGGTCGGCTTCTCCGCCCACCCGGCGCTGCGGATCGGCGACCGCGCCTACGCGATGACCGCCCGCTCGCTGCCCGACGAGCGCGCCGTGCTCGCGGTCCTGCGCGACCGCACCGACGAGCTGCGCCGCGAGCTCGCCGAGGCCGACTTCGTCTCCAACGCCGCGCACGAGCTGCGCAACCCGCTGGCCGGGATCTCGGGCGCGATCGAGGTCCTGCAGAGCGGCGCCAAGAACGATCCGCGCGACCGCGACCACTTCCTCAACCGGCTGGCGGAAGACGCCGAGCGGATGAACCGGCTCACCCAGTCGCTGCTCACCCTGGCCCGGGTCGAGTCGCGCGGCGCCGCCGAGAGCGAGGTGGTCGACGTGCGGGTCGCGATCCGCGACGTCGTCGCCGCGGTCGAGCCGCCGCGCCACGTCGCGCTCGAGGTCGAAGTCGCGCCGGACCTGGCGGTGACCGGCGACCCGACGCTGCTGCGCCAGGTGATGATCGGCCTGCTCTCCAACGCTTTCAAGAACACGCCTCCGCCCGGCACCGTCACGATCCGCGCCCGCCACGACGGCCCCGCCGAGGCGATCCTCGAGGTGATCGACACCGGCACCGGCATCCCGCCGGCCGAGATCGAGCGCGTCTTCGAGCGCTTCTACCGGCGCAGCTCGACCCGCAAGCAGGAGGGCTTCGGCCTCGGCCTGGCAATCTCCCGGCGGATGGTCGACGTGATGGGCGGCCAGATCGGTGCCGACTCGATCGAGGGCGAGGGCTCTACCTTCTGGGTCCGGCTGCCGGTGGCGCAGCCGAGCCCGACCCCCGTGGCATGACCTACCCCCGCGGCATGATGATGAACAGGAGCTGGATGGACATATGAGCAGCGGACGTATCTTGATCGCCGACGACGAGCCCTCGGTGCGGGACTCGGTCGGCTACGCGCTGGCCCAGGAGGGCTTTGAAGTCACCGCCGCGGCCGACGGCGACGAGGCGGCCGAACTGCTCGGCAACGGCATTCCCTTCGACCTGCTGATCCTGGACATCATGATGCCGGGGCCGAGCGGCCTCGACATCTGCCGCGACGTCCGCTCCCGCAGCGCCGTCCCGATCATCGTCCTCACCGCCAAGGACGCCGAGGTCGACAAGGTGGTCGGGCTGGAGGTGGGCGCCGACGACTACGTGACCAAGCCGTTCTCGGTGCGCGAGCTGCTCGGCCGCGTCCGCGCCCAGCTGCGCCGCCGCGAGCTCGACCGCTCGCCGCTGGCGCAGGCGGTGAAGATCGAGTCCGGGCCGGTCTCGATCGACCTCGTCCGCCACGTCGCCACCGTGCGCGGGCGGCCGGTCAACCTGACTCGCTCCGAGTTCCAGCTGCTGCGGCTGCTGGCCGGGCGGCCGGACGAGGTCTTCGCCCGAGCGCAGATCATGGAGGAGCTCTGGCAGACCGAGTTCGACGGCGACGAGCGCGCCTGCGACGTGCACATCTCCAACCTGCGCCAGAAGGTCGAGCGCGACCCGCAGCGGCCGGAGCTGGTCCTCACCGTGCGCGGCGTCGGCTACAAGTTCAGCCCCGACGGGACCTGAGGCGGGCCTCAGCGGGCGCGGCGGCCGAGCGCGCCGCGCAGGCGGCCGAGGCTCTCGTCCCACTCGCCGCCGACCGCGTCGATCCAGGCGACCGCCTCGGCCAGCGGCGCCGTGACGAGCTCGAACTGCGCCTCGCGGCCGCGGCGGCGGCGGCTGACGAGGCCGGCGTCGTCGAGCAGCTTCAGGTGCTTGGCGACCGCCTGGCGGCTGATCGGCAGCGTTGCCGCGAGGCCGGTGGCGGTGGCGCCGGGCTCGGCCGCGAGCGCCTCGACCAGGTGGCGCCGGGTGGGGTCGGCGAGGGCGCCGAAGACGGCCCCGACGTGGTCCTCGGCCGTCCCTGGGTCGAGGCTCGCCATCGGCTCAGGCGAGGACCAGGCGGCCGACCGCGAGGCGCAGCGAGCCGAGCCGAACCTCCCACACCACCCCGCTCACCGCCGCCGACGGGCCGACTTGTCCACCGGAGAGCGACAAATCGGCCCGTCGGCCGGTGCGGGTCTCGGTGACGGTGAGGAGGGTGCCGTCGGCGACGGCGTCGACGACGAACTCGACCCGGCTTGGGCCGGCGCCCTCCCGCCACCAGTGGAAGGCGAGGCGTTCGGCCTCCTCGACCAGCTCGACCTCGCCGCGGCGCTCCTCGCCGTCGGCGAAGCGGCAGACCAGCTCGCCGCCCTCGCTCGGGTCGAGCTCGACCTCGGGGGCCAGCCACTCGCGCAGCGTCGCCGGGTCGGTGATCGCCTCCCAGACCTGCTCCGGCGGCGCGTCGAGGTGGACCTCACGGGTTACGGTGTGTGCTAGCGTGGACACGCAACCGAATAGTTGCACATCAACTCACGGAATGGGAGGCCCCTTTTGCCCTTGGTACCGATGGTCGTCGAGCAGACCGCCCGCGGCGAGCGCTCCTTCGACATCTACAGCCGGCTGCTCTCGCAGCGGATCGTCTTTCTCGGCGAGCCGGTCACCGAGGACCTGGCCAACCTGATCATCGCCCAGCTCCTGCACCTCGAGGCCGAGGACCCGGACAAGGACGTCAGCCTCTACATCAACTCGCCCGGCGGCTCCGCCTACGCCGGCCTGGCGATCTACGACACGATGCAGTTCGTCAAGCCCGACGTGCAGACGATCTGTTACGGGATCGCGATGTCGGCCGGGTCGCTGATCCTCGCCGGCGGCGCCGCGGGCAAGCGGCTGGCGCTGCCCAACAGCCGCATCCTGATCCACCAGCCCAGCAGCGGCTTCGAAGGCCAGGCCAGCGACATCGAGATCCACGCCAAAGAGGTCCTCGCGCTGCGCGACCGGCTCGACGAGATCTACGTCAAGCACACCGGCCAGAGCGGCGAGCAGATCAAGCTCGACATGGAACGCGACAAGTTCTTCCAGCCCGAGGCGGCGATGGAGTACGGGCTGATCGACCGCGTGATCGAGTCCCACGACCTCAGCAAGACCCCGGTGGGCTTCCGCGGTAACGGCGGCGCCGGCGCGAGCCCCGAGCCCGGCGCCGCGTAGCGCGAGCCTGCGATAACCCGCGCCATGCGCGGGTTATCGCGGTTTCGCGGCGAGGCTCAGAGGCGGCGCCAGGCCCAGAGGCCGAGGGCCGCCGCGGCGCCGCCGGAGAGCAGGCCGCGGATGCCGGCCTGGCGGGTCTCGAGCCCGGCGCCGGCGAGGGCGAAGGTGACGGCATCGGCGCTGTCGAGGACGACGGCGGCGAGCGCCGCAGTGCGCAGCGCGGTCGGCTTGTCGCGGACGGCGAGGGTGACGGCGGCGAGGGCGATGTCGCGGCCGCCGGCCAGCTTCGCCAGGGCGAGGCCGGCGGAGTCGGTCTCGGCGAAGCCGAGCCCGCGCAGCGCCGGGCGCGTCGCCAGCAGGGTGCCGCCGCCGATCGCCAGCCGCCCGGCCGCGACGGCGAGCACGACCTGGCGCGCGAGGGGGTCGCTGCTCCGGATTCGCATATCTCCAATGTAGAGCGATGGTCATGATGGGGCAATGGCAGAGGGCGACACGATCCTGCGCCTGGCGCGGCGGCTCGACGGCGCGCTCGGCGGCGAGACGCTCGCCGTCGCCGCGCCGAGCCCGCGCGGCCGCGCCGCCGGAGTGCAGCGGCTCGATGGCCGCCGTCTCGAGCGCGCGGAGGCGCGCGGCAAGCACCTGCTGCTCCATTTCGACGGCGAGCTCGTCCTCCACAGCCACCTCGGGATGAGCGGCGCCTGGCACCTGTATCCGGCCGGGGCCCGCTGGCGCCGCTCGCGCGGCGCCGCCTGGGCGGTGCTGGGCGGCGCCGGCCAGGAGGCGGTCGAGTTCGGCGGGCCGACGCTGCGGGTGCTGCCGGCGATGCGGGCGCGGCGCGACCCGGAGCTGGCCCGGCTCGGCCCCGACGTCCTCGCCGAGGGGTTCGAGCCGGCGGCGGCGATCGCCCGCCTGCGCGCCGACCCCGGCCGCGGCCTCGGCGAGGCGCTGCTCGACCAGACCGCGGTCGCCGGGATCGGCAACATCTTCAAGAGCGAGGCCTGCTTCGCCGCGCGCCTCGACCCTTTTCGCGCGGTCGGCGAGCTCGGCGACGAGGAGCTCGCCGCCGTCCTCCTCGCCGCCCGTGGGCAGATGCTGGCGGCGGCGGGCGCCGCCGGCCGCAAGCGCTTCTCGGTCTACCGTCGCCAGGGTCCCTGCCCGGGCTGCGGCGGCCGGCTCTCCTCGCGCGGCCAGGGCGACGCCAACCGGACGACCTACTGGTGCCCCCGCTGCCAGCGATGAGGCGCCGCCGAGCGACCGCGGCACCGCAGCCGCGCCCCCGCCCACCCGCCTACTACGCGGTCGCCGGCATCGCCCTCGACCGCGAGATGGAGCGGCTGCGGGCGCTGCCGGTCTTCGCCGACGGGCCGCTCGCCGAGCGTGCCCCGGAGCTGAAGGTGCGCCGCGCCCGGCGCCAGCCCAACCGGCTCGGCTTCGCCGTCCCGACCCAGTTCCGCCTCTCGGTGACCGCCTATCCGGGGATCGGCCCCGGCGACGTGCTCGAGACGCTGCTGCACGAGCTGACGCACCTGCACGTCGGCCGCGCGGCCGAAGCCCACGCCTGGCACGGCCCGACCTTCAAGCGGACCCTGGCGCGGGCGATGGCCGAGGCCTACGGCGTCACCGGGGTCCGCCCGCGCCACACCCGCCACGGCGTCTACGCGGCGGCGATCGAGGCGGCCCTCCCTGAGTACCGGGATGTTTGCCCAGCGCGTGCGTAGACTGCAACCGATGAACGCGCCGGGCCGGGGGCCCTTGCGGGCGTTCGCCGGGCTCTCCTGGCCGCTGGCGATCGTCCTGATCTCAATTTCCTCGATCTCGATCACCGCACCCGCCGCCAGCGCGGCGGCCAGCTCGACCCGCATCTCGGGCGCCGCCGCCCGTCACGCCGCCCGTTTCTGGACGCCGGCGCGGATGGCCCGGGCGCGGCCGCCGGCCGTGCACGCCGGCCGCGGCGTCCGCCGACAGCCGTCGCGCCGCGGCCGCCCGGTCCGGGTCGCGCCGCTGGCGGCCTCGACCGCGCCCGCCGGCGCGAGCTTCGAACCGGTCGCCGACCCGACAGCGCCCGCGTACCGGGTCAACGGGGTCGTCTTCTTCGAAGAGCTCTTCGGCCTCGGCCGCTGCTCGGGGACCTCG
Source organism: uncultured Actinomycetes bacterium (assembly GCA_963810455.1). GTDB lineage: Bacteria > Actinomycetota > Thermoleophilia > Solirubrobacterales > 70-9 > VAYN01. The sequence goes on from CAWEOH010000011.1 coordinate 36,773, forward strand.
GTCAACGCGCCCAACCTCAGCGTCGTCATCACCGCCGGGCACTGCGTCAACAGCGGCGGCGCCCACGGCAGCTGGTACCGCCATCAGTGGATCTTCGTCCCCGCCTACCGCTACGGCCAGCGCCCGTTCGGCGCCTTTCCGGCGAAGTGGCTGGGGACGACGCGGCGCTGGCGCAAGGAATTCGGCGAGAACTCGGACGTCGGCGTCGCGGTCGTCGGCCGCAACGCCCGCGGCCAGCGCCTCGGCGCCGCGGTCGGCGGCGCCGGCTTCGCCGCCGGGCTGAAGCCGCGCCAGGACTTCGAGGTCCACGGCTACCCGGCCGAAGCACCGTTCGACGGCGAAACCCAGCGGGTCTGCGCCGGCACGAGGTTCCTCGGCCGCGACCCGCAGTCGCTGCTCTCCGGCGGCCCGCTCAGCCTCGCCGTCAGCTGCAGCGTGACCGGCGGCGCCTCGGGCGGCGGCTGGACGATCGCCGGCGGACGCCTCAACAGCCTCACCGCCTACGACTACCCGAGCGATCCGACGACCGTCTTCGGTCCCTACTTCGGCAAGGAAGTGGCGCGGCTCTACCACCGGGCGAGGAGAGTCCGGTGAGGCGCCGCCTGGGGGTCGCCACGCTGCTGGCTCTGCTCGCCTCGGCCTGCCTCGCGCCGGCCGCCGGCGCCAGCCTGCAGCCGCCCTCGCCGCAGGCGCGCCAGCTGCGGGCGCTGGCGCTGCGGCTCGCCGCCCGGCAGGGTAAGCAGAGCCGCCAGCCGGTCAGCCTGCGGTCGAGTCTCGAACTCGACGCCGACGGCTACCGGGTCGCGGTCGAGGGCTTCGGCGGAGACGTCGCCGTCGAGGTCGCCAAGGAAGGGCGGCACGGCGAAACGCTCAGCGCCTACCTCGTGCGCGGCACCGTCACCCGCGGCCGGCTGCGGGCGAAGATCGGCGACCTCGGCAGGATCTCGATGCGGTTCCGCCAGGGCGGCGGCCACAGCGTCACCCAGCCGAAGAAGTGCCGTGGCCGGCACCGGTTCCTCGTCCGCCACGGCGTCTTCGTCGGCGGCTTCCGCTTCCGCGGCGAAGGCGGCTACGTCAACCTCACCGCCCACCGGGCGAAGGGCACCGTGCGGGAGGTCGCCCCGCGCTGCCTCGGGTCCCGTTCCGGACCCGCGCCGAGTGCGCTCGCCGGCGTGCCGCACACCCGCAACATCTCGCAGAAGCCCGAACGCGGCTACCTCTACGCCTCCTCGCAGCACGGCGTCTCCTCCGCCTCGGTCCTGGCGCTGAAGAACAAGAAGGGGAAGACCGAACTGGTCGCCAGCCAGGAGACGATCCGCGGCACGATGGCGATCATCCGCGCCGCCACCGTCGCGGCCGGCCCCAAGTCCCTGCGTGCCAACGACGCCCTGACCCGCGCCCGCCTGAGCGCCCCGGCGCCATTCGGCGGCACCGGCTCCTTCGCCGCGAGCGCCGACGGCACCAGCACCTGGGAAGGCGACCTCTCGGTGGACTTCCCTGGCCTCGAGGGCTTCTCCCTAACCGGCCCCGAATACGCGACCCAGATCGGCCGCACCGCCGACCCGCTCTTCCTCTTCTTCCTTCTGTACTTCTAGCCCTGATAGTTTCAAGCGCGGGTGAGTGCGGCGAAATCGTGGCGGGGGCTTGACGGAGCGCGCCCGGTTACTACAGAGTCGGGAGGGAAGCCTCGGATGACCAGTCACTCCTTCGCGGGAAGGGCGAGTCGGCATGTGTCGTTTGGCGATTGGGTAGCAGAGTCGAGGCTCAGGGGAGAGGCTTCGCCGGTAGCTGGCCGTGGCCGGTAGCGCGCGCAACCGCGAGCAGGCCGCGACTAGCTCTGCGGCCCACGGCCAGTTGCGCTGCAGGTGTAGCTTGGCGCGCCGACCGGAGAACGCGAGCCGTCCGGCCACGTGCAAGATGCGATAGCGCAGGCGCTTGGGCTCCGCCTTTGCGAGCTCGCCTCGCAGCAGCAGCGTCTTGCTCCAGCGACGATCAGGTCGTGCGCGAGCATCACGATCTCGATCCAGATCTCGTTGAGCGCGAACTCGCTTGAACGGGAGCTTGGCGAGGCCGGTGTCCTTGTCATCGCGGATGCGGTCCTCGAAGTGGGCGTGTGCGCGGTGGTCGCGCTCCAGATCGGCGACGTCGCCTGTCTTGGTCGGTGAGGATGGCCTGGAAGCGGTGGCCGTCTGATCGGTGAAGGAGAGCTGGGCGCCGGGGTGGGGACGCTCGCGGCGCACGATCAGCCTTGCGCCCGAAGGCCAGGAGGAGAGATCGACGCCGTCGGTGATCTCGGCGACCTGGCCGTTGTCGCTCGCAGCCGTCCGGTCGAGCGCGCTACCCAAGCGTTCGATCGGGGATGTCGGCGATCGCCTCGCGGACCGTCTCGGTCAGTTCGTAGCCGACCGAGAAGCGCATGCCGTGCTCGCGGCCAGTACTGCAGGCCGTGCGTGGCGCCGGCGGAGTCGGAGCGCACGAGGATCTCGGCGTCGCGGCGACGCGCGGCCGGGATCTGCTCGAGCGCGTCCAGGGCGACCTCGATGTGATCGGCGGCAGTGTTGGCGCCGGCGTTGCCGGGCCGCAGGAGACCGGCCAGCGGCTCCGCGCGGAAGGCATCGCCGGTCTGGTCGAGGTAGGCGAGCAGCGGGTGGAAGCCGAAGCCGCCCTTGCAGGTGCCGGCGGCTCCCTCCTTCTCGGAGTCGGCGGTGATGAGCGTCGCGTCGACGTCGATCGATGATCGGAAACTCGGGCGCCGCGCCAGCGTCCCAGAAGCGCTCGCGTGCCTGCGGCGTGCGCAGCGCAGCGCGTCGATAAGCGAGGGCTCGGTGGCGATCTTCTCGATCAGCGCGGTAGACCGTCGAGTCGGAGGCGACCGCGCCGAACAGCGGCTCCTGGTCGCGCACCGCGCGCGAGGTCGGAGAGGCACTCCCCGCCGTCGGCGAGCATCACCGCAAGGTCGCGGATCACGCGGCCCGGGTCGTGGGCTCCGCGGCGGCTGCGCACCGGGGCGAGGCCCTCACGAGAGGCCGCTCGTCAGCCCCATCCGGTCCGCTTGCCGGCCGAGCAGCGAAGCTACCCGCGTGGGAGACGAGGCCGGCTCCGTCCGAGGTGACCTCTACGGTGAAATTGCGGCCATCGCGCTGCACCTTCAAGGTGATCCTCCTGACGGTTGGGAGCTGAGAACCCGCAGAATCCCGCTCAGACGGACGAACCGCGCCCTGGAGACCCGGGGCGCGGATTATGAACGAGGCTAGGAGCGGGCTCGAGTGGAAGCCGACGATCGGACTTGAACCGATGACCCCTTCATTCCGAGGGCACCCTGGCGTAGCTCGCGCACGCGAACAGACCTTGGCGGAGGTGACGAAAAAAAAAAAAAAAAAAAAAAAAAAAAAAAAAAAAAAAAAAAAAAAAAAAAAAAAAAAAAAAGCGCGATATTTGAGGCCGATCTGGTTCGATCAGGGCGCGATTGCGTCCAAGGAGTTCGGCTCAGTTCGATAGGGGGGAGGTAGATGGGGGGAGGGGGAGGGACGAGATGATTGGGAGAGAGAATGTAGGCTGCGGGTAAAAAAAAAAAAAAAAAAAAAAAAAAAAAAAAAAAAAAAAAAAAAAAAAAAAAAAAAAAAAAAAAAAAAAAAAAAAAAAAAAAAAAAAAAAAACAGAATTAGCCGAGCGGGAGACATGGTTGCCAACCGAATGGCGCGCAGCAAAAAAAAAAAAAAAAAAAAAAAAAAAAAAAAAAAAAAAAAAAAAAAAAAAAAACGAGGGGCTTCTAAAAAACGACTTCCGCCAGGGTTGAGCAGCAGCGAGCTGCGGTCAGAATTGCCGAGTCGGGGACATGGTTAGGGACACCGAATGGCCGTGCGCAGCGACGACTCCGGATGGCTCGCTACCTTGTCCGCACAATGGTCAACGAGGCGGCGATAGAAGAGGCCGGGAAGATCCTTTCTGCTGCGGCGGGCCGGGACGCCCGGGTCATCCTCTTCGGATCCCACGCGAAGGGGAACGCAGGGCCCGGAAGCGATCTCGACTTCCTCGTGATCGAGCCGAAGCTGGAGAGCCGCAACAAGGAGTTCGTGCGTCTCCGGGAAGCCCTGGGCGATATCGGCGCTCCCGTCGATCTCATAGTCGTCAGCGAGGACCACGTGGCTCGCTGGGGCAAGGTTCGCGGCGGGGTAATCCACCGGGCGTTGCAAGAGGGCCGTGTCCTCGCCGGAGCTTGAGCCGTCGGACGTAGCGGCGATCCTCGCCAGGAAGGCAAGGGGCGACGCGACCGTGGTGCGGAAGCTCTCCCACGATTCGGAGGTGGACGACGAGAGCGTCGGCTTCCACGCGCAGCAGGCCGTGGAGAAGTGGCTCAAGGCAGTTGTCGCGAGCCGCGGCGAGGACTTCGAGTACACGCACGACCTCCGTCGGCTGGTCGCATTGGCCCATCTCAACTCGGCCGATGAACCGCCGTTCGACATCCAGCGGGCCGTCGCGTTGACGGAATATGCGGTGCCACTTCGCTATGAGGATCTGCTCGACGCGGAGCCGCTCGACCGCCCGGCGACCGTTGCGCTCCTGGATGATGTCGAGCGCTGGGCGAGTGCCGAGCTCAGCGGATCTCGGTGAAGAGCGGGAGCTTTCCGACACCGCTGGATCGCGGCCTCGGTGGCCGCTCGGAGCCTTGCCGACTCCTCAGGGTCGAGAGTTCCCGACCGCAGGGCGCGAGAAGGTCTTGGCGCGACAGCGCTATTCAGCGGAAATATCTGTGTCCCCGTAGCAATCAGAAGTTCGCTCGGACTTCGTAGTCAGAAAAGCCCAATTTCATCGCGCCTCCCAGAGCCGACGATCGGACTTGAACCGATGACCCCTTCATTACGAATGAAGTGCTCTACCAACTGAGCTACGCCGGCGTATGGGATTTGGGGCTACCTCTCTGCGGTGTTATCGGAGGTTAGGTGGTGGATTCCTGCTGATTGGTGCCTCATCTCGGGGGGTTTTGGTTACGTACTGCTCCGCTGTGGTTAAAACCCCCCGGCTTGGGATCCTCTGACGCGCGTAGCGATCTGGATCGGGCGCGCGAGCTTGGACGGCGAGCCGCACCTGCTGCCTGTTCCTGCGCATCCTGGGAAGATCCGGACTGCTCTGATAGTGAGATCACGCAAGCGCCCACTGGATGGGCGCTATAATGAGCTTGATGTCGGCAGCTGGACTGAGCGCAAAGAACAGGACGCATTGCTGGCGCGCCTCCATCGGCTCGACGGTCCGTTCACGGTCGACGATGCGGCCGAGGGTCTTGGGTGCGCCGCGTCCTCGCGCCCAGCGTCTCGTGCGCTACTGGCCGACCGCGGCTGGCTCGCCCGGGTCAGACGCGGACGTCTATGTCGCGGTTCCCCTGTCGGCATCGGTGCCCGAGGAATGGCGCGCCGATCTCTGGCGTGCCGCGGCTCGGGCATATGCCCCCTGCTACATCGCCGGTTGGAGCGCCTGCGAGCACTGGGGCCTGACCGAGCAGATCTTCCGCGACCTGATGGTTGTGAGCGCGAGGCCGATCGGCTTTCGCAAAGACTGCGATCCAGGGCACGCCGGTGAGGATCAAGGTCGTCGGCCCCGCGAAGATGTTCGGGACGGTGGGCGTGTGGCGCGGGTCGGAGCGCGTCGAGGTCTCGGACCCCTCGCGCACGATCGTCGACCTCCTCGACGATCCGTCGATGGGCGGCGGGATTCGTCACGTGGCGGAGGTGCTCGACGGAGTACCTCGATGGCCCGCACCGGGACGAGGAGCTGCTGCTGGACTACTGCGAGCGATTCGGCAACCGCAGCGTCTACAAACGCCTCGGCTACCTGCTCGAAGCGCTCGGCCTCGACGAGCCCGACCTGATCGAGCGCTGCCGGGAGCGGATGTCGAGCGGCGTCGTGATGCTCGACCCGGGCATCGACGCACCGGGCGTCCGCAATTCGCGACTGGAACCTGCGCGTCAACGCGCGGATCGAACCGGTGGCCGCGTGATCACCCGGGCGGTCCTCGACGAGCGGGTGCGCGAGTGGAGTCTGCGCGACGACGTCGTCGAGAAGGACTACGTCCTCGGCTGGCTGCTGTGGGGGATCGGGGCGAGCGAGTCGCTCTGGCGACTCCTGGGTCTTCAAGGGCGGGACCTGCCTCAAGAAGTGCTACATCGAGACCTACCGCTTCTCCGAGGACCTGGACTTCACCGTCCTGCCCGACGGGCCGATCGCTCCCGAGGACGTGCTGCCGCTGATCGACCGCGGTGCTGGCGAAGCGTCAACGAGGCCTGCGGGCATCGACTTCTCCGCGCAAGAGCCGCGGCTGAGGCTGCGGCCGGGCGGGCGCACGGCGGAAGGGAGGATCTACTACCGCGGCCCTCGGGGCGCTCCGCACGCCGGCCCGGATCAAGCTCGACCTGAGCGCCGACGAGGTCCTCGCGCGACCGCCGGTGTTGCGGCCGATCGCCCATGCCTACCCCGACGAGCTTCCCGGAGCCGGCCGAGGTCCGCTGCTACGCCTTCGAGGAGCTGTTCGCCGAGAAGATCCGGGCGATGGGGCGAGCGCTCGCGCCCGCGCGATCTCTACGACATCGTCAACCTCTTCCGCCGCGAGGACCTGCGGCTCGAGCAGGAGCTGATCCGCTCCACGCTCGAGCGCAAGTGCGAGAGCAAGGGGATCGCGATGCCGACCCACGCCGACGTCAGCTCCTCGCCGCTGCGCGCTGAGCTCGAATCCGAGTGGGAGAACATGCTCGGCCACCAGCTGCCGGTGCTGCCGCCCTTCGAGCAGTTCTGGGAGGAGGCCGAGGTTCTCTTCCAGTGGCTGGAGGGTGACGCCGTCGAGGAGCCGGTGGAGACGATTGACGCGATGGACCAGCGAGGACCAGACCTGGTCGCCGCCGCCGACCTTGGCGACCTGGGGCCGAGCCTCGCTGGAGGTCGTGCGATTCGCGCGGCCCAACCACCTCCTCGTGGAACTCGGCTACAAAGGCAGCACTCGGCTGATCGAGCCTTACTCGCTGCGCCGCAGCCGCGCCGGCGACCTGCTGCTCTACGGGGTTCGGGTCGACAGCAGAGAAATCCGCTGCTACAGGGTCGACAGGATCGAGTCGGCTCAGGCGACCACCCAGCCCTTCCAGCCGGTCTTTGCGATGAGTTCGGGTAGCCGGGGCCTTGTCAGCCCCGCCGGTGCGCAGGCGGGCGGGAATGCCGAGGCTCGGACCCCGCCGAACCGCGGGTCGGTCACGCCCGGCGAGTCCCACCTACATCGTTCGCTGCGCAACCTGCGGCAAGGAGTTGAGGCGAAAGACCCGGTCGACCGCGATGCGCAAACACAAAGCCCCAGGAGGCCGGCCTGCCCGGGCCGAAGGGGTCAGCTCGTCAGGACCGTGTAGGCAGCCGGCGGACCTCCTAATGAGTCTCCATGAGGTCGTCGGGTGAGGGAGAGGGAGGGGAGGAGGATTGCAGGGGGCTGGCGCGACTGACCTCTTGGCGGGGTCTGAGAAGGTGCGGTACCCCGGAGCGAATAACGCTTGCCCTCCTTTTTCTCCCTGCAAATTAAGCACTTTAGAGGTCAAAACGAGACTTGAGCCGCTCGGAGTCCCACCGTTACGAATGAAGTGCTCTACCAACTGAGCTACGCCGGGGGACGCCTGACGCATTCTAGGAAGGATCGGCGTTGGCTTCAGGCAGATTCCCGCGCCGCGTCCGCGTCGCGCTCGGCGAAGTACCCCTCGCCCTCGACGCTGAAGGGGGGCAGGATCCGATCCAGCCAGGACGGCAGCCACCACATCCGCTCGCCGACCAGCGCCATTACCGCGGGGACGAGGATGAAGCGCACCAGGCCGACGTCGATCGCGATCGCGACCGCGAGCCCGACCCCGAACTCCTTGACGATCGGGTTGCGTTGAGAACGAAGCTGGCGAAGACGAGGAACATGATCGTCGCGGCCGAGGCGATCACCCGGCCGATCTTGCCGAGTCCGTCGACCACGGCGAGGCGCGCGTCGCCGTCGACCCGGTAGCGCTCGCTGATCCCGGTCATCAGGAAGACCTCGTAGTCCATCGAGAGCCCGAAGAGGATCGCGAACATCAGCAGCGGCACGAAGCTGACGATCGGGATCGCTTCGTCGAGCCCGATCAGCGACGCGCCCCAGCCCCACTGGAAGACCGCGGTGAGGACGCCGTAGGCGGCGCCGATCGAGAGCAGGTTCATCACCGCCGCCTTGAGCGGGACGAGCAGCGAGCGGAAGGCGAGCAGCAGGACCACGGATCGCAAGCGCGATCACGGTGGCGATCATCTGCGGCAGCTTGTCGGAGATCTTCGCCGCGAGGTCGATGTAGCCGGCGGTTTCGCCGCCGACGTAGGCGTGCGCCTTGCTTCCCTGCAAGGTCGCGGGGATGTCCGTGTTGCGCAGCCGTTCGACCAGGCTCACCGTCGCATCGTCGGAGGGTGCGACTTCGAAATCGCCGAGAAGACCCCCACGGTCCCCGCTTCGTCGAGCTTCGCTTCGCTGACCGCTCCCGACGTCGGGGTCTTCTTTCACCGCCTTCTGCAGGCTGGGCAGCACCTTTTCGGCTTCTTCGGGGCCGCTGAATTCGGCGGCGATCAACAGCGGTCCGTTCAGCCCCGGGCCGAAGCCTTCGCTGAGCGCGTCGTAGGACTGGCGCGAGGGGGTGGAGGTCGGCATCGCCCCGACGTCGTTCTGGCCCAGCGTGAGGTCGAGCATGGGGATCGCGAGAACCAGCAGCGCCACCAGGGCGGCGAGCCCGAAGCTGCGCGGACGGCTGACGATGCGGCGGCCCCAGCGCCGCCAGCCGTGCTGCGTGTCGGCCTCCGCGGTGGGGTCGCCGGCGCGCACCCGGAGGGAGTCGATCCGGGGTCCCAGCGCGCCGAGCAACGCCGGCAGCAGGGTGATCGCGGCGCAGACCGAGCCGATCACGGCGACCGCTGCGGTGAAGCCGAGGGTGCTGACGATGTTGATGCCGGCGACCCAGAGCGAGGCCAGCGCGATCACCACCGTGAACCCGGCGAAGACGACGGCGCCCCCGGCGGTGGCGACCGCGCGGGCGATCGACTCCCGCAGCTCCATTCCTTCGGCGAGCTGGGTTTTGTGGCGGGTGACGATGAACAGGGCGTAGTCGATCCCGACTCCGAGGCCGATCATCGTCGCCAGCGTGGTGGCGATGCTGGGCACCTGGATCACGCTCTCCAGCAGACGGATGATCGAGAGCGAGGTGGCGAGGCTGAAGATCGCGGAGACGATCGGCAGGCTCATCGCGGTCGCGGTGCCGAAGGCGATCAGCAGGACCACCACCGCCGCCGCCAGCCCGATCGCCTCGCTGCTCTCGGTCGAGGGCTGGGAGAGCTGCGAGCCGACATAGCCGCCGACCGAGGTCTCCAGGCCGGCGGCCGCGGCCGGCTGGGCCGCGTCGAGCACCCGTCGCGCCTCGGTTTCGTCCAGGTCGCCGGGGCTGACGCTGAGGTAGACGGGGATATAGACGACGGTGCCGTCCCTGGCGAACAGGCTCTTCCCTTCTTCGCTGAGCGGATCGACCAGGCCGCTGACGTAGGAGAGCGCTTCCAGCCGCTTCACCGTCGCCGCGATCGCTTCCTGGTACTTCGATTCGGTGAGCTTGCCTTCCGGGGCGACCATGGTCAGCGGGTTCGCGCCGTAGGCCTGTCCGGGGATGTTGTCTTCGAGCAGTTCGGTCGCGATCGTCGAGCCGGTCCCCGGCAGGGTCAGGTTGTCGTTGGTCTGGCCTTCGGCGCGCTGGCCGGCGACGAAGACGGCGACGGCGAGCACGACCCAGGCGGCGATCGTCAACCAGTGATGGCGGGAGCAGAAGCGCCCGACCCGATAGAGAGGCCCAGCCACGCGCGGATCATCTCCGACCGGATGGACGCGATCGGGTGCGAGCTGTGAACGGAGCGGTCGGGCAGCCCGGGGGATGCGCGCGCGGTTCCGTCGCGGGCAATGCCGATGATGCGGGCATGTCGAGGCGAGCGGCTGCCAAGGGACGCGAGGAGAACGAGATCGAGTTCTCGCGGATCGTCGCCTTCAGCGACGGGGTCTTCGCGATCGCGATCACCTTGCTGGTGCTGGGCCTGGGGATCCCCACCGGCCTGTCCAGCGACGAAGTCGCGCACGCGATCGGAGAACAGTGGGACAACTTCCTCGCCTTCGGCGATCAGCTTCGCGGTGATCGGGCGCTTCTGGCTCGTCCACCACCGCTTCTTCGGCGAAGTGACCGCCTTCGACGGCCGGCTGCTGGCGCTCAACCTGCTCTACCTCGCGGCGATCGTGCTGCTCCCGTTCAGCAGCAAAGTGCTGGGCGAGTACGGCGGCGAGACGGCCTCGGTCGTCCTCTATGCCGGGAACCTGATCGCGGTCGTCCTGGTCGGGCTCTGGATGGTCTCCGACGCCCACCGCGCCGGCCTCACCACGGCGGACGCGCAGACCCAGCGCGAGGCCTGGATCCGCTCGGCCTACATCGCCGCGGTCTTCGCCTGCTCGATCCCGGTCGCCTTCGTCGCCCCCAACTTCGCCAGCCTGATGTGGCTGGCGCTGTTCTTCGACCCGGCTCCCCGCCTCGCCCGCCGCGGCACCACCGGTTAGCCGGGAGGGCTCGCCTCAGCCCTCTGTCGCCTCCTCGGCGTCCCTCGTCTCGGCGTCGGGCTGCAGGTGGCCGCAGATCGGACAGCCCGGCTCGGGCACGACCGGCTCGCGTTTGACCTCCATCGTGCGCAGGTCGAAGATGTGCGAGACGCCGAGCGTCGAGGGCTCGGCGAGCCCGGTCAGCAGGTGCATCGCCTCCATCCCGACCTGGCCGCCGATCAGGCCGCAGGCCGGCCCCAGCGTCGCCGCCGGCGAGGGTTTGGCGCGGCGCTGCTCGACGGCGACGTCGAACAGCGGGTACTCGCGCCGGTAGGCGGTCTCCTGGCAGGCGAAGCAGCCGGTCTTCCCGGGCACGTAGAGCGGGCCGACGCGGGCGATCGGCGGGAAGTGGCTCATCGTGATGTAGGGGATGCCGGCCTCAAAGCAGGCCGAGTTGCACCAGCGCTCGATGTCGTGCGCGGGCCAGTCGGCGGCGTCGATGACGATGTCGGCGCCGTGGATGAAGTCGGCGATCTCGACCTCGCTCTCCAGCCGCCGCGCGGTGGTCGTCACCTTCATCTTCGGGTTGAAGGCGCGCAGCCGCGCCGCCGCCACCTCGACCTTGAGCAGGCCGAGGTCGGCCTCGGTGTAGAGGATCTGGCGGTTGAGGTTGCTGATCTCGACCCGGTCCCCGTCGACCAGCCACATCTCGCCGATCCCGACACAGGCCAGCGACCAGGCCGACCAGCCGCCGAGGCCGCCGACGCCGAGCACCGCGACCTTCGCCTCGCGCAGCCGCCGCTGGCACTCCGAGGGCGGCAGCCCGCGCGGCCCGACGTCGCTGAAGTAGCGCAGCTGGCGGTCGAAGCGCTCGAGCTCGCCCTCGGCGAGGAGCTCGTCGTCGGCGGCGTCCTCGACCACCTCCAGCTCCTGCAGCTGCGAGATCACGTCGGCGACCGCCTGCTCGCCGAACTGCTCGTTGAGCTGCTCGAGCGTGTGCTCGCCGTCGAGCGCCCGCAGCAGCCGCAGGTCCTTCTCGTCGGGGTTTTCGATCCGGATGTCGCCGTCGGCGCTGGGCCGCAGCAGGTAGAGGTCGCCGTCGGGGGTGTCGACCGGCTCCGTCGTCCGCTTGATCCGTGGTCGCCTCATCGTCTCTCCCTCTTTCGCTGTAAGGCAGCCTCCCTGGCGCCGCCCGGTACTGGTTGAGACCGCCAGACTGATCGGCGAGTTTCGCCTAAGTCAAGTGGGCGGCGTGCAGTTTCCCCCTAAGTTGCCAATTCTCGGGCGCGGGCGAAGACCGCGTCGATCATCGGCACCGTCAGCTTGCCGGTGAACGTGTTCTGCTGGCTGGGGTGGAAGCAGCCGACGAGGCGCCAGCGCCCGAGGTCGGCCTCGGCGCCGTGGCCGAAGCGCGGCCGCGGCCGCGGCAGCTCCGCCCCCAGGGCCCGCGCCGCCCGCAGGGCGCCGTCCCAGGCGAAGGCGCCGAGGGCGACCAGGACCCGGCAGCGCTCGAGCAGCTCGAGCTCGCGCTCGAGAAATGGGAGGCAGGTGTCGCGCTCGTCCGGGGTCGGCTTGTTGGCCGGCGGCGCGCAGCGGACCACGGCCGTGACCCAGGCGTCGCGCAGGCGCAGCTCGTCGTCGCGGCGCTCGGACTCGGGCCGGTTGGCGAAGCCGGCGCGGTGCAGCGCCGCGTAAAGCCACTCGCCGGAGCGGTCGCCGGTGAACATGCGGCCGGTCCGGTTGGCGCCGTTGGCGGCCGGGGCGAGGCCGACGACGGCGACGCGCGCCCGCGGGTCGCCGAACCCGTCGAGCGGCCTCGCCCAGTAGCTCTCGCCGCGATGGCGCTTCGGCGGGTCGGCGGCGACCGCCTCGCGCCACTGGACCAGGCGCGGGCAGCGACGGCAGCCGTGCACCTCGGCGGCGAGCGCCGCCAGCGCCGCGCCCGGGTCGGAGCTCATAGGGTTCGCTTCCTCTTCATGGCAGCGAACCGAATCATGCGCGGCGGCGCGGTGCGTCGTGGCCTCGCCCTCGCCCTGGCTTGCGTCGCGATCGCGGCGGCGCTGGCCGGCTGCGGCGGCGGCGAGGACGGCGGCGCGACCGCCGCGGCCCCCGGTCGCGCGGCCGACGCGGTCATCCTCAACCGCATCCTCTCCCGCCAGGAAGCCGCGGTCGGCGCCTACCGGGACGCGATGCCCTGGCTGCGCCGGGGCCCGCTGCTCAAGCTCGCCCGCCGCTTCCGGGCCCAGGAAGAAGAACATGTCGACGCGACGATCAACGCGCTGCGCAGGCTCGGCGAAGCGGCCGATCCGCAACCCGAAGAGATCAGGCCCGGCAAGCTGCGCAGCCAGACCGACGCGCTCACCTTCCTCTACCAGCTCGAAGCGGGGACGATCGGGGCCGTGAACGGCGCGATCGGCGCGCTGACCACGCCGGCGGCCCGGATGCTGCTGGCCGCGACGATGGCCAACCAGGCGCAGCACCTGGTCTGGCTGCGGCGGGCGCTCGGCGCGAAGCCGCTCGCAACGTTCCCCGAGGCGTTCGAGGACGGGTCGGTCGCCGCCCCGTAGGCGATACTGCCGCCGTGACGGCGCCCCTCTACGCGATCGGCCGCTTCTGCGCCCGCCACCACTACCCGGTGATCGGCGCCTGGGTCGTGCTGGCGGTCGCGCTGTTCGGAGTCAGCCAGGCCGCGGGCAGCAAGACGAGCGAAAACCTGAACCTGCCGGGGACCGACTCGACGATCGCCACCGAACTGCTCGAAGACAACCTGCCCGAACAGGCCTATGGGAGCAACCCGCTGGTGCTGGAGGCGCCGAGCGGCAAGCTGACCGACGCCAAGTACGCCGAAGCCGTCGCCGAGACGACCAAGCAGCTGGAAGCGATCCCGTTCGTCAACTCCGCCGTCAGCCCCCTGAGCAAGCAGGGCGGCGCCTTCCTCAGCGAAGACAAGACGATCGGCTACATCCCGGTGGTGCTCTCGATCGGCCCCGGCGAAATCGAAGAAGGCGAGGCGCACCGGGTGCTGAACGCGGCCCAGCCGGCGCGGCAGGCCGGCCTCGAAACCTCGATCGGCAGCTACGTCGGCCAGCAGCTCTCCAAACCCTCGACCGAGACCAGCGAGGCGATCGGGATCGCGGCCGCGATCGTCATCCTCCTCTTCGCCTTCGGCACCGCGACGGCGATGATGCTGCCGATCGTCTCCGCGGTGATCGGGCTCGCCTGCACGCTCTCGATCATCCGCCTGCTCGAGCACGCCGCCCAGATCCCGGGCGTTGCCTCGACCCTGGCGACGATGATCGGGCTCGGCGTCGGCATCGACTACGCGCTGTTCATCGTCACCCGCCACAAACTGCAGCTGAAAGACGGGATGGAGATGCGGGAGTCGGTCGCCCGCGCCGTCGCCAGCGCCGGCGGCGCCGTCGTCTTCGCCGGCTTCACCGTGATCATCGCCCTCTGCTCGCTCGCCTTCGCCGGCATCCCGCTGGTGGCGACGCTCGGCTTCACCGCGGCGATCGCCGTCGTCGTCGCGGTGATCGCGGCGGCGACGCTGCTGCCCGCGATGCTCGGCGCGCTCGGCCCGCACATCGATTCGCTGCGGGTGCAGCTCGGCAAGACCCACCCCGACGACAAGAAGCCGCACGGCTGGCTGCGCTGGGCCGACGGGGTCGCCGAGCGGCCGTGGACGGCGACGGTCGCGGCACTGCTGATCCTGGCCGTGCTGGCGCTGCCGGTCTTCCAGCTCGAGCTGGGCCAGAACGACATCGGCGCGCTGCCGAAGAACACGACCGCCCGCCAGGCCTACGAAGGGCTGAACGAAGGCTTCGGCCCCGGCCTCAACGGGCCGCTGCTGGTCGCCTCCGAATTCGGCTCCTCCGCCGAAGCCAAGCAGGTGCTGCCGAAGCTGCAGCAGGCGATCGGCGGCGCCGAAGACGTCGCCGCGGTGACCGAACCGACGCTCGACAGCCAGGGCACGGTCGCGGTCTTCACCGTGATCTCGGAATCGGAGCCGTGGGCCGACTCGACGATCTCGCTGGTCGAAGGCCTGCGCGACGAAACGATCCCGGCGGCGCTGAAGGGAACCGACGCGAGCTCCTACGTCGGCGGCCAGACCGCCGGCTACATCGACCTCGCGACCCAGATCGGCGACAAGCTGCCGCTGATGATCGCGATCGTCGTCGCGCTCAGCTTCATCGTCCTGCTGGTCGCCTTCCGCTCGCTGCTGGTGCCGCTCAAGGCGGCGGCGATGAACCTGCTCTCGGTCGCCGCCGCCTACGGCGTCGTCACCGCGGTCTTCCAGCTCGGCTGGGGCTCCTCGCTGATCGGGCTCGACGAACCGATCCCGATCGTCAGCTTCGTGCCGCTGTTGATGTTCGCGATCCTCTTCGGCCTCTCGATGGACTACGAGGTGTTCCTGCTGACGCAGATGCGCGAACACTTCCAGGAGTACGGCGACGCGCGGCGGGCGGTGATCGAGGGGCTCGCCAACACCGGCCGGGTGATCACCTCGGCGGCGGCGATCATGGTCTGCGTCTTCACCAGCTTCGTCCTCAACGGCGACCCGGTGGTGAAGGAGTTCGGCGTCGGCCTGGCGGTGGCGATCGCGATCGACGCGACTCTGGTCCGCTGCCTGCTGGTGCCGGCGGTGATGGTGCTGCTCGGCAGGTGGGCCTGGTGGCTGCCGGGCTGGCTGGACAGGATCGTGCCCCACTTCAGCATCGAGGGCGAGGAGTATTTCGCCCGCCTCGACGCCGAGCGGGCGGCCCCGGCGGGGGCTGCGTCAGACTGAGCGGACGATGTTCCCGCTCAACCTGCCGAACGCGCTCACCCTGCTGCGCATCCTGGCGGTGCCGGTCGTGGTCGTGGCGCTGCTGGTCGAGACGCCGAACGGCGACGTGATCGCCGCCGCGGTCTTCGCCCTGGCGGCGGCGACCGACGGGCTCGACGGCTACTTCGCCCGCTCGCGCGGCTCGATCACCACCTTCGGCAAGCTGATGGACCCACTCGCCGACAAGCTGCTGATCACCGGCGCGCTCGTCTCCCTCGTCTCGCTCGACCGGCTCGAAGCCTGGGTGGCGATGGTGATCATCGCCCGCGAGATCGCGGTCACGATCCTGCGCACGATCGCCGCCGAGCGCGGCATCGTGATCGCCGCCAGCTGGCTCGGCAAGCTGAAGACGGTGCTGCAGATCGCCGCCGTGATCGCCCTGATCGTCACCAACCCCGCCCCGCTCGGCGTCGACCTCCTCGTCTACGCCGCCCTCGTCGTCACCGTGCTCAGCGGCGCCGACTACTTCTTCGGCCTGCGCAAGCGGATCGAGGCGGAGCGGAAGGAGAAGGCGGGGGCGGGCGGGACGCGGACCGCTCCCTGATTCGGCGAGGGACGAAGCTGCGCCGGGGAGGGGAGCGGGTACCCCTCTGCGGGAATTCAGTCGCGTCCCTGCCGGGACCGCTCCCTCATGTCGGTGCGCCCCTATGGGGCGCCCCTGATCAGATGACATTTGGCCTTCGGCGACATTCCCGCAGAGGGGTACCCGCTCCCCTCCAACGACAGGGGCTTGTTACACGCCGAGCCACGCAAGCGCAGCGGCGAGAGCTCCTCGCGCCTTCGTCCTGCGGAAGCTTCCGCGAAGCGTGAGGGGCCCCGACGACACGGCCCGTTGGAGGGGGTCCGGCGACCCCTCTCAAAACACTCAAAAGCGAGCGAAGGCGAGCGAGTTTTGAGAGGGGTCGCCGGACCCCCTCTCGCACGCGCACCTACCCGACGGGCCCCTCGAGCCACTCGCGCATCGTCTGGTGGCGGGCGCTGTGGGTGCCGCTGGCGAGCTCGGCGCGCAGCTCGCCGAGGGTGCCGTAGCGCTCGGCGACGACGTTGTGGCGGTGGATCGTCTCCAGGTTCTCCTGGCGGGCCATGACGAAGGCGTCGTCGGGCAGGTCGGGATAGCCCTCGACCACCTGGCGCACTATCTCGCGCACGCAGTCCTCGACGAAGCGCGGCTGTTCGTGGGCCTTGACGACGACGGCCATCTCGTCGGGCCGCTTCATCAGCTCGTAGATCTCCGAGCTCATCGAGCTCTCGACGATCCGCAGCAGCTCGGGAGCGTCGAGCCAGGTCTGGTCTCCCTCCGAGCAGCCGACGTGGAGGGTGCCGATGCCGCGCTGGTTGTGGGTGGCGATCGGCACCGCCTCGACGACCCGCTCGACCTCGTCGGGCGCGAAGCCCTCGGCGGCGAGCCGTTCGCGGGCCAGCCCGGCGACCATCTCCTGGGCGCAGGGGCAGGCGGTCATCCCCTGCGCCTGGACCCCGGTCAGCGTCCGCGTCCCGGCCGCCGAGTCGACCGCGGTGCCGAAGAGGACGTAGATCTCCTGGGTGCTCTTGCCGCTCTCCGGCGTGCGCACCGTCTCCGGGTAGCGGGCCGTCACCGAGACCTCGGCCCGCAGGCCGCCCTGGCGCTCGCGCACGCGCTGGGCGACGTGGGCGGCCAGCACCTCGGCGCGGAAGGCCTCGCCGAGCACGACCTCGTCGATCGCCTCGCCGACGATCTCCTCGAAGCGGGACATGTGGACGCCGGCCTGGCGCGGGTTGAGGTCGACGAAGCACTCGAGCTCCGCGTAGAAGAGGTTCTCGGCGCCGTTGGACTTGACCCGGATCACCTTCTCGACGCCGGTGACCCCGACGCGGGAGAGGCCCACCTGGGTGGCGGGCAGCGAGGCCTGGACGTCCGGCGCGGCGCCGGTGGCGGGGGGCTGAGTTGCCATCTGGAGGAGAAGCCTAGGCCACCGGAGCTGCCGGCAACGCCGCAAACACGGACGAGACTGCGATGGCCCTATACTTCGGCGCGCTGGTCCATGGGGGTCCGGCGAACCCGGGAACTGGGGGAAGGGAAGCACGGAGGTCTTGGCGATCGAGTCGTTGGAGACGGTGTCTGACGTGATGGAGCCCGAGTCGAGCGAGGAGTCGACCGTGGAGCTCGAGGAGGTGCGCGGCCTCGTCGCGCTCGGCCGCGAGCGGGGGTATCTCACCTTCGAGCAGATCGCGGCGACGCTCGAGGAGGTGGAGATCAGCAAGGAGCAGGTCTCCCAGCTGCACGCCCACCTGGTCGAGCACGGAGTCGACGTGATCGCCGAGGACGGCGTCAGCGCCTACAAGGAGCAGCGCGGCGGCGACCCGGTCGGCAGCCAGGCGAAGAAGGAAGAGCTCGACCTCACCGTCGAGCCGAGCCTCGACTCGCTGCGTCTCTACCTACGCTCGATCGGGCAGGTCGACCTGCTCACCGCGCAGCAGGAGGTCGAACTGGCGAAACGGATCGAGCGCGGCGACATGCTCGCCAAGCGGCAGATGGTCGAGGCCAACCTGCGCCTCGTCGTCTCGATCGCGAAAGGCTATCTCGGCCGCGGGCTCAGCTTCCTCGACCTGATCCAGGAGGGCAGCCTCGGGCTGATCCGGGCGGTCGAGAAGTTCGACTACCGGCGCGGCTACAAGTTCTCCACCTACGCGACCTGGTGGATCCGCCAGGCGGTGACGCGGGCGATCGCCGACAAGGCGCGGACGATCCGGATCCCGGTCCACATGGTGGAGAAGCTGAACCGCGTCGCCCACGTCGAACGCCAGCTGGTGCAGAAACTGGGGCGCGAGCCGGAGCCGGCCGAGATCGCCGAAGAGCTGCGCTGGCCGGTCTCCGACGTGCGCGACATCCTCCGCGTCGCCCAGCTGCCGGTCTCACTCGAGAAACCGGTCGGCGACGAGGACGAATCCGAGCTCGGCGACTTCGTCGCCGACGAAGCGGTGCTGGAGCCGTTCGAGGAAGCGAGCGAGCACCTGCAGAAGGAAGGCGTGCGCCGGGCGCTCGACGCGCTGCCCGAGCGCGAGCGGCAGGTGATCGAACTTCGCTACGGCCTCTCCGGCACCGAGCCGCTCACCCTCGAGGAAGTGGGCCGCACCTTCGGCGTCACCCGCGAGCGGATCCGCCAGATCGAGAACAACACGCTGAAGAAGCTGAAGCGCCTGCCAGAGGCGCAGATGCTGAAGGAAGCTTCTTAGCGCTCAGCGCGGTTCGAGCACGAAGACGGCGATGTCGCGGCCGGTGCGCTGGGCGTAGTCGTCGAAGCCGGCGTACTGCTCGTTGCAGCGGCGCCAGAGGTCTTCGCGCTCGGCGCCCTCGGCGACGCGGGCGCGGACCGGGAGGCGGCGGCCGCGGACCTCGACCTCGGCCTCGGGGTCGGCTTTGAGGTTGAGAGCCCAGGCGGGGACTTTGGCGTTGCCGGCGTTGGAGCCGATCACGACCATCCGCTCGTCGTCGGCGAGGTAGACGAGGGGGGCGGTCCGCGGCTGTCCCGACTTGCGCCCGGTCGTGGTCAGCAGCAGGACCGGCGCCTTGCCGACCCGGGCCAGCAGCCGTCCCCGCGTCAGCCGGTAGACCGGCGTGTTCAGCTTCCCCGCCCAGCGCAGGCCGGTCGCCCCCAGCGAGCTGGAGAAGCGCGACCACGCGTGATCGCCGATCAGCGGCATCGGGGCGAGTATCCCACCATTTCGTGGTTCCTTTTGGACGCTATGGGTCCACAAGGAACCACGGGCCGGTTAGGGTGGGGGTATGCCGGAGCCGCACCCGTTCCGTCGCGCCGCCGAGGCCAAGGACCTCGAGCTGATGCGGGGGGCGCTGCGCGAGGACGTCGTCCTCAACAGCCCGACCGTCTTCCGGCGCTTCGAGGGCCGCGACACCGCCCTCTTCATCCTCTCCCACGTGATCGAGCTGCTCGAGGACTTCCGCTACACCGACGAGCTGCACGAGGAGGGAATCGTCTGCCTGCGCTTCAAGGCGACGGTCGCCGGCAGCGACCGCGAGCTCGAGGGGATCGACTTCCTCGAGCTCGACGACGAGGGCCGCGTGCGCGAGCTGACCGTCTTCATGCGGCCGTTCTCCGCGGTCACCCTGTTCAAGGACCTGATGGGGGAGCGGCTGGTGGCGGCGGGCGTGGTTCCGGGGCCGAACGCCTAGCCGCGCGCTCCCGGGTCGGCCGTCTAGAATCGGCGATCCCATCTGGGGGAGTGCCCGAGTGGTTAAAGGGGACTGGCTGTAAACCAGTTGGCTCTGCCTACAGAGGTTCGAATCCTCTCTCCCCCATTCCAAGCCGAGCCCCGCGCGGTCCTCGGTCGTTATCAGGGCCTCGCGCCTGTATTTTTCGTCGGGCCTTGACGACGAACTCGCTCGACGGTCGTGTCATCGCCATCGCCGGAGTCGGCGGGGGGCTCGGGCCGCTGGTCGCGGCGGAGCTGGCGCGGTCGGGGGCGACGGTGGCCGGGACCGACCGCGACCAGGGGGTGCTGGACTCGCTCGGCGCCGAGCTCGGGCTCGGCGAGCGCTGGGACGGGCGGGCGGTCGACCTGCTCGACGAGGACGCGGTCAAGGGTTGGTGCGCGGCGCTGGTCGAGCGCTTCGGCCGGGTCGACGGGCTGGTCCACCTGGTCGGAGGCTGGCGCGGGGGGCAGCCGCTGCACGAGGAGCCGCTCTCCGACTGGGAGCTGCTGCACGACCTGCTGATCCGCACCGTCCAGCACACGACCCGCGCCTTCCACGGGGAGCTCGAGCGGGCCGGCGCCAGGGGCCGCTTCGTCCTCGTCTCCGCCAAGCAGGCGCAGGCGCCGTCGAACGCGAACGCCGCCTACGCGGCGGCGAAGGCGGCCGCCGAGGCCTGGACGCTGGCCTTCGCCGACGGCTTCGCGCCGGGGGGCGCGACCGCCAACATCGTCGTCGTCGAGGCGATCCTGACGCCGCGGATGCGCGAGGAAAACCCCGGCAAGGAGTTTCCGACCTTCACCCCGGCCGAGCAGCTGGCCGAGGCGATCGCCTTCGTCTGCTCCGACGCGGCGGCGAAGATGAACGGTCAGCGGCTGCGGCTTACGATGGGACCGGGATGACCGACAAGCAGGGGAAAGGGAAGCCGCCGAACGGCAAGATGACGATCGGCGAGCTGGCGCGGCGGACCGGGATGACGATCCGCAACATCCGCGCCCACCAGACGCGCGGCCTGCTGCCGCCGCCGGAAGTGGTCGGCCGCACCGGCTACTACGACGAGTCGCACGTCGCCCGCATCGAGCTGACCAAGGAACTGCAGAGCGAGGGGCTCAACCTGGAGGCGATCCGGCGCGTGCTCGAGCACAGCGGCGAGTCCTCGCAGGGGATCGTCGAGTTCGCCCGCGCCGTGCGGGCCCCGTTCGAGGACGAGACGCCGGAGATCTTCGAGCGCGACGACCTCGCCGCCGCCTGGGGGGTCGAGAAGCTCGAGCCGAAGCTGCTGCGGCGCGGCGAGGGGCTGGGGATGCTGCGCGAGCTCGAGGACGGCAAGGTCGAAGTCCTCAGCCCGCGCCTCGAGCGCGCCGGCCACGAGCTGATCGCGCTCGGCGTCAGCCCCGAGGCGGGGATGGCGACCGCGGCGAAGCTGCGCGAGCACGCCGAGGGCGTCGCCCGCGCCTACCTCGACCTCTTCATCCAGGAGATCTGGGAGCCGTTCGACAAGGCCGGCCAGCCCGAGGAGGACTGGCCGAAGGTGCGCGAGGCGCTCGACCGGATGCGGCCGCTGGCCTCCGACGCGCTGCTGGCGATGTTCCAGATCACGATGGAAGACGCGACCGAGAAAGCCGGCGAACGGACCCTGCAGGAGGCCGGCAAACCGGCCAAGCGCAGCCGCTCGGCCCGCCGCGGCAAGCGCTGAGCGCCGCCGCTCAGCCCTTGATCCGGAACCGCTTGCGGATCCGCTTGGAGACGTTCTGGGAGGTGTCGGTCGCCCGCAGCACGACTTCGTAGCGGCCCGGCTTGGCGCGGAAGTGCTTCCAGCGGGCGCCGAGCTTGAAGTGGTTGATGCCGATGAACGTCTTCCACGTCTTGTAGCCGGTGTAGACGCGCTTGCCCTTGCGGTTGTAGCGGTAGTACTCGCCGTCGAGGATGCCGCGCTCGTTGATGTTGGCCTGGGCGCCGACGCCCTTCTTGCCGCGGAAGGCGCGGCGCTTGAGCTGGACGCCGCCCAGCGTCGGCGCCGTCACGTCGACGTTCAGCGGCGCCTGCGGGCCGGGGTCGGAGTTGGGGTCGCCGGGCGTTTCGGAGACGACCACCTCGCCTCGCACCGAGGCGTGCAGCTTGCAGCGGAACTGGTAGGTCCCGGGGCTGTTGAACTGCAAGGTGAACGAATCGCCCGGCTGGTGGTTGGGCGCGTCGGTGCCGGGATCGGAGTCCCAGCCCTGGTCGTTCGCGGAGATCCCGGTGACCGAGTGGGCGGTGTCGGGGCCCAGCCAGTCCCAGGTCACCTTCTCGCCGAGGTTGATGTGGACGTCGGGGTTCGACCAGGCGTAGTTGGCGATCGAGACGCGGGTGTTGGTGGCGGCGGCGGGGCTCGCCAGCGCCGCCAGCGCGACACCGGCGGCGAGGGCCGCCATAGCCAAGCGGGGGAGACCGCGGCCGCGGCGCTCTAGGAGACCACGTACCACGTGTTCATCCCCTGGTGCAGGTGCTGGAAGACGTGGCAGTGGACGTACCAGCGACCGGGGTTGTCCTCGGTGAATTCGACTTTGAACGAGTCGGCGGGCCCGAAGGTTTTGTTGTCGGCGATCCTGCCGTCGGGTTCGACCCAGCGGTGGCCGTGCGTGTGGAAGGTGTGGAAGAGGTTGTCGACCCCGTAGACGTGCATCGCCACCCGGTCGCCGACGTTCGCTTCCATGGTCGGCGACATGTTGCCCGCGTAGGCCTTGCCGTTGATGCAGTAGAAGATGTTCTTCAGGCCGGTGATCGAGGGGTCCCAGGTCTGGAAGGCCATGAAGAACTCGCGGTCTGGCCGCGCTTCGCCCGGTTTGCGGATCACCAGCGGGCCGTGCAGCCCTTTGAAGACGCCGAGCGGGTCGACCGGGCCGTGGTCGTGGTAGAGCCACGTCCCTTCGGTCCCCTCGCGTGCTTCCCAGACGTAGGTGAACGTGCGGTTGCTCTGGACGAAGCCGCCTGGTTCGGTCCAGACGCCCTTGTAGGCGCCGTCCATCTCGTTGGCGTAGAAGATCCCGTGCGGGTGCATCGTCACCGGCACCTTCAGCTTGTTGCGGAAGTGGACGACGACGGTGTCGCCGACTTCGGCTTCGATCAGCGGTCCGGGCACCGTCGCCGGCGCCAGCGGCCGCTCGAAGTTGGCGCTGTAGGGGCGGTAGCCGAAGCAGCGGAAGGTGCTCTTGCCCTTCACCTTCTGCGCCATCATCTGGTCGCGGTGGGTGGGGACGATGTTCCAGCGCCGTTCCTCGGCCGCGATCCAGTATTCGCGGGTCGAGCCGGCGCTGACCAGCTCGGCCAGGTCGCGGGTGACCGGCTGGCCGCCGGTCGCGTCGGCCGCCTTGACCTTCGGCGGCACTTCGATGTCGCCGGCCAGGCCGTTGACGTCGATTTCGCCTTCGTCGGTCCGGATTTCGTGACCGGCGAGGGTGCAGAGAAGCGCCGCGCCCCCCAGCCCGAGGAAGGCGCGGCGATCGATCGGCTCCAGTCCCACTGCCTGGCTCCTACTTCCCGTTCTTGTTCTTGACGACCAGCTTGAAGTGCATTTCGGTCGGGTGGATCGTGCAGATGAAGTTGTAGGTACCCGGCGTGTTGAAGGTGGCCTTGAACTGGGCGTTGGTCACGGCCGTGGTCTTGGTCGAGTACTTCTTCTTGTGCTTGAGCTTCTTCGGGCCCTTCTTCAGGTGCACGTCGTGCGGGGCGGTGTTGAGTTCCGACCAGACCCACTTGACCGTCTGACCCTTCTTGATCGTCATCTTGGTCGGCGCGAAGTAGAAGTCGTTGACGGTGACGATCTTTGGCTTCGACTTGTGCGTCGACTTATGGTTCGACTTGGCCGGCGCCGCGGCCGCCCCGAACAGGGCGACCGCGAGCACCGCACAGGCGGCGAGGGCCAGGGCCGAGACGACGATCTTGGCGCGACCGCCCAGGCTCACGAGCACGAGAGTTCTCCCGGCTGCGCGGCGACTTCGGCCGGCTTGAACTTCTCGAACGGCGGGTGGCTCGCGACGCGCCGGACCCAGCTGCACTGCTGGTTCTGCGGCGGGTTGGAGCCCGCGTAGCCGAGCGCGGTGCTCGGATCCGATTCGTTGGCCAGGTTGACCAGCAGACCGGCCAACGGTTCGAGGCTGCTGACCCGGTCAGCGAGCACTTCCTGCTGCGGGCAGACCGGGTAGATCGTGCTCAGCGGCACCGAGCCGTTGCCCGGGGCGAAGGTCGAGCCGGCCGAGTTGGCGCCCCAGCAGTTGCCGCCGCCGGAGTTGTCGTTCCAGAAGTCGTATTCGCCGTTGGGGTCGGCACCTTCGCGACCCATCACGTTCTTGACGACCTGGTTGTTGATGCTTTTCCCGTCGTTGCCTTCGTTGGCGATGAAGAATTCACCGGGTGAGGAGAGCGTGGCGATGCCCCACTTGTAGTTGCCGAACACGTTGTTGTTCTTGACGACGTCGTTGGCGCCTCCGTAGACGAGGATGCCGACGCCGGTCGGGTAGTTGATCGTCTGGGAACCCACCGTGCCGAGTCCGCCGGAGACGGTCTGGAAGGGCGAGCCGCTGAGGAAGTAGTTGTAGTTGTTCCAGAACACGTCGTTCTTTTCGATCACGTTCCAGCCGTTGGGCTCGAAGCCCTCCGAGTCGAGCGTGTTGGGCGCGATGCCGAGCCCGTTGTTGTAGAACGCCGATTCGGTGATCTTCACGTACTTGGAGTTGGTCCCCGAATAGCCGAGGACGTTCTGGTAGCTGCGGTCGTTCTTCAGCAGCGTCCACTTCGGCTTGCGCTGGCAGGGCTTGGGCGGCGGCACGGTGCCGTGGTTGGTCCACTTCTTGCTGTCGCACGGCGTTTCGCCGACGTAGAAGGCCGAGTCGCCCTGGTGGTAGCCGGCGGAGTTGATCATCTTGCCGCCGAGGCAGCCCTTGGCGAAGAGCCCGTAGGAGCGGTTCCCCGAGGCGAGCAGGTTGTCCATCGTGTAGCCGTCGCACTGCTGGCCGCTGCCCACGTCGGCGTGGACGAAGAAGCCGTTGGACTGGTAGTTGCGCGCCCACATGTTCCGGATCACGAGGCCGTCGACGTCCGCCGCCTCGATCCCGTTCTGGGCGGCTCCGAGCTCGCCCCTGGCGTTCTTGCCTTCGAGGATCACCTTCTTGCGCTGCTTCTTCGTCCCCTTGATCACCAGGCCGTCGAAGTTCTTCTTCTTCAGCGTGCCGTCGAGGACGACGCCCTCGACGTACTTGCCCGGCTTGACGGCGACGACCGTCTTCACGTTCTTGTGCTTCTTCTTCGCCTTGAAGGAGCCGGCGGCGTTGACGCCCTTCTGGATCGTCCGGTACTTGCAGCCGTGCTTGCAGACGGTGAAGACCCTGGTCTTCTGCTTCTTCTTGCCGTTGTTCTTGGCGACCGCGGGAGCGGCCATGCCGGTGAAGGCGAGGCAGAGCCCGATAACTAGGGCAGGAATTGCCAACCAGTGCTTCATATCTCTCCTTGCAGCGTCGTATGTCAGCGACCCTGCCTCCCGACGGGCACGCCCCGGCCCCTGCAAACCGGAACGTCAGGCGCGAAAGACTACCGAAGCCCTGGCCGATTAGCCAGGCAGAATCTTCCGCAACGCCTGTTCGAGTTCGAACACGCCATAGGCGCCCTCGATGCGGTCGCGAACGATGCCGTTTTCGTCGATCAGGAAGGTCCAGGGCTCGGTCTGCAGCCCGAACGCCCGCAGCTGGGGCCGGATCCCCTGGCCGGCGTCGTTGTCGTTGTAGACCTCCATGTGGATGAAGTCCACTTCGCCCTCGTGCTTGTCGGCGACC
The DNA here is from genome assembly GCA_963810455.1 of uncultured Actinomycetes bacterium. Lineage (GTDB taxonomy): Bacteria > Actinomycetota > Thermoleophilia > Solirubrobacterales > 70-9 > VAYN01. Next base: position 62,176 of record CAWEOH010000011.1, read on the forward strand.
TGCTGGGCGATGTCGACGACCGGGCCGCAGACACGGCTCTGGCAGAGCGCCGGGGTGGCGAAGACGAGGGCGACCGGCTGCTTGCCGACGACGTCGGCGAAGTCGACGTCGTGCATCTGGTCGGGCGGCACCCGGGTGTCGATCTTGCTCACCTCGCCGCCGACGTCGGCCGCGGTCGGGGTGTGGATCCGCGGCGCCCGCTCACCGACCTCGGGGATCTTCGGGTAGAGGCCGACGGTGGGGCTCGGGACGCGCGTGGACTCGAGCCCGTCCCGGCCCTTGACGAGCGCCACCGCCAGCCACGGCCCCGGCTCGGCGAAGTCGACCTTCGGCACCACGTAGGCGGTCTTCGCCTCGCCCGGCGCTTCGGTGCCGACCGCGCGGTAGGCGGGCTTGGTCGCGAGCGAGGTGACCTTGGCGGGCAGCGGGCCCTGCACCTCGCTGCCTTCGTCCTTGGCGAAGTAGAGGGCGACGTCGGCGTCGTCGACCTGTTCGAGGCCCACCGTGAAGACGCCGAACGGGTAGCGGTTCTCGCCGACGGTGAAGCTCTGCGCGGCGGGCGAGACGACGAGGTCGGTTTCCTTCGCGCCGGAGCCGTGCAGGATGTCGCCGATCGTCTTGCCCTTCGCGCTGGGGAACTCGGTCGCGGCGGGGGCTGGGCGCGAGCTCTCCTCGGAGGAGCCGCAGCCGGCCAGCGCGGTCGCCAGGACGAGGCAGAGCGCGACGACGAGAAGCGGCCGGCGGACGAGCATCGGGCTCGCACGGTACAGGGCGCCCGTCGCCGCTCGCCGCAACGAGCGTGCGCGTGGCGGTATTCAATAGGCGATGACCTTCGCGCGGACGGCAGGGCGAATCGGGTGGGCGACGCTGCTCGCCGCTCTGGCGCTGCTCGCCGCCGGCGCGAGTAGCGCTCGCGCGGCGCGGGCTGGCGGCCCCGAGGGTCCGAGCTGCGCCGAAGGCCCGGTCCGGGAGGGCGACACGATCCTGCGGCACCCCCTGCGCCGACACGATCGTGGTGCCGGAAACGGTCGCCCGGGTCAACGGCGGCGCCGGCGACGACACGATCGTCGCCGCCGCGGTGGCGGCGCCCACGGCGCTCGCGCTCGGCGTCTGCGAACCGCTCTGCGGCGTCGGCAGCCAGGTCTTCGAAGGCGGCGAAGGCGACGACGTCGTCTTCGGCGAGCGCGGCAACGACATCCTCCGTGGCAACGGCGGCAACGACCGCCTCTACGGCGGCATCGGCGACGACGTGCTCGAAGGCGGCTTCGGCGATGACCTCCTCTCGGGCGGCTTCGGCGCCGACACGATCGACGGCGGCGAAGGCAGCGACTACGTTCGCGGCGACGGCACGATCGACCACATCTACGACAGCGGCGCCGCCGGCGTCGACACCCTCAGCTACGCGAGCGGGGTGACGCCGGGCTTCGGCGGCGGCATCGAAACCGGCGCGGAAGGCTTCCCGGCGGGAGCCAGCGGGGAGCGGGGCGTCAACCTGGTCCTCGGCAGCAGCGGCCTCAACGGCAACAACGGCATCGCCGGTCACGGCGGCGGCTGGGACGAAGTCCAGCCGGGCGCCTTTGAGACGATCGTCGGCACCGCCTTCTCCGACTACATCGTCGGCACCGCCGCCGCCGAGACGATCTACGGCGGTGGCGGCGCCGACGTGATCGAGGGCGGTGGCGGCGAAGACCACCTTTACGGCGGCGCCGACGGCGACCTGCTGAAGGCCGGCGGTGACCCCGGCGACAGCGCCGACGGCGGCTCGGGCGCCGACAACTGCCTCGGAGCCGAAGTCGCAAACGAGCTGCGAGGGAGCCGAAGAAGCGGTGACGCCCCGCGACCCGAGCGAGGTCGCGGTCGGGCTGCTCGCCCCGGGCACCTCGCTGGCCGATCTCTACCTGGCCGGCAGCGAAGGCAACGACGAAGTCCTCGCCAGCTACTCGGCGGGCCCGCCGGCGACGGTCACCTTCACGCTCGCCGCCGGGACCTTCGACGAAAGCTCCGCGGCGGAATCGGAATGCGCGTTCAGCGGCAACGAAGCCACCTGCTCGTTGGGCTCGACGCCGCTCGACTCGATCGTCCTCGCCGGCATGGGAGGCGACGACCGGCTGACCGCGACCGGCTTCCCCGAGGACGTCGGCGTTGCGGTGCTCGGCGGCGAGGGCGCCGACGAAGCGACCGGGGGCGCGGACAGCGAGGACCTCCTCGTCGGCGGCGCCGACGAACAGCCCGACGTCCTCTCCGCGCTCGGCCGCGACGACATCCTGATCCACGAGGGCGGCCCCGACCGCCTCTACGGCGGCGACGGCAACGACCTCTTCCTCTCGACCTCGGTCTGCGAAGGCGCCGCGATCGTCGGCGGCGACGGCCCCTATCGCGACAGCGCCTCGTGGGCGCGGGCGGACGAAGCGGTGGCGGCGTACCTCGCGACGGGTGTCGTCGGCCGCCCGGGGCAGGCCGGTTGCGGTGCCGAACCGAACGACAGCCTGGCCGGGATCGAGGATCTCGAGGGATCCGAGTTCGGCGACGTGCCTGATCGGCGACGCGGGCGACAACCATCTCTACGGTCGCGGGGGCGCCGACTTCTACCAGGCGGGTGCCGGCGAAGACACGATCCTCGCCAACTCCGGCGACAGCGACGCCGCGATCGACTGCGGCGCCGACCTCGACACGGCGATCGTCGACCTGCCGCAGTACGGCGACCCCGAACCGGTCGAATGCGAGACGGTGTTCCAGGGGGCGCGGCGGGGGACTTCCGCCACACCGAACTGCTGCGCTCGCCTCCCGAACCCGAACCCGAACCGCAGCCGCCGGCCGACACGACGCCACCGCGCACGCGCTTCACCCACCACCCGCCGAAGGTCGTCCTCAGCGGCCGTCGCCACCGCCGCGTCGCCTTCCGCTTCGCCGCGAACGAGCCGGGCTCCCACTTCCTCTGCAAGATCGACCGCAAGCCCTACCGGCGCTGCCGCTCGCCGCGCGTCTTCGGCGTCTCCGTCGGTCGCCACGCGGTCCGCGTCCGCGCCGTCGACGCCGCCGGCAACGTCGACCCGACCCCCGCCCTGTTCGGCTTCCGCGTCCGCCTGCGCAGCAAGCGCCACGGCCACCACCGCCACCACCGCCACGTCCGGCCCCACCACCGGCGCGGCTGATCTACCCAGCTTCGCGCAGGGCCTTGCGCAGGCCGGCGGCGGTCTGCGGGCCACGCAGGGTCTCGACGACGTTGCCCTTGCTGTCGAGGACGACCGTGGTGGGAAGGCCGTTGAGCTTGAAGCGGGCGCCGTAGATGCCGTCGGGGTCGTCGAGGATCGGGAAGCTCACGCTGTAGCGGCGGATGAAGGCGCGAGCGCCGTTCTCGGTGTCGGTGTAGTCGACGCCGACCAGCTTGCCCTGGCCGTGGAGGGAGCGCTGCAGCTTCTGCAGCTGCGGCGCCTCTTCGCGGCAGTCCTTGCACCAGCTCGCCCAGAAGTTGATCAGCGCCGGCGCCCCGCGCAGGCTGGCGAGCGTCTCCTTCGGTGGCTGCAGGACCGCCGGCGGCAGCGGCGGCGAGGGCTTGCCCTGTTCGCCGGAGCCGCCGGCCGAGAGGGCCTCGTAGGCGATCAGGCCGGCGACCAGCGCCACCGCGATCGCCGGTACCGCGAAGCGCCGCATCGCGCCTACTGCTGCTCCAGCAGCGGAACGTCGTGGGCGACCTGCGCCGGCTTGAAGTTGGAGGGGTAGAGCGTCGTCACCTTGCCGTCGGCGGCGATCCCGTAGATCAGCGCCGAGTGCTCGACCAGATCCGGGTTCGCCTTTTCCGGTTTGGAGACGATGTTCCAGTGACCCCAGACCTTTTCCAGTTCCGACCGCGAGCCGACCAGGTACTGCATCTTCCCCACCATCCCGTGTTCGGCGAGGAACAGCTTGACCGCGGTCGGCGTGTCGCCCTTCGGGTCGGTGGAGACGGCGACGATTTCGAGGTCGTCGGCCTTGGCGCCGAGTTCCGCCTGCGCCGTCCTCAGGTGGCTGACGATCAGCGGGCAGACGTCCGGGCAGTGGGTGTAGATGAAGGTGACGAGGACGGCTTTGCCCTTGAGCGCGGCGAGGTCGAACGATTCGCCGAGCGCGTTGTCGAGCTTCAGCTCCGGCGCCGCTTTCGCCGGCTGCGCCGCGATCCCCTGGTAGTCGGCGCTCTTGGTTTCGCCCTGGCCGGCCGTGTCGCCCTGCTGCGACTTGGCGCCGGTGCCTTCTTCGCCGCCTCCGCCGCAGCCGGCGGCGACAAGGGCGAGCAGGCCGACGACCAGCGTGGCGGCGAGGTGGGTGCGGTTGGCTCGGCGGTGGGTCATCCTGGGCGCTGCGGTGGACGAGACCCAGGGGGTCGGTCGGACCCCTGAGAGAACCCGAGAAAGCATAGGGAGATGCGGTCTCCGCCCCGCGAGGAGGCTCTTCGCCCGGGTCAGGATCCTGACCCGGGGTCCGGCGGCGCCGGACGCGGCGCGGCGTCCTCGGTCGGCTAGTTCGAGCTCTGCTCGAGCTCGCGGGCGATGATCTCGGTCAGCGCGTCCTCGACCTCGACCGCCGGTTCACCCGAGATCCGCGCCGTGGTCGCGACACCGCGGACGTTTTCGGCGGCCCGCAGCGCGTGCCAGTGCGAGTCGAACGACTCGCCGGAGGTGGCGACGGTCTTGCCGCTCGCGGCGACGAGCCGCCAGCGCCAGCGGCCGACCAGGTCTTCGTAAGCGTCGAAATGGGGCATCTGCTCTCCGTTCCTCATGTTGGGAACGTATGTTCGCATCGCCTCCGGACGGAACGCCGGTGCTCGCCCGGCTCACGCTTCGGCCAGGGTTTCGAGATCGCGCGCCAGCTTCGCCGGCTTGAAGGTCGGCGTGAAGAGGACGTGGACCATGCCGTCGGCGCCGATCCCGCTGATCTCGCCGGAGTGCTCGATCACGTCGGGGTTGCCCGGTTCGGATGCGGGCAGCACCTTCCACGCCTTCCAGACCTTTTCCAGTTCCGGGCGCGAGCCGAGCAGCCAGTCGATCTCGCCTTCGGTCCGGTGTTCGCGGTTGAACTTGGCGGCGCTGGCCGGCGTGTCGCGCTTCGGGTCGACCGAGACGGCGAGCAGGGTCGGCCGTTCGGCTCCCGGCTTGAGCAGCGCGTCGGCGGTGTGGAGCTTGGAGGCGACGATCGGGCAGACGTCGTGGCAGTGGGTGTAGAGGAAGGCGACGAGCACCGGCTTGCCCTTCAGCTTGGCCAGGTCGACGCGGTGCCCGTGCTGGTCGGTCAGGGTCAGGGGCGGCGGGGTCTCCGAGCCGACGGCGTCGCCGGCGACGTACGCCGGCGCCGCGGCGGTGGCTTCGGCGGAGCCGCCGGAACCGCCGCAGCCGGCGAGCAGCAGCGCCAGGCAGGCGCCGCACAGCAGGGCGGTGAGGGGGGCGGCGCGGCGGGCGCCGCTCCGTTTGCGTTCGGGATCGAGGCGCACGAGGGCCTCCTTTCGTTGCGGAGTCTCATCCGTGGTTCCTTTTGGACCCGCGAGGTCCAAAAGGAACCACGGCTCGGTGGAGGTGGGTCAGGGGTGCGGCGGAGCGCGACCGGCGATCGCCGCCGCCAGCGGGCTCCGACGCCCGCGGCGGGGCGCGGGGGCGAGCGGCAGGAAGGGAGCGTCCCCCGGCGTGCCGGCCGGGGCTCGCCGGTTCGCCGCCAGGGCGAGCAGGGCGCCGGCGCCCGCAGTCAGCCCGGTCAGCAGCACGCCCCAGGCGAGTGCCGCCGGCAGCGTCAGCATGCCGCTGCCGAGCGCTTCGCCGAGCCCGACGTCCGGGACCGGGGCCAGCGCCGCATCGAGCAGTTCGGGCCCCACGTACAGCGCCAGGCCGAGCAGGACCACGAGTAGCAGCCGCTGCGAGCGAAGGATCATCGACGGCCGATGCTACTCCCGGCGCCTCACCGGCCCGCGATGCTCAGGAGGAGCGGACGCGGCGGCGCAGCCGGCTGGCCCGGCCGTCGCGGAGGATCCGCTTGGCGGCGTTGTGGCCGGAGGCGGCCATCACGCCGCCGCCGGGGTGGGTGCCGGCGCCGCAGAGGTAGAGGCCGCGGACCGGAGTCGCGTATCCCGCGAGCAGGGGGGAGGGGCGCATGAACGCCATCTGGTCGAGGCCCTGCTCGCCCTGGAAGATCGAGCCGCCGGTGAGCCCGAAGATCCGCTCGAGGTCCGGCGGCGCCAGCACCTCGCGCTCGAGGATCGCGCCCGGCACGTTGGGCGCGTAGCGGGCGAGGTGCTCGACGCAGGCGTCGGCGTACTTCTCGCGCGCGCCCTCGCCCCAGCCGGACTCCTCCGGCGGCCCGTACTGGGTGAACATCGTCATCACCCAGGTCCCGTCGTCGGTCAGGCTCGGGTCGATCGCCGAGGGCAGCTCGGCCTCGACGTACGGCTCCGCCGCCGGGCGCCCGCCGAGGGCGTCCTGCCAGGCTCGCTCGAGGTAGGAGATCGAGGGGCAGAGGTTGACGCCGGTGTGGCGCAGCACCTCCCGCATCTCGTCGTCGATCCCCGGCCCCTCGTAGCGGGGCGGCTCGGAGAGCACCATGTTGATCTTCACCGAGCCGCCGCGGGTGCGGTAGCGGCGCATGTCCTCGGCGACCTCGGCGGGGAAGTTGTCGGCGCCGGCGAGCTCGAGGATCGTCGTCTTCGGGTGGGCGCCGGAGGCGACGACCAGGGCGCGCAGGACCTCGCCGTCGGCAAGGGTCACGCCGACGACCCGTTCGCCCTCGACGTCGATCGAGGCGACCTCGGCATCGGTGCGGATCTCGGCGCCGGCGGCGCGGGCGGAGGCGGCGATCGCCTCGCTGATCGCGCCCATGCCGCCGATCACGTGCCCCCAGGAGCCTTTGACGCCGTTGAGCTCGCCGAGCGCGTGGTGCAGCAGGTTGTAGGCGGTGCCGGGGGTGTTGGGCCCGGCCCAGACGCCGACCACGCCGGTCGAGGCGATCGAGCCCTTGAGCCCGTCGGTCTCGAAGTAGTCGTCGAGCAGGTCGGCGACCGACATCGTGAACATGCGGACGATCTCGTGCACCTCCGAGCGCGAGAGGCCGGCGGCGCGGGCCGCCTCGCGGGCCAGCGAGAGCAGGTCGCCGGGACGCTTGGAGCCGAGCGCCGGCGGCTCGCGCAGCAGCATCGGGCCGAGGAACTCGGCGACCCGGAAGAGGCGCTCTTCGAACGGTCGGAAGCTCTCGGCGTCGCCCGGGCTGATCGGCCGGATCGAGTCCTGGGTGGCGCCGATGTCGTCGTAGAAGACGATCGGCCCGTCGGGGGTCATCGCCGCGTAGGCGGGGTCGAGCGGGACCGCCTTGTAGCCGAAGTCTTCGAGCTTCAGGTCGCGGACGATCTTCGGCTGCAGCATCGAGACGACGTAGGAGGCGCGGGAGACGCGGCGGCCGGGCCAGACTTCCTCGGTCACGCAGGCGCCGCCGAGGATCGGCCGTCGCTCCAGCACCAGCACGCGCTGGCCCGCTTTGGCGAGGTAGGCCGCGGTGGTGAGGCCGTTGTGGCCGCCGCCGACGACGATCGCGTCGTATTCGCGGGGCGAGCCGGAGGTACGGGACGTGGGGGTGGCGGTCGAGGTCTCCATCGCGCGACCCTACCAGAAGTTAGTGAATTTGACTACAAGGTAAACTCGCCGGCGATCCAAGTAAGGTGCAACCGATGATGCCCCCCACGCAGGCCGCTCCCGGCGGCGATCCCGAGCGCCTGCAAGCACTCGCCAAGCAGCACCTGATGCTGCACTTCACCGACATGGCGGCCTTCGCCGAGGACGGCCTGACGATCATCGAGCGCGGCGAGGGCATCCACGTCTTCGACGTCGACGGCAAGCGCTACGTCGACGGCCTCTCCGGGCTGTACTGCGTCAACCTCGGCCACTCCCACGGGGAGCGGATCGGCGCCGCCGCTGCGGCCCAGATGGCGGCGCTGCCGTTCACCTCCAACTGGACCGTCGCCCACCCGCCCGGGATCGAGCTGGCGACGAAGCTGGCCGAGCTCGCCCCGCCCGGGCTCGAGCGCACCTTCTTCACCTCGGGCGGCGCCGAATCGGTCGAGGCCGCCTGGAAGCTCGCCCGCCAGTGGCACCAGGCGAACGGCGAACCGCAGCGGCGCAAGGCGATCGCCCGCCTCGACGCCTACCACGGGGTCACCCTCGGCGCGCTCTCCCTGACCGGCATCGAGGGCTGCAGGACGCCGTTCGAGCCGCTGGCGATCGAGACGATCCACGTCGCCAACACCAGCGCCTACCGCCACCCCGACGGCGACGACGAGGCCGCCTTCTGCGCGGCGCTGCTGCGCGAACTGGAGACCGCGATCGAGCGCGCCGGGCCGGACACGGTGGCGATGCTGATCGCCGAGCCGGTGCAGAACGCGGGCGGCTCGATCGTCCCTCCGGCCGGCTACTGGCAGGGCCTGCGCGAGCTCTGCGACCGCTACGGGATCCTGCTCTGCTCGGACGAGGTGATCTGCGCCTTCGGCCGCCTCGGCACCTGGTTCGGCGCCGAGCGGATCGGCTACGTGCCGGACATGATCACCTTCGCCAAGGGGCTGACCGGCGCCCACTTCCCGATGGGCGGGGTGATGCTCTCCGAGCGCGTCGCCGAGCCCTTCCTCGACGGCCGCAGCGAATACCTGCACGGGGTCACCTTCGGCGGCCACCCGGTCGGCGCGGCGACCGCGCTGGCGGCGATCGAGGTGATGGAGGAGGACGGCGTGCTCGAGAACGTGCTCGCCAACGAGCCGCTGTTCCGCGAGCTGCTCGACGGGCTGCGCGAGATCCCGATCGTCGGCGACGTCCGCGGCCTCGGCCACTTCTGGGCGATCGAGCTGGTCCGCGACCAGGCGACGAAGGCGCCGCTCGAGGGCGAGGCGGCGCGCTGGCTGCTCAACGACGTCCTCTCCGAGGAGCTCTGGAGCCGCGGCCTGATCTGCCGCCTCGACGACCGCGCCGAGCCGGTCGTCCAGCTCGCCCCGCCGCTGGTCTGCGACGCCACGGCGATCGAGCAGATCGTCGCCACCGTCCGCGCCGCCCTCGAGGTCGCCACCGACCGCATGTCCGAGCGCCCCGAGCTCGCCACCGCGGGCTGAGCCGATGGCGGTCCTCCCCGACGTCCTGGGGCCTGGGCTGCGGGTCGCCTTCTGCGGTACCGCCGCCGGCACCGCCTCGGCCCGGGCGGGCGCCTACTACGCCGGGCCGGGCAACAGGTTCTGGCCCACTCTGCACGAGGTCGGACTGACCCCGGTCGAGCTGGCCCCGGCCGAATTCACCCGGCTTCCCGAGTTCGGCATCGGGCTGACCGACATCTGCAAGGTCCGTCACGGCTCCGACCAGGAGGTGGGGACGGCCGAGTTCGACGTCGCCGGCCTTGAAGCCAAGGTCGCCGCGGCCGAACCGGGCGCGCTGGCCTTCAACGGCAAGAACGCGGCTCGCGGGGCGCTCGAACGTGGGGTGGAGTACGGCCCGCAGGAGGAGCGGATCGGCGGCGCCGACGTCTGGGTACTGCCCTCGACCTCCGGTGCCGCCCGCGGCTTCTGGCGCATCGAGCCGTGGCGCGAGCTCGCCGCCGCGCTTCTCGACTGACCCTCGATCCGCGAGTCTGCAAAAACCCGCGCCAGGCGCGGGTTTTTGCGGTTTCGTGGTCAGGGGGTGCGGCGGGCTACGGCGTCCAGGGCTACGCAGGAGGTGCCGGCGTCGGTCAGGACGGCGGGGTTGACCTCGAGCAGGTCTAGGTCGTGCTCGAGGAGGAGCTCGCCCAGGCGGGAGCCGAAGTGGGCGGCGGCGGCGAGGTCGCAGGCCGGCCGGCCGCGCCCGCCGGTGAACAGGGCGGCGCCGCGCAGGCGGCGCAGGGCGCGCTCGACCGCGGCCGGGGAGGCGGGGAGGGGGACGAGGGCGACGTCGTCGATCGCCTCCGCCCAGACGCCGCCGAGGCCGGCGACCAGGACCGGGACGACGCCGTCGCGGTGGGCGGCGAAGAGCAGCTCCGGCCCGCCGCCGCCCATCGCCTCGACCAGCAGCGTCGCGCCCTCGGCGTGGGGGAGGGCGAGCAGGCGCTCGGCGGCCTCGCGCACTTCCTCCGGGTGGACGTCGAGCGCCAGCGCCCCCGCCTCGCTCTTGTGCTGCAGCGCGGCGGAGGAGAGCTTCAGCGCCACCGGCCAGCCGACCTCGCCGGCGGCTGCGACCGCCTCCTCGGCGCCCCGCGCCACGCGCCCCGCCGGTACCTCCAACCCCCCGTCCCTCAGCAGTCCCTTCGCTTCCGCCTCACCCAGCCACCCGGCTTCGTCCCGGTCGCGCACGCGGTCCTGCCTGCCATCCCGGGAGGACCGCGTGCGCGACGGGCCCGCAGCACCGCCGTCCTGCTCCGCCGCCTGCGCGATCTCCGCCAGCCGCTCGGGGGCGGGGAGCGGGGTGCGCAGCGCTCGCGCGCACGCCACCGCCTCACCGAGTCCGGCGGCGGTGGCGACGCCGCGGTCGCTGAGCTCGCGGACGCCGGTGCGCTCCAGCAGCTCGGGCAGGGTCGAGGCGAGGAGGACCGCGGCGTCGCTGCGCTCGGCGCCGGCGACCAGCGCCGCTCGCACTCCCGCCCATTCGGCGGCGGCATCGGCGGCGAGGCACTCGGGCTGGTCGAAGAAGAGCAGCACCTGGTCGATTCCCGGGTCGGACCCGACCGCCTCCGCAACCGCTTCCAGGACCTGCGGCTGGTCCCAGAGCAGGGCCGTGTAGTCGAGCGGGTTGGCGATCGTCGCCGCCGCGGGCAGCAGCGTCGCCAGCCGCTCCCGGGTCGGCGCCGCCAGCGGCGGCAGCCGCAGGCCGATCCGGTCGGCGAGGTCGGCGGCGATCCCCGAGTCCCCGCCCGAGCAGGTGAGGACCGCGAGGCCGCCCGCGCCGCTCGGCCGCGCCCGCTTCACCGCCAGGGCGCGCGCCAGCTCGAGCAGCTCGCCCGGGTCGGAGGCGAGCGCCGCGCCCGCCTCCTCCAGCAGCGCCGCGAACACCCGGTGGTCGCCGGCGAGGGCCCCGGTGTGGGCGCCTGCCGCCCGCGCCCCGGCGGCCGAGGAGCCGACCTTGAGCGCGGCGACCCCGATCCCGCGCTCGGCGCAGCGGCCCAGCGCCCGCGCCAGCCGGGCGCCGTCCCCGTCGGCCTCGATGAACAGCGCGACCGAGCCGACTCCATCCAGCGCCGCGACCGCCTCGAGCCAGTCGCTGGTGTCGAGCACCGCCTGGTTGCCGCAGGAGACCACGGTGTGGAAGCCGAGGCCGCGCCGCGAGCCGAGCGCGTTGACGCCGACGTTGCCGCTCTGGGTGATCAGCGCCACCGGGCCGGGCGGCAGCTCCTGCACCGAGTCCCCCCATAGCGGCGCCCGCCCGGAGCAGGCGACGATCCCGTTGCCGTTCGGGCCGCAGACCGGCAGCCCCGCCTCGCGCGCGACCGCCTTCAGCTCGGCTTCCAGTCCCACCCCCGCCGCGGTCTCGCCGAACCCGGCGGAAAGGACGACCGCGCCGCCACAGCCGCGTGCCGCCGCTTCGCCGACCACCGCCGGCACCCCGGCCGCCGGGATCGCGACGACCACCGCGTCGACCGGCTCGGGCAGCTCGGCGAGGCTCGCCACGCAGGGGCGGCGGTGCACCGTGTCGTACTTCGGGTTGACCCCCCAGACCGAGCCGGCGAAGCGGGCGGCGGCGAGGTTGCGCAGGACGTTGTCGGCGTAGGAGCCGGGTCGCTCGTTGGCGCCGACGACGGCGACCGAGCGCGGTGCCAGCAGCGGCGCCGGATTGGGTCGGGCGGCGCTCGCCATGGGCTGCCGCTCAGCGCAGGATCGCGTCGACGCCGCGGCGCTCCAGGCCGCGGGCGACGATCAGTCGCTGGATCTCGCTCGTCCCCTCCCAGATGCGATCGACCCGCAGCTCGCGCAGGAATCGCTCGGCGACGTTGGAGCGCATGTAGCCGCGGCCGCCGAAGGCCTGCACGCAGCGGTCGGCGCAGCGCCAGGCCGCCTCGGAGACGAACAGCTTCGCCATCGAGGCCTTGGCGTGGACGATCTTCGGGTCGGCGCCGGCGTCGGCGAGCCGCGCCGTCTCGAGCATCAGCAGCCGGCCGACGGCGGCGTCGGTGGCGGAGTCGGCGAGCGGGAAGCTGACCCCCTGGTGGTCGAAGATGCGGCTGCCGCCCTGCTCGCGCTCGAGCGCCCAGGCGACGGTCTCCTCGAGCAGCCGCGACATCGCGCCGAGCCCGTGGGCGGCGATCCCGATCCGCTCCTCGGTGAACCACTGGCGCTGCAGCTCTTCGCCGCCGCCGACGCCGCCGATCACCGCCGCGGCCGGGACCTCGACCCGGTTCAGCCGGATCGTCGGGTGGCCGTCGGGGTAGCTGTGGGTGAAGCGCGGGTTGTCGACCGTCTCCAGCCCGTCCGCTCCCGCGTCGACGAGGAACAGGGTGGGCAGCTTCTCGCCGTCCTCGACCACGTTCGCCATCACGATCAAGACCGCGGCGATGTCGCCGGAGGTGACGAACCACTTCTCGCCCTCGAGCAGGTAGCCGCCCTCGCTCGGCGTCGCCGTCGACTCGATCGCCGACGGGTCCGAGCCGGCGTCGCGCTCGGTCACCGCGTAGGCGTCGCGCAGCTCGCCGCGCAGCGCCGGCCGCAGGTAGCGCTCGGCCTGCGCGGGGCTGGCGTGGCGCCAGACGTTGTAGGCGTTGGGGACGTGCCAGTGGATCGCGTTGGTGTTGCGGCCGAACTGCTCGGCGACCAGCGCCCACTGCGTCCGCGTCCAGTCCTGGCCGCCGTACTCCCTGGCGTGCAGGCCGCCGCCGAGGTTCGCGGCCAGCGCCTCGCGCTTGACCAGGTCGATCTTCTCGGCCGGCAGCTTGCCGTCCGCGGCCTCGGCCTCGAGCTCGAGCGGGATCAGCACCTCGTCGGCGAAGCGGCGTGCCCGCTCCTGGATATCGAGGGTCTCCTGGTCGAGATCGGGCGTCGGCGCAGTCATCGAGGCGGGAAGGTATCATGCGATTAACTACAAGGTCAGTCGGCCGCCGCGGCGGCCCCACGCACGAAGGAGCCAGCCGTGATGGACGAGACGCGAGCAGGGGGGCACGGAACGGGCGCGGGGGCCCTGATCGGGATCGGGGCCGCCGACCTGGAGGCGACGCTGCAGCCGCTGGAGCGGGCGACGATGCTGCCGCCCGCGGCCTTCCTCGAGCCGGCGGTGCTCGACTGGGAGCTCGCCAACGTCTTCCGCGCCGGCTGGATCTGCGCCGGCCACGCCTCGCTGGTCGCCGAGCCGGGCGCCTTCGTCCGCCGCGAGATCGGCGGCGGGAGCATCGTCGTCGTCGGCGGCGAGGACGGCGTCGTCCGCGCCTTCCACAACGTCTGCCGCCACCGCGGCGCCCGCATCGTCGCGGAGGCCGAGGGCCAGGTCCGCCGCCGCCTGCGCTGCCCCTACCACGCCTGGTCCTACGACCTCGAGGGCAAGCTGCAGGCGGCGCCGCACATGGAGGAGGTCGAGGACTTCGACTTCTCCTGCAACGGCCTGGTCGAGGTCCGCACCGCCGTCGTCGGCGGCCTCGTGTTCATCGACGTCGGCGGCGAGGCCGGGCCGGCGGAGGACCACGTCGGCGACCTGCTCACCCACCTCGAGCACTACAGCAACGCGCGGCTGGCCCGCGGCGGGATCGAGACCTACGAGGTCGCCGCCAACTGGAAGGGGATCGCCGAGAACTACAACGAGTGCCTGCACTGCCCCGGCGTCCACCCGGAGCTGAACGCGCTCAGCGACTACATGAGCGGCGAGGGCTACTACGGCGCCGGCGCCTGGTGCGGCGGCTCGATGACCCTCAGCGAGGGGGCCGAGACGATGGGCAAGGAGGGCGGCCACGGCGTCCGCCCGCCGATCGCCAGCCTCGGCGAGTCCGACCTGCGCAACATCCTCTACTTCGCGCTCTTCCCCAACGCGCTGGTCTCGCTGCACCCGGATTACGTGATGCTGCACACGCTCTGGCCGCGCGAGCCGGGGCGGACCGAGATCGTCTGCGAGTTCTTCTTCGAACCATCGACGATCGCCGAACCGGGCTTCGACCCCGGCGACGCGATCCGCTTCTGGGACCAGACCAACCGCCAGGACTGGCACGTCTGCGAGATAACCCAGCAGGGGATCGCCGACAGCGGCTACACGGCGGGGCGCTACTCGGCCGAGGAATCGGACGTGCACGCCTTCGATGCGATGGTCGCCGCCCGCTACCGCGAAGGCCTGCGCGAGGTGGTCGCGTGAACCCGGTCGCCGAGCAGCTCGGCGAGCTGGGGCTGCCGCGGCCGCTGTCGGAGCTCGCCGCGCGCGAGTGGGACGCGGTCGTCGTCGGCGGCGGGCACAACGGCCTCACCGCGGCGGCCTACCTGGCGCGGGCCGGAAAGTCGGTGCTGGTGCTGGAGCGGCGCGAGCGGCTCGGCGGCGCCTGCACCCTGGAGCGGCCGTTCGCGAACCGGGACTTCGTCGTCAGCCCCTGCGCCTACGTCGTCGGGCTGCTCGACGAGCTGGTGATCCGGGAGCTCGACCTGCGTCGCCGCGGCCTGCGCTTCTTCATCGCCGATCCCAACCTCTGGGTCCCGTTCGAGGACGGCAGCTCGTTCGGCCAGTGGCTCGACGACGCCCGCACCCAGGCCGACCTCGAGGCGATGGGGCTCTCGAAGAAGGACATCGACGGCTACTGGGCCTACGAGGAGCTGTTCGACGAGACCCGCAAGCGGCTGCGCACCGGCGCCCGCGACACCTGGGTCGGCGACTCGCCGACCCGGCACGAGATCGAGGAGCTGCTGCACGGCGAGCAGGAGATGATCGACCTCGTCTTCGAGGCCTCGATCGGCGACGTCCTCGACTCCTACCTCGACGACCAGCGGCTCAAGGACGCGCTCTTCGGCCAGGGCGTGATCGGCACCTGGGGCGGGCCGTACGAGCCCGGTACCGCCTCGATCAAACTGATGCACTACCAGGGCGACCTCGAGGGTCAGGGGCCGGTCTGGGGCTACGTCGAGGGCGGCATGGGGATGATCAGCTTCGCGATCGCCGACGCCGCGATCGAGGCTGGCGCGACGCTCGCCTGCGGCGTGCCGGTGTCGCGCATCCTCCCCGGCGAGGGCGTCGAGACCGAGGACGGGACGACGATCCGCGCCAGGAGCGTGCTCTGCAACGCCGACCCGAAGGTGGCGCTGGAGCTGCTCGGCGGGGCTGACGTCGACCCCGCCTACAGCGAGCGCCTGCAGGCCTGGAAGGTGCGCAGCCCGGTGGTCAAGTACAACGCCGCGCTCTCGAAGCTGCCGACCTGGACCGCGGCGCCCGGCGAGGAGTGGCCGGCGCGGGCGACGATCGACGTGACCGGCGGCGTGCACGCCGCCCAGGAGGCGTTTGAGAAGTGCGCCGCCGGCGAGCCGGCGGTCGGCTTCGGCGAGATCTACATCCAGACCGGGTACGACAAATCGCCGGCGCCGGCGGGCAAGCACCTGATGAGCGTCTTCGGCCAGTACGCCCCCTACGACATCGCCGGGGGCGACTGGGAGAGCCGCCGCGCCGACGTCGAGCGGCAGTTCGTCGACCTGATCAGCCGCTTCGCGCCGGACTTCGCCGACTGCCTCGAGGACTCCGAGGTGCTCGGCCCACCCGACATCGAGAGCCGGATCGGCCTCACCGGCGGCAACATCTTCCAGGGCGAGGTGACGCCGGACCAGATGTGGGAGGGCCGCCTCTCGGCCCGCACCCCGGTGCCGGGGCTCTACCTCTGCGGCGCCGCCACGCATCCGGCCGGTAGCGTGATCGCGCTCAACGGCCGCAACGCGGCGGAAGCGCTGCTGGCGGACGCGGGCGAGGCGATCGGGTAGCGCGGGGCGGGCGGGGCGAGGCACGGCGAGGGCTCGGGGGTCTGTCCGGAGGGGTGGGGTGACCCTCTGCCGAAGACCGTCGCGCAGCTGGGGCCGGGGCGAGGGCTCATGCGGCCGCGCATAGCCTTCGTCAGAGGGTCACCCCACCCCTCCCAACGGGACAGGCCCCGAGCTTCGCAACCCCAGCAGGCGCCGCCGAGCGAGCCCCGGGCCAGCTTCCGGCGGGTGCAAAGCTCCCAAGGGACCATGGCTGCCCTCTCTCGCATAGAGCTCCCAAGGGACGAAAGCGCGCCCCGTCAGATCGCGTGGTTCCTTATGGACGCTCGGGGTCCGAAGGGAACCACGGGATCGGGATCTCGGCCTGGCTTGCCGGGTCGTGGTTCCTTTTGGACCGTATGGGTCCAAAAGGAACCACGGGATTGGGGGGACGGGGGCTTTGCGGGGGCTGGGGCGCTTTCGTCCCTCGCAGGGCTCGGTCCGTTGGGGAGGGTCGGGGAGCCTCTGGGCGGCTTGTGGGCTGAGGTCGGGCGGTTCTCGGACGGGGGGAGCGCGATCCACCCGAAGGTCTGAGCGTGAGGGTCACCCGAGCCTCCCCGGGCGGGGCCGTGAGCCCTGGGCCCGCCCTTCCCGAACCGACCCCCGAGCCCTCGCCCCGGAGCTCCCCCGCCCGCCACCCGGTCGAATAGGGTCGGCAGATGGCCGAGACCGACGCTCGCGAGCGGATCCTGGAGGCCGCCTGCGACCTGGTCGCCGCCGAGGGGATCGACGACGTGCGGATCGCCCGGGTCGCGATGCGGGCCGGGGCCTCGACCGCGCTCGTCCACCACTACTTCTCGACCCGCGAGGAGCTGCTCGAACAGGCGCTGCTGCACTCCTTCGAGCAGGCCGGCGACGAGCGTTTCGCCGACGAGGTCGCCGCCGGCTCCGCGCTGGCCGGCCTCGCGGCGGCGATCGACGAGTGCCTGCCGATCCCCGGCCGCGCCGAACGCGACGTGGTGCTGTGGGTCGAGCTCTGGCTGCGCGCCGCGCGCGAGCCGGGGCTGCGGCCGCTGGCGGCGCAGCTCTACGACCGCTACCACCAGTGGATGGTGGGGGTGATCGAGGTCGGCGTGCGCAGCGGCGAGTTCGACCCGCCGGCCGATATGGACGGCCTCGCCGACCGGGCGATCGCGATGCTCGACGGGCTCGGGCTGCGCGCCCTGCTGCGCGACCCCGCCCTCGACCTCGACCGCGCCCGCGCCCTCGTCGCCGACCTCTTCGCGGCCGAGCTCGGGGTCGACGCGAAGAAATTGGTTGCGCCGCGCCCCTCCCTGGATTAGTCTGAATCGGCATTCAGGAAACCCCGTCCGTGAGAGGAGGCTGGGAGCCTGACTCCCCGGCCCCAAATCGATCACATTCGCCGCCCGCAGATCCTCGCGGCCGCGGCCCAGGTGATTGCCGAGCGCGGGGTCGCCGCGACGCGGATCGCCGACGTCGCCGAGCGCAGCGGGGTCAGCCCGCCCGCCGTCCTCTACTGGTTCGACTCGAAGGAGAAGCTGCTCGCCGAGGCGCTGGTCGCCGACGAAGAGGGCTTCTACGAGCGCCTCGCTGCGCGGCTCGCGCCCGCCACCTCCGCCCGCGAGCGCCTCGCCCTGCTGATCGACGTCGCCGCCGACGAGTCGCACGACTTCGCCCTCTGGATGGAGCTCTGGACCTGGTCGCTGCGCGACGAGGAGCTGCGCCGTGTCCGCGAGCGCTTCGACGCCCGCTGGCGCGGTGAGATCGAGGCGATCGTCCGCGCCGGGCAGGAGGAGGGCGACTTCGGCGAGATCGAGCCCCCCGAGGCGGCTTTGGCGATCGCCGCGCTGATCGACGGCCTCACCGTGCAGGTCGCCCTCGGCGACCCGGAGGTCTCCAAGCAGCGATTGCGCGAGGCGGTCCTCGACAGTGCCGACCGTCTGCTCGAATGCGAGCTGGACAGGGGAAGGGTGGGCGGAGGGACATAACCTCGAGCGACCGACAGCTCGGCCCCGGGCTCTGGCAGGAGGCGACGACGCGCCGCCGCTTCCTGCAGAGCAGCGCTGCGGCCGCGCTCGGACTCGCCGCCGCCGGCTCCTTCTACGGCTGCGCCGACACCACCGTCCCCGGCGGCCAGGACCCGCACCTCTCCCCCGGGGGACTGCCGCTGGCCCGGCCCGACAACCCGGTCCAGCTGCCGATCTACCCCGACAACCCGCGCATCCCCTCCGGCCTGGAACCCGAGGAGGGGCCGCTGCAGCTCTACAACTGGGCCGAATACGTCAACCCCAAGGTCTTCAAGTCGTTCGAAAAGAAATACGGGGTCGGGGTCGAGCTCAGCACCTTCGGCACGATCGACGAAGCGATCGCCAAGCTCGCCGCCGGCGCCGTCGGCTACGACGTCTTCGTCCCCACCCAGCCCTACATCTCGCTGCTGGTCGCGGGCAAGATCATCCAGCCGCTCAACCTCAGCTACGTCCCCAACATGCGCAAGAACGTCTGGGCCTCGCTGCGCAGCCCCTGGTACGACGTCGGCTCCCGCTACACGGTCCCCTACACCGTCTTCTCGACCGGGATCGCCTGGCGCAACGACCACCTGCCCGACTACGACCCCGCGAAGCTCGCCAACCCCTACGAGAGCTTCTGGCAGTCGACCGATATCGCCGGCAAGGTGGCGATGCTCGACGACCAGCGCGAAGGGCTGGCGATGGGGCTGCTGCGCAACGGGATCACCGACGTCAACACCGGCAGCCAGGGCAAGGTCGACGGCGCCCGCGACGCGATCCAGGAGCTGATCGACCTGGTCAACCTGCGCTTCTACACCAACGACTACCAGCACATCGCCGACGACTCGATCTGGCTGCACCAGGCCTGGTCGGGGGACATGACCGCGATCGGGTACTACCTGCCGAAGGGGACGCCGGTCAGCGCGGTCAGCTACTGGTGGCCCGAAGACGGCCGCGGCCTGATGGGCAACGACACGATGGTGGTCCTCGACGGCGCACCGCACCCGGTCCTCGCCCACCTCTTCCTCGACCACCTGCTCGACGTCGAAACGGCGTTCCTCAACATGGAATTCACCGGCTACCAGCAGCCGCTGACCGAGATGACGCCGGCCCGAGTGGTCGAAGAAGAACTGGTCCCGGAGAACCTGACCTCGACGATCGTCCGCGAGGAGCAGTTCGACTACGGCTACCTGCAGGGACCGCTGAGCGCCGAAGGGCTTGGGATTTGGGAAACCGCTTGGTCGGAAGTGAAGGCGACGTGACCGCCATGGGGGAGGGCGCGCGATGACGGCCGAACGGTCGCTGTGGCGCGGGCTCTCCGCCCCCGGGGTGATCTGGCTGATCCTCTTCGTCGTCGTCCCCGCCTACGCGGTGCTGGCGGTGGCGATGGGCAAGATCGACGCGCTGCTGCAGCCGGTCCCGGTCTGGAACCCGCTCGACTGGAACGTCGGCTTCGTCAAGGAGGCCTACGCGAGCGTCGTCCCCGGCGGCACCTACTGGTCGGCGACCCGCAACACGCTGCTCTACGTCGCCGCCACCGTCGCCCTCTGCTTCGCGATCGGCTACCCGGTCGCCTACTACATCGCCCGCAGCGCCCACCGCACCAAGGGCCTGCTGCTGCTCCTCATCTTCCTCCCCTTCTGGGTCAGCTACCTGATGCGGATGCTCGCCTGGATCGGGCTGCTCGCCCCCGACGGCTACGTCAACGAAGTCCTCAGCTGGGTCGGCTTCGGCCACACCGAATGGCTCAACGGCAACCCGTTCTCGGTGATCGCCGCCCTCACCTACGGCTACATCCCCTACTTCATCCTCCCCGTCTACGCCGGCCTCGACCGGCTCGACATGCGGCTGCTGGAGGCGGCGCGCGACCTCGGCGCCTCGCGGCCGTGGACCTTCCTCCGCGTCACCCTGCCGCTGAGCTGGCCGAGCATCCTCGCCGGCACGGTGCTGATCGTGCTGCCGATGTTCGGCGACTACTACACCAACGACCTGATCTCCGGCTCGCCGCACACCAACATGCTCGGCAACAGCGTCAACCTCCTGGTCCAGGGCGGCTCGCAGAAAAACCTCGGCGCGGCGCTGGTCCTGGTGCTGATGACGATCCTCGCGATCGGGATGCTCTATTACCTCTGGGAGACCAGGCGGCAGGAGAGGAAACTGGCGTGAGCGCGACGGCCGCCCCGACCCCGCCCGCTGCCCCGGCTCCCGCCCCCGCGCCGCGCCCGGCCCCGGTGCGGCCGAGCCGGCTGCCGGACTGGCTCTCCAACCCCTGGGGCCGGCCGCGCTTCCTCGCTCTCACCACCTGGCTCTACATCGCCTGGGCGCTGCTGCCGGTGCTGGCGGCGATCGTCTTCTCCTTCAACGACGGCCGCTCGCGCAGCGTCTGGCAGGGCTTCTCGACCCGCTGGTGGTGGGGCGACGAAACGCTCTCGGTCTTCCACGACCCGTCCTACACCAACGCCCTCACCCACAGCCTCGAGCTGGCGGCGCTCGACATGGCGATCGCGACCCCGCTCGGGGTCCTGCTGGCGATCGGGCTCTCCCGCTGGCGGGGGCGCGGCTCGGGCAGCGCCAACTTCCTCATGCTGGTGCCGCTGACCACGCCGGAGCTGGCGATGGCGGTCTCGCTGCTGCTCGTCTTCACCCAGCTCTCGGTGATCCCGTTCACCGCCGTCCACCTGGGGACGACCGCGCAGGTGATCGGCCAGGTCACCTTCTCGATCTCCTACGTGGTGGTGATCGTCCGCAGCCGCCTGGCCGCGATCGGGCCCGAATACGAGGAGGCGGCGCGCGACCTCGGCGCCTCGGCCTGGCAGGCGCTGCGCCACGTGCTCTTCCCGCTGCTGGTGCCGGCGATCCTGGCCAGCACGCTGATCGTCTTCGCCCTCTCGATCGACGACTTCGTCGTCACCCAGTACATGTCGTCCGGGGGCGAAACGACGACGATCCCGATGCTGCTCTACGCCAACGCCCGCGGCGCGGCGACCACGCCGGCGCTGAACGCGGTGGCGACGATCATGGTCGTCGTCACCCTGCTCGGGGTCGGCGGCGCGTACCTGATCCTGCGCTGGTTCGGCCGGCGCACCGCCGAGGCCGGGTCCGGCTCGGCGGCGATGCAAGACCTGACCGGCCTGGAGTGAGAGGAGAGACGATGGCTGTAATCGACGAGCCCCGGGCGGTAGCGCCGCTGGCAGGCAGCGGCGGCGAGGTCGAGCTGCGGGCGCTGTGCAAGCGGTTCGAGGAGGTGGTCGCGGTCGACGCGATCGACCTCGACGTCACCCCGGGGGAGTTCTTCTCGCTGCTCGGGCCCTCCGGCTGCGGCAAGACGACGACGCTGCGGCTGGTCGCCGGCTTCGAGCGGCCGAGCTCGGGCGACGTCCTGCTCGACGGCGTCAGCCTCGCCGCGGTGCCGCCCGACCGCCGCAACGTCAACACCGTCTTCCAGAGCTATGCCCTGTTTCCGCACCTCGACGTGCTCGACAACGTCTGCTTCGGGATGCGCTACCAGAAGGTGGCGAAGGCCGAGCGGCGGCGGCGGGCGCGGGAGGCGCTGGAGCTGGTCGAGCTCGGTGACCTGGCGAAGCGGCGGCCGAACCAGCTCTCCGGCGGCCAGCAGCAGCGGGTAGCGCTGGCGCGGGCGCTGGTCCTGCGACCCTCGGTGCTGCTCCTCGACGAGCCGCTCGGCGCGCTCGACGCGAAAATCCGCCGCCAGCTGCGGATCGAGCTGAAGGCGCTGCAGGAAGAGGTGGGGACGACGTTCATCTTCGTCACCCACGACCAGGAGGAGGCGCTCAGCATGAGCGACCGGATCGCGGTGATGAACCGCGGCCGGGTCGACCAGGTCGGCACCCCGCGCGAGGTCTACGAGGACCCGGCGACCCTGTTCGTCGCCGACTTCCTCGGCGTCGCCAACGTGATGGAGGTCGAGGCGCGGCCGGGGGAGGGGGGCGCCTGCGCGGTGCGGGTCGGCGAGGTCGAGCTGCGTGCCGCCTGCGGCGAGCTGGGGACCCGCGGTGCCGCCTCGGTCGTCGTCCGGCCGGAGCGGCTCGAGGTGATGCCCCACGATGCGCCCGGCCGCGAGAACTGCCTGCCGGGGATGATCGACCGCACCGTCTTCGTCGGCTCCAACCTGCAGGTGATGGTGCGGCTGGCGACCGGGACGCTGCTGCAGGCCTCGATCCCCAACGACGGCATCGACCTCGCCCACCACGCCCAGGGCCAGCCGGTCTCCGTCCACGTCCCCGCCGACGCCCTCCGCGTCCTGCCGCGCGACGCCTGAGTCCCGGCGGGCCCGGCCTACGACCGCGGGTCGGGGGCGAGCAGGAGGAAGGTCGCGAGCGCCAGCAGCGCCGAGGCGGCGATCGCGATGCCCATCGGCACGGCCGAGGCGCCGGCGATCCCGACCAGCGGCGCGACCAGCGCGCCGAGGCTGAACTGCAGCAGGCCGAAGAGCGCCGAGGCGGTGCCGGCACGCTCGCCCTCGCGCTCCATCCCGAGGGCGAGCGAGTTCGGGATCGAGAGGCCGCTGCCGACCGCGACGAGTGGCAGCAGCGGCAGGACCACGCCGGCGCGGGCGCCGGCCACCGTCGCGGTGGCGATCGCCAGCCCGGCCAGGCAGATGACCGAGAGGCCGATCAGCATCAGCCGCTGCGGCTCGACCTGGCCGACCAGCCTGCGGTTGGCGACGTTCGTCGACATCAGGACGACCCCGTTGACGGCGAACAGCAGGGCGTAGAGCTGGGCGCTGAGGCCGAAGACGTCCTGGTAGACGAACGACGAGGCGGCGATGTAGGAGAACAGCCCGGCGAACCCCAGGGAGCCGGCCAGCGCGTAGGCGATGAAGTGCCGGTGGCGGACGAGCTGGGCGACGTCGCGGAAGGAGCGGCGCAGGGCGCCGGGGCGGCGGCGACTCGGGTCCAGCGTCTCCCGGGTGGCCAGCAGGGCGATGAGGAAGAGGCCGACGCCGATCGCCGCCAGGGCGACGAACACCCCGCGCCACTCGGTGAAGAGCAGCAGCCCGGCGCCGAGCAGGGGCGCGAAGACCGGGCCGGCGGTGACGATCGCCATCAGCGCCGAGAAGGCCCGTGCGGCCGCCAGCCCGGAGCTGAGGTCGCGGACCATCGCCCGGGCGATCACGATGCCGCCGGCGCCGGCCAGCCCCTGCGCCAGGCGGGCCCCGATCAGGACCGGCAGCGACGGCGCCGCGGCGCAGCCGAGCGAGACGACCGCGAAGACGGCGAGGCTGACCAGCAGCGGCAGCCGCCGGCCCAGCATGTCGCTCAGCGGCCCGAGCAGCAGCTGGCCGACGGCGAGCCCGATCACGCAGGCGGTCAGCGTCAGCTGCACTTCGGAGGGACTCGCACCGAACGCGTCCCCGAGCCCGGGCAGCGCCGGCAGGTAAACGTCCGTGGTCAGCGGCCCGAACGCCGACAGCGCCCCGAGCACGACCACCAGCCGCGGACCGAGCGCCGCTCCCTCCGCCACGCCCGTGGTCCCTTTGCTCGCCAAGCCGCGAGCCTAGGCCATCGAGCCGGCGCCAACCCACTAAGATTTCCCCCTGCAGCCGGCTCCCAACGAGCCGATCTGCCCGGATAGCTCAGCTGGTAGAGCACTTCCATGGTAAGGAAGGGGTCGTGGGTTCGAGTCCCATTCCGGGCTTCATAGAAGTCCCTGCAAATCGGCTCCTTTCAGGGGCCGATTTCGTGTTTGAGGGGCTCGTCGGCGACCCGGAATAACGCCACTAGTGGCAGATAGCGCAGCGATTGCCCGGGATTGACGGCGATTCCCGCATTTCGGCACTCGCTTCTAAGCCGGCGGCGAGCTACGGTCGGCGAGCCGCGACAAACAGAAAGCGCCCCGGCGGCGGTTGGACGCCCCGGGGCCGGCACCGAAGAGCAAGCTTCGATGCAAGAGAAACCGTACTCGCCGATCCCGCGATCGGCGGCATCACGGCTGCGCCTCGGTGCCTCACGAGAGGAGGCACCAGATGTCGATCAAGATCACTGCCGCCCAACGCGAGGCGCTCTACGTCCAGGTCCTCGACCACCTCAGCGGGATCGGCGACCTCTGGCTCGCGATCGACGCCGGCGAATACGAGAAGGCCGATAGCCTCGGCCACGCCTTCGCCGACGACCTGCGCCTTCTGCTCGAGGACCTCGGCTGGCCGGACCGCGCGGATCTGCCACCCGACGGCAGCGTCGAGCTGACCATGGAGCCAGAGGACCTGCGCCGGATCATCGAGCGACTACGCGACGAAGCCACCGAGCTCTACGCCGACACGCTCCCGCGCTCTGGCGACGACAAGGAGGTTCTGCGCCGCACGGAGCTGGCCGTAGAGGCATGCGGCCGCGTGCTCTGCGCGATCGGCCAAGAGGGGAGTGCTAGGTGAGCAACTCCGAGAACGAGAACCCACGCGCCGCCCTCAACCGGCGCCTTGGCGAGAACCTGATCGTGCTGCGCAACCAAGTCGGGCTCTCCCAGGAGGGGACTGCGCAGCGCGCCGGCCTGCACAAGACGCAGATCAGCCTCTTGGAGCGCGGCCTGCGCTCTCCTCGCCTCGACACCATCGTGAAGCTCGGGGGCGCCGTCGAAGCGAAGCCCTGCGAGCTACTGGCGGGCATGTACTGGCGGCTCAAAGTCAGCCTGGAGCAGCCGGGCGTCTATGCGCGGGAGATCGAGGAGTCGGTGAGCGATTGATGGAGCTCGAGTTCGCAGAGCGCTTCGGCCGCAACCTCTGGCGCTGTCGCCGCCAGAGCGGCATGAGCCAGGCGGAGCTCGCCCGCCTCATCGACCTGCACCCCGTGGAGATCAGCCTGCTCGAGCGCGGGGAGCGCCTGCCGCGCCTCGACACGATCCTGAAGGTCGCCGCCGGAGTGGAGGCGAGCCCCTGCGTTCTGCTCGCCGGCCTTCGCTGGCAACCCGGCTACACCGTCGAGGGCAGGTTCTGGATCGACGACGGCCCATGCCACATCCCGCCCCGCGGAGTCGAACGTGAGCAGCAGCGCCGGCCTTCGCCCCCCTCCGATGAGCTTCGCGCCCGGCTTCGGGTGAACCTGAGGGAGCTGCGGAAACGGGCAGGCATCAGCCAGCAAGAACTCGCCTTCCGCGCCGACGTGCACCCGAGCATCGTCGCTGCGTTGGAGCTAGAGCAGAAGCTGCCTCATCCACACCTTCATCCGGCTCGCCGGTGCGCTGGAGGCGAAGCCGGGCGAGCTGGCCGCCGGGATCCTCTGGGTTCCCGGCGAGGTGGTGCTCAGCTCCGGCGGCTTCGACGTCGCCGACGATCCCGAGCACACCGCCGCCCTCGCGGCGCTCGGTCGAACCAGATGAGCCCTCGATGCCAAGCAAGCTCCCCTACGAGGCCAAGGCGCGGATCGCCGACAACCTCTTCCTTCAGCGCAAGCGCAGCGGCTACTCCCAGGAAGCTCTCGGCCGGCGGGCGATGGTGTCCTCCGATCGGATCAGCGGGATCGAGAACGGGGAGGTGCTGGGGCTGCTCGACACATACGTGCGGCTCGCGGGGGGGCTCGGGATCACCCTCGACGATCTCCTCGCCGGCGTGAGCTGGACTCCGTTGATCGTCGAGTTCGAGGAGGAGGGCGGGTACGGGGTGGAGGTCGAGTGGGAGTCCCCGTCGCCTTGACCCCCAGCTACTGCAGGCAGAGCGCCATGATGACCGCTTCGGCGGTCCCGCCGGAATTCGAGGTGATCCGGCCACTCACGCCGTTGGCGCGGCTGCCGTCGGTGGTGAGGAACGGGCGTGCTTCGAGCCAGGCGACTTCCCTGTTGCCGGGGTTGGTGAAGACGAAGCCCGGAGCCAGCAGCGTTCACCGAGGCCCGCAGAGCGCGTCTTCGGTGTTGCCGGCGGTCCATTTGCCGTTTTCAGCCACTTCATCGATGTCCGTGATCGGCACCGTGTGCAGCGTCTCCGTTCCCAACGCCCCTCCATATATCGAGCCCGGCGCGATCGCGCCGGCGGTGACGGCGTCAGGGGCGATCGCTCGGGCGAGCACGGCTTCCTTCCTCAAGATCCGACGATTAACGGCTTCCTTGGCCAGCGCCTTTGAGTGGACCGCGTTGCGGGCTAGAGAGCGCGGGTGGACCGCGTTGCGGGCGAGAGCCTTGGCGGTCACCGCGCCGGGGGCGATGTCGCCCCGGCGCACGAGGTGGCCACTCGGGGAGGCGTCGGCGCTCGCCGACAGCGAGACGATCAGCGCCGCCAGGCCCAGGAGCGCTCCGACCGCCCCCAGGACGGTGCCCAGGCTCGGCGTTCCCTGCATCTTCAACTCGCCCATCTCGACCTCCTCGCTCGTGCCGCCGAGCCGGTCGACCCGACGGCTTTGATTCTAGGAACCGTCTGCATGCGCTCTGGACGCATCTACTGCCTCAACCTTTGACCTTCACCAGCGCCGGTTGCTGTGGCCGACCTCCCACGGGTAGCCGCGCTGGCGGGGGACGACGGCGCGGATGCGATAGGTGATCGTCCGGGTCGTCGCTCCGAAGCGGTAGCGGCCGTGGAACACGCCGTGCTTGTTGGTCGTCGCCCGACGGAAGGTGAACCAGCGCCGCGAGTGCAGCGCGCTCGCCTGCAGGACGACGACCCGGCCCTTCCCATGAGCGCCGGGAAGCTTGCCCCGATCCTGATCCCGCCGCCGTGTCCGACCCTCCCCGGCGAGATGTGGATCGTCGGCTTGGCGTGGGCGTAGTAGCGGATCGAGCGCGCCACCTGGAAGGAGTCGTGGCGGTAGCCGACTAGTACCCTGCGGTTGGGGCCCTTCGGCACCGTGTAGACGAAGTGGCCGTGGGCGTCGGTGGTGGCAGTCCCGACGGGAACGAGGCCGCTGCCGGGATCCCTGGGTCTGCATCTCGACACAGAGCGTCGCCCCGCTGATCGCGTCGCCGGCGTCGTCGGCGAGTTCTCCGGCTACCCTGGCCGTGCGCCCGTGGGGAACGGTGAGCGCCTGCTTGTGGTTGTGGGTGAACTGGGCGCTGATCACCTCGCCGCCGGCCATCGGGGGACTCGGTGCAGGAGTTGTTGACCTCGATGGTCTGCGGGGGCGCACAGGTCTCGTTGGCTTCGGTCAGGCT
>CAWEOH010000012.1:0-154755 GCA_963810455.1 uncultured Actinomycetes bacterium
CCGTGCAGGGGCGCAGCGACGCTGTCGGGATATCCACGACCGGGCGGCGAGCGGCGGCGGTAGCGTTCCGCGGTGAACGCGAGCAACCCGATCCGCCCCCGCCTGGCGCGGGCCGAGGTCGCCGTCTTCGCCCCCTCCCCGGTCCTCACGGTGACCGTCGAGCAGGGCTCCGGCGAGGTCCCCGAGGTCCACCTGCACGCCGGCGGCCAGGGCTTCTGGGTGGCCCGGATGGCGGCCGGGCTCGGTGCCCGGGTGCTGCTCTGCGTGCCGCTCGGCGGCGAGTCGGGCGTGGTGCTGCGGACGCTGCTGGGGGTCGGCACGATCGACGTGCTCTCGGTGCGGACGACCGGCGCCAACGCCGCCTACCTGCACGACCGCCGCAGCGGCGAGCGGCGACCGATCGTCGAGACGCCGAGCCCGCCGCTGCGCCGCCACGAGCTCGACGAGCTCTACGGGGTCGCCGCCACCGCCGGCCTGGAGGCGGGGACGATGCTGCTGACCGGCCCGCGCAACGAGGGCGTGCTGCCGCCCGACACCTACACCCGGCTCGCCGCCGACCTGCGCGCCAACGGCCGCCGTGTCCTCGCCGACCTCAGCCGCGAGCCGCTCGCGGCGGCGCTCGCCGGCGGCCTCGACGCGCTCAAGCTCAGCAGCGAGGAGCTGGTCGGCGAAGGCCTCGCCGCGGACGCGAGCGAGCGCAGCTGCCTGCAGGCGATGCGCGACCTGCGCGGTCGCGGCGCCGCCAACGTGCTGATCTCGCGCGGGCCCGACCCGGCGCTGGCGCTGCTCGGCGAGCGCCAGCTCGAGGTCGCCGGCCCGCGCTTCGTCGCGGTCGACCCGGCCGGCGCCGGCGACTCGATGTTCGCCGCCCTCGGGGTCGGCATCGCCGCCGGGCTCGAGACCGAGGAGGCGCTGCGGCTGGCGGCCGCGGCGGGGGCGCTCAACGTGACCCGCCACGGGCTCGGCAGCGGCCACCCGAGCGAGATCGACCGCCTCCGCGCCCAGGTCCGGATCCGCAAGATCGAGCAGGTCACGGAGTGAGCGCCGGCGGGCGCCAGGTGAGCGCCGCGGTCCGGGCCGAGGGGCTGAGCAAGCGCTACGGGCAGACGCTGGCGCTCGACTCGCTCGACCTGGCGATCGAGCCGGGCGAGGTCTACGGCTACCTGGGACCGAACGGCGCCGGCAAGACGACGACGATCCGTCTCCTGCTCGGCCTGCACCGGCCGAGCGCCGGGCGGGCCGAGCTGTTCGGCATCGACGCCTGGGCCGACCCGGTCGCCGCCCACCGCCGCGTCGCCTACGTCGCCGGCGAGCCCTTCCTCTGGCCGGGGCTGACCAGCGCCGAGACCTTCGCCTTCCTCGCCCGCCTGCACGGCGGCACCGACGTCGCCTACCGCGACGAGCTGGTCGACCGCTTCAAGCTCGATGCCGACAAGAAGGTGCGGGCGCTCTCCAAGGGCAACCGGCAGAAGGTGCAGCTGATCGCCGCGCTCGCCAGCCGCGCCGAGCTGCTGATCCTCGACGAGCCGACCTCCGGCCTCGACCCCCTGATGGAGGTCGCCTTCCGCGAGAGCGTCGCCGAGGCGAAGCGGCGCGGCCAGACCGTCTTCCTCTCCTCCCACATCCTCAGCGAGGTCGAGGCGCTCTGCGACCGGGTCGGGATCCTCAGCGGCGGCCGCCTCGTCGACCAGGGCACGCTCGAGCAGCTGCGCCACCTCTCCGCCCACACGGTCGAGGTCAGCTTCGAGGGGCCGGCTCCGCAGCTGCCGCCGCTTGAGGGCGTGCGGGTCGTGCACTCCGGCGAGAACGCGCTGCGCTGCGAGGTGACCGGCCCGGTGCGGCCGCTGCTGGCGGCGCTCGCCGAGCTGCCGGTGGTGACGCTGACCAGCCGCGAGCCCTCGCTCGAGGAGATCTTCCTCCACCACTACGACCGTGCCGACGGTGGCCGCCGCTAGGGCGGGGCGATGAGCGGGGCCGCCGTCGCGATCGCCCGCCGCGCCTGGGGCGACGGCCGCACCCGCACCCTCTCCTTCGCCCTGCTCTTCGGCCTGATCGCGCTGGTCCAGGCGCTCGGCTACGAACACAGCTACCCGACCGTCGCCGAGCGGCTGCAGTTCGCGCAGAGCTTCGGCGACAACAAGGCGGTCCGGCTCTTCTACGGGGTGCCGCACGACCTCCTCACCGTCGGCGGCTACGTCAGCTGGCGGACCGGCGGCATCCTCTCGCTGTTCGCCGCCGTCTGGGGGATCTTCGCCGCGGTGCGGGCACAGCGGGCCGAGGAGGACGACGGCCGCTGGGAGCTCGTCCTCGCCGCCCCGATCGGCCGCCGCACGGCGCTGCGCGCGGCGCTCGCCGGGGTCGGTGCCGGCCTCGCCACGATCTGGCTGGCGACCTGGGTCGGGCTGCTGGCCGGCGGGCTCGCGGCCGGGCCCTCGGCCTACCTGGCACTGGAGATCGCCGCGGTGGCGGCGGTCTTCGTCGGCGTCGGCTCGCTCACCAGCCAGCTGGCGCCGACCCGGCGGCTGGCGATCGGGCTGGGGATGGCGGTCTTCGCCGCTGCCTTCGCGCTGCGGATCGTCGCCGACACCTCCGAGGCGCTGGAATGGCTGCGCTGGGCGACGCCGCTCGGCTGGGCCGAGGAGATGCGCCCCTTCGTCGGCCCGCAGCCGGGGGCGCTGCTGCCGCTGGCGGCGGCGACCGCGGCGCTGCTCGCCGTCTCGGCGCGGATCGCGCTGCGTCGCGACGTCGGCACCGGGCTGCTGGCCAGTGCCGACAGCGCCCCGCCCCGCGACCGCCTGCTCTCCTCGCCGACGGCGCTCGCGCTGCGCTCAGAGCGTGGCCTGCTCGCAGGCTGGTTCGCCGGCATCGCCTTCTACGCCGTCGTCGTCGGACTGCTCGTCAAGACCTTCAACACCGAGAACCTCTCGCAGAACCTACGCGAACAGCTGCACAAGCTGGGCGGCACCTCGATCGCCACCCCGACCGGCGCGTTCGGCTTCTACTTCCTGATCTTCGCCTTCGCGATCAGCCTCTTCGCCTGCGCCCAGATCTCGGCCGCCCGCCACGAGGAAGCCGACTCGCGCCTGGAAACGCTGTTCGCGCTGCCGGTCTCGCGGCTCGGCTGGCTCGGCGGCCGGCTGGCGCTGGCGGCGGCCGGCGCGCTCGCCCTCTCGCTGCTGGCAGGCGTCCTCGCCTGGGCGGCGGCCGCGACCCAGAGCGCCGGCATCGGCCTCGGCGCCGCTCTCGAAGCGGGCCTCAACTGCATGCCGGCGGCGCTGCTCTTCCTCGGCCTCGCCGCGCTCGCCTTCGCCCTCATCCCCCGCGCCACCAGCGGCGTCGCCTATGGCCTCGTCTCCGTCGCCTTCTGCTGGTACCTGTTCGGCGCCCTGCTCGGCGCGCCGCAGTGGACCGTCGACCTCTCCCCCTTCCAGCACGTCGCCCCGGTCCCGGCCCAGCCCTGGAAGACCGCCGACGCCCTGGTGATGATCGCCGTCGGCGCCGCCGCGATGCTCGCGGCCCTGGCGGCGTTCCGCCGCCGCGACGTGCTCGGCGCCTGAGCCGGAGACAGCGGGCGTCGGTCGCTGTCGCCTGACACCCCTTGAGGTTTGTAACCCAGAGGGTTACAAACCTCAAGGGGTCGGCTGGGCGGGGAGGCCGAGCTCGCGGCGGCGACGGCGCAGGTGGGTGGCGAGGTCGGCGATCACCGCCTCTGGCTCCTGCTCGAGGCGAACGTCGGTGACGCGGATCATCTCGAGTCCCTGCAGGAGCAGGTCGGACTCGCGGATGCGGTCTGACTCGAAGGAGCCCGGGTCGCCGTGGGTGGCATAGACGTCGAGTTCGACGACGAAGCGCTCCGTCTCCCAGTAGGCGTCGAGCTCCATGCCGGCCACCAGGTAGTTCATCGCCGGCTCCGGCAACCCCGCGCGGCGGACGAGGACGCGGAAGCGGCGCTCGAGCTTGGAGTGGGTGGTGGCCAGGTCGGGGCGGTAGGCGCGCAGGACGCGACGCAGGCGGCCTGCGCCGGGGTGGCGGGCGGTGCGCTCGAGCACGTCGTCGAGGGGGCGCAGGTCGAAGACCTCGAGCTCTTCGGAGCGCTTGATCCGGCGCCGCACCTGCGCGTCGGTCGAGATCGCCGCCATATCGAGCATCGTCCGCGCCCAGGAGGTGACCGGGATCTCGTCGATCCGGTCGAGATCGGGCCTCCCGAGCTGCGCGACGTGAATGCGGAACTCGCGCCTGTTGCTTCGAGGGGTGGGGACCGTGACCTCGATCCGCGAAGGCGACCGCCCGACCAGCCCCCACAGCCAGGCGGCGGAGCGATGACTTGCCACAGCGGTGCGGGCGCAGAGCACCGCTGCCATGCAGTGCCCCTGCCAGGTAAGCGGCTCGTGGCCGACTGCGTAGACCCCTCGGTGCACCCGTCGCAGCCTGCCGACGCGGTTTGCCTTGGAGGCGGAGTTCCTTCCATAGCCAAGCCGCCCCAGCTGCCGCGTCGAAACCACCCCGTGCTGCCGACTCGCGAGCTCGAACAGCGGCGCGTGCCTTCCCACCCCTTGAGCTTTGTCACCCACAGGGTTACAAAGCTCAAGGGGTGGGTCGTCTCTCCCCCTCCCGTGACCTTCTGCGGCTTGAGCCCCGGCTACGCTGCGGCTTGAGCCCTGGCTAGGACCCGCAGGACGGCTGGGGGTTGCGCAGGTGGCCGTCGGGCATGACCGTGTTGCAGTACTTGGCGTGCTTGCGGTTCGCCTTGGCGAGCTTGGCGCCGGCGAGGACGGCGCCGCTGAAGTCGGCGCCGCGCAGGTTGGCGCGGCGGAAGTCGGCGCCGGTCAGGTTGGCGGTGGCGAAGTCGGCGCGGATCGCCCGGGCGCCGTGTAGATCGGCCCCGGAGAACTCGGCGGAGCGGGCGTCGGCGAAGCTGAGGTCGGCGCCGCGCAGGTCGGCGCCGGCGAGCACGGTGAGGCCGAGCGAGGCGCGGCGCAGCTTCGCCCGCCGCAGGTCGGTGTCGACCATCGCGGTGGCGCCGAGGCTGGCGCGGCTGAGGTTGGCGTTGGCGGCCTTGCCGTAGGCGAGCGAGCCGAGCGGGAACTTGGCGGCGCGCAGGTCGGCGGCGCGCAGGTCGGCGTAGGCGAGGAAGGCGCCCTGCAGGCTCTTGCCCTTGAAGCTCTTGCCGCGACACTTGGTGAAGGCCTCGATCTTGCAGCCGTTCAGCTTCGTCCCGGCCTGCACCTGGGTGCCGTTCTGCAGCGCGTAGACCGCCGGGTAGAGGGGGCTGCTGGGCGCCACCGGGATCGGTTCGGCGCCGGGCGGGCCGGGCCGGATCTGGCCCGGGCAGAGGCCGTCGCGGGGCGCGATCACCTTCCCGCTGGGCATCAGCGTGTTGCAGAAGTGGGAGCCGCGCAGGTCGGCGCCGCCGAGCCGCGAGCCGGTGAAGTCGGCGTTGGTGAGGTTCATTTCGCGCATGTCCGCCTTGCGCAGGTCGGTGCCGTTGACGTCGGAGTTGGAGAAGTCCATCCCGCGCAGGTCGGCGCCACGCATGTCGGAGCCGAGGATCGCGCCGAAGTAGCCGTCGGCGCCGACCAGCTTGGCGCCGCGCAGGTCGGCGTTGCTGATCCCGGCGAAGGTGATCGTGGCGCCGCTCAGGTCGGCCTTGCGCAGCCGCGCGTAGGCGAGCGAGGTGCCGATCATGCCCACCCCGCTGAGGTCGGCGCCGCCGAGCCGGCCGAAGGAGGCGATCGAGGTCGCCAGGGAGCCGCCGCTGACGCTGGCGCCGCTCAGCTTCGCGTAGGGGAGGAAGGCGCCGAGCAGCTGCTGCCCGGTCAGGTCGGCACCGCGGCAGGAGGCACGCGCCCGCAGCCTGCAGCCACCGATCTTCGTCGCGTAGGGCAGCTGCGGTTCGGACTCGGCCTTGACCAGCGCGTAGTAGGGATTGCCGGGGTAGACCTCGAGCGGGCCCGCCGTCGCCGCCGCGGCGGCGCTCGGCACGGCAAGCAGGGCTGCGATCGAGAGGACGAAGAGACGGAGACGAGTCACGACGATCAAGATGATCGGCATGAGCCGCTCGGATCTTGAGCGTTTCGGCGCCTGGTTGCTCGGTCACCGGGCGCGGATCCTCGCCACCATCGCCCTGGCGGCGATCGTCGTCGGCGGCGCCCTGCACCTGGCCGGCGAGGCGGCCGCCGGCGACGCGGTCTGGCGCGTCGTCCTCGCCCTGCTGGCGCTCGAGCTGGCGGTCGAAGTGGTCTGGACGATCGTCGTCGACCGCCACATGGGAGTCGACACGATCGCCCTGGTGGCGATGGTCGGCGCCCTGGCGCTGGGCGAACTGCTGGCCGGCGTCGTCATCGGCCTGATGTTCTCCGGCGGCCTGGCGCTCGAGGAAGTCGCCGACGCCCGCGCCCGCCGTGAGCTGACGGCGCTGGTCGAACGGGCGCCGAAGGTCGCCCGGATCCGGGCCGAGGGCGGCTTCCACGACGTCGCCGTGGAGCAGGTCCGGGTCGGCGACGTCGCCCTCGTGCGCAGCGGCGAGCTGATCCCGATCGACGGCACCGTGCTCAGCGAGGAGGCGGTCGTCGACACCAGCGCGCTGACCGGCGAGCCGCTGCCGGTGACCGCCCGGCGCGGGATGGCGGTGCTCAGCGGCACCTCCAACGCGGGCGCCCCGTTCGAGGTCCGCGCCGACCGGCCGGCGACCGAGAGCGCCTACGCGGCGCTGGTGCGGCTGGTCGAGCAGGCGGAGACCGAGCGGGCGCCGTTCGTCCGCCTCGCCGACCGCTACGCGGGCTTCTTCCTGCCGGCGACGCTGCTGATCGCCGGCCTCGCCTGGGCGCTCTCCGGCGAGGCGGTCCGCGCCCTCGCCGTGGTCGTCGTCGCCACCCCCTGCCCGCTGATCCTGGCGGCGCCGATCGCGCTCGTCTCCGGCCTCTCCCGCGCCGCCGGGGCCGGCGTCGTGGTCAAGGGCGGGGCCGCGATCGAGACCCTCGGCCAGGTGCGGACCGTGCTCTTCGACAAGACGGGGACGCTGACCGTAGGCAGCCCCGAAGTGCGCGAGGTCGCAGTCCGCGACGGCTTCGAGCAGGCCGAGGTGCTGAGCCTCGCCGCCTCGGTCGACCGGATGTCGGCGCACGTGCTCGGCGAGTCGCTGGTCCACGCCGCCGAGGACGCCGGGCTCACCCTGGCGCCCGCTGAGGACACCGAGGAGGACCCCGGCCAGGGGATCGCCGGCACCGTCGCCGGCCGCCGGGTCGCGGTCGGCAGCCGCCGCTTCCTCGAAACGCAGGGGATGGACCCGGCCGAGCTCGAGCACGGAGCGCTGGTCGACGGCCGCGGCTCGGGAGAGGCGCGCGTCCTGGTCGCGGTCGACGGCGGCCTCGCCGGCGTGATCGCGATGGCCGACGAGCTGCGCCCCGACGCCCGCGGCATCGTCGAGCGGCTGCGCGGCGAAGGCGTGCGCCAGATCGCGATGGTCTCCGGCGACCGCCGCTCGGTCGCCGAGCGGGTCGGCCGCGAGGTCGGGGTCGACCGCGTCTACTCCGAACAGAGCCCCGAGGACAAGCTCGAGGTGATCCGCCGCCTGCGCGAGGACCCGGCGCTGCGGCCGGTGATGATGGTCGGCGACGGCGTCAACGACGCGCCGGCGCTCGCCCTCGCCGACCTCGGGATCGCGATGGGCGCGGCCGGCGCGACCGTCTCCTCGGAGACCGCCGACGCGGTGATCACCGTCGACCGGGTCGACCGGGTCGCCGACGCCGTCCACGCCGGCCGCCGCTCGCTGCGGATCGCCCGCGAGAGCGTCGCAGTCGGCATGGGCCTGAGCCTGACCGCGATGGTCGTCGCCGCCTTCGGCTACCTGCCGCCGCTGGGGGGCGCGGTCCTGCAGGAGGGGATCGACCTGGCGGTGATCCTCAACGCGCTGCGGGCGCTGCGCGGGTAGCCGTCCAGCCACCTCGGCCGCGCGCCGGCACCCGCGAGCTACATCGCCTCCTTGATCCCCCGGCGGATCAGCCAGACGTTGACCGGGTAGGCCGTGACGAAGCCGAGGATCATCCCGACCTGCATCAGGAACCAGTAGGCAGCATGGTCGGGCGCCAGGTGGGGGTCGGTGAAGAGAACGAGCTGCATCACCGCCATCCAGCCGAAGAGGCCGACCTCGAAGGAGATCAGCGAGAGGCTGTCGGCCTTGAACGCTTCGCGCAGCCCGTCGCGCAGGCCGAGGCCGCGCATCGGCACGATCGCGAAGTACTGGAAGGCGATCCCCAGCATGAAGGCGAAGGTGAAGTCGAAGGCGTACTCGTAGGGCAGCGCCAGGCCGGCGACGGTGAGGCCGAGGGCGAATACGAGCCAGGCGCCGACGATGTCGCCGAGCGTGCAGCCGGCGCCGCAGTGGCAGACGCCGATCGCGACCGAGACCGGCTCGCCGTAGCTGGCCGGGCCGGCGCCGCGCACCGCCTGGCGCCCCCAGCGCGAGTAGCCGAGCCAGGCCAGCGGCCCGAAATAGAGCGCCGTCACCGGCCAGACCGCCTCCATGATCCCCATCTTCTGGCGGCGGCCGCGGCCGTAGATGTCCCAGAGGATCGCGCCCGCGGTGAGAAAGGCGGCGGCGAGCGAGATCCAGGCGAGGACGGTGAGCCAGGTCGGCGGCATCCGCGGAACCCTGCCACAGCTCCCGGTCCTCACCGGCGTCGCCACGGCTCGGCGCGCTACCTTGCAGGCTTGTCGAGCTCGAGTCCCGCCACGCCCGCGGACCCGCACCTGCACCGCTTCGGCTCCTCGCCACCGCTCTCGCTCGGAATCGAGGAGGAGCTGCTGCTGGTCGACGCCGAGTTCGCGCCCGCAACCAGCGCCGAGGCGGTGATGGACACGGTTCCCGCCGCGGCGACCGGGCGCATCTCGACCGAGATCTTCAGCGAACAGATCGAGGTCAAGACCGGCATCTGCCTGGGCGTCGACGAGGCGCTGGCGGAGCTGCGCGAGGTCCGCGCCGCGGTCGCCGGCGCCGGCTTCGGCCTGCTCGGCGCCGGTCTGCACCCGACCGCCACCGGCCGCGCGACCCTCGTCTCCAGACCGCGCTACGACGTGGTCAAGGAGGACCTCGGCGAGATCATCCTCACGACCCCTCCCTGCGGCCTCCACGTCCACGTGGGCATCGCCGACCCCGAAGTCGCGGTGCGCCTCGCCAACGCCTTCCGCCGTTACCTGCCGGTGCTGACCGCGCTCACCGCCAACTCCCCCTTTCGCGGCGGCGCCGACTCCGGTCACGCCAGCGCCCGCACCACGGTGGTCCGCGCGTACCCTCGCTTCCAGGTCCCGCGCGCCTTCCACGACTACGAGGACTTCTGCCGCGTCGCCGACGACCTCGTCGCCGCCGCCGGGGTCGCCGACTACACCTACATCTGGTGGGACGTGCGGCCGCACCCGCAGCTCGGGACGGTCGAGGTGCGCGCGGTCGACGTCCAGGCCGACGCCACAACTTCGGTCGCGCTGGCAGCGCTGATCCAGGCGATCGCCGCCCGCGAGCTGGAGCTGCCGAGCGGTGAGACTCACACGCGCGAGGCCCTGGAGGAGTCCTACTTCCAGGCCGCCAGCCACGGCCTGGAAGCGCAGATCCTGCTCGACGACGCGCCGCAGCCGGCGCCGGAGGTCGCCCGGCAGGTCCTCGACCGCGTCCGACCCTACGCTCGCGAGCTCGGCGCCGACGCCGCCCTGGAGGAGCTCGAGCGGATCCTGCGCGAGGGCAACGGGGCCGATCTGCAGCGCCGCGTGTACGCCGAGGGCGGGATGCCCGAGCTGCTCTCGGACCTCGCCTCCCGCACCCGCTAGCGGCGGCGACCGCCGACCCCCCGCGCCCGGCGCCGCATCAACGCCTTGCGCGCCTCCTCGGAGGCGACGACCAGCGGCGGCCAGATCAGCAGGAAGAGCCACTCCCACGGACCCAGCGCGCCGGTGTGGAAGACGTCGTCGAGCCCGGGCGTGTAGGAGAGCAGCGCGATCATCGCCACCTCGACCCCGATCCCGACCAGCAGCAGCCGGTTGGCGAAGGGGCCGATCGCGCGCAGCGAGAGCCGGTTGCTGCGCCAGGAGATGCCGGCGCCGACCTGGGCCATCACGATCCCGGCCATCGTCATCGTCGTCGCCTCGAAGTACAGCGAGCCTTCGTCGGCGAGCGGCTCCCAGGGGCGCCAGCCGGCGAGCCAGTAGGCGAAGAGGAAGCTCGACATCGCCGCCAGCGCCGCCAGCGGCCCGATCGCGCCGAAGGTGCGGGCGAGCGTGGCGCGGTTGAGGATCCGCTCCGCCCGCGGCCGCGGCGGCCGCGTCATCGTCCCCTCCTCGGGCCGCTCGGTGCCGAGCGCCATCGCCGGCAGCTGGTCGGTGCCGAGGTCGATCGCCAGCACCTGCATCACCACCAGCGGCAACGGCACGGCGCCGCCCGAGATCCCCCAGACCAGGAACGGCACCAGCTCGCCCGCGTTGCTGCAGAAGTGGTAGCCGGCGAAGCGCCGGATGTTGTCGTAGACGGCGCGCCCTTCCTCGACCGCGGCGACGATCGAGGCGAAGTTGTCGTCGACGAGCACCAGGTCGGCCGCCTCCTTGGCGACGTCGGTGCCGGTTGCGCCCATCGCGACGCCGATGTCGGCGTGGCGCAGCGCCGGCGCGTCGTTGACGCCGTCGCCGGTCATCGCCACCACCTCGCCCTCGCCGCGCAGGACTTCGGCCAGCCGCAGCTTCTGCTCGGGGTCGATACGAGCGAAGATCACGTCGCGCTCGGCGAGCCGC
The DNA here is from genome assembly GCA_963810455.1 of uncultured Actinomycetes bacterium. Classification (GTDB taxonomy): domain Bacteria; phylum Actinomycetota; class Thermoleophilia; order Solirubrobacterales; family 70-9; genus VAYN01. The sequence goes on from CAWEOH010000012.1 coordinate 10,771, forward strand.
GAGCGCAGCTCCTCGTCGTCGAGCTCGCTCAGCTCGGCGCCGCCGATCACGTGGACGCCGTCGCGGACGAGGCCGACGCGGCGGGCGATCGCCTCGGCGGTGCGGCCGGCGTCGCCGGTGACCATGATCAGCCGGATCCCGGCCCGCTGCGAGCGGGCGATCGCCTCCGGCACCTCCGGCCGCGGCGGGTCGAGCATCCCGACCAGGCCGAGCAGCTCGAGCTCGCGCTCGACCTCCTCGGGGCCCTCGCCGGCGCCGGCGGGGAGCGTGCGGCGGGCGAGGGCGAGGACGCGCAGCGCGTCGCCCTCCAGCGCCGCCGCGGCGGCGCTCGCGGCTGCCCGCTCCTGCTCGCCACAGCGGCAGCGCGGCAGGACCAGCTCGGCGGCGCCCTTGACGTAGACGACCCGCTCGCCGCCGGCGCGATGGACCGTGCTCATCCGCTTGCGCTCGGAGCTGAACGGGATCTCCGCCAGCCGCGGCGCCCGCGCCGCCTCCTGCTCGTGGCGCAGGCCGCCCTTCTCGGCGAGCACGACCAGGGCGGCCTCGGTCGGGTCGCCGAGCACGGTCCAGCCGCTCTCGGCGTGGATCAGGCGGGCGTCGTTGCAGAGCAGGCCGGCGCGCAGCAGCTCCTGCAGGGGGCCCGGCTCGACCACCTCGCCGCCGGCGAGGAAGCGGCCGAAGGGCTCGTAGCCGACCCCCTCGACGTCAATCTCGCGGCCCGCCTGCCAGACCCGCTGCACGGTCATCTGGTTCTCGGTCAGGGTGCCGGTCTTGTCGGTGCAGATCACCGTCGTCTCGCCCAGCGTCTCGACCGAGGTGAGCCGGCGGACGAGGGCGTTGCGGCGCGCCATCCGCTGCGTCGCCAGCGCCAGCGAGAGGGTCACCGTCGGCAGCAGGCCCTCGGGGACGAGCGCCACCGCGACGCCGATGGCGAAGACGAAGCGGTCGGTCGTGTCGAGGTCCCCGGTGAGGCCGGCGACGAGGAAGAAGACGACGCCGATCGTGAGGGCGATCAGCGCCACCACCCGGGTCATCGCGTCGAGTTCGCGCTCGAGCGGGCTGCGCCGCGGGCGGCCCCGCTGGGCGAGGGCGGCGATATGGCCGAAGCGGGTCGCCATCCCGGTCGCGCTGACCTCGGCGACCGCGGCGCCGGCGGTGACGTAGGTGCCCGCGAAGACCTCCTCGGTCGGCGCGGCCGGCGCCGACTCCCCGGTCAGGGTCGATTCGTCGACGCGCAGCTCGCTCGCCTCGAGCAGCGCCGCGTCGGCGGCGACCCGGTCGCCGGCGGTGAGCAGGAGCAGGTCGCCGGGGACGACCTCCTCGCTGTCGATCTCGGCCTCCTCGCCGTCGCGCCGCACCCGCACCCGCTGCGGCAGGATCCGGCGCAGCGCCGAGACCGCGCGTTCGGCCCGGTGCTCCTGGACGTAGGAGAAGACGGCGTTGATCACGATCACGGCGACGATCGCCGCGCTCAGCTGCGGCTGGCCGGCGACCAGCGCCAGCGCCGCCCCGGCCCAGAGCAGCAGCGCCAGCAGCTGGACGAAGTTGGCGAGGAACTGGCGCAGCGGCGAGGGTCCCGGCGCCTCCTCGATCACGTTGCGGCCGACCTCCGCCAGCAGTTCCCGCGCCCGCTCGCTGGAGAGCCCTGCCGGCGCGGCCATCCGCTACCGCCTGTAAATGGTCACCGGGCAGACGCCGGGGTGTCGGGAGCGCTGCCGGCAGCGGCGGCTCGCCTGCCTGATCCGGTAGCGGTCGTTCCAGACGACTTCGCCGGCGGCGAAGGCGAAGTAGACGGTGAGCCTGCCCCAGTACTCGCGGGCGCCGGCCCGCCAGCGGACGGCGCAGCGCTGCCGGGCCCGAGCGACCGGCGAACAGCGGGCCCGGAAGCCGCGGTGGCCGCGGAAGCGGCCGTGCAGCTGGCGGCGCAGGGCGCGGCGGGCGAGCACCCGGGCGCGGGCGCCGTCCAGCGTCGGCAGCCGCCCGGCGCTCGACTGCGGCGCCGGTTCGGCCGCCGGCGCCGGCGGCCGCGCCCATTCCGCGACCTTCCCCTGGACCCAGGCGGCAACCGCGTCGACTCGGGCGAAGTAGGCGGGTGCTTCGGTCGGGCAGCCGACGTCGCCGACCGAGGTGATCGCGATCTCCACCGGCTCGCTCGCGCCCCCCGGAGCGACCGCCAGCAGCGGGCCGCCACTGTCGCCGTTGCAGGTCGTGTACTCGTATTCGGGGTAGTCGAGGGCGCAGAGCTGCCAGGCCGGCTGGAAGTGGGGGAATTCCGATCCGCAGTAGGCCTTGTCCCGCAGGGTGACTTCGCCGACGTGGAGCCTGGTCGGCGCCGGTTCGGTGACGCCCGTCAGCCCCCAGCCGGCGATCACCGCCCGGTCGCCCGGTTCCCAGCTCACCGCCGTCGCCAGGCGCACGCTCGGAGCGGAGATCGGCTGCGATAGCGCCAGCACGGCCGCGTCCGCGCGGACCGGTATGCCGCCCGGCCTCAGGTAGGCGAAGTCCGGGTCGACGGCGACGCGGGAGACCGTGGACACCGTGCGCCCGCTCGCGGCCCAGTCGACGTCGCCGGTCACCACCGCGTAGGCCGCCGGCGGCTCGAGCGCGGTGAGGCTCCCGTTCAGGGCGCAGTGCGCGGCGGTCAGGACGACGCTGGCGGAGACGACCGTCCCGGTGCAGGCGTGCGCTTCGGCGCCGCTTTCGACGTAGACGAAGGCGAGGTACGGATAGCTCCCGTCCGCCGCCTCGATGCCGTTGACCACCGACGCCTGCGCGGTCGCCGCCGCGGCGCGCCCCGTCCCGGCGCCGCCCAGCACCGCCAGGAGGGCGACGCCAACCGCAAGCACCACCCGGCGGCCGCTGCTCTTCACGCGCCGCAAGGTAGCAGCGGCCGCTAGCGACCGAACGGATCGAAGACCTCTGCCCCCGTGCTTGCGAGGGGCGGCCGGAGCGAGGAATCGAGAGACGGGGCAGCCAGGACTCGAACCTGGAATCGCCGGTTTTGGAGACCGGTGCCTTAGCCAGTTGGGCCACTGCCCCAGAGGGGATCCGGATCGTAACGCGCGGCGGGCGCCGGCGGGGCGGCGCGCGGCCCCGCGGCGGCGATGCGGGCGGAGGGACTTGAACCCCCACGGGCCGGAGCCCACCAGGACCTAAACCTGGCGCGTATGCCAATTCCGCCACGCCCGCGTGCGACCGGGCGGACCGCGCCTTAACGCGGGGCCAATCCCGGATCGTCGCTGACAGATTCTAAGATCAGGGGCATGGCTGTGGGAGAGGTGCGGCCCGGCTACGAACTGTGGCGGCCGAATCGGGAGAAACCGGGGTCGGTCACGACCAAGTGGCTGGTCGTGCTGCTGCTGGCGGCGACGGCGGGGCTCGCGGCGCTGATCACCGTCGGTGGCTGGTCGCTGCTCAAGGGCGGCAGCGGGATGGGGATCGTCTGCATCCTCTACGTGGTCGTCTACGCCGTCTTCGCCTTCCGGGTCGCGCGCTGGGGGCGGGGCGTGCTGCCGGTGGCGGCGGCGCTCTCGATGATCCTGGCGATCTTCTGCGCGGTCGGCGCCAACAGCTGGTTCTCGCGCGACAAGGCGGGCTTCAGCGAAGCCCTGCTGCCCTCGGCGGTCCTCGGCACCCTGGTCGTCGTCCTCGGCCTGCTGCAGCTGGTCGTGATCGCCTTCGCCCTCTACGGCTTCAACCAGGAGTGGCACGTAGAGGAGGAGCGCCCGATCGGCTCCGGCGAGGACTACGGCGCCGGCGCCAGCCCCGAGGGCAACGCCGCCCAGCCCGCCTGAGTCAGGCCACCCGACGCCAGACCAAGTAGTACTCAGACGGCGCCGGAGCAAGCGAGGCAAGGACGCAGGGAGGCCGAATAGCAGCGCTCATGAGTATCCGGTTCGCTCAGGCTGCGACGTCGCCGGTGATCTCGGCATAGGTGCTCGGGGCATGTGCGGCCCCGAGCCCGAGCAGCGTCTGGAAGGCCGCCATCGGGGTGCGGCGGCGGTTGTGGCGGAAGACGAACTCATCGAGATAGACGTGCAGGTGCTTCTCGGAGGCGCTGCGGTGGGTTCCCTGCAGCCAGGTCTTGAGGTTGGCGAGAGCGCGATGGGCACGGGGCAGGATGAGGCGGCGCTCCTCGCTGCGCCGGTGCTGGGAGACGGGCCGGTGGTCGAAGCCGAGGTCGCGAAGTCCGGCGTAGCCGCGCCAGCCGTCGGTGTGGACGATCGCGCCGGGCTCGACGTTGGCAGCGACCCAGGGCCCGAGGCTGCGCTTGCTTGCATTCGGGAGGGTCGCGAGTCGCAGCCTTCCCGAGCCGGTGCCGCGGACCTCAACGGCGACACCGACAAGCCGCTTTCCAACGGGGTCTCGGCCAGCTTTGCGGTCCGGGTTGACGCCACCGACGAAGCCCTCGTCGACCTCCACCTCGCCACGCAGCGGCTCGCGCTCCGGTGCGACCATCGCCCGGCGAAGCTTCTGCAGGATGAGCCAGGCGGTCTCATAGCGGGAGAGCCCGAGTTGTCGCTGCAGTTGCTTGGCGGAAATCCCGGGGGTGTGGGTGGCGACCAGGTAGGCCGCCCAGAACCAGAGGCGAAGCGGGGTGTGAGTGCCGTGCATGACGGTCCCCGCGGTAACCGAGGTTTGGTGGTGGCAGTCCGAGCACTCCCAGAGGTGGCGGCGCTCCAGGATCCAGGCGCGGCTCCCATTGCAGGCAGGGCAGCGGTAGCCCTCAGGCCAGCGGGATTCGGCCAGGTACTCGAGGCAGGACGCCTCGTCGGGGAAGCGCTCTTGGAACTCCACGATGGTGCGTGGGAAGTCTGGCCGGGCCACAAGACGAATGTAGGCACGTCACCTGACGGAACCGGATACTCATGAGCAGCGCTATTCGGCCGACTGAGGACGCCGCATCGCGCCGCTCCGCCGCCGTCTGAGAGTGCCGGAGGTGGGACTCGAACCCACAAGCCCAAAAAGGGCAATCGATTTTGAGTCGATCGCGTATGCCAATTCCGCCACTCCGGCGCGGCCAGGCGAAAGATAGACTGGCGCACCGTGAGCGTGCCCGTCCCCGCTCCCCTCTGGGAACCCTCGTCCGCGATGGTCGAGAACGCGCGCATGACGGAATTCATGCGCTGGCTGCAGGCCGAGCGCGGCCTCGAGTTCGACGACTACCAGGCGCTGCAGCGCTGGTCGGTCGACGACCTCGAGGGCTTCTGGGCGGCGATCTGGGACTTCTTCGACGTCCAGGCCGACGGCGACCCGTCCCCCGTCCTCGCCTCGCGCGAGATGCCCGGCGCGAAGTGGTTCCCCGGCACCTCGCTCAACTACGCCGAGCACGTCTTCGCCGGCAAAGACGAGGAGGCGGCGACCGCGATCTTCCACGCCTCCGAGCTGCGCGAGCTCGGCGAGCTCTCCTGGGGCGAGCTGCGCGAGCAGGTCGCGGCGGTCGCCGCCGGGCTGCGCGCGATGGGGGTCGAGAAGGGCGACCGCGTCGTCGCCTACATGCCGAACATCCCGGAGACGATCGTCGCCTTCCTCGCCGCCGCCTCGATCGGCGCCGTCTGGTCCTCCTGCTCGCCGGACTTCGGCGCCGCCAGCGTCGTCGACCGCTTCGCCCAGGTCGAGCCCAAGGTCCTGTTCGCGGTCGACGGCTACCGCTACGGCGGCAAGGACTTCGACCGCCGCGACACCGTCGCCGAGCTGCAGGAGGCGATGCCGAGCGTCTCGCGCACCGTCGTCCTCCCCTACCTCGACCCCGATCCCGACGTCGGCGGGCTGCGCGACGTCACCTTCTGGGGCCACCTGCTGACCGAAGGCGAGGGCGCCGAGCTCGCCTTCGAGCGCGTCCCCTTCGACCACCCGCTCTGGGTGCTGTACTCCTCGGGCACGACCGGGCTGCCGAAGGCGATCGTCCAGAGCCAGGGCGGGATCCTGCTCGAGCACCTGAAGAAGCTCAACCTCCACGTCGACACCCACCCCGGCGACCGCCTCTTCTGGTTCACGACGACCGGCTGGATGATGTGGAACTTCATCGTCTCCGGGCTGCTCAGCCCGGCGGCGATCGTCCTCTACGACGGCAACCCCGGCTACCCGGACCTGAACGCGCTCTGGGACCTCGCCGAGCGGACCCGGATCAGCACCTTCGGCACCTCCGCCGCCTACATCTCGGCCTGCATGAAGGCGGGGATCGAGCCCGGCGCCGGCCGCGACCTCAGCGCGCTGAAGGCGATCGGCTCGACCGGCTCGCCGCTGGCCCCGGAGGGCTTCGACTGGATCTACGAGCAGATCGGCCGCGACACCTGGCTGTTCTCGACCTCCGGCGGCACCGACGTCTGCACCGCCTTCGTCGGCGGCGTCCCGCTGGCGCCCGTCTACCGCGGCGAGCTGCAGGGCCCCTCGCTGGGCGCCGCGCTGCAGGCCTGGGACGAAGACGGCAACCCGGTGATCGGCGAGGTCGGCGAGCTGGTGATCGTCGAGCCGATGCCCTCGATGCCGATCCACTTCTGGAACGACCCCGGGGACGAGCGCTACCGCGAGAGCTACTTCGAGATGTTCCCCGGCGTCTGGCGCCACGGCGACTGGATCGAAATCACCGAGCGCGGGACGGCGGTCATCTACGGCCGCTCGGACTCGACGATCAACCGCGGCGGCATCCGCATGGGCACCTCGGAGATCTACCGCGCGGTGCTCTCGCTCGACGAGATCGTCGACGCCCTCGTCGTCGACCTGCCCAACCCCGAGGGAGACGGCTGGATGCCGCTCTTCGTCGTGCTGCGCGAGGGTGCGGAGCTCGACGAGGACCTGACCAGGGAGATCGCCCGCCGGGTGCGCGAGCGCTGCAGCCCGCGGCACGTGCCCAACGAGGTCTTCGAGATCGCCGAGGTCCCACGCACGCTCAGCGGCAAGCTGCTCGAGGTGCCGGTGAAGCGGATCCTGATGGGCACCGACCCCGACAAGGCCGCCAGCCGCGACTCGCTCGCCAACCCCGCCGCGCTCGACTACTTCGTCGAGATGGCGAAGAAGCTCCCCTCGCTCGCCTAAGCTCGGCCGGGTCGAGTTTGTCAACCAGAGGTTGACTAACCCGACCCGCCACTCGCCCAGGCGGCGCCGGTACCGGCGGCGATCGCCAGGCAGCGCTCGACCGACCCCCAGTCGACCCGCTCGGGGAGGTCGCTCGGCAGGTGGTACTCGGTGAAGAGGCCGTCGCGCATCGAGAGCAGCGAGACCGAGGGCAGGCCGGCGAAGCGGCTGAGCGCGGGGTCGGTCCAGCCCGGCACCCGGGCCCGCTCGGGCGCCGGCAGCCCCGCCGCCGCCGCCCCGGCGTCGGCCCAGGCGAGGTCCTCCTCGCGGTAGCGGACCGGGACCAGCCCGCCCTCGCTGCCGGCGACGACCGGCTCGCCGGCGCCGAGCGTGTCGAGGCCGAGGACGAGCGTGCTGGCCGGGTCGAGGGCCGCCCCCTCCTCGCGCAGCCAGGCCGCGGTGCCGCCCATGCCCGACTCCTCGCAGCCGGGGAAGAGCGCGATCACCTCGCAGCCGGGGAGCGGCTCGCGCGCCCAGCGCTCGACCAGGGCGAGAGTCGCCGCCACCCCGGAGGCGTTGTCGCTCGCCCCGGGCACCGGCTTGCCGCGGGCGACGTCGAGCTGGAAGGCGATCAGGCCGGCGAGCAGGGCGCGGCCGAGCGGCCGCGTGCGCCGCGGCAGCGCCAGGGCGAAGCCGACCGCGGGCAGGGTGGCGAAGCTGCCGCCGCGCGCGGTCCGCACCAGGCGCGGGTCCCACATCAGGCCGGTGTGGGCGGCGTCGTGGTGGGCGATCAGCACCAGGGTGCGGCGGCGCTCGCCCGCCGCCGGGACGCGGGCGAGGACGTTGGTCGCCTCGGCGGCCGGCAGCAGCCGGCGCAGCCACTGCGAGCGCCCGGAGTACTCCAGCTCGTAGGAGACCGCGGCGGCCGCGGCGGCGGGCCCGCCCAGCATCCCCAGCGCGAAGTGGGCCGCGTGGGCCCAGGCGTAGGTGCGCTGGTAGCGGAAGGAGCGCAGCCGCACGTCGGCGGCGCCGGCCTCCTCCAGCCGACCCGCGACCCACTCGGCCGAGCGCCGTTCGCCCGCCGTGCCGGCGCCGCGCTCGATCGCCGCCAGCGCCTCGACGTCGGCGCGCAGACGCTCGCCGGCGGCGGCGCTCACGCCCGCCAATCGACCGGCCCGGCGCGCAGGACGTGGGCGCCGAGCGGCCGTCCCAGCACCTCCTGGACCGCGCGCGAGGCGCTCAGCAGGGCCTCCAGGTCGACGCCGGTCCCGACCCCCATCTCCTCGAGCATCGAGACGACGTCCTCGGTCGAGACGTTGCCGGTCGCCCCCGGCGGCACCGGGCAGCCGCCGAGCTCGCCGAAGCTCGACTCGAAGGAGTCGATCCCCTCTTCCAGGGCGGCGAGCACGTTGGCGAGGCCCTGGCCGCGGGTGTTGTGGAAGTGGGCGGTCAGCTCGACCCCGGCGAGGCGCTCGCGGGCGGCGGCGAAGAACTCGTGCACCTGGCGCGGGTTGGCCATCCCGGTGGTGTCGCCGAAGCCGATCTCCTCGCAGCCGGCGGCGGCCAGCGCCTCGGCGATCTCGAACACGCGTCCCGGCTCCACCCTGCCCTCGTAGGGGCAGCCGAAGGAGGTCGCGATCACGCCCTCGCGGCGCAGCCCCGCCTCGCCGGCGGCGGCCAGCGTCGGCCGCAGGCCGGCCAGGGACTCGGCGACCGAGCGGTTGACGTTCTTGCGGTTGTGGGTCTCCGAGGCCGAGAGGAAGACGCTCGCCTCGTCGAAGCGCTCGCGCTGGCCCAGCGCCCGCTCGAGGCCGCGCTGGTTGGGGATCAGGACCGAGAAGGAGACGCCCTCGCGGCGCTGCACCCCGGCCAGCACCTCGGCCGCATCGGAGAGCTGCGGGATCACGTCGGGGCGGACGAACGAGGTGACCTCGATCCGCTTCAGGCCGCTCGCCGAGAGCAGGTCGATCAGCGCCACCTTGTCGGCGGTGGCGATCGTCTCCGGCTCGTTCTGGAAGCCGTCGCGAGGGCCTACCTCGCGGATCGTGGCACTGGCGGGCAGCTCGTTCACCGCCGCCGATCCTAGAAGGCGTCGTGCAGCCGCGGCAGCACGTCCTCGGCGAACTGCTCGAGGAAGCGGCCCTGCTCGGGCCCGGGCGCGTGCAGGACCAGATCCTCGAAGCCGAGCTCGACGTAGGGCCGGATCTTCTCGACCACCTCGTCGGGGTCGTCGGAGACGATGAACCGGGTGTGGGCGCGCTCGACGTTCTCGTCGGCGACCCGCTCCATCTCGACCGGGTCGTCGATCCCCTCTTTCTGCTCCGGCTTCAGCGCCAGCGCCGCCCACCAGGCGCAGGCCTCGTGGGCGAAGGAGCGGTCGCGGTCGTAGGAGACCTTGATCTCGATCATCTTGCGGATGGCGGCCGCGTCGCGGCCGGCTTCGTCCGCCCCCTCGGCGACTTTCTCGATCAGCCCGGTGTAGAGGTCCGGGTCTTTGCCGCTGGTCGAGATGAAGCCGTCGCCGACCCGGCCGGCGAGCTTCGCCGCCAGCGGCCCGGAGGCGGCGACGAAGACCGGCACCGGCTCCTCGGGCCGGTCGTAGACGGTCGCCCGGTCGGTCCTGTAGTAGGTGCCGTCGAAGTCGACCCGCTCCTCGCTCCACAGCTGCTTGATCAGCGCGATCGCCTCCGCCAGCCGCAGCCGCCGCTCCTTGCGGCCGGGGAACTCGCCGCCGGTGACCGGCGTCTCGTTCATCGCCTCGCCGGTGCCGACGCCGAGGAAGACGCGGCCCGGGTAGAGCACGCCGAGGGTGCCGAAGGCCTGGGCGATCACCGCCGGCTCGTAGCGCATCGTCGGCGTCAGCACGCTGGTCCCCAGCAGCGCCCGCCCGGTCGCCTCGCCGGCGGCGCCGAGCCAGACCAGCGCGTTCGGACCGTGGCCGCCGTGGTGGCGCCAGGGCTGGAAGTGGTCGGAGACCGAGACGATCTCCAGGCCGAGCCGCTCGGCCTGGCGCGAGTAGTCGAGCAGCTCGCGCGGGCCGAACTGCTCCGCGGAGGCCTTGTAACCGATCCTGACGCTCATTCGTTCCTTTCCTGGGGAAGTGGGGGAGGCGCCGTACGGTATCTGGGCGGGGTCGCCGAGAGCCGGATCGGGTTGCGGGTCAGCTCGACCGTCGAGCCGTCCTCGCGGGGGATCGCGACGGTCGGCTCGAGGCCGATCCGCCGCGCCAGCTCGAAGGCGCCGGCGAGGTCGTTGACGACGCCGGCGGGGACGCGGCGCTCGGTCAGCTCGGCCGCCCACTGCGCCGCCGGCCGGGCCGCCAGCCTCGCCTCCAGCAGCGGCCCGAGCTGGTCGCGGTTGGCGACCCGGGCGGGGTTGGTCGCGAAGCGCGGGTCGGCGGCCAGCTCGGGGGCGCCGATCGTCTCGCAGAGGAGCTCGAACTGGCGGTCGTTGCCGACCGCCAGCACCAGCTCGCCCTCGCCGGTCGCGAACAGCTCGTAGGGCGAGATGCTGGGGTGGCGGTTGCCCATCCGGCCGGGGACGACGTCGGCGACGGTGTAGGCCGAGCCCTGGTTGACCAGCGCCGCCAGCAGCGCCGAGAAGAGGTCGACCTCGACCAGCTGGCCGCGGCCGGAGCTCTCGCGGTGGCGCAGCGCGGCGAGGATCCCGACCGTGGCGAAGAGCCCGGCGAGGACGTCGACCAGGGCGACCCCGACCTTGGTCGGCTCGCCGTCGGGCTGGCCGGTGATGCTCATCAGGCCGCCGAGCGCCTGGATCAGGAGGTCGTAGCCGGGCAGCGCGGCGCCGCCCTCGCCGCTGCCGAAGCCGGTGATCGAGCAGTAGACGAGGCGCGGGTTGGCGGCGGCGAGCTGCTCGTAGCCGAGCCCCTTGGCCGCCATCAGGCCGGGGCGGAAGTTCTCGACCAGGACGTCGGCCCCGGCCGCGAGCCGGCGGATCTCGGCCAGGTCGGCCTCAGCGCCGAGGTCGAGCACGCGGCTGGCCTTGTTGCGGTTGACCGACTGGAAGTAGGTCGCCTCGCCCCGCTCGTCGTAGGGCGGGCCCCAGGAGCGCGTCTCGTCGCCGCCGCCGGGCCGCTCGACCTTGGTCACCTCGGCACCGAGGTCGGCCAGCATCATCGTCGCGAAGGGGCCGGCGAGGACGCGCGAGAAGTCGAGGATGCGGAGCGGCCCGAGGGCGGAATCGGCTCCGGTGCCGGGCGCTCGCGCCCCGCTGGTGTACGCTGAGTCTTCGATTTTCGAAAATCTAGCATCCGCGTCCGGATTCGCCCGGCGCGCCGAGGAAGAGGACCCGCCGATGACCGCCAGCAGCACCGCCGCCCCACCGATCCGCCCCGACGACTACCTCGCGATCGACCGCCTGCTCTCCGACGAAGAGCGCGACATGCGCGACGCGGTGCGCGCCTTCGTCCAGAACGAGGTCGTGCCCAACGTCGGCGAGTGGTTCGAGCAGGCGACGATCCCGCGCGAGCTGGCGCGCGAGCTCGGCAAGCTGGGCGTGCTCGGCATGCACCTCGAGGGCTACGGCTGCGCCGGCGCCTCCGCCACCGCCTACGGCCTCGCCTGCATGGAGCTGGAGGCCGGCGACTCGGGGGTGCGGAGCCTGGTCTCGGTGCAGGGCTCGCTGGCGATGTTCGCGATCTGGCGCTGGGGCTCGGAGGAGCAGAAGCAGGAGTGGCTGCCGCGGATGGCCGCCGGCGAGGCGATCGGCTGCTTCGGCCTGACCGAGCCCGACGCCGGCTCGGACCCCGGCTCGATGCGGACGCGGGCGCGCCGCGACGGCGACGACTGGGTCCTGCACGGACAGAAGATGTGGATCACCAACGGCGGGGTCGCCGACGTCGCCGTCGTCTGGGCGCAGACCGACGAGGGCGTGCGCGGCTTCCTGGTGCCGAAGGACACGCCGGGCTTCACCACCCAGGACATCCACAAGAAGCTCAGCCTGCGCGCCTCGATCACCTCGGAGCTGCTGCTCGACGACGTCCGCCTACCCGCCGACGCGGTCCTGCCCGAGGTCGCCTCGCTGAAAGGCCCGCTCTCCTGCCTCAACGAGGCCCGCTACGGGATCGTCTGGGGCGCCGCCGGCGCCGCCCGCGCCTGCTACGAAGCGGCGCTCGATTACAGCAAGGAGCGGGTCCAGTTCGACAAGCCGATCGCCTCCTTCCAGATCCAGCAGCAGAAGCTGGCGAACATGGCGCTGGAGGTGAACCGGGCGACGCTGCTGGCGCTCCACCTCGGCCGGATGAAGGACGACGGGGCGCTGCGGCCCGAGCACGTCTCGATGGGCAAGCTCGGCAACGTCAACGCCGCGCTCGAGGTGGCGCGCAGCGCGCGGCAGGTGCTCGGCGCCAACGGCGTCACCCTCGAGTACCCGGTGATCCGCCACATGAACAACCTCGAGTCGGTGGTCACCTACGAGGGCACCGCCGACGTCCACGCGCTGGTGATCGGCGGCGCGGTGACCGGGATCCAGGCCTTCCGGTGAGCGGAGCGCGAGGGGTAGAGCGGTGAACGGCGCCGCGACCGCGCCCCGGCCGGGCCCCGGCACCGCCGCCCAGCACGCGCTGGAGGGGCTGCGGCGGGCGATGGTCGAGGGCGAGCTGCGGCCCGGCGACCGGGTCCGCCAGGAGGAGATCGCCGAGCGGCTCGGGGTCAGCCTGGCGCCGGTGCGCGAAGCGCTGGCGGTGCTCGAGCAGGAGGGCCAGGTCAGCTACCTCCCCCGCCGCGGCTACACCGTCGCCGAGCTGGCGCTGGAGGAAGTGCGCGAGATCTACGCCCTGCGGGCGCTGCTCGAGGAGCGGGCGGCGCGGCGGGCGCTGCCGCTGCTCGACGAGGACGCGGTCGGGCGGATCGAGCTGGCGGCGCGCGAATGCGCCGACGCCGCCGCGGCCGGCGACGTCGCCGCCGAGCTCGCGGCCAACCGCCGCTTCCACTTCGCGGTCCTCTCCTCGCCCGACCAGGTCCACACGCTGCGCCTGATCCGGCTGCTCTGGGACTCGACCGAAACCTACCGCGCGCTCTACTACAGCTCGCCGCAGGGCCGCGAGGAGTCGCTGCGCGCGCACGAGCGGATCGTCGCCGCGATCCGGGCCGGCGAGGGCGACGCGCTGGTCGCCGAGCTCGACGAGCACCGCCGGCGGGCGCTGCAGCGGCTGGCCGAGATCCTGGCGCCGGCCTGAGCGCCCGGGGCGCGGCCCGCGCCGGCGGTCGCTAGGCGTCGAGGAAGATGTCGCGCTGCAGCTGGTCCGCCGCGGCGCCGTAGCCGTACTCGGAGAGGTCGGTCTTGCCCTCTTCGGCGAGGACCTCGTCGTCGATGTAGAAGTTGCCGGTCGCCTCGCGGCTCGGCCGGTGGAGGATCGCGATCGCGGCGTCGGCCATGATCTCCGGTTTGCGCGAGTGCGCCATCGCCTCGTCGCCGCCGAGCAGGTTCTGCACCGCGGCGGTGGCGATGATCGTCCGCGGCCACAGCGAGTTGGCGGCGATCCCCTCCTCCTTCAGCTCCTCGGCGAGGCCGAGGGTGACCAGGCTCATCCCGTACTTGGCGATCGTGTAGGCGAGGTTGTTGCCGGCCCAGAACGGGTTGAGGTTGATCGGCGGCGAGAGGGTGAGCACGTGCGGGTTCTCGGCCTCGCGCAGGTGGGGGATGCAGCACTTGGCGAGCAGGAAGCTGCCGCGGCAGTTGATGTCCTGCATCAGGTCGTACCGTTTCATCTGGATGTCCGGCGTCTTGCTGAGGTCGATCGCGCTGGCGTTGTTGAGGACGACGTCGATGCCGCCGAAGGTCTCGGCCGTCTGCGCCACCGCCGCTTCGACCGAGGCGTCCTCGCGGACGTCGCCGACGATCGCCAGCGCCTTGCCGCCCGCCGCCTCGATTTCCTCGGCTGCGGTGTAGATCGTCCCGGGCAGCCGCGGGTGCGGCTCGGCGGTCTTCGCCAGCAGGGCGACGTTGGCGCCCTCGCGGGCGGCGGCCAGCGCGATCGCCAGCCCGATCCCCCGGCTACCGCCGGAGACGATCATCGTCTTGCCCCCGAGACCTCCCATGGCAGGGCACGCTACCTCAAACCGCCCCGGCCGGCGCGCGCGTTCGGCTAAATCCAACGCGACCCCTTGAGCTTTGTCACCCAGAGGGTTACAAAAGTCAAGAGGTCGGCCGCGACGGGCTCAGACCATGCCGAGGCCGCCGCTGACGCCGAGCGTCTCGCCGGTCACGTAGCTGGCTTCCTCGGAGGCGAGGAAGGCCGCAGCGGCGGCGACCTCGTCGGGCCGGCCGAGGCGGCCGAGCTGGGTCATCCCCCGCATCGTCTCGATCAGCTTCTCGCCGACCGGGCCCAGCTCCCTGGCGCCCATCAGCAGCGGCGTCTCGATCGGTCCCGGGGCGATCGAGTTGGCGGTGATCGCGTAGCGCGCGTTCTCGCGGGCGATCGTCTTCATGAAGGCGACGACGCCGCCCTTGGCCGCCGAGTAGACGGCCGAGCCCTTGGAGCCGACCCGGCCCGCCTCCGAGGAGATCGAGACGATGCGGCCGTAGCCCGCCGCCTGCATCCCCGGCAGCGCCGCGTAGGTGCAGTTGAGCACGCCGACCAGGTTGACCGCGAGCACCTTCTGCCACTGCTCCGGGCTGGTCTGGGTGAAGAAGCCGAACTCGTCGAGGCCGGCGTTGTTGACGAGGACGTCGAGGGTGCCGCCGGCCGCCGCGACCGCCGCCTCGGCGGAATCGAGGTCGGTGACGTCGAGCTCGGTCGCGTGGCCGGCGATCTCGCCGGCGATCCGCTCGGCGCCGTCGACGTCGACGTCGCCCACCCAAACCTCGGCGCCCTCGCCGGCGAGCCGCGCGGCGATCGCCGCGCCAATGCCGCTGGCGCCGCCGGTCACCAGTGCCCTGCGTCCCTCGAGTCGCACCTGCCCAGCATATGGTCTGGGCCGAGCGAGGCGAGGTTCTAGACTGGCCCGCCGATGCAGCCCCCCCGGACCACCCCTCCCCCGCCCCCATGCGCGTAGTCCTGCTCGCCGGCGGCACCGGCGGCGCCAAGCTCGCCGCCGGCGTCCAGGACGAGGTCGGCCCCGACCTCGCGGTGCTCGCCAACACCGGCGACGACATCGAGGCGCTCGGCGTCCACGTCTCCCCCGACCCGGACCTGGTCGGCTACTGGCTGAGCGGCGAAATCGACGAGGAGCGCGGCTGGGGGATCCGCGACGACGAGTTCGTCGTCTTCGAGCGGCTGAAGCGGTTCGGCGCGCCGAGCTGGTTCGGGCTCTCCGACCGCGACCTCGCCGCCTGCCTGTACCGGCGCCAGTTCCTCGCCGACGGCGGCCGCCTGACCGAAGCCCAGGCGCAGATCGTCCGCGGCCTCGGCGTCCAGGCGAAGGTGCTGCCGATGAGCGACGCGCGGGTGCGGACCAAGGTGATCACTCCCGCCGGGCGCCGCGACCTGCAGGAATACCTGATCCTCGACGGCGGCCAGCCCGAGGTGCTCGGGGTCGAGCTCGAGGGGATCGAGGCGGCCGAGCCGACGCCGGAGGTGCTGGACGCGCTGCGGCTGGCGGAGGCGATCGTGATCGGCCCGTCCAACCCGGTGATCAGCATCGGCCCGATCCTCGCCATACCGGGGATGCGCGAGGCGATCGCCGCCTCCCCCGCCCCGGTCGTCGCCGTCAGCCCCTACGTCGCCGGCGCCGTGGTCAAGGGACCGACCGACAACTTCATGGCCGCCCTCGGCCGTCCCTGCACCGCCGCCGGCGTCGCCTCGCTCTACGCGGGGCTGATCGACGCGATGGTCGTCGACGAGGGCGACCCGGACCCGCCGCCGGAGGGGATCCCGACCCTGGCGGTGCCGACGCTGATGGACGGCGCCAGCGGCCGCGCCCGGCTGGCCCGCATCGTCCTCGACTACGCCGCCGGCCTCGCCTCCTCGTGAAGGCCACCGCGGTACTCCCGGTCAAGCACTTCGACGCCGCCAAGCAGCGTCTCGCCGGCGGGCTCGATCCCGGGCAGCGGCGGCGACTGATGGCGGCGATGGTCGAGGACGTCCTGGAAGCGATCCCGAAGGCGCGCTCGATCGAGCGCACGATCGTCGTCACCGGCGACCCGCAGGCGCAGGAGCTGGCCGCGGACTGCGGCGCCGAGGTCATCCCCGACCCGGCCGACGCCGGCCACGTGCAGGCGGCGCTGGCGGGCGTCGCGCGGGCCGAAGTCGAGGGTGCCGAGTGCGTCGTCCTCCTCCCCGGCGACTGCCCGCTGCTCGAGCCGCGCGAGCTCGACGGGCTGCTGGCCGGGGTGCCGACGCCGTACGTCGGCGTCGTCCCCGACCGCCACGGCACCGGCACCAACGGCCTCGTCCTCAGCCCGCCGAGCGCGATCGTCCCCGCCTTCGGCGAGGGCAGCTGCGCCCGCCACGTCGAGCTGGCGCGCGAGGCCGGGATCGCCTACGGGGTCGAGGAGGTGCCGACGCTCGGTCTCGACCTCGACACCCCCGCCGACGTGATCGCGCTGACCCGCGAGCTGATGGCGCGCCCCGGCCGCGCCCGCCGCACCGCCAAGGCCCTCGGCATATGAGCGAGCTGCGGGTGGCGGCGGTCGCGGGACTGCCGGAGATCGGCGAGGGAGACCCGCTGGGCGCGCTGATCGCCGAGCGGGCCGAGCTCGCCGACGGCGACGTCGTCGTCGTCTCGCAGAAGGTCGTCTCCAAGGCCGAGGGGCGGGTGCGCCGGCTCTCGGCGGCGATCCCGAGCGCCGAGGCGCGCCGGCTGGCGGCGGTGCTCGGCAAGGAGCCGAACCTGGTCGAGCTGATCCTCTCCGAGTCGCGGCGCGTGGTCCGCGCCGAGCGCAGCGTCCTGATCGTCGAGACCCACCACGGCTTCGTCTGCGCCAACGCCGGCATCGACAGCTCCAACCTGCCCGAGCCCGACACCGTCTGCCTGCTGCCCGAGGACCCCGACGCCTCGGCGCGGCGACTAAGAGCAGAAATCGCCACCGCCATGGCGGGGCCCACCATCGCCGTGGTGATCAGCGACAGCTTCGGCCGCGCCTGGCGGCTGGGACAGGCCGAGGTCGCGCTCGGCTGCGCCGGCCTCGTCCCGCTCGACGACTGGCGCGGGCGCGCCGATGCCCGTGGCCGCCAGCTCGAGGCGACGGCGATCGCGCTCGCCGACGAGGCCGCGGCCGCGGCCGACCTGGTCCGCGACAAGGCGAGCGGCGTGCCGGCGGCGGTCGTGCGCGGCCTCGGCGCTCACGTCAGCGCCGAGGACGGACCCGGGGCCGCCGCCCTCCTCCGCCCCGCCGACGAGGACCTCTTCCGCTAACTCGGCCGGCGTGGCGCGTGTCAGGCGGTGGCGGCGGCCGGGGACTCGGGGTAGCGCTCGACGACCTCGTAGAGCGTCGTGCGCTGGGCGGCTTCGCGGCCGGCGGCGCGGGCGGCGGCGACCAGCTGCTCGGGCTCGAGCCGGACCCCGTGCTGGGAGCCGGCCATGCGGGAGATGTTCTCCTCCATCAGCGTGCCGCCGAGGTCGTTGACGCCCCAGCGCAGCGCCTCGGTCGCACCCTCCAAGCCCATCTTCACCCAGCTCGCCTGCAGGTTGACAACGGTGCGGCCGAGGGCGAGGCGGAAGGCGGCGGTGTGCTTGAGGTTCTCCCGCATCGAGATCTCCTCGATCCCGTGGGTGCGGCCGAGCAGCGTGTTGAAGGGGATGAAGCTGAGCGGGACGAACTCGGTGATCCCGCCGGTCCGTTCCTGCAGCGAGCGGACGACGCGCATGTGGCGTGCCAGCTCCCGCGGCTCCTCGATGTGGCCGAACATCACGGTCGAGGTCGAGCGCAGGCCGGCGGCGTGGGAGGCCTCGATGATCTCCACCCAGCGCTCGACCGGCAGCTTGTTCGGCGAGATCCGCTGGCGCACGCCGTCGTCGAGCACCTCGGCCGCGGTCCCCGGGGTCGAGCCGAGACCGCACTCGCGCAGGTACTCGAAGACCTCGCGCGGCTGCTTGCCGGAGCGCTCGCAGGCGTGGTTGATCTCCATCGGCGAGTAGGCGTGCAGGTGCAGCTGCGGCGCCACTTCCTTGGCCAGCGCCAGCCAGCGGCCGTACTCCTCCAGGGTCAGCTCGGGATGGATGCCGCCCTGCATGCAGAGCTCGGTGGCGCCGAAGTCGACCGCCTCGGAGATCCGCGCCGCGAAGTCCTCCTCGGAGACCTCGTAGGCATCGGGCGAGCGCTTGCCCTGGCCGAAGCCGCAGAAGGCGCAGCCGACCGTGCAGATGTTGGTGAAGTTGATGTTGCGGTTGACGACGAAGGTGACGGTCTCGCCGGCCAGCTCCGCCCGCAGCCCGTCGGCGGCGACCCGCATCTGCTCGATCACCTCCGGCCGCGTCTCGGCGAACAGCGCGGTCAGCTCGTCCTCGGAGAGCTCGGCGCCGTCGCGCCCCTTGGCGATCGCCTCCGGCGCCAGCCCGGGATCGATCGCCTCCTCCGAGCGCCGCCCCGAGCCGCGCCGCGGGATGAAGCTCCAGTACTTCAGCTTGATCACGTCGAGGACGCCCTGCTCCATCCACTCGGGGTCCATGTACTGGGGGTAGACGCAGAGCCGCTCGGTCAGCGCGTAGCCGCGCGGCTGCAGCTCCTTGCGCACCTGGTGCGGCGAGGGGAACGGCTCCTCCGGCGAGATGTGGTCGCCGTTGGCCGAGAGCCCGCCCAGATCGGTCGCCCCGGCCTCGACCAGCTCCGGCCAGAAGTCGGAGAGGTTGGGCGGGACCTGGATCCCGACATCGGGCAGCAGCCGCCGCGTCTCCTGGATCAGGCGCTTCAGCTCCGCGATCGAGACCGGGTTGGCCCAGCCGGGAAGCGGGACCTCGCAATCCGGAGAGGCCGGTGGGGATGCCTCTGGACGAGCCTCCCCGGCTGTTGCTCGGCCAGAGGCATCCCCACCGGCCCAGCGCTCGCGAGATGCCGCGTTCGCGATCTCCGCGACCTCGGCGCCGTAGTAGCGCGGATGGGGGACGAAGTTCTGGAGGATGATCTCCTGGAGGTGGCCGTACCGCTCGTGGAGCTTCGCGAGCGCTTCCAGGGATTCGACCCGCTCCTCCTCCGTCTCGCCAATGCCGACGAGGATGCCCGAGGTGAACGGGATCTTCAGCTCGCCCGCCGCTTCGATCGTCTCCATCCGCAGCTGTGGATGCTTGGTCGGCGAGCCGGCGTGGACGGTGTCCATCAGGCGCTCGCTGATGCTCTCCAGCATCAGGCCCTGAGAGGCGGTTACCTCGCGCAGGCGGGCCAGGTCCTGCTTGGAGAGCACGCCGATGTTGGTGTGCGGCAGCATGCCGCGCTCCAGTGCCCGCTCGCAGGCCCAGGCGACGTAGCTGGTGAAGTCCTCGTGGCCCCAGGCGGCGAGGCGCTCGGCGACGACCGGGTTGACCTCCGGCCGCTCCCCGGTCAGGACGAGCAGCTCCTTGGTGTTGCGGCGGACCGCTTCGTCGAGGATCCGCTCGACGTCAGCCGGCGCGTGGACGTGCGCCTGGTGGGTGGCGAAAGCGCAGTACTTGCAGTAGCACTGGCAAGTCCGGGAGAGCGACAGCGTGAAGTTTCGGGAGAAAGTAACCCGGCGCACCCCGCGGAACCTAGCGCACGCGCCGGGTCGGCCCGGCGCGTGCGGCGAAACGGCCTAGCTTTTGACGGGAGCGTTCGGCTTGACAGCTGGCGAGGAGCCGCCCGGGCCCGAGTCGCCGGCCTCGATCACGAAGCGGAAGACACCGACGGCAAGCAGCGAGCCGACGAGCGGGCCGACCAGGTAGGGCCAGGTGCCGCCCCAGGTTTCGCCGACCAGCGCGGCGCCGAACCAGCGCGCCGGGTTGAGGCAGGCGGTGGTGAGCGGGCCGGCGAGCATGACGAGGAAGACGAAGGTGAAGCCGACGGCGAGCGGGGCCCAGTCCTTCTTGCCCTTGGCCGAGAAGAAGACGACGAGGACCACCATGACGAGGACGAAGACGCCGATCGCCTCGATCACGGCGCCGGCGAAGTTGCCGCTCAGCAAGCCGCTGATCTGACCGGCGCCGTAATGGGTGGCGCGGCCCTCGTCCTTCAGCAGGGCCTTGGTCAGCAGGGCGCCGAGAACGGCACCGGAGAGCTGGGCGAGCATGTAGATCACCGCGTCGATCGGGCTGATCCGGCGCAATAGCGCGACCGCCAGCGTCACCGCGGGGTTGAAATGACCGCCGCTGACCGCCCAGAACGTCGCGATCACGGCGAAGAGGACGAGACCCTCGACGAAGCCGACGACCGCGTAGTCGGAGCCGAACTGGGCCTGGCTGCCCGTCGAGACGAACAACACGATGACGCTGGTGATGAAAAAGACCAGCAAGAACGTGCCGATCAGCTCAGCCAGATATGCGGACAGCCCTCTCTCCTGCACCTTTCCTCCTCGCCTGGAATTCAGATCAAACGGCGGCCAGTCTACCCATATTCACTTAATGGACTACCTTGCCGGCCCAGATGAGAAGGGCTGTCGCGCTGCTGGCGGCCGCTCTGCTGCTCGCCGGCGCCGCCGGCTGCGGCGGGGACGGTGCGGAACCGGGCGCGCCGAGAGGCGCGAGCCTGATCCTCGACTTCACGCCCAACGCGGTTCACTCCGGGATCTACGCCGCGCAGGCGCAGGGCTTCTACGAAGAGGCGGGCGTCGACCTCGCGATCCACCCGCCCGGCGAATCGACCGACGCGCCGAAGCTGCTCGCCGCCGGCCGCGCCGACTTCGCGATCGTCGACATCCACGACCTCGGCATCGCCCGCGAGCGCGGCCTGCCCCTGGTCGGGCTGATGCCGATCGTGCAGCGGCCGCTGGCGGCGATCCTCGCGCGCCGCGACGGCGACGTCCGCTCGCCGCGCGACCTCGAGGGGCGCAGCGTCGGCGTCACCGGCCTGCCCTCGGACGAAGCCGTGGTCGAATCCGAGGTCGCCGCCGCCGGCGGCGACCCGGCGAAGGTGAACGAGGTGACGATCGGGTTCAACGCGGTCTCCTCCCTCGCCGCGGGCAAGATCGCCGCCGCGACCGGGTTCTGGAACGCCGAGGGCGTCGAGCTGCGCCGGCTCGGGGTGCCGATCCGGACCTTCAAGGTCGACCGCTACGGGGCTCCGCCCTACCCCGAGCTGGTGCTGGCGACCTCCGAGCGGACGCTCGAAGCCGAGCCCGAGCTGGTCGAAGCGATGGTCGGCGCCACCCGCCGCGGCTACGCCTTCGCCGTCGCCCACCCGCAGCGGGCGCTCGACGACCTCCTCGCCGCGAACCCGGCGCTGGAACGCGCCGACCAGGCCGCCCAGCTCCGCGCCCTCCACCCAATCCTGCGCCCGAGCCCCTTCAAGCCCCGCGTCCTGGAGGCCTGGGCGGCCTGGGACCTCGAACACGGCCTCTTAGAACACAAGCTCGACGTCGAAGCCGCCTTCGACCTCAGTCGCTGAGCAGGCGCGCGACCAGGTCCGGCAGTTCGCGCGACATGCGCGACCGAGGCACGACGAGGTCGACCCCCGCCGCCTCGGCCACCTCGCGCGTCTCCGTATCGACGTGCGAGTAGTAGCCGAGCACCGGCACCCCGACCGCGACCAGCGCCTCGGCGCTCTCGACGTCGAGGTCGGCGACGATCGCCTCCGCCTGGTCGAGCGGCGCCTCCTCCAGCGAGCGGGAGAGGATCACGTGATGGCCGGCGGCGGTGAGGCCGGCGTCGACCCGGCTGGCCAGCATCAGGTCGGTGGCGATGCTGAGGACGCGGGCCACGCTAGATCGCGCGGCGCTGGCGGAACTCCTCGCGGACGCTCTCCGGGCGGCCCCACATCTGGACCACCTCGGCGCGGCCCTCGCGGACCTCGGCGACCCGCAGCTCGCCGCTGACGCCGTCGGCGTCGAGCTTGGCGAGAACGCCCGCGACCGACTCGGCGGCCGCCGCGTGGCCGAAGCTGTGGGCGACCATCAGCCGCCAGTGGAACTCGCGCGGGCGCTTGTAGGGCATCGCGTTGACCTGGCTGACGGCGACCGCGGCGTCGACGTACTTGCTCTCGTCGTCGATCCTGAAGTCGACCTCGAGGTCGGTCCAGTCGGGCGGGAGGGCCTCGAGAATCTGCTGGAAGTCACCGGCCAGGCTCATCTTCGGGAGCGTACCGGTTGGGGTGGCGGGGGTGGGTTCCCCGGACATCAGCCGAAGGCGTCCGGGGGGCCCACCCCCGGCGCCCCGCCCGCACCCTCAGCCGAAGAACACCTGCTGCAGGAGGAACAGGTTCAGGGCGATGATCAGCGCCGCCAGCACTCCCGCCAGCGCGCTGAGCCAGCGCGGGTTGACCAGATCCCCCATCACCTCGCGCTTGCTGGCGACGATCAGCAGCGGCACCAGGGCGAAGGGGATGCCGAAGGAGAGGACGACCTGGCTGCCGACCAGGGCGTCGGTCGGGTTGAGGCCGATCGCCAGCACCAGCAGCGCCGGCGCGAGGGTCAGCGAGCGGCGCAGGAAGAGCGGGATGCGGCGGCGGATGAAGCCCTGCATCACGACCTGGCCGGCCATCGTCCCGACCGACGAGGAGGCGAAGCCGGAGGCCAGCAGGGCGATGCCGAATACCGTCGCGGCCCTGCCGGAGACGAGCGTCTGCAGCCCGTCGTAAGCACCTTCGATCGTTTCGACGCCGGTCATCCCGCTGGTGTGGAAGAGCGCCGCGGCGACGATCATCATCGAGAGGTTGACCAGGCCGGCGATCGAGAGGGCGATCACGACGTCGACTTTCTCGAAGCCGAGGATCCGCTTCTTCTCGGCGTCGTCGCGGCCGACGATGCGGCGCTGGGTCAGCGCCGAGTGCAGGTAGACGACGTGCGGCATCACCGTCGCGCCGATGATCCCGGTCGCCAGCAGGATGCTCTCGGTGCCGCCGAAGCCGGGGAGGACGAGGTGCTTGGCGACTTCGCCGGCGTTGGGCTGGGCGTCGAACAGCTCGTAGACGAAGGAGGCGACGACGACCCCGACCAGGGCGGTGATCCCCGCCTCCAGCCGGCGGAAGCCCATCTGCTGCAGGGCGAGGATCGCGAAGGCGCCGGCGCCGGCGATCAGCCCGGCCGGGAAGAGCGGGATGCCGAAGAGGAGGTTGAGGCCGAGGGCGGCGCCGACCACCTCGGCGATGTCGGTCGCCATCGCCACCAGCTCGGCCTGCAGCCAGAGGCCGATCGAGGTGCGGCGCGAGAAGCGCTCGCGGCAGAGCTCGGCGAGGTTCTTGCCGGTCGCGATCCCGAGCTTCGCCGACTGGGTCTGGACCAGC
Organism: uncultured Actinomycetes bacterium; assembly: GCA_963810455.1. Taxonomy (GTDB): domain Bacteria; phylum Actinomycetota; class Thermoleophilia; order Solirubrobacterales; family 70-9; genus VAYN01. Next base: position 34,069 of record CAWEOH010000012.1, read on the forward strand.
ATCGCGACCAGGTTGGCGGCGAGGACGACCCAGAGCAGCAGGTAGCCGAACTTGGCGCCGCCGGCGATGTTGGTGGCGAAGTTGCCGGGGTCGATGTAGGCGACCGCGGCGATGAAGGCCGGCCCGAGGAAGGGCCAGAGGCGGCCGATGCCCCGCGTGTGGCCCTCGAGCGAGCGGCGGGCGGCGTCGGCGACCGCGGCCTCGCCGGGGAGGACGTCTTCGACCGTCGCGCCCTCGGTCGACGGGGGCGGCGGCTTCACCGGCCCGCGGCTCCGGCCGGCGGCAGCAGGTCGGGGCCGGGGATCGCCGAGCCGTGCGGGTCGTGGCTCGGCTCGCCGAGCTTGGCGGCGATCAGCGCCTCCAGCTCCTCGGAGATGTAGTGCTCGAGCACCTCGGCCTCCTCGTGGACGCGGTCCTCGGGCATCCCCAGCGCCTCGGACAGATAGGCCTCGAGCAGCCGGTGGTGGCGGATCACCTCGAGCGCGACCCGCTCGCCGCTGGGCGTCAGGCTGACGCCCTTGTAGGGCTGGTAGTCGACGAGGTTGAGCTCGGCGAGCCGCTGCAGCATCGCCGTCGCGGTCGCCGGGGCGACGCCGAGGCGCTCCGCCACCTCGCCGTTCTGGACCAAGCCGTCGCGCTCGGCGGCGATCGCGTAGATCGCCTTCGCGTAATCCTCTATCGCCTGCGAGTTAGACACGTCTAAAACAGGAGTTTAGAGAGATCGAAAAATGGTGTCGCGCCCAACGGGAGCGGGTACCTAAGATCTGTCGCATGGATGTAGCTGTTGAGCTTGATGCGCAGTACCGGCAGCTGCGCGAGGAGTGCGGGCTGCTCGAGCGCGAGCGCCGCGTGATCGCGGTGACCGGGCCCGACGCCGCCGAGTACCTGCAGGGGCAGCTGACCAGCGACGTCGAGGCGCTGGGGCCCGGCGAGGGCCAGTACTCGGCGCTGCTCGACCGCAAGGGCCACATGCAGTCGGACCTGATCGTGCTGCGACCGGCGAGCGAGGAGATCCTGCTCGAGACCGAGCCGGGCGCCGGCGAGGCGGTCCTCCGTCATCTGACCATGTACTCGATCGGCCGCGAGGTCGAGGTCGCCGACCGCGGCGAGGAGACCGCGGTGCTCTCGCTGCTGGGGCCGCGCAGCGTCGAGATCGCCGGCACCGCGGCGCTGCCCGAGCACGCCTGCGAGGAGACCTCGATCGCCGGCGTCGCCTGCCTCGCGGCGGGGTCCGCCGAAGGGATCGACCTGCTCGCCCCCGCCGGCGAGCGCCGGCGCCTGCGCGAGGCGCTGCTCGAGGCCGGCGCCGTCGCGGTCAGCGAGGAGGCGGCGGAGATCCGCCGCATCGAGGCCGGCCGGCCGCGCTTCGGAGCCGAGATGGGCAGCGAGACGATGCCCGCCGAGGCCGGCATCGTCGACGAGGTCGTCAGCTTCACCAAGGGCTGCTACATCGGCCAGGAGACGGTCGCCCGTCTTCACTACAAGGGCCGGCCCAACCGCCACCTGCGCGGCCTGCGCCTGAGCGGCCCGGCGGCGCCGGGAGCGCCGCTGCGGCTGGGCGATAAGCAGGTCGGCCTGCTCGGCAGCGCCGCCGTCTCCCCCGCCCTCGGCCCGATCGGGCTGGCCGTCGTCCGCCGCGAGGCGGAGCCCGGCACCGAGCTCGCCGTAGGTGAAGATGGCGTTACGGCTCAGGTAACCGCCCTCCCCTTCGGTTAGATTCAGCCCACGATGGGTCGTGGGAGTGCCAGGCGCGCGGGGCGTCGGGGGCGGTTGAAGGCGATCGCCTTCCTCGTCGTGCTGGCGCCGGCGGCGCTGGTGGCGATCGGCTGCGGCGCCTCCAGCCATCCCAACGAACCGCGACCGCAGTCGCCGACCCGGGTCAGCGTCACGATCTCCGACAAAGGAGTCCTCGTCACTCCGCGCAAGGTCGCCTTCGGGCCCGAACGCACCCAGCAGATCCCGCAGAACCAGAACCACCCGCAGCCGCCCCGCGAAACCGACGAACCGCTGAACGTCGTCTTCGTGATCGCCAACCAGAGCGGCACCAAGGCCCGCCTGCACCTCGACGGCCCCCGCGAAACGACCTCGGGCCCGGTCTTCCCGAGGAGCCCGGCGACGCTGCAGACCGCGCTCCCCTCGGGCCGCTACACGCTGAGCGCCTCCGGCGTCCCCGGCGCCCCCGACGCGAAGCTCGCCGTCGGCCCGCTCCGCACCTCCTCCGAGAACGACGTCCTGCTGCCGTAGCGCGGCGCCGCTTCCGGCGCCGTTTGCGTCTTTTCACCCCCTGTGGGGGAGGAAAAGCCGCAAATGCGGAGCGAGGGCCCGAACCGGCGGCACGGTGAGCCCGCAAAGTGCGTTGCAGCGCGGGCGGTCCCGTCCGGGCGGTGCGCAACGATCGCTGGCCCATGACCGTCGTCCTCGCAATCGCCGTCGTCCTGCTCGCCGCGCTCGCCGGGTTCCTCGCCTACAACCAGGCGCGGAGCCGGGAGGAGGAGCCGCGCGAGGAGGTCGACCTGACGCCGGCGATCCAGCAGGCCGCCGCCGAGGTCAGCGCCCAGGTGCGCGACGAGCTGCTGGCGCTGAACGCCGAGGCGCGCAAGGTCGACGCGAAGACCGCCGAGGCGGCGCTCGACAAGCGCCAGGCGGAGATCAAGGGGCTCGCCGAGCGGATCGCCCGCGGCCAGACGAAGATCGAAGAGGAGGTCCGCCGGCGCGGCGAAACCGACCTGCAGACGCGGACGCTGATCGAGCAGCTCGGCCAGACCGTCGGCAACCTCAACTCGGAGACGGCGGGGCTGAAGAAGGCGCTGCGCCAGCCGCAGACCCGCGGCCAGTGGGGCGAGCTGCAGCTGCGCCGCTGCATCGAGATCGCCGGGATGACCGAGCACGTCGACTTCGAGCTGCAGGAGACGCTGCGCGCCGAAGAGGGCCGGCTGCGGCCCGACGCCCGCTTCCTGCTGCCCGAGGGGCGCAGCTTCGTCGCCGACTCGAAGGTGCCGCTCGACGCCTTCCTCGACGCCCAGGAGGCCGAGGTCGAGAGCGACCGCCGGCTGCACCTCGAGCGCCACGCGCGGCAGGCGCGCGAGCACGTCCGCAGCCTCAGCTCGAAGGACTACCAGGGCCAGTTCAAGGCCGGCGAGATGCCCGACCTGGTGATCTGCTTCATCCCCAACGAGCCGGCGCTGCACGCCGCCTTCGCCGCCGACCCCGAGCTGTTCGACTACGCGCTGGAGCGCAACGTGCTGCTGGTCAGCCCGACCTCGCTGATCGGGCTGCTGCGGACGATGGAGCTCGGCTGGCGCCAGGAGCGGATGGTCGCCGAGGCGGCGGAGATCGCGGCGGCGGCGGCCACCCTGCACGGGCGCTTCTCGAAGTTCCTCGGCGAGTTCGAGCGGGTCGGCAAGGGGCTGACCACGGCGGCCACCGCCTACGACTCCGCCGTCGGCTCGATGGAGCGGCGGCTGCTGCCGCAGCTGCGCAAGGTCGAGGGCCTCGGCATCGCTCCCGGCAAGGAGATCGAGCCGCCGGAGCCGACCGAGATCACGGTGCGGGCGATCACCGCGCCGGAGCTGCGCGAGGCCGACGATACGGCCGACGCGGCCTGACGCGGTTCCCTCCCCCTCATTTAGGATGGCCGCAAAGCGGGAAACCGACGGGAGGAAGACCCTTGGCAGTTGACACCAACCAGGTAGCGAAGCTCGAGGTCGAGCCGGGGACGCTGCCGGAGACGATGGCGGCGTGGGTGATCCGGCAGGAGCGCGAGGGCGAGCCGAAGGACGCCTTCCAGCTCGAGCAGATCGAGGTCCCCGAGCCGGGTGCCTTCGAGGTCGTCGTGCGGGTGATGGCCGCCGGCGTCAACTTCAACAACGTCTGGGCGGCGCTGGGCAAGCCGGTCTCGGTCTTCGGCTACGGCGACCACCCCGAGTACGGCCACCACATCGGCGGCTCCGACGCCTCCGGGATCGTCTGGAAGGTCGGCGAGGGCGTCACCCGCTGGAAGCCGGGCGACGAGGTCGTGATCCACTGCAACCAGGCCTCCTACGAGGACGTCGAGGTGCACGGGCTCGACCCGCTCGCCGCCCCGAGCCAGCAGATCTGGGGCTACGAGACCACCTGGGGCAGCTTCGCCCAGTTCACCAAGGTCCAGGCGCAGCAGCTCCTCCCCCGCCCCACCAACCTCTCCTGGGCCGACTCCTCGGCCTACGGGCTCACCTACTTCACCGCCTACCGGATGCTGATGGACCAGTGCAAGCTGCAGCCCGGCCACAACGTCCTGATCTGGGGCGCCGCCGGCGGCCTTGGCGTCTTCGCCGTGCAGCTCTGCAAGGCGGCCGGTGCGAACGCGGTCGGCGTCGTCTCCTCGGCCGAGAAGGGGGAGCTGGTCAAGCAGCTCGGCGCCGTCGACTACATCGACCGCAAGGAGTTCGGCGAGATGATGCGGACCGACGCCAACCTCACCGACCCGGCCGCCGACAAGGAGCGCTTCAAGGCCTCGCGCGGCTTCGCCAAGCGGGTCAAAGAGATCCTCGGCGACGCTCCCGACATCGTCTTCGAGCACGTCGGCCGGGCGACCTTCCCGACCTCGGTCTACGTGGTCAAGCCGTTCGGCAAGGTCGTCATCTGCGGCGCCACCTCGGGCTTCCAGCTCGACTTCGACGTGCGCTACCTGTGGATGCGCCAGAAGCAGATCATCGGCTCCCACTTCGCCAACGCGTACGAGTGCATGCGGGCGAACCAGCTGATGGCCGAGGGCAAGGTCCGCCCCGTCCTCTGGCAGACGATGGGCTTCGACGGCGTCCCCGGGGCGCACCAGCTGCTGCACGAAAACAAGCACCTTGGCAAGATCTCGATCCTCGTCGGCGCCGAGTCCGAGGACGAGGGCCGCTACGACGAGGGCCCCGGCGCGATCCGCGCCGAGGTCGGAGCATGAACCGACGCGCCGCGGGCGCGAGAAGGAGATAGCTGAATGGCGGAGGTCTGCACCCTCGATTGGCACATTTCCCCGATGCGGGCCGACCGCTTCCTCGACCTCTGGGAACCGGCGGCGGCGCGGATGGCCGCCTTCGGCGCCAGCAGCTGGTCGCTGACGCGGTCGACCGAGGACATCCACCACTTCCAGCAGACGGCGGTCTGGGAGAAGCGCTCGGACTTCGAACGCTACTGGTACTCGGAGGAGATCGAGCGCGCTCGCGAGAGCATCATCGACATCTACGACAAGCCGCTGCTGCCCGTCTGGCACATCCTCGTCGCCGCCGAATAGCGGCGGCACCGGGCGGTAGGCCGCGGGGCTGGCGGGCGGGGCGAGGGACGCCGAGGGACGGGGGGTCTGTCCGGAGGGGCGTAGCGAGGGACGGCGAGGGTCGGGGGTCTGTCCGGAGGGGTGGGGTGACCCTCTGCCGAAGACCGTCGCGCAGCTGGGGCCGGGGCGAGGGCTCAAGCGGCCGCGCATAGCCTTCGTCAGAGGGTCACCCCACCCCTCCCAACGGGATCGGCCCCGAGCTTCGCGACCTGAGCAGGCGCCGCCGAGCGAGCCCTGGGCCAGAGCTTCCAAGGTCCCGGAGCTCCCGATCCCTCGGAAGCTCCCGAGGGACCATGGCTCCCGTCTCTCGAAAGCTCCCAAGGGACCATGGCTGCCCGTCTCTCGAGAAGCTCCCAAGGGACGAGACGCCGTCGATCGCGTGGTTCCTTATGGACGCTGAGGGTCCGAAGGGAACCACGGGATCGGGATCTCGGCCTGGCTTCCGGGTCGTGGTTCCTTTTGGACCGTATGGGTCCAAAAGGAACCACGGGATTGGGGGGACGGGGGCTTTGCGGGGGCTGGGGCGCTTTCGTCCCTCGCAGGGCTCGGTCCGTTGGGGAGGGTCGGGTGAGCCTCTGGGTGGCTTGTGGGCTTTGCCTGGGGCGGATCGAGGCGGACAGCCGGAGCGCTCTGCACCGGCAAGGTCGAGTGACGAGGGTCACCCGACCCTCCCCGGGCGGGGCCGTGAGCCCTGGCCGTCCCGCGGAGCTCCCCGGAGCTCCCCGGGCCCAGCCGCAACCGCGATGCTCAGTCGCGCTCCAGCGGCGCCATCGTCAGGCCCGCGGCGTCGAGCTGCTGCCAGTAGTGCTCGGCCGGCTCGCGCGGCCCGGACCAGACGATCGCCTGGCCGCTGTTGTGGATGCGGTCGGCGATCCGGTGCCCCTGGTCGAGGCCGACCCCGGGCAGGACGCGCGCCAGCGTCTGAGCGACGTGCTCGAAGGTGTTGTGGTTGTCGTTGCGGACGATCACGCGCCAGTTCCCGCCCAAGCCTGAACCAGGCCCTGCACCGCGCGTCCGCTCGACCGTGGTCGTGGACATCTCCCGCCATTATGCAACCCATCAGCAAACCGCAGGACAGCCGCTTCCCCTACCTGCCGGGGATCGACGCCCTCCGGGCTCTAGCCGTGCTCGCCGTGTTCTTCTACCACGCCGACGTCAGCTGGATGCCGGGCGGCTTCCTCGGCGTCGACGTCTTCTTCGTGATCAGCGGCTACCTGATCACCTCGCTGCTGCTGCGCGAGTTCCGCGAGCGGGGCAGCGTGCGGCTGGGCCGCTTCTGGCTGCGCCGGGCGCGGCGGCTGCTGCCGGCGGTCGGCGTCCTGATCGCGGTGACGATGATCGCCGCCGCGATCCTCGAGCCCGACCGGATCGACGCCCTGCGCGGCGACGCGATCGCCTCGCTCTTCTACTTCGCCAACTGGCACTTCATCTTCGGCGGCGTCTCCTACTTCGAACAGTTCCAGGCGCCGTCGCTGTTCACCCACCTCTGGTCGCTCTCGGTCGAGGAGCAGTTCTACCTCTTCTGGCCGCTGGTCTTCGCCGGCGGGATGAAGCTGTTCGGCCGCGGCCGGCTGCTGCTCGGCGTCCTCGCCGGCGCGCTCGCCTCGGTCGCTCTCGCCTGGATCCTGTTCGACCCCGGCCACGACGCCTCGCGCGTCTACTACGGCACCGACACGCACGCCGTCGGCCTCCTGCTCGGCGTCGGCCTGGCGCTGGTCTGGAGCCCGATCGAGCTGCGCCGCCACCGCAGCGGCCCGCTGGTCGGCCCGATCCTCGACCTGGTCGGCGTCCTCGCCCTCGCCTACGTGGTGCTCAGCTTCCTCCACGTGCACGACTACGACCTGGCGCTATGGCACGGCGGCTATCTCTGGCTGGCGCTGGTCACGGCGCTGCTGGTCGGCGCCCTCGTCCACCCGGCGGCGCGGCTGGGCTCGCTGCTCGGCCGGCCGCCGGTGCTCTGGCTCGGGCTGCGCAGCTACAGCTTCTACCTCTGGCACTGGCCGGTGCTGGCGCTGACCCGGCCGGGGATCGACGTCAGCCTGCCGCGGGGAATCCTGATCCCGCTGCAGCTGCTCGCGGTACTGGTCCTCGCCGACCTCTCCTACCGCTTCGTCGAGCTTCCCTTCCGCGGTCGCGCCAAGCTGCCGGCGCTGTCCCAGCGCTGGCTGGCGGTGGCGCGGCCGGCGCTGCTGGTCGGCGCCCTCGCGGTCGTCGTCTTCATCGGCTGGAGCGGCCTGTTCGCGACCACCAACCGCCAGGTCGAGCGGGCCACCGCCTCGACGCCGACCGTCGCCCGCGTCGCGGCCGAACCGACGACGCCGCCACAGCGGGCGGCCCGGGAAGAAGCGGCGGGCGAAGCCAGGCCACGGCGCGCCGGGAAGCGGCAAGGGCGGCAAGGGCTCGCAGGGCAAGCGGCTACCGCCGCCCAAGCACCCGCCGCGGATCGTCGCCTTCGGCGACTCGGTGATGATCGGCGCCGCCGAGCAGCTCAAGCGCCACCTCGGCCCCGGCTTCTCGATGAACGCCAAGGTCGGCCGCCAGGCGAGCGAGTTCGTCGAACTGGTCCAGAAGCTGCGCCGCGAAGGCCACACGCCCAACGCGCTGATCATCCAGATGGGCAACAACGGCCCCCTCTACGGCGACGAAATGAAGGCGATCCAGAAGGCGACCGCCGACGTCGGCGAGCTCTTCCTGATCAACGACCACGCTCCGGTCAGCTGGACGGAAGAGTCGAACCACGCGCTCGCGGAAGCCGCCAAGGACTGGCCGCACACGACCCTGGTCGACTGGGCGGCGGTCGCCGCGGCCCACGAAAACCTGCTCTGGGACGGGATCCATCTGAAGCCCGGCGCCGCCGGCCTCTACGCGCGCCTGGTCTCCAAGGCGGTCCACGAAGAGGTCCGCTTCCCGCCGAAGACGAAGACCGCGGGCAACGGCAAGGCGAAGGCAAAGGGCCCGGGCAGGGCGAGCGAGAGGCGCAAGCAGAAGCGAAACGGCGGTCGGGCGAGCGGGCCGTCGACCGCCTCGTAGCGCCCCGCTGACCTCACCGCCCCCACGACGACTACGATCAAGGGAGTCCGTGGTTTCCGTTCTTGCTCGTTTCAGGGGGTTCCTCGCCTGCGCGCTCTGCGCGACGCTGGGCTTCGCTCTGCTCGCGCTCGGCAGCAGCGCGACGGCCACGGCCAAGCGGGGAAACACCGGGACCGCCAAGAAGGGGAAGAAGAGACCCGAGCCTCGCCCTTGTGGCTCTTTCGCACACCAGGCCGAAGCACAGAGCTATTTCATCGCCCGGGGCGGCAGCCCCGAGCACCGGGTGGGCCGTCTCGATCCGGACCACAACGGCGTCGCCTGCGAGAGCCTGCCCGGCCCATATGCCGGCTACGCGACCATCGGCTACAACCGGCGCCGCGCCTTCTTCTACGGCACCGTGACGATGCCCCGCACCGGCGGCGAAGAACCGTTCCCCTGCCTGACCGGGAACACCCACTTCGTCGAGGGCGCACGCCTCTACAACGTCTACCGCGTGACGGGCAAGGGCAGCCACCGCCTCTTCAAGAGCTATGGCCTCGGCGCGGGGGTCCGTGCCGCCTCGGGTCGCCTCGTCTGGCGCGCCGACCGCAGAGACATCCCCCGGGGTCTGTACTACGTCGAATTCGAGGAACGAGTCCGCACCTCGCCCTACGCCGAAACCGAATGCCCGAGCTTCAACTCACAGGTTGTCCGGTTGCCCTAGCCGGCTAGAACGGGCTCGGCAGCCGCACGATCAGGTTGTCGACGCTGGCGACGACTCCCTCGGAGCTCGTCTTCAGCGAGCCGACCGTGACCGCCGAGGCGCGGCCCTGCAGTTCGCCGCCGGCCGTGTCGACCGCTTCGGCGACCTGTTCGGAGCCGAGGAAGGCGAGCACGACGACGTTCCCCTTCTTGCCTTTTTCGGAGCCTTCTTCGGTGATGTTGGTCGCGCGCAGGCGCAGCGCGTTGGCCTGGTTGACCCCCCGCACCATCTTCAGGTTCTTGGCGATCGCCAGGTACTTGGTCTCGTCCGGCGTGAACTTGATCAGCTGCACCTTGTTCTGCAGCGGGAAGACGCGCATCTCGTATTTGGCCGACTGCCCGGCGCGCAGCTCGAGGCCGAGGTAGGCCTTGTGCTGCAGCGACTTCGGGGTGCCGCTGAGCAGCCGCTCGGTGGCAACGACCTCGAGGTCGCGGCCGACGACCGGAGTGCGCAGGGCGCAGGCTTCGGTGCTCTTGCCGATCGTGATCTTCAGCACGCCGTGGACACCGCGGCGCGAGCAGGACTGGCCGGAGATCTTGACCAGCTGGCTGCGCTGGGCCAGCGAGTCCAGGGGATTGCGATAGAGGCCGATCATCTGCGCTCCGGCGAGCGCCGGGAAGGCGAGCAGGCCGACGAGGAGCGCGATCGGGACGAAAGCAGTGGTTAGTTTCTTCATCGAAATTGGGGTAGTTGCCTTTCGCAGCCTAAACACAGACGAGAGCGAAAGATGCGGGCACCGGAACCTGAACGGATGATTTCGGGACGGCCGCTCGCCCTAGACTCCCGTCGATGCAGATCGGGATCGTCGGGCTGGGATACGTAGGGCTGCCGCTGGCGGTCGCCTTCGCCGAAGCCGGCCACACGGTCGTCTGCGTCGACCGCGATGCCGCCAAGGTCGAGGCCCTGGGCGAGGGGCGCAGCTACGTCGAGGACATCGAGGACGCGGCCCTCGCGCGACTGTCCGAGCGCCTGCGGCCGACCGCGGAGTACGCCGCGCTCGAGCCCTGCGAGGCGATCGTGATCTGCGTCCCGACGCCGCTCAGCAACTCGCGCGAGCCGGACCTCGACTTCCTGCTCGACTCCGCCCGCTCGATCGCGGCCGTGCTGCGCCCCGGGCAGCTGGTCGTGCTCGAGTCGACCAGCTACCCGGGAACCACGCGCGAGCGCCTGCAGCCGATCCTCGCCGAGACCGGTGTCGAGTTCGGCCTCGCCTTCTCGCCGGAGCGCATCGACCCGGGCCGCACCGACTACGGCATCCGCACCACGCCGAAGCTGGTCGGAGGCATCGATGCCGAGAGCGCCGAACGGGCGCGGGCGCTCTACGCCGAGATCTGCGACGACGTTCACGTCCTCTCGACGCCCGAGGCCGCCGAGCTGGCGAAGCTGCTGGAGAACATCTTCCGCTCGGTCAACATCGCCCTCGTCAACGAGCTCTCGCAGCTCTGCGAGCGCCTCGGGATCGACGTCTGGGAGGTGGTCGACGCGGCGGCGACCAAGCCGTTCGGGTTCATGCGCTTCGACCCCGGCCCCGGGATGGGCGGACACTGCCTCCCGGTCGACCCCTTCTACCTCGCCTTCAAGGCCCGCGAGCACGACTTCTACCCGGAGTTCGTCGAGCTCGCCGGCAAGGTCAACCAGTCCCAGCCCGCCTACTGTGTCGAGCGCATCGAGCGTGTCCTGAACGACGTCGGCAAACCGGTGCGCGGGTCCCGGATCCTGGTTCTCGGCGCGAGCTACAAGGGGGGAATCGGCGACACCCGCGAGTCGCCGGCGCTGAAGATCATCCGCCTGCTCGGCGAGCTCGGCGCCGATCTCGCCTACCACGACCCGTACGTGCCCGAGCTGCCCGAGCTGGGACTGCGCTCCGCCGATCTGGCGACGGAGCTCGAGGCCGCCGACCTGGCGGCGATCGTCACCGTCCACCCCGGGGTGGACTACGAGGCGGTGGTGGCCACTGCCGCGCTGACGATCGACTTCCGCGGCGTCACCCGGGAGATCGAGTCCGAGACGCTGGTCCGGCTCTGAGCCGGACGTGACCCGGCCGCCGTCAGGCGCCGGGGGCGGCCTGTCGACGGCGGCGCCAGGCGTAGGCGACGGCCCAGGCGAGGGCGCCGAGGAGGACCAGGGGAAGGAAGACCCCCATCCCGCCTGAGCCCGAGAAGGTGGCGTGGGAGGCGACCTCGCCCAATCCCGAGGAGCCCTGCTCCGTGCCGCTCCCGCCGCTGCCCGAGGAGCCGGATCCCGCGGCCCCACCGGAGCGGTTCTTCGATCCCTTGCCACCGCCGGACGAGGAGTGCTTACCGGCCCCGGCCGGCGCCGCCGCTTCGGTCGCCAGCGCGGCGACGACTTCGCCTTCGACGCCGGCGCTTTCCAGCGCCTTTGCGGTCTTCGCGCCGAGCGCCTGTCGTGGGGACTCGCCGCTGCCACCGCCGCCGGCACCGTTCGAGGACCCGACCCGGACGTTGCCGCCGCTGGTCGGGAAGGCCTCCGTATACTGCGACGCCGCCGGGTTCCCGGGCGGGATGTACGGTTCGGCGCTTGCCAGCACCGGGGCGGCGAGGCAGGCAACCGCGACCGCGAGTGGAATTGCGTACTTCAGCAGTTTCATCACCGACCGAAATTAGACCAGATGCCCCCGGCCTTCTCCATCGTCTCTACGTCCAGAAGCCGCCTGCCCGACTGGAGCTTCGCCTGGTCCTGGCTGCTCGGCTTCGCGCTGACCGTGTTCCTCGGGCTCAGCGGCGGCGGCTACGACCCCCTGGTCGGCGGCCAGGTCGGGATCGCGATCTGGTGGCTGGTGCTGCTCGCGGTGCTGGTCGGAGCCGTCCCTCGTCGCCGGCCCGGCCCGCTCGCCTGCTGGGCCCTCGGGCTGCTCGCCGCCTTCGTGCTCTGGACCGCGCTCAGCCTGCGCTGGACCGAGAGCACCGAGAAAACCGCCGCCGACCTGGCCCAGGTCGCGTCCTTCCTCGGCATCTTCGCCCTCGCCCTGCTCAGCCGCGGTCGCGACGGTGCCCGCCAGACGGTCAGCGCCCTCGCCGCGGGCATCTGCGTCGTCGCCGGCGTCGCCCTGCTCTCGCGCCTGCACCCGGCCTGGTTCCCGGCGGCCAGCGAGACCGGCCGGTTTCTCGCGAGCGGACGCGAACGCCTCTCGTACCCGCTCGACTACTGGAACGCGCTGGGGGCGCTGATCGCGATCGGTCTGCCGCTGATGCTCGAGGTCGCCGCGGACGCCAGGCGCGCGGCCGTGCGCGCGGTCGCCGCGGCAACGCTGCCGGCGCTGATCCTCACCCTCTACCTCACCCTCTCGCGCGGCAGCATCGCCGCCGCGGCAATCGCGCTCGGCGTCTACCTGGCTCTCGCCGACGACAGGATCCCGAAGTTCCTCATCGCGGTCGTGGCCGGGATCGGCGGCGGCATCCTGATCCTGCTCGTCCATCGACGCTACGAGCTCGTTCACGGCCTGGTCAACCTGCCGGCCGCGCGCTCCCAGGGCGACGAGATGATCTGGCTCACGCTTGCCGTCTGCCTCGTCGTCGGTCTCGTGATCGCGGCGGCGACACGGGAGCGACGGCCACGATGGCTCGTCGTTTCGCGGCGCCAGAGCCTCGTCGCGCTCACCGTCGGCGCCGTCGCCGTCCTCGTCGCCCTGCTCGCCGTCAACGCCCCCCACCGGCTCGACAACGCCTGGCACGACTTCAAGCAACCGAGCACCGAGTCGGTGTCCGGGACCTCGCGGCTGAGCTCGGTCGGCGGCGAGAACCGCTATCAGCTCTGGAGCTCGGCGGTGCGCGAGTTCGAGGACGAGCCGATCGCTGGCACCGGCTCGGGCACCTTCCAGTTCTGGTGGACCCGAGACGGCGACATCTCGACCCCGATCATCGATGCCCACTCGCTCTACCTGCAGACGCTCGGCGAGCTTGGGATCGTCGGCTTCCTCTTGCTGATCGGGTTCGTCGGCACGACCCTGGCCGGCGGCACCGTGCGCCTACTGCGGGCGCGCGCGTCGCGTCGCTCCTGGCTGGCGGCGGCGCTCGCCGGCTCCACCGTGCTGTGGGTGACGTCGATCTTCGACTGGGGATGGAAGCTGCCGATCCTGCCGATCGCGACCCTGCTGCTGACCGCGCTCGTGGTCACCGCCGGCGACCCCGAACCCGACGCGGAGCCGGGACTCCCCTGGCCGCTGCGGGGCGCGGTCGCCACGATCTCGGTGCTGGCGCTGATCGCGATCGCGATCCCGCTCGCCGGCAGCTCGCTGATCCGCAGCAGCCAGGAGAACGCACGCGAAGGCGACAGCGCCGCCGCCCTTGCCGACGCCCGCAGCGCCCAGAACGTGCAGCCGGGAGCCGCGACGCCGCGCCTGCAGGAGGCGCTCCTGCTCGAGGGCGAGGCTCGCTACGCCGAAGCCGAAGCCGCCGCGCGAGCGGCGACCGAACGCGAGCCGACCAACTGGCGCACCTGGCTCGTGCTCTCGCGAATCCAGGCTGAGAACGAACGTCCGCGGGCGGCGCTGCGCAGCTACCGGGCAGCGCGCTCGCTCAACCCCGGGTCGCCGATGTTCCCCGGCCCCTGAGGCAAGCCCGATCAGCCGAACGGCGGCTGGTAGAAGTCCTTGACCGGACGCATCGAGAAGGGGACCGAGTTGACGCCGCTGACGCGGGCGCGGGCCGCACCGTTCTTGTTGCGGCCGTAGCGGGTGCGGACCACGGCCCGGAACATGCCCTGGCGGTTTGCGCGAACCCGCTTCAGCGTGCGCCACTTGCCCCCGCGGCGCACCTGGATCGCGACCTTGCCCCGGCGGCTGTCCGGGGTCCGGCCCCAGATCCGCATCCCCTTGTGGGAGGAGGGGTAGGCGACGAAGGGGAAGCGAAACGCGTAAAAGATGCGCTTGGGCTTGTCCTTGGCGACGGTCGCACCGCGAAAGTAGAGACCGGACTGGGCGCTCGCGTAGCTCGGGATGCTGTCGTTGATCGGTTCGTCGCGCAGCCCGAACCAGAAGAGGCGGTCGACGCCCGAGCTCCAGGCCCGGTGCAGCGCCTCGTCCGCCCAGCGGGCCGCGATCTTCATCGGCAGGCCCTTCGGGTCCGGCGGCTTGGTGTCCCAGGAGAACTCGGTCGCCCAGAGGGGCGTGCGCTTGAAGGCGCCGTGGATGCGGCCGGCGCGGTCCGCCACGTTGAGCAGCTGCCGCAGCTGCCCGAGGTTGCCGAGCTCGACGTCGTCGGGACCGCCCGTGTGGGTCGGGCCGCCGGTCGTGTAGGGGTGGATGTCGAAGATGTCGAAGTCGACGCCGCCTTCGCAGTCGCCGGGCCGTGGCTTCGGCTTCTGCCTGCCCTTGAGGCAGAGCAGTTCGCGGGCGAACTCGAGCGGGCCGATCGTGTACTTCGACACCGCGATCGGGCCGAGACCGGCGGCGAGCACCAGGTTGGAGGAATCGACCGACTTGACCGCCGCGTAGAAGGAGTTGATCAGCTTCCGGTAGAGCTGCGGCGAGACCAGCTTGCCCGAGGTGTCGAACTGGGGAAGGAGGTAGAGGCTGAGGTTGGGCTCGTTGAGACCCTGCCAGTAGCGGACTCTGGGGCGGTTTTCGAAGTTGCCGCTGAAGCGCCGGGCGGCGGCGACGGCGAACTGGGCGAGCTTGGCGGGGTCCGGTTCGCAGATAGATTCCGGATAGCTGGCGGGGGCCGTGCACCCCTGCGCCCAGCGCGGCGCGCCGGTGACGATCAGCAGCGGTTCGAGTCCCGCTTCGGTCGCGTGCTGGACCGCCTCGTCGACGTGGCCCCATTCGTAGTGGGGGTCGCCGGGGTCTTCCGGGTTCCACTGTGCCGGTTCCTGGCGGGGGGCGATCGCCCCCCAGGGAACGCCAATCCGAACCGTGCTCGCGCCGCTCGCCTTCACCTGCGCGTAGGCCGTCTTCGTGTAGTCGAAGACGCCGGAGAGGCCGGTCCTCAGCGGCTGCGCGCCGGCCGTGGCAGGCCCCAGCAGGGTCGCCGCAAGAGCCGCGCAGGCGAGCGCCGCCGCGAAGCGGACGATGGCAGGGCGACCGGTACCACGGTCGCCTGCCGGCCGAACGGCGGTATCTCCCAGGCCAGGCACGCGGCTGCCGACGATACCTGGATCGCCCCCTCGCGCCGGGCCGGCGGGCGCCGCGGACGACGTCGTGCCTCGCCGGGTGCCACGCGAAATAACATTGAGCAGATGAGCGACCATCGTCTTTCAAACCCCGACCGACCGTGGGTGATGCGCACCTACGCCGGCCACTCCGACGCCAAGCGCTCCAACGAGCTCTACCGCCGCAACCTGGAAAAGGGCCAGACCGGCCTCTCGATCGCCTTCGACCTACCGACCCAGACCGGCTACGACCCCGACCACGTGCTCGCCCGCGGCGAGGTCGGCAAGGTCGGCGTCTCGGTCGCGCACAAGGGCGACATGCACCAGCTGCTCGACGGGATCCCGCTCGACGAGATGAACACCTCGATGACGATCAACGCGACCGCCGCCTGGCTGCTCGGGCTCTACGTCACCGTCGCCGAGGAGAACGGCGTCGACCGCGCGCAGCTGAAGGGGACGACGCAGAACGACATCATCAAGGAGTACCTCTCGCGCGGTACCTACGCCTTCCCGCCCGAGCCCTCGCTGCGGCTGATCGCGGACATGGTCGCCTTCACCGTCAACGAGGTGCCGAGCTGGAACCCGACCAACATCTGCAGCTACCACCTGCAGGAGGCCGGGGCGACGCCGGTGCAGGAGATCGCCTACGCGCTCTCGACCGCGATCGCCGTGCTCGACGAGGTCAAGGCACGGGGCCAGGTCGCCGAGGAGGACTTCGGCAAGGTCTTCGGCCGCATCTCGTTCTTCGTCAACGCCGGCATCCGCGTGGTCGAGGAGATCGCCAAGCTGCGGGCGATGGCGGCGCTGTGGCAGGAGATCGGCCGCGAGCGCTACGGCGTGACGGACGAGAAGATGCTGCGCTTCCGCTACGGCGTTCAGGTCAACAGCCTCGGCCTGACCGAGGCCCAGCCGGAGAACAACGTGCAGCGGATCGTGCTCGAGGCGCTCGCCGTCACCCTCAGCCGCGACGCCCGCGCCCGCGCGATCCAGCTGCCCGCCTGGAACGAGGCGATGGGCCTCCCCCGCCCCTGGGACCAGCAGTGGAGCCTGCGGATCCAGCAGGTGCTGGCCAACGAGACCGACCTGCTCGAGTACCCGGACCTCTTCACCGGCTCGGTGGTGATGGAGGGCCTGGTCGAGGAGCTGACCGAGGGCGCGCGGGCCGAGATGGCGGTGGTCGCCGAGCGCGGCGGCGCGGTCAAGGCGGTCCCCTACATGAAGGCGCGCCTGGTCGAGTCCCACCGCGAGCGGGTCGCCCGGATCGAGAGCGGCGAGCAGAAGGTGATCGGCCAAAACAGCTTCACCGAGAGCGAGGACTCGCCGCTCACCGCCGGCGCCGACGGCGGCATCCTCACCCCCGACCCGGAGGTCGAGCGCGAGCGGATCGAGGCGCTGGCGCAGTGGAAGGCCGAGCGCGACGAGGACGCGGTGCGGGCGGCGCTGGCCGAGCTGGCGCGGGCGGCCGCCGACGAGGAGGCGAACGTGATGCCGGCGACGATCGCCGCCGCCAAGGCCGGCGCGACGACCGGCGAGTGGGCGGAGACGATGCGCGAGGTCTTCGGCCCCTACCGCGCCCCGACCGGGGTCGACGGCGCCGCGCCGCCGGCCGACCGCGAGCAGCTCGAGCAGCTGCGCGCGCGGGTCGACGAGGTCTCCGAGCGGATCGGCCACCGGATCAAGATCCTGGTCGGCAAGCCCGGCCTCGACGGCCACTCCAACGGCGCCGAGCAGGTGGCGCTGCGCGCCCGCGACATCGGCATGGAGGTGATCTACCAGGGGATCCGCCTCACCCCCGAGGAGATCGCCGAGTCGGCGCTGCAGGAGGACGTCGACGTGGTCGGCCTCTCGATCCTCTCCGGCTCCCACCTGGAGCTGGTCCCCGAGGTCGTCCGCCTGCTGCACGACGAGGGCGTCGAGGTGCCGGTCGTGGTCGGCGGCATCATCCCCAAGGCCGACGCCGAGCGCCTGCGCGAGGCCGGCGTCGCCGGCGTCTACACGCCGAAGGACTTCGACGTCAACCGGATCATGGGTGAGATCGTCGAACTGGTCGGCGGCCGCGCCGAAGCCGCTGCCGTGGTCTGAGGCGGCTTTACTCGGCCCCGTCCCGCGGCTGCTTGCGCTCGCGGATCTGAGCGGGGACGCCGACCGCCAGGGCCCCGTCGGGGACGTCTCTGGTGACGACGGCATTGGCGCCGACCACAGCATCGCGGCCGACCCGCACCGCCCCGATCACCCGGGCGCCGGTGTAGAGCGTGGCGCCGTCCTCGATCACCGGGATGCCGATCTCTTCGCCGTCCTTGCCCGGGGTCGCCCCGACCGTCACCTGGTGGTTGATCCAGACGTTGGCGCCGATTCGCTGCGCGAAGACGCCGGTGCCGAAGCCGTGCTGGATATAGAGGCCGGGACCGATGTCCCGGGTGCTGAGGTAGAGGAGCTGCTGGCGCGGCAGCACCAGGAAGGTCAGCCGGCCGAGCACGCGAGCGGCGCCCCCACCCCAGTAGAGGCGATGGTAGGCGAGCGAGCGAAACTCGGGCATGTCGGCGACCAGGTCGAGGTAGATCTGCTCGACGTCGCCCTCGCGGCCTTCGACCTCGGCCCACCGCCGCACGTCGGCGGCGATCGTCTCGCGCTCCGGAGCGATCCGGAAGGCGAGCAGCGCGACCAGGGCGAGCACCCGCTTGAATTTGAAGACGAGCCGGTCGATGACGGACCCCTTACCCGTCTCCCCGTTCGCGTAACGGCCCGGCGAGACCGCGCAGCTTCTCCACCTGCCCGTCGTCGAGGTTGCGCCGGGCGGTCTCGGCCAGCCTGCGCTTGACCGCGGCCGGCGCCGTCGCCGCGAGGCCGCGCGGAAGGCGGCGGCCGGCCGGCACGATCGCCGACCACTCGACCGGGTCGGTGCCCTCGGCGAAGGCGCGCTTGTAACCGAGCGAGCCCCAGCCC
The DNA here is from genome assembly GCA_963810455.1 of uncultured Actinomycetes bacterium. GTDB lineage: Bacteria > Actinomycetota > Thermoleophilia > Solirubrobacterales > 70-9 > VAYN01. The sequence continues at coordinate 52,188 of CAWEOH010000012.1, forward strand.
ATGTCCAGCCTGCGCTCACCCCGGCCGTAGGCGTCCTCGACCTTGTGGACGGTGACGATCTGGGCCGGCGCCAGGCGTTTGTGCGCCTCGTCCCAGCCGGTGTTGACGCCGACGATCTCGTCGCCGGCGACCAGCGAGAGGTCGGCGCAGATCGGCTCGCCCTCGAGCTCGACCATCCAGAGGCGGAAGCGGGCGTCCTCGACCAGGTCCGCGGCGATCTCCTCGAGCAGGCGCGGCAGGCGCTCGCCGAGCAGCAGCAGCCGCGACTCGCCCTTCGCCGACCAGCGCGCCTCGTGGAGCCGGATGAAGGAGGCGATGTCCGCCTCCACCGTGGCCGCCGTGCTCAGCCGCATCCGGCCGCCGTCGCGCTCGAGCGCGCGCAGGCGACGCCGCACGGTGCGGCGGAACTCCGAGCCGCGCCGCATCATCCAGTCGTCGAACGTCCCGTGCAGGGAGGAGGTCGCCGCCTGCTCGCGGCGCGAGCAGCAGGCGAGGGGGCGAACCGAGCCCGGCCAGCCCTCGCGCAGCGCCGCCGACCAGGGCGAGGCGGCGGAGATCGGGGCGAGGCTGACCAGACTCGGGGACGGCGACGCCGCCGCCAGCACCTCGGCGACCGCTCGTGCCGCACCCCAGGCCCGGCCCGGGGCCGCCAGCAGAGCGACGCTGGCGGAGAAGTCGTCGGCCATCACCCGGTACTCGCCCGGCCGCCCCGGGGTCACGTAGAACGGCGCCAGCGCGACCAGCTCTTTGCGATCGCGCACCTCGACGACTCGGGGCAGGGCGCCAGCGGGGGCGACGTGCCGTAGCCAGCCGAGCATCCAGGCGGGCGTCGCGCTCGGCTCCGCGCAGAGCACGGCAAGCGCGTCCCACTCGGCGGCGATCTCCTCCAACCCCTGGAGATCGTCGATCAGGCGCGCGATCACCAGGATCGCTTTATGGCGTCGCCGCCGGGCATGGCCGCACTCTATATTGGCCGCGAATCGAATTCGCGAGCAGGCCCGCTGCGCCCGGCCTCGCTGCGCGCGACAATGGAGGGATGGGCGAGATGACTGAGCAGTCGGCCTGGTTGCGGTGCTACCGCTGCTGGTCGCAGAACCTGGAGATCCAGATCCACTACGACGCGATACGCGCCGTCGATCCCGAGACGGGCTCGCTGGCCGAGGGCGTCGACGAGGTCCAGGAATCGGTGGTCCAGTGCCTGGACTGCATGCACGACCAGCCCCACCTCACCTTCCAGGACGACCGCGTGGTCCCGATCGAAGACCGCTGGCAGCGGATGGTCGCCGGCACGCCCTGGGTCGCTTCCTGCACCGTCCGGGTCGACCAGGAGCGAGTCGAGAGCTGCTCGGGACCGGATGCGATCGAGTTCCTCACCTATGGCGCTTTCGGGGACGCCGGAGTGCGGGAGTTCTTCACCCACGTCCGCTTTCACAAGCACGACGACGAGCAGATCGTCGTCCACCTGCTGGTCGAGCTCTACGCCCGCTCGGCGGCGGAGGCGACGGAGGTGCTCGAGGACGCCGCCCACGGCCAGCTCGAGATCACCTCCCTGGCGGAGGAGTCGCGGCCGCCGGCGCACGCCTCCGGCGAGGCCCACTAGCGCCGCTGCCGGCGCCGCACAGACAAACGTCCAGCCGCACCACCTTCAAACGTCCAGCAATGGACGTCGCGCTCGGGGGCCGCCGGGAAGAAGCCGAACACGCTTCCCATGAGCACCCCGACGAACCCGGCGCCCGCAGGGCGGCCCCCGCGCTCACTCTCCCTCCGCTTCTCCGTCGCGCTGGCCGCGATCGCCGCCCTCACCGCCCTGATGGCCACCGACGCCAGTGCCGGCATCGGCATCAAGGTGCCGGCCAAGGTCGCCGCCGGCAAGCCCGTCCGCTTCTCGACCTCGGCGCCCGCCAACAGCGAGCGGGTCGTCTTCCTGGTCGACGGCAAGCGGCGCTGGGCGGTCCGCGCGGACGGATCCCCGGTCCGCCGCTCCGGCCGCATCCGGCTCGACGCCGGCCGTCACCGGCTCGAACTCCGCGCCTTCCGCCGCAACGGGCGCACCGCCTCGCGGCGCCGCACGACGCTCGTCCGCCGCGCGCACTCGCACGGAAGCCACCACCGAAAGACCGAAACCCCTCCGCAGCCGGCACCCGAACCGACGCCGACCGAACCGGCGCCGACGCCCGAGCCGACCCCGGAACCCGAACCGACGCCCGAACCGGAACCGACCCCGATCCCCGCGCCCGAACCGGAACCGACGCCTCCCCCGACCGAAGAACCGGCGCCGAGCTCGAACCTGATCTTCAACGGCACCTCGATGTCCGACTACATGACGATCCATGCCGCGGCGGGCGGCGTCAGCGAAGTCGCCGACCCGGCCGGTGGCGACCAGAAGACGTTCCGGCTCAACGTCGGCAACGGCGACGTGTACCCGATCACCCCGACCGAAAACCCGCGCGCCGAGATGCTCTCGCCGGCCTCGTTCACCGCCGGTCAGGAAGTCTGGCTGAAGACTCGCTTCTTCATCCCCTCCGACTTCCCCGCGGTGCCCAACGACGGCTGGGTCTCGCTCGTCTCCTTCTACGGCCCTCCCTACGCCGGCCCGAGCCCGTGGCGGCTGGAGCTCGTCGGCGACCACCTCCACTGGCAGCGCAACGGGACCTACAACTGGGACGTCCCGTGGCAGACGCCGATCCCGAAGGGCCGCTGGACCACCGTGCTGACCCACGAGCGGCTCGGCAGCAACGGCTTCGTCGAAATGTGGATCGACGGCGTCCAGCAGAAGTTCTTCAACGGCTCGACCTACAATCCCAACCATGTCGCGGCGACCGAAAAGCTGACGATGCAGACGATGGACTACACGAACAACGGCGGCGCCAACTTCGCCAAGATCATGCAGTACCGCAAGGTCAACATGTTCGACCGAGCCAGCGTCTACTTCGGCCCGCTCCAGGTCGGCTCCACGCGCGCGTCGGTCGCCGGCTGACCGGCCGGCCCGAGGGCGCCCCGCACGGCCATCGCGCAAGCGTTGGGCCGCTGACATAGCCCGCCTTTGTGATTCGCCGCAAGAAGCGTATTCTCAGGGGCTGCACGTCGGCGCCAACGGGTCGCCCCCTCAGGCCCGCAATCGACATCCGATCCCCCCGTCCTCAAGCTTCACGCCGGCAGTGCCGACACATAGGTAGACCACCATGGAGAGCGTTGCGTACAGCTACGACCGCGCCGACGCGGCGGAGTCGCCCGCGGTCAGCTCGCCCCTTCGGCGATCGCGGGCCAGTCAGCGCGCAACCGTCCTCCGCCGGCTCCTGCTCACTGCCGACGTCGGCTCCGCCCTCGCCGCCGGGCTGCTCGCCGGCCTCGTCTTCGGGATCGACGTCCGTTCCACCGCCGCCCTGACGCTCGTCCTCATCGCCGGCCTCGTCCTGATCGCCTTCACCTTCGGTCTCTACAGCGACGGCGACCTGCTGACCTGGGCCAGCGGCCTCACGGAGGCGCCGCGGGCGCTGGTCTCAGCCCTCGTTCTCGCCTGGCCCGTGCTCGGCGCGGCCACGCTGCTGGACCTTCCCTCCCCCGCCCTGCTGGCGATCAGCGCGACCGTCGCCACCGCCGGCTTCGACAGCGTCGGCCGGGCGCTGGCGCGCGGGTGGGCCCATCGGCTGGCGCCGCTGCGCCAGCGCACCGTCATCGTCGGCTCCGGGATGGTCGCCGACCGCCTCGCCGACCGCCTCGACCGCCACGACGAGTTCGGCCTCGAGACGATCGGCCTCGTCGACGACGACGTCTACACGCCGAACGGCGGCCAGCGCCTGCCGAAACTCGGCTCGCTCGACGACCTCGACCGGGTGCTCGAGGAGTCTTCGGTCGACCGCGTGATCATCGCCTTCTCCCGCGCCAGCCACCAGCAGTTGCTCAGCTGCATCCGCACCTGCCGCGACCACCGGGTCGCGGTCGACGTGGTGCCGCGGCTATTCGAGCTGCTCGACGGCGCTCAGGCGCTGAACCAGGTCGGCGGCCTGCCGCTGCTCTCGATCGAGGCGCCGCCGCTGAACCGCAGCTCCCGGGTCGCCAAGCGTCTGCTCGACATCGTCGCTCTCGGCCACGATCCTGGTCGTCCTCAGCCCCCTGCTGCTGCTGATCGCGATCGCGATCAAGCTCGACTCGCGCGGTCCGGTCTTCTTCAAACAGACGCGAGCCGGGCGCGCCAACAAGCCGTTCAAGCTGGTCAAGTTCCGCTCGATGTACCGCGACGCCGAGCAGCGCAAGCGGCAGTACGACAAGTCGAACGAAGCCACCGACGGGGTGATGTTCAAGATCAAGCGTGACCCCCGGATCACCCGGGTGGGCCGCTTCCTGCGCCGCTCCTCCCTGGACGAGCTGCCGCAGCTGATCAACGTCTTCCGCGGCGAGATGAGCCTGGTCGGGCCGCGGCCGCTGATCCTCGAGGAGTCCAAGCACGCGGCCCAGAGCTGGCACGCGAGGCGTCTCGACCTGCGGCCCGGGATCACCGGCCTCTGGCAGGTCTCGGGACGCTCCGACCTCCCCTTCCAGGAGATGGTCCGCTTCGACTACCAGTACGTCTCCGGCTGGTCGCTGGCGCGCGACGTCGAGATCTTGCTGGCGACGATCCCGGTCGTCCTCTCCGGCCGCGGCGCCTACTGACCGCGGCGCCGCAGTCGCGTGAGCCTGGGCGAGAGGTACGCTCGCCGGCCCAGCGGTGAGAGCTTGGCCGCGAACCGGCGGCCGTCGTCGCGGTAGTCGACGTTCAGGCGCGGGATCGAGAGCGCCGTGGCGCCGTCCTGGCCGGTCTCGGTCGGCAGGCTGAAGGCGAACCGGTAGCCGCACTCGGCCGCCGCGACCTCGACCTCGGGGCTCCAGTCGCCGAATGGGTAGGCGAGGACGTCGCAGCTGCCGAGGCGTGCCCGCAGACGCTCGCGCGACTCCCACAGCTCCTCCCGCAGCCGCTCCGGGCCGAGCCGCGAGAGGTGCGGGTGACTGAGCGTGTGGCTGCCGACCTCGAAGCCCCCTTCCCGCATCTCCCCGACCATCTCCCAGGTCACCGAGCGCATCGTCTCGGGATGGCGGCGAGCCTCCCCGGCGACCTCCGGCCAAGCCAGCGGCGCGCCCTCGTCGACCAGCGGCGGCAGGACGAAGACAAAGGCGCGATGACCGTACGCGCGAAGCAAGGGCAGCACCGTCTCGTAGTTGTTCCGAAAGCCGTCGTCGAAGGTGAGGAACGCAGTGCGCGCAACCCTGTCGCCGGCCGCGACCGCCTCGAGCCGGCGCAGGTCGCCACTGGCGATCCCGCGACGGCTCAGCGCCGCCAGCTGTCGCTCGAAGAGCTCGGCGCCGACGGTCAGGTAGCGAGGCCCCGCGGGCGCCACCGAGTGGTAACAGAGGAAGACCGCGTCGCGGCTCCGATTGCGCAGACGCAAGTCCGTCACCAGGCCAGTCTATTGCCGGTCCGGTGGGGCAGGCGCCGGTAGCATGCCCGCCGCAATGGCGCGCAGCTTGGTCACCGGCGGAGCAGGTTTCATGGGGGCGCATCTCGTGCGCGAGCTGCTGGCGCGAGGCGACGAGGTCGTCGCGCTCGACGATCTCAGCGGCGGCTTCGAGAGCAACGTCGACCCCGACGCCCGCTTCGTCAAGGCCTCGATCACCGACGCCGAGACGATCGAACGGCTCTTCGACGCCGAGCGCTTCGACCGCGTCTACCACCTCGCCGCCTACGCCGCAGAGGGGCTCAGCCACTTCATCAAGCGCTTCAACTACACCAACAACGTGATCGGCTCGGTGACGCTGATCAACGCCGCCGTCAACCACGACGTCGATTGCCTCGTCTTCACCTCCTCGATCGCCGTCTACGGCGCCGACCAGACGCCGATGAGCGAGGAGATGCTGCCGAGCCCCGAGGACTCCTACGGGATCGCCAAGCGCTCGATCGAGCTGGAGCTGGCCGCCTCCAAGGAGCTGTTCGACCTCGACTACGTGGTCTTCCGTCCCCACAACGTCTACGGCGAGCTGCAGAACATCGGCGACCGCTACCGCAACGTGCTCGGCATCTTCATCAACCAGATCATGCGCGGCGAACCGCTCTCGATCTTCGGCGACGGGACCCAGACGCGCGCCTTCAGCTATGTCGCCGACGTGGTCAAGCCGATCGCCGCTGCTCCCGACGTCGCCGGCGCCCGCGAGGAGATCTTCAACGTCGGCGCCGACCTGCCGGTGTCGGTCAACGACCTCGCCGACCTGGTCCGCGCCGAGATGGGCGTCCCCGACCACCCCGTCGTCCACCATGAGGCCCGCAAAGAGGTGCTGCACGCCTTCTCCGACCACTCGAAGCTGAGCCGCGTGTTCGGCGAGCACGAGAGCGTGCCGCTCGAGCAGGGAGTGCGGGTGATGTGCGAGTGGGCCAAGGAGCACGGCCCGCGCGAGACGCCGCCGTTCGCCGGGATCGAGATCGAGAAGAACCTGCCGCCGAGCTGGCGGCGGCAGGACTAGCCGACGTTCTTGACGTCGCCCGCCCCCGGCAGGGACGGCGGCGGCCCCCAGCGCCCGCGCAGATAGTCGACGAGGCCCCGCCCGGTGCCGACCGCGAGCGCCCACTGCTCCGCCGGCGAGCCCGGACGGAGACGGAGCCCGCGAGCGGCGGCGCGGAGCAGGCTGAGCCCGACCCGGCCCAGGGCGCGGCGGATCGAGCCCCTGCGTCCCGGCCTCCCGCGGGCCTCGCTCAGGTAGTAGGTACCGTTGCGGGTCATCAGGTAGGACCACGGGCCGAGCCGCTTGGCGCCGCCCGGCTCCTGCACGGCGCGGGCGTCGAGGACGACGCCGACGCCGCGGCCCGCCTCGCTCACGCGCCAGCAGATCTCGGCGTCCTCGCAGTAGATGAAGAAACGCTCCTCGAAGCCGCCGATCCGGCGCAGCAGCTCCGACCGGAAGAGCATCGTGCCCCCGTCGACCCAGTCGCAGGGGGCGATCTCCCCGTCCATCGAGGGCGCCTCCCTGCGGTGGAACATGTGCCCGTCGGGGGTGGTGAAGCCGCCGAACGAGAACGGCGTGCCGTCCTCCAGCACCAGCGCCGGCCCGAGCACGCCGTAGTCGGCATCGGCCCGGGCCGCGGCGACCATCTTCCGCAGCGCCCCCGGCTCGAAGCGGGCGTCGTGGGTCAGCACCAGCAGCAGGTCCCCGTCGCGCTCCAGCTGGTGCTTCAGGCCGAGGTTCATGCCGACGGTGTAGCCGCGGTTGCGGTCGACCGGGATCAGCTCGCACCCCTGCGGCAGGACGGGCCGCGGTTCCTGCGGGTCGGTCGGGTTGTGGACCACCACCACCTGCTCGAGCGGCAGGCCTTCGGCGCGCAGGGTCTCCAGCAGCGGCCCGAAGGCGCCTCCGGACCCGTGGGTGAGGACCACAACTCGCAGGCCGTCCAGATTCATCGCGGCAGCGTACGCGATCAGCCGGCCGCCACCGGTTCGCCGGCGGCGCCGAGCAGAGCGCGGTAGATCTCGTCGATCCGGGCGGCGATCGCGCTCGCGTCGAGCGTCGCCGCCCGCGCCCGCGCCGCCGCTCCCAGCCGGTCGCGCAGCTCCGGGTCGGCGGCGAGCCGGGCGAGGCCGGCGGCGAGGGCCGCCTCGTCGCCGGGCGCCACCAGCAGCGCCTCGACGCCGTCGCGGACCACGTCGGGCACGCCGCCGACGTCGGCGGCGAGGATCGCCAGGCCGGCCGACATCGCCTCCAGCAGCGCCACCGGCAGCCCCTCCGAGAGCGAGGGCAGGACGAAGATCGAGGCGCGTTCGAGCAGCTCCGCCTTCGCGGCCGGCTCGAGCCAGCCGCGCCAGGACAGCCCGGGCGCGGCGGCGACCAGCTCGGCCCCGTCGGGAGGCAGCTCCCCGGGGCCGGCGAGCACCAGCTCGAGCCCGGCGGGCGGGCTCCGCCGCAGCGCCGCGACGATCACCTCGCCGCCCTTGACCGGGTTGGCGAAGCCGCCGAGGAAGACGGCGAGCGGCGGCTCGGCGCGGGCGCCCGCGGGGACCGCCTGCAGCGGCGGCGCCGGGTTGGGAAGCACCCCGATGTCCTCGCGCCCGAACGCCGCCGAGAGCGCCGCCGCGCTGCGCCGCGAGACGGCGAGGACGACGTCGGCGGCGGCGAAGGCGCGAGCGACGAGGGCGACCGACCTCCCGCCCAACCCCCGCCGGAAGGCCTCGATGTCGCCCGGCCCCGAGTGGACGTGGAGGACGACCCGGCGCCCGAGGCCGCGGGCGAGCAGGACGCAGACCGCCTTCCGGTACATGCTGCCGCGCACCGTCGCGTGGACGTGGACGAGGCGGCCGCGGCGCAGCAGGCTCCAGAGGGAGAGCCGGGCGAGGGCGAGGGCGAAGACGGCGAGCCGCAGGACCGGGTTGGACCCGCGGTAGGTGGGCAACAGCTCGAGCCGGTAGCTCCCCCCCAGCGGCGAGGCAAGCAGGCTGGCGATCACCGCGCTCATCCCGCCGGGCACGTCGGGGCCGAGGTGCAGCACGCGCGGCCTCGACCCTGCGCTCACCGCCGCCACCCGGTCCTGACCCGCGCCAGCGGCCGCTTCAGCCCCGGCGGCAGCCCGGCGAGGGCGCGGCGGCCGCGCACGGCGGCGGCGATCGCCACCCGCTCGACGCCGCCGGCGCGGGTCACGGTCCAGGTCCGCGCCGTGCGACGGCCGGTCTCGAAGCGCTGCTTGTACTCCTCGTCGCCCCACATCAGGTCGTATACCTCGGCCCCCTCGGCGGCCGCCTGCTCGATCGTGTGGGCGAGCATGACGTTGCCGAGGGCGAGCTTCTCGAAGCTCGACCGCAGCCCGGAGAGCGCGTAGCAGTAGCGGGCGCCGACCCGCCAGCCGTACCAGGCAGCGGCCGGCTCGCCGTCCGCCTCGGCGATCCACAGCCGCAGCCAGCCGCGCTCGAGGGCAGCGGCGGCGAAGGCCCGCAGGTGGCGACGCGCCCCCTCGTCCTGCGAGGACGCCTCGCCGCGGCTGGCGAAGCGCTCGTCGTGGAGTCCGAGGAAGGCGTCGAGGTCGGCATCGAGCTCGCCGGGGTCCGCCGTCATCCGGAACGACAGCGCGTGGTCGCGCTCGAGCTTGCGCCGGCGCCGGCCGAGCTGGCTGCGGAAGTTGCGGCTGCGGCCCGCCATGTACTGCTCGAAGCCGCCGGCGCCGAGCTTGACGAACGGGAGCACGTCGGCGCGCTCGGCGACCGCGGCCAGCCCCTCCCCGCCGGCCAGTGCCGCGGGCCAGGCGCAGGCCTCGTCGAGGCGCTCGAGGCGGAGGGTCTGCCGCGAGCGGCCGAGGAGCCGCGCCACCGCCGCGCCCATCTCCTCTTCGTCCTCGACCCGGCAGGCCGGCGTCACCCAGTCCGCGCGCCGCGCCGCGGGGAAGCCGAGGAAGTGGAACGGGCCGCGCCGGGCGCCGACCAGCGGCAGCACTCCCCGCACCTCCCCCCGGCGCCGCCAGACCGCGATCGCCGGCTCCTGGCCGGGGTAGGCGGCGAGCGCGGTGCGGGTCCACTCCGGGGTCAGGAACGGGTTGGAGCGCAGCACGGCGAGATCGCGCCAGGCGCTGACGACCGTCTCGTCGGCGAGGGCGTCGGGTAGCAGCTCGGCCTGCCCGAGGTCGGTCATCGCCGGCAGTCTAGGGACGGCGGCAGGCGCGAGGGACCGCAGCCCGGCGGCGGGCGCCGGCGCCCTCCTGGACGTTCGTAGGAGCCCCTGCGCCGGCCCGGATGGCCACTTTCCTGGACGTTCGTATGAGCTGTCATGACCAGGCCCTTGACTTCGGCGCCAGTCCGTCGAGGGATTGGGGTGACCTCGAAACTCCCCCGCCTCCTCACCGTCCTCGCCCTGCTCCTCGCCCTCTCCGTGCCCCTCGCCGGCGGCACGGGCGCTGCCTCGGCGCATCCGCTCGGCGCCAGCGCCAAGGCCGAGCGCAGCAAGGCCGAGGCGAAGCGCCACACTAAGGCGCACCGCCGGCACGTCAGGCGGAGCAAGCAGCGGGCGCAGCGCCGCCGGCTGCAGCAGCGCAAGCGCCAGAGCAGCCGCATCGGGACCGGCGCGATCGGCTCCGCGGTCGCGGTCGGCTCCCGCTCCCGCCCCGCCGCGCCGCAGCCGGCGGCGGCGGAAGCCGACGGCAACTACTTCTCCGGCCACTCCATTTCCGACTTCGAAATCAACCACTCCGCGCCCGGCGCGGTGACCGAGCCGGGCGACCCCGCCGGCTCGGGCGGACCGGCGATCGAGATGAACGTCAACAACGCGGACGTCTATCCGATCACCCCCACCGAAAACCCCCGGGCCGAGCTGATCTCGCCGCCGATCGTCGATCCCGGCGACGAAGTCTGGCTCCACACCCGCTTCTACGTCCCCGCCGACTACCCCTCGGTGCCGGAAGGCGGCTGGGTCTCGCTGGTCTCCTTCTACGGGCCGCCCTTCAACGGGCCCAGCCCCTTCCACCTCGAGCTCTGCGGCGAACGGCTGCAGTGGCAGCGCAACGGGACCTACAACTGGGACGTCCCGTACCAGACCCCGCTGGTCCGCGGTCGCTGGATCGACGTGCTGGTCCACGAGCGGTTCGCCTCCGACGGCTGGATCGAACTCTGGATCGACGGCCAGCAGATCGAGTTCTTCGCCTCCGGCGGCGCCAACCCCTCCAACCAGGCGCCGACCACCCGGCTGAACATGGCGACGATGGACTCCAGCAACGACGGCGGCCCCAACGCGGCGAAGATCATGCAGTACCGCCAGCTGGGGATGTTCCAGCAGGGCGCCCTCTACTTCAGCGGCCTCGAACTGGGCCCGACCCGCGAATCGGTCGGCGCCTGAGCCGGCTCGCGCCGGGCTGGCCCCTGTTAGCTTGCCCGCACCGTGGCCGACCTGCTGGCGATCGTCTCCCATGACCCCCGCGCCGAGGTCGCGGTCGAGGCGCTGGACCGGCTCGCCGCCGATCACGAGGCGCTGCGCGGCCCCCAGCCGCGCTCCGCGGAAGCATCGGCCGGGCGGGTCCGGGTGCGGCTGCTGGGGCGGCCGACGCCGACCTGGGGCGTGGCGGCCGACGGCGCCGGCTGGACCGCCTGGGCGGGGACGCTGAACCGCCGCCCGGCGGCGATGACGGCGCCGCTCGAGGCGCTGGAGGGCCAGTTCTCGCTGGTCCGCCTGGGTGCCGACGGCGCGAGCGTCGAGGTGGCGACCGACGCGCTCGGCATGAAGCCCCTCTTCGTCGCCGTCGGCGAGGCCGAGACCCACGTCTCCACCTCCGCCCTCGTGCTCGCCCGCCACCTCGGCGCCCGCCCCTCGCTGGCGGGGATCGAGGTCTTCCTGCGCGGCGGCATCCAGTTCGGCCGCACCACGCAGTGGGAGGGCATCGAGCGGCTGCGGCCGGCCGAGGTCCGCCGCTTCGACGCCGGCGGCGGCCGCCCCGCCCCGGCGACCTCCTCGCTGCCCGCCCTGCAGCCGGAGATCGCGTCCCTGAGCCTGGCCGAGGCCGCCGAGCTCTGCATCGAGCGGGCGCTGCCGGCGCTGGCCGAGCGCTACGAGGGCGAGCGGCTCTGGGTCGACCTCACCGGCGGCTTCGACAGCCGCCTGCTCTCGCTGCTGGTCGCCCGGGCCGGCGCCGAGCCGATCGCCAACACCTTCGGCGGTCCCGACGACGAGGACGTTCGCATCGCGCGCCGCATCGCCCTGGCCCGCGACTGGCCCTGGACGCGGATCGGCCTGCCGGAGGACTGGCCGCAGCGACTGCCGGTCGAGGTCGCCGGCGCGGTCGCCTGGGGCGACGGCCACCTCGACGCGCTGCCGCTCGCCGGCGTGCTCGCCGGTCACCGCGAGAAGGCCGCCACCGCGAGCCTGCTGCTGAACGGCGGCGGCGGCGAGGAGTTCCGCGACCACCCGTGGGGGCACGAGCTGTGGCGCGCCGGGCGCAGCACCGAGGTCGACTACGCGCGGCTGATCGCCTGGCGGATCCTCCTCCCCGTCGACCTCTCGGCGCTGCGGGCGGACCCGACCGCGGCCGCGACGGCGCTGCTCCGCGAGGAACTTGAAGCCCGCGTCGCGCCCTTCGCCGGCCGTCCCAACACCTTTCAGGACGACCTCCTCTACGCCTACAAGATGACCGGCCACTCGGGCGCCTACCAGGCCGCGGCCGGCGCCACGATCGACCTCGAGGTGCCGTTCTACCTGCGCCCGATCCTGCTCTCGGCGATCTCGGTGGCGCCCCGCCACCGCCGCTTCCACAGCCTGATGCGGGCGATGATGCGTGCGACTCGACCCCGAGGTGGCGGCGCTGCCGACCGAGACCGGCGGCCCGGCCGAGCCGCCGCGCCCCGGCAACCTGCTGCGCTTCGCCGAGTACGGGCGGCGGCGGGCCGTGCGCTTCGCGTCCCGCGCCCGCGGCCGGCTGCCGAGCTTCGCCAGCGGCGCCGAGCCGCGCCCGGCCGGCCTGCCGGAAGCCGCCGGAGCCGCCCTGGTCGCGGCGCTGCGAGCCGAAGGCCGCCTCGACGCGGACCGGATGCGGGCGGCGCCGCTGTATGACCCGGAACGCCTGCGGGGCCTGCTCGACCGCGCCGTCGCCGATCCCGCCGGCGTCGACTGGCAGGCGGTCGGCCGGATCGTCACCGTCGAGCTGGCGCTCGAGGCGGCGGACGCCGGGCTCGGCTGAGGGGCGCCCGGCCTCGGCGGCTCAGAGCAGGTGGCGCCGGTAGGCGGCGAGCGTCGCCGCCCCGACCGCCGGCCAGCTCGCGGCAGCCGCCGAGGCGGCGGCGCCGGCGGCCAACTGCTCGACCAGGCCGGGGGTATCGAGGACCTCGAGGATCGCGGCGGCGAGCGCCGGCGGATCCTCCGGCGCCACCAGCCGGCCGCAGCTGGCGTCGACCAGCTCCGGCAGCCCGCCGACGTCGGTGACGACCAGCGGCCGCCCGAACCGCTTCGCCTCCGACCCCACCCCGCTCTGGCTCGCCTGGCGGTAGGGGAGCACGACCAGGCTGGCGTCGCCGAAGAGCTCGCGCAGCGCCTCCTCGGGCACGTACTCGTGGCGCAGCTCGACCCGCGAGTCGTGCAGCGCCGGCAGCTCGGGCAGCGTCCCGTCGCCGGCCACCGTCAGGGTCACGTCGGGAAGCCGGTCCCAGACCAGCGGCATCGCTTCCAGCAGCGTGTCGAGGCCCTTGTAGGCGGCGATGCGGCCGAAGAAGAGCAGCGAGGCGCGGTGCGGCAGCGGCGCCGGCGGCAGCGGCGAGAGGCCGTGCGGGACGACGACGGCGGCGCCCCGCACGTCGCCGAGCCGGCGCAGCTCGGCCTCGATCCGGGTCGAGTGCGCGAACAGCAGGTCGGCGTGGCGGCGCAGGTAGCGGCGCCGCGCCGTGGCCCAGCGCGAGGGCGCCAGGTCGCCGGGGTGTGGCTCGGGATCGTGGACGGTCAGCGCGTAGCGCCGCCAGGGCCAGCCGCCGGCGACGGCGAGCCGGACGTCGTGGGTGAGGGAGTCCTGGACGTGGACGACGTCCGGCTCCCAGGCCGCGGTCGCGCGGCGCAGCCGCCGCAGCTCCGGCAGCCGCCGCACGTCACGGACCCGGCCGCCCAGCTCCCAGTGCGGCACCTGCGGGCCGACCGTCTCGCGCACGTAGGCCCGCATCGCCTCCGGGTCGCCGCCGAACTCGAGCCCGTGGTCGCGGGTCAGCAGCGCCACCTCGCAGCCGTTCTCCACCAGGCCGGAGGCGAGCCCGGCGGTGTACTTGACGAACCACTCGCAGACGAGCAGCACGCGGGGTAGCGGTGGCCGCGGTCGCAGGGTCACTCCTCGAGCCGCAGCGGCAGTGGTGCTCCGGCGATCGCCGCGCCGAGGACCTCTTCGTAGCGTCGCACCATCGTCCCGGCGTCGAACTCCATCGCCGAAGCCCGGCTCGCCTCGCGCAACCGGTCGCGCAGGTCGGGGTCGCCGAGGACCCGGAGGCAGGCCGCCTCGAACGCCTCCTGGTCGCCGGGCGGGACGACCAGCCCGGCGCCGCTGGTCTCGACGAACCAGCGCACGTCGCCGACGTCGGTGGCGACGATCGGCGTCCCCACCGCCACCGTCTCCAGCAGCGCCATCGGCAGCCCCTCGCTGTCGGAGGGCAGCACCGCCAGGTCGGCCAGGGCGAGCAGCGCCGGGACGTCGTTGCGGTAGCCGGCGAATACCGCCCAGTCGGCACCCAGCTCGGCGGCCTCGCGCTTCACCTCCTCCTCCCCCTCGCCGCCGCCGACGAAGAGGACGCGGACGTCGCCGAGCCGGGGCCGCAGGGCCGCCGCCGCGCGCAGGGTCCGCAGCTGGCCCTTCTGCGGCGCGAAGCGCGCCGCCTGCACGATCAGCGGCGCCTCGGCCGGGATCCCGAGGTCCGCGCGGACCGGCCCCTCCCGCGCCCGCCGGCGCAGCTCGGCGACCGGGACGCCGTTGGGGATGTGGACGATCGACTCGGGGCGCACGCCCTCGCTCTCCAGCAGCTCTCGCTGCCAGGCGCCGACCGCGACCGTCGCGTAGGTGACGCGGTCGAGCAGCCGGTTGTGGATGGCGATCGTGCGCTCGCCGGCAAGGCCGTGCTCGGAGCCGGAGACCTGTGCCCGGCGCCCCGGCGTGTGCTCGGTGATGACCACCGGCCGGCGTGCGGCGAGGGCCGCCAGGCGTCCCCAGAGCGTCGCGTCCCAGCCGGTGCAGTGCACGACGTCGGCGTCACGGGCAAAGCGGCGCAGGTGGGGCAGCGCCCGCAGCTTCCGCCAGCGCCCGGAGGCGCCGATCACGACCGTCTCGACACCTCGTGACTCGAGCCCGGCGGGATCGACCGAACGACCGCCGATCGCCACCAGGCGGACCCGGTGGCCGGCCGCGGCGAGCCCGATCGCGAGGTGTTCGAGCTGCTTCTCGGCCCCGGCGAGGCCGAGCACGTTGGTCACCAGCAGGATCCGCGCCGGCGCCATCAGCCGCCCCCGCCCGCGCCCGCCCCCTCCCCCAGCACGCTCCCGAGGACCGCTTCGAAGGCGTCGGCCGAGCGCTCCCAGGTGAAGCCGGCGACCAGCCGCTCGCCGGCCCGTGCCAGCCTCAGGCGGCGGTCCTCGTCGCCGGCCAAGGCGACGATCGCGTCCGCCAGCGGCTCGGGGGCCGGCGGCGCCACCACGCACGCGGTCTCGCCGTCGAACGCGTACTCGCGGGAGCCGCCGGTGTCGTAGGTGACGAGAGCGCAGCCGCAGGCCATCGCCTCGTTGGCGGGAAGTCCCCAGCCCTCTTCGCGGCTGGCCTGGAGGAAGATCGAGCAGGAGTTGTAGAGGCGACGGAGGCGCCCCCGGTCGGGCAGCTGCTCGTACTCGGCCCAGGCCGGGAGGGCGGCCGGCCGCGGCCCGGTTCCGTAGCAGGCGGCCCCGAGCCCCGGCAGGCGCCGGCGGGCCAGCTCCAGCGCCGCGACGACGTCGGCTTCGCCCTTGATCGGTCCCAGCATCGCCCCCACCCTGGGCGGGCGCGACTCGAGCGCGATATCGGCGCCCCAGGCGTCGAGGTCGACGCCGATCGGGACCCGGCTCGTGCGATCGCCTTCCCCCCGGGCCAGCGCTTTCTCCTGCAGCCAGCGCGAGATCACGATCTTGTGCAGCGGCAGCGCCCAGGCGGCCTCGACCTTCTCCGGCGTCGCCACGGGACGCGGTACGCCCTCCTGCACCAGATAGAAGCCGGTCCCCTTGGCCGCCGTGGCCGCGGCCACGGCGGCCGGCGGTTCCCAGGTGACGGCGACCAGCGCGTCGCCATCGGGGAATCGGGCCGGGTCGAGGTGGGTCGCAGGCAGCAGCCGAACCCTGCTGTCGACGGGGAACCACGGCGCCAGTCGCCGAGGGCTCAGCCGGTAACGCCAGTCCCAAGCGGCGGCACGTGCGCGGTCGGCGATGCCGCGCGCCGGGCCGGGGGTGCGGGGATGGACGACGGAAACCTGGTTGCCCCGCTCCACCATCCGGTTCGCCAACTCGTAGACGGTGCGGAACGCACCGATCGGCACCGGACTGCGGGACGGGAGGACGAAGGTGACCCTCATGGTCGGCCAGCGGGTCGCACCGGCGAAGCCAATCACATTCAATCCCTGCCAAGGGAGGACGGTGGGCCTAATCTTCGCGGCGTGAGAATCGACCCCACCCAGCAGCTGACGCTGCGCTCGCCCCGCCTGGCGAACAGCCAGGTCGCGGCCGCCCTCGGCGCCGCCGTGCTCGGCCTCCTGCTCGGGGCGGCGCTGGTCGCGAAACCCACCGTTATCCTGCTCGCCGCCCTGCTGGTCTTCACCGCGGCCGGGGTTGCGGTCGCGCTCAAGTACCCGTCGGTCGCCTTCGCCGGCCTGATCGCGATCACCGCCTTCCTGCCCAGCTACGCGGGCCCCTCGGTCGGACCGCTCCTGTTCATCCCCGGCGCCGGCGCCGCCTGGGCGGTTGCGATCGCGCTCGGCTGGCGCAACCTGCTCCGCGACGGCCGCCTCCTCCGCCCCAACCGCGTCGACGCCTGCGTCGGCCTCTTCGTGCTGCTGATGGCGATCTCGATCGCCTTCTCGCCACGCACCTCGCGCAACGAATTCCTGCACCTGATGTTCCTTTGGGTCGGCCCCTACCTGGGCGTGCGCCTGCTGCTCGCCGAGGTGCGCGAGCCGCTGCGGCTGACGGCGCTCTGCCTCGGCGTCGCGACCGCGATCCTCGCCCCGATCGCCCTGCTCGAATACCTCGGCTCCGGCAATCCCTTCCACTCGCTCAACTTCAACTCGACCGAGTACGCGGTCTGGGCGCAGCAGACGACTCGCTTCGGCGCCAACCGCGCGTCGGCCTCCTTCGGCCACCCGATCGCGCTCTCGATGTTCGCCGCCGTCTCCACCCTGTTCTCGATCGCCGCCGCGCTCCACGCCCAGAGCAAGCGGGAGCGGAACCTCTGGTACGTCTCCGCCGGGCTGGCGCTCAGCATCCAGGTCTTCGCCGTCTCGCGGACCGGCTGGCTGATGATCTTCGTCGGCATGCTGGGCATCGTCTTCGTCTTCTCGACCGGCGCCCGCCGGCAGCGGATGCTGGGGCTCCTCGCCGTACTCGCAACCGTGGTGATCGCCCTCGCGGTGCTGGCGCCGTCGGCCCTGCAGGCGGTCCCGGGCTTCGAAAAATCCTCAGCCCAGGTGGAGGGCAGCAGCCACTACCGCGAAGCGCTGCTCAGCCGCGCGCTCGAACCGGGCGTGCTCAACGCCTGGGGCAACGCCCGCAACATGGTCACCCCGTACGTCAGCGGCAGCACCGCGACCGACAACGCCTACATCATCCTCGCCGACCAGTGGGGCCTGATCCCCACCTTCGCCCTGATCCTGGTGGCGCTGGTCCTGCTCACCGTGGTCGTCGGCGCCTACGGCAGGGACCCCGACGGCCTCGCCACCTTCCCGATCGTCGCCTTCGCCTCGATGGTCGGCCTCTTCGTCGTCGCCTTCATCACCCAGCAGCAGGTGATGATCTGGATGCTGGTCGGCGCCGCCGGGGTCGCCACCGAGCGGCTCGCGGCCCAGCGCAAGGAGGCGCGAGCTCAGTTGATCGCGCGGCGCGCGCGCATGTAGTACGAGTACTGCGAACGGTCGAAGTGGGTCATCGTCGCGACCAGGCCGATCGGCTCCCGGCCGGTCATCTGCATGTACTGCCGGAACTCGGCGATGTCGTCGCGCTTGGAGCGGCCGAGGCCGCCGACCGCCAGGACCTCGGTGCTGAGCGGAATCAGGGCGAGGGCGTCGCTGACGTAGCCGAGGGCGGGGCTGTCGAGGATGATGACGTCGAAGCGCTGGCTCAGTTCGTCGATCAGCTTCCGCATGTTCTCGCTCTCCAGCAGCTGCGGGGGGCTGGGCGGCACCGGGCCGCTGGCCAGCGCCCAGAGCACGTGCTCCCGCGAGGTCCCGTCGGCGATCGGGATCTCGACCAGGGCGCTGTCGAGCGAGCCGCCGGCCAGCACGGTCGATAGCCCCTCGTACACGCCCCGCCCGGCCCGCAGCGAGCTCGCCTTGCGCAGGTCGGCCTCGACCAAGACGACGTTGTCGCCGAGCTGCGCCATCGCACCGGCGAGGCCGCGCGCGACCGTCGACTTGCCGTCGGCCGGCTCGGGGCTGGCGATGAGGACCACCCGGGTCTCGGCGTCGACGTTGAAGTACCGCAGGTTGGTGCGCAGCGTGCGAAAGGCCTCCGCCTCGGGCGCGTGCAGCAGCTCGGACAGATCGGAGGTCGCGAAGCCCGCCGCCTTCGGGATCTTCGCCAGGACCGGCAGGCCGAAGGCTTCCTCCAGCTCCTCCAGGGAGCGGATCCGCCGATCGGTCCGCTCCAGGAGCACCGCCAGGCCGAGGCCGAGCAGGAGGCCGAGAACGAGCCCGACCAGGACGTCGCGTTTGACCTTCGGCGAGGAAGGGCTGGTCGGAGTCGCGGCGGGCTGGACGATCGAGATCTTCTCGGTCCGCAGCGCCTTTTCCAGTTCCAGCGAGTCGAGCCGTTCGCGCAGCTTTTCGCCACGGATCCCGGCCGCTTCGGCGGCCGAGAGCGCTTCGATTTCCGATTCCGCTTTTTCGATCTGCTCGTTGAGCCCCTTCTGCGCCGCTTCGCCACGGAATTCGATGTAGGCCTTGCTGTAGGCGTTGGCGATCGTCGCCGAGAGTTCGGGGTCGCCGGTGGTCGCGGAGATCGTCGTCAGGTTGGCCATTTCGTTGGCCGTGCCCGATTCGATGCTTTCGAGGATTTCGCCCGCCGAGACCGTGCCTTCCAGCTGCTTGGACGTCTTCACCGCGACGACGGGCAGCTGGGCGAGGATTTCGTTGGTGGCCGCGACCCGGTTCGCTTCCAGGCCGCCTTCTTCGCTTTCGAAGAGCAGCGTCGCGGTCGCCTTGTACTGGTTTTCCTTGGACGAGGAGACCACGTAGGCGGCGAGAGGCACGCAAACGAGGGCGATCAGAATGACCAGCTTGCGACGGCGCAGAACGCGGAGCACCTGCTCCAGGGAACCGTCCGATTTGTTCACCTTGCGTACTTTCCCTCCATGAACCGAAATACCTGCCTCCACCTCATCGGCCGGAGACCCGCGCGCCGTTAATCCTGGTCGCGCCGAGGGACGAGAACCACCCGCTTGAACTCGGCGACGAGCAAGCCGTCCTGGTTCAGCACCCGGGTGTGGACCTTGACCGTACCCCTATCCGGTTTCGAGCGCGAGGGCTTCACCTCCAGCACCTCGGTCTCACAGAACAGCGTGTCGCCGTGGAAGACCGGGTTGGGGTGGCTGAGATCCTCGGTGGCGAGGTTGGCGATCGCCTTGCCGGAGACGTCCGAGACCGACATCCCGAGCGCCAGCGAGTAGACGAGGGGCCCGACGACCACGTTGCGCCCCTGCTGCGAGTCGGCGGCGTAGACGTCGTTGATGTGAAGCGGGTGGTGGTTCATCGTGATCAGGCAGAAGAGGTGGTCGTCGGCCTCGGTCACGGTCTTGGCGGGCCAGTGCTGATAGACATCGCCGACTTCGAACTCCTCCAGGTAGCGCCCGTAGCTGTGGGCGCCCGATGCCTCTCGCGCCGCCTGGTCGGTCGTGAACTCGTTCCGTTCCTCACTCACCTGTGAATTGCCTCCTCGTCGTGTTCAGCGGCGCGGGATGCTATCGGCGGCGATACTTACGGGGTGATCGCCCCGCCCCCCGACCCGCGCCAGGGCCTGTTTGAGACGATGCTCGTGATCGACCAGAGACCGGTGGGCCTCGAGGCGCACCTGGCCAGGCTCGGCGCCAGCGCCGCCGAGCTGTTCGGGCTCGAGCTGCCGCCCGACCTTGTCGCGACGGCGGCCGAGGCGTGCGCCGGCATCGAGCTCGGCCGCCTGCGGCTCGACGTCCGACCCGGAGACGACGGGCTGCGCGGGCAAGCGCGGGCGACGCGGATCGACGCGGCGGAGTTCTTCCCGCCCTTCGAGCGGGGCGCCGAGCTGCGCAGCGTGGTCGCCCCCGGCTGGTCGGGCTCGCACAAGTGGAGCGACCGCGCCTGGCTCGAGCAGCGTGAGCGCGAGCTCGAAGAGGTGGTGCCCTTGCTGGTCGACGCCGGTGGCGAGGTGCTGGAGGCCGGGCGCGCCAACGTTTTCGCGGTGCTCGGCGACGCGCTGGTCACGCCCCCGGCTGCGGGCCGGATCCTGCCCGGCACAGCGCGGGCCGACGTCCTCGCGCTCGCCCCGGCGCTCGCGGTCGAGACCGCCGAGCGGCCACTGGCCCTGGCCGAGCTGCACGGCGCCGACGGCGTCTTCCTCACCTCCTCGGTGCGCGGCGTGCGTCCCGCCCGCAGCCTCGACGATCGGCCACTCCGCGCCTCGCCGCTCACCGAGCGGGTGGCGGCGGCGCTGCGCGAGCGCTGGTTGGAGAAGGGCTAGACCGGCTCACTCCGAGGCGCCGTCCGGCGAGGAGCCCTTCTCTGCCGCCCCAGGGCCGCGAACGTGGCGTTTGGCCTCTCGCAGCAGGTCGTAGGCAGGCTCCGGCATCACCGCCCGCACCCTCTCCTGCAAGCAGCGACGGGCGAAGCGACGCCCCGCGAGCAGGCCGACCGGCGTGCGCCGGCCCAGCGGCAGCATCAGCGCCTCGACCACCGGCTCGTCCCCGTCGGCGAGCGAGAGCTTGGCCTGCGTGCTCCCCCGCCCCAGGTTGATCCGCCGATCGCCGCGGGCCAGGCAGTCCTCGACGACGTGGGCCTGCAGGAGCTGCAGCGGCGCCAGGCGATGGAACTCCTCGTCCCAGCCGGTGTTGATCAGAGCCACCTCCCCGCCTGCCGCGATGTAGAGGGCGGCGGCGACCGGCCGGTCCCCCAGCTCAAGCAGGTACAGGCGGAAGCGCTCCGGGCCGAGCTCGTGTCCCACCTCAGACAGCATCGCCGGCAGGCCATCGCCCATCGCGACCATCCGCGAGGAGCCGAGGCTCTGCCAGCGGGCGGCATGGAGGCGCACGAACGTGGCGACGTCCGACGCCAGGGTCGCCGCCGAGCACTGGCGGACCGACCCGCCCTCGTTTTCCAGCCAGCGTCTGCGGCGGCGGAGGTTGCTGCGGAAGCTGCGCCCGCGCCCCGCCAGCCAGGCATCGAAGTCACCGCCGCTCAGGTTCGTCACCGGCGAGGAGATCGCCTCGGCCCGGAGGACGAGGGGGCGCAGCCTCCCCGGCCACCCGTCGCGCAGTGCCGCCGGCCACGACGCGGTGGCGACCGCGGGCCCAACCTCGATCAGGTCCGGGGGCTCGGCGGAGTCAGCCAGGGCGCGGGCGACGGCCGCGCCGACCTCTCCCTCCCTTCCGGCGACGGCCAGCATCGCCACCGAGGACGAGTAGCTGCCGCCAGCCAGGAGGTCGAGCCGAACGCCGGAGCCGGGTTCCACCCGGCGCCAGAAGGGAGCCAGGCCGACCAGCCGTCCGCCCTCGCGGACGGCGACGACCGAGAGCGCGGCGCCGTCCGGCAGGGCGTGGCGCCACCAGCCCATCATCCACGCTGGCGAGGAGGCCGGAGCCGCCGCTTCGACCGCCAGCGCGTCCCACGCCCCAACCAGCCCCGCGAGCGAGGCCAGATCTTCGACGACCGCCGCCTCAACCATGTCGGGGCGTAACCTATCGCGCGGGACGTGACTAGTTGACTTTTTTCAACCGCGAGCGCTGCTCCTGGCGTTCGACCACCTGGGCGATCAGCTTCAGCACGTTGGAGTCGCCGCTGGCCTTGATGTGGCCGGTCTCGACCGCTTTGCGGTACCCGGCCACCGTCCCTTTCTCGGCCAGCCGGTTGAACTCGGGTCGGTCGATTTCGACCAGCACGCGCTCGTCCTGGGCGAGGTCCTTGCTGATCTTCGGGCCGGGGAGCTCGACCCGGTAGAGCTGGATGTCGTGCTTCGCTTTCAGCTCGAGGCCGAAGATCAGCTTCAGTTTCCGCAGGGCGGGGACTTCTGCCTGGAAGCGCTCGACCGCGACCCGGATCTGCTCTGCCGTGGACGCCATCTTCGTAGCCTAGTGCGCGGCGCCTGCCGATGGACAGGTCGCGGCGTCTCCGACCTAGGCTGAGGCCGAGAACCCGCGGCGGGCGAGCGCCTCGGCACCGGGGTCGAGCCGCGAGCGCCGGGCCGCCAGCCGGCGTGCGAGCGTCGGCGAGAGCATCGCAACGGCGGCCTTGGCCCGCGTCGCGAGCTTCAGCGCCCCGTCTTCGGCCACCGCCCGCGAGAGCCGGCGCGCGCCGGGCTCGCCGCTGCGCACGGCGTGGCCGGCCAGCTCCATCTTCATCCGGCGCCGCTGCCAGACGAGCGCCCCCTCGACCGCCTCGCGCTCGGCCTCGTCGAGGTCCGGGTGGCGCAGCGTCTTCTCCATCAGCCGCACCAGGGCATCGGCGTTCTCGATCCCGTCGGCGGAGGAGCGGCTGCCCGGCGTCAGGCGCCACCGGTACAGCGGCTCTGACACGATCGCGGTCAGGGCGCCGTCGAGCACGAGGCGGATGAAGCACTCCCAGTCCTGCATCACCGCAAACTCCTCGTCATAGCCGCCGACCGCCAGCAGACGCTCGCGCCGCACCGCCGGCCAGAGGAAGTAGCAGTCGCCGATTATCGCCAGCCGCTGCTCGGACGGCGGAAAGGACCTCATCTCCAGCATCCGCACGACCCGGCCCTCGCACTCGATCAGGGCCGCGGTGGAGACGATGTCCGCCTCCGGGCTGGCGGCAAGCGCCGCCTCGATCGCCGCCAGCCTGCCAGGCAGGAACTCGTCGTCCTGGTCGAGCTGGACGACGAACTCGCCCCGGGCCGCCTCGGTCGCCGCGTTCATCGCCGAGGAGATGCCGCCGTTCTCCTTGCGCACGATCCGCACCCGCTTGCGCAGCGGCCCGAGCGCCGCCTCGAGATCGTCGGGCGAGCCGTCGTCGACGATCACGACCTCCAGCGGCGCCAGCGTCTGCGCCAGCGCCGATTCGACGGCGGCGGCGATCGTTTCGGCGCCCTTGTAGTAGGGGATGACGACGCTGTAGGTCCTCACGCCCCTACCTCGCCGCGGGCGGCGAGCCGGTCGTCGGGGGCCGCGTCCGCCGCGCTGTCGACGGCGACCTCGATCTCGCCCTGGCGACGGTGCTTGAAGGCCTTCACGCTGCGGGCCCGCAGCATCAGAGGCTTCTCAACCAGGTACCAGGAGGCGGTGCCGGCGGCGACGGTCCCCACCGCGGTCACCACGCAGAGAGCGCCAAACGAGAAGGGAAGGGAAAGGATGAATTCGCGTTCCGAGGCCCAGGCGACGAACGGCCAGTGCCAGAGGTAGAGGCCGTAGGAGATCGTCCCGGCGAAGACCATCGCCTTGTTCTCCAGCACCCGCTGGGTCAACGGCCCGGCCTCGCCGAAGATCGCCGGCCCGAGCAGCAGGCCGGCGGCGAGGCCGTAGAGGATCGTGTTGAGCCCCAATTCCAGGTGCCCGGGGAGGCCGAGCCTGGCCCCGACTTCGAGCGGGATCAGGAGAAATATGGCGACCGCCGCCGGCCAGCACCAGGAGGCGTTGGCGAGTACCCCGCGCACACGCCGAAGCGCCGCCGGATGCATGACCTCGGCGGCAGCGAAGATCATTCCCGTGCAGAACCAGCCGAGGCACCCGAGCAGGTTCTGGTCGAGCCGGTTGGTCGCCCCGTCGGTGCCCAGCGCGGCGCGCCAGACGAGCGAGCCGACGGCGATGGCGGCCAGCACCGCGAGCTCCCAGCGCAGCGCGTTGCGGCGACCGCTGCCGAGACCGACCCGCGCCAGGGCGATCGCGATCAGCGGCAGCACCAGGTAGAAGCTGAGCTCGACCCCGAGCGACCAGGCCGGAGGCAGGCCGTTCAGGTACCAGTGCGCCGAGTAGGTCTGCAGCAGGCCGTAGTAGACCCACCAGTGGTCGCCGAAGACTCCGTTCCAGCTCATCCAGATCGTCGACAGCGTCAGCGCCACCCAGAAGGCCGGGAAGATGCGGACGACCCGGCGCCAGAGGTAGGCCGGCGTGAATTCCCCGACCGTCTCCCCCTTCGCCCGCGCGGCCAGGAAGGGGCGGTAGAGCAGGAAGCCGGAGATCCCGAAGAAGACGACCAGTCCGAACGGCGCCAGCCAGAAGCCAAAATCGTGGAGGGTGCCGCTGCTGTAGCCGAACAACAGCAGGTGGCCGGCGATCACGGAGAACGCAGCAATTCCCCGCATGCCCTCGACGGCGGGGAAATAGCGACGCCTGACCGACCAGGTCGGGTCGCGGACTGCTGGGCTTTCAGTGTTCACGCAGCTCGGGCACTCTCCCTCGGCCGAGCCGGAGGCTCAGATCTTGTGCCGCTGCAGCAGCTTCTTGCCGATCACCATGCGCTGGATCTCGGAGGTGCCCTCGCCGATCAGCAGCAGCGGCGCGTCGCGGTAGAGGCGCTCGATCTCGTACTCCTTCGAGTAGCCGTAGCCGCCGTGGATGCGGAAGCACTCCTCGACGCACTACTTGCCGGTCTCCGAGGCGAGCAGCTTCGCCATCCCGGCCTCGAGGTCGGAGCGCTCGCCGGCGTCCTTCATCCGCGCCGCTTTGCGGGTGACGAGGCGGGCGGCCTCGATCTTGGTCGCCATGTCGGCGAGCTTGAACTGGATCGCCTGGTGCTGGGCGATCGGCTTGCCGAAGGTCTTGCGCTCCTGGCTGTAGCGGAGGGCCAGCTCCAGCGCCCGCTGGGCGATGCCGACGCCGCGGGCGGCGACGTTGACGCGGCCGACCTCGAGCGCGTCCATCATCTGCACGAAGCCCTGCGCCGACGCCGGCCTCCTCGCCGCCGAGCACGCGCTCGGGCGGGCAGCGGTAGCCGTCGTAGACGAGCTCGGTCGACTCGACGCCCTTGTAGCCCATCTTCTTGATCTTCGGCGGCACGTTGAGCCCCGCGAAGTCGCCCTCGTTGACTTCCTTCCAGGGCTCCTTCTCGGTGATGAAGCAGGTCATCCCCTTGTAGGGCGGGTCGGCCTTCGGGTCGGTCTTCATCAGGACGAAGACGACGCCGGAGCCGAGCCCGTTGGTGACCCACATCTTCTGGCCGTTGATCTCCCAGTTGCCGTCCTCGTCCTGCTTGGCGCGTCGCCTTGATCCCCTGCACGTCGGAGCCGACCTCGGGCTCCGAGAGCGAGAAGGCGGCGCGGATCTCGCCGGTCGCCATCTTCGGCAGGAAGTATTCCTTCTGCTCCTCGGTGCCGAACTTCATCAGCAGGTAGGAGCCGATGAAGTGGGTGTTGACGACGCCGGAGATCGAGATCCAGCCGCGCGAGAGCTCTTCGACGATCATCGCGTAGGTCGTCAGGTCGAGCCCCATGCCGCCGTACTCTTCGGGGATCGTCACCCCGAACAGGCCGAGCTCCTTCATCTGCTCGACGATCGGCTCCGGGAAGCTGTCCTCGTGGTCGTAGTGCTCGGCGTTGGGGATGATCTGCTCGTCGACGAACTGACGGACCATTTCGAGAATCGCCCTCTGGTCCTCCGTCTGTTCGCTGTAGCTGGCGGTGTCTACGGCCATGTCTCCTAGCTCGCTTGTCGGTGTAAGCCATGCGGGAGCCAGGTGCGCGGCTCCCGGAAGCGCCGAGGATACCGGCCTGGGCGCCAGCTAGACGGAGATCGGGGCGTGGAGCGGCTGCGCCCGGCCGACGGCCCGGGCCAGGCGGAAGCGGGTATACCCGAGCAGGTCGGCGGCTCGCGCGCCGGCCTCGCGCCGTTCGTGCAGGGGCGCGAGGGCCAACCGCCGCAGCGCCCGGGCCAGCAGCCGGCGCCGGGCGCGCAGCAACACCGGGCGCTCGGGGAAGCCGTCGATCCCCAGCAGGCCCTCGCTCGTCCACAGCGGATCGAGCCATTGCCGCTCGCGAGCGGTCGAGGCGCCGGTGACGCCGGTGAAGGCGACCCGGTACTCGAACAGGGGGCGATCAATGAAGACGACGTCGCCGCGCGCCATCAGCCGCAGCCACAGGTCCATGTCGTTGTTCTGGCGCAGGCGGCGGTTGTAGCCGCCGACCGCGAGCAGGTCGGCGCGGCGGGCGAGCACCCCCGCCGGCTCGGAGATCCAGTTCCCCGGTAGGCCGCTCTCGACGTACTGGCGCAGCAGCCGGCGGCCGTCGTTGACCTCCTCCAGCCCCTCGAAGCGCGTTTGCAGCTCGCCGAACCGCGCCGCCCAGAGGCGCTGGGCGGGGTCGCCGGGGTCCTCGAGCAGCAGGGTGCGGCGGCAGAAGGCCATCGTCGCCAGCGGGTGGGCGTCGAGCGCGGCGACCATCGTCGCCAGGCACTCGGGCGCCAGCAGGTCGTCGGCATCGAGGAACTTGACCAGCTCCCCCCGGGCCCGGGCCACGGTCTCGGCCACGGTCGCCGCCTGGCCGAGGTTGCGCTCGCGGCGAAAGAAGCGCAGCCGCGGGTCCTCTTGGGCGGCGGCGATCGCCGGCGTCGCGTCAGTCGAGCCGTCGTCGACGACGACCAGCTCGAAGTCCTCGAAGCTCTGGCTGCCAGACCGAGTCGAGCGTCTCCTGCAGGTGCGCGGCCGACTGGTAGGCGGGCACGCAGACCGATACCCGCGGCGTCAACTCGCCCCTCGCGGCCGCAGCCGCGAGCCGGAACCCGCGCACGACCGATTCCACCGGTTCCCGCATGTAGTGGGGCAGGGCGCCGAGCGCGAGCAGCACGCCGACGTAGACGACGAGGCCGACCCCGACCCCGACCAGGATCGCGACCACGGGCGATCCCGATCAGCTGGCAGGCGAGCGCGACCGCGACCAGGGCGGCGAGGGCGAGCAGCAGGCGGGCCGGCTCGTGGAGCCGGGGCAGCGGCGCCAGGCGACTGTAGACGCGCAGGGTCAGCGCCATCGAGAGCGCCTCGGTGGCGAGCAGCGCCGCGGCCGCGCCGACGTCGCCGAAGGGCGGGATCACGGCCAGGTTGATCAGCCCGTTGGCGACCAGGATCGTGCCCGAGACCCGGAGCAGAAGCGCCTGCTTGCCCTGGGTGACGAGGGCGTTGCCGAACACGGCCTGCACGCAGGCGATCGCGACGCTGCACATGATCAGGGTCAGCACCGGGCCGCCGCCGGCGTACTTGTGACCGCCGAGCGCGATCATCATCTCGCTGCCGAGGACCGAGAAGCCGACGATCGGCAGGACCAGGATCGTCATCGAGGTGAAGGCCTTCTGCACCAGTTCCTGGTAGCGGCCGTGCTCGAAGGCGAGCCTGGCGAGCACCGGGATCAGGGTGATCATCACGAAGTCCGGCACCCCGAGCAGCGATTCGAAGGCTTTGTAGGCGACCCCGTAGACGGCGAGGTCGCGCTCGCTGCCAAGCAGCGAGAGGAGGAAGGCGTCGAGGCGGAAGTAGAGGCTGTTGATCACCAGCACCATCCCCAGCGGCACCGCCGCCACGACCAGCGACCAGATCCGCGACCTCTGCAGCCCGATCCTGAACCGGTAGACGGGCCTGACGAAGCCGATCGTGAACGCCTGCTCGAGCACGTAGCCGGAGGCGAAGGCGGCGGCCATCGCGAGCGGTCCGGCGTCGAGCACGACGACCAGGCCGAGCACCGCGAGTGAGAAGATCCGGGCGCTCATCGAGGCCAGCGAGAGCACCCAGACACGCTGGTCGGCGACCGCGCGGACGCCGGCGACGCCGGCGAACGGCCCGAGCGGGAACATCGCCATCAGCACCAGGACCGAGTTGCGGGTCAGTTCGCCGGCCGCACCGGGGTAGAAGAGCTGGGAGGCGATGAAGATCATCAGCGCCGTCGGCAGCGTGAACGAGACCCAGACCCAGAAGGCGCTGCTGGCGATCGCCGTCTCGTTGTCCGGCTCGCGGGCCATCGCCCGCACGGTCATCGCCGAGATCCCGAAGTCGGTGGCGAAGCCGAGCAGCGAGAAGAGAACGAGCGCCGCGAGGATGCCGCCGTACTGGTCGACCGACAGGTAGCGGGTGGCGATCGCGACGCTGACGATCCCGCTGCCGGCGATGACCACGCGGGCGATGACCTGCATCGAGGAGTTGATGGCGATCTTCTGGCCTAGCTTCATGCGATCGACTCGGCGGTGGGGGCTTCCAGCTCGACTCGAGCTCCGACGTCCACGGCATTCATCGGCGCGCGGCCCTTCAATAGTGACTCGCGGAGCTCCTCATGCGGGTCGGATTGCAGGACGATGCCCCCGCCCACCCCGATTCGCGCCCGGCCGGCGGCGAGGACGACGGTGCGGATGACGACGCTGAGGTCGCAGCCACCGCCGAGGCCGAAATAGCCGAGCGCGCCGGAATAGGCGCCGCGAGCCTCGCCCTCGAGCCGGTCGATGATCTCCATCGTGCGCCGCTTCGGGGCGCCGGTCATCGACCCCGGCGGAAAGCAGGCGATCGTGGCGCCGATCGCGTCGACCTCGGGGCGAAGCCGCCCGCGCACGACCGAGACCAGCTGGTGCACGGTCTCGTAGCTCTCGAGCCCGATCAGCTGCGGGACTTCGATCGTGCCGGGCAGGCAGGCGGCGCCGAGGTCGTTGCGCAGGAGGTCGGTGATCATCAGGTTCTCGGCACGGTCCTTCTCGCTCGCGCGCAGCCCCCGCGCCAGCCTCGCGTCGGCCTCGGGATCCGCGTCGCGCGCCGCCGTTCCCTTCATCGGCCGCACCTCGACCGCGCCCGCGCGGTCGAGGTGCAGGAACCGCTCCGGCGAGGAGCTGACGATCGCCACCTCGCCGCAGCGCAGGTAGGCGGAGTAGGGAGCCGGGTTGCGCCGCCGCAGGCGGCGGTAGAGCGCCAGCGGATCGGGCTCGACCTCGGCCACCAGCTGGTTGGTCAGGCAGACCTCGTAGGTCTCCCCCTCGCGCAGCAGGCGCCGGCACTCGGCGACATCCCGGCGATGCTGTCCGTCCGAGCGCAGGAGCCTGAAGACCGTCCCTCCGGCCTCCTCCGGCGGCGGCTCCGCGGCCGGCACGTCGACTGCCGCCAGTGCCGCCTCTATCTGCTCGAACCAACGCTCGGCCTCCGCCGCGTCGGCGGCGAGGCAGACGAGGTAGACGCAGCCCTCCTCGCGGTCGAAGGCGAGCACCCGGTCGGCGAACAGGAGAGCCGCGTCGGGCAGTTCGGAGGCATGGGCCGCCTCGCCGCCGCACTCGGCCTTGAGCTCGTAGCCGAGGTAGCCGACGAAGCCGCAGTCGAACTCGAACGGCAGCCCGGCCGGCTCCGGCCGCAGCCGGCGCAGCTCGGAGCGCAGATGCTCGAAGACCGATTCGTGGCGGCGCTCCCGGCGCCCGCCGCGACCGATCTCCAGCTCGCCGGTGGCGACGTCGTAGGAGACGGTCGCCGCGTGCGGCCCGGCCGCATCGCCGATGAACGAGAAGCGTGAGCGCGGGTCGCCGCCGCCGTCCAGCCAGAAGGCCCACTCGCTCTCGCCGTGGAGGGCGACGAAGACGGCCTCGGGGTCCGAGCGCGCGGTCGAGCCGGCGGCTGTGGACCGCGAGCGCCGGCGCTCCCGGTCGGGCGGCGGCTGCGCGGTCGCCGTTGCCGCGTCGGTCCCGCCGGGGCGGGCCGCGAGCCGCCGCGCGGGGTGCCTCCCTTCCCCACCCAGCGCCACTTCGCTCGAGGCGCCGGAAGTTTGCGAGCAGCCGGTCGCCGCCGGCGGTGCAGATCGACTCGGGATGGAACTGCACGCCCCAGTGGGGCGGCTGCGGTGGCGGACGGCCATCAGGACGCCGTCGGCGCTGTCCGGGCCAGCGGCCGCAGCGACGGCGGCAGCGGCTCCCGCACGGCCAGCGAGTGGTAGCGGACGACCGGCCAGTCCTGCTCGATGCCGGCGAACAGGCGCGAGCCGTCGTGCCGGATCGCGTGAGGCGGCCGTGCAGCGGCTCGGGCGCCGGGACGACGGCGGCACCGTGGGCCGCGCAGAGCCCCTGGAAGCCGAGGCAGATGCCGAGCAGCGGCGCCTCGCACTCGCGGATCAGATCGGCGCAGACGCCGAAGTCCCGCGGCCGGTCGGGCCGGCCGGGTCCGGGTGAGACGACGACGTTGTCGAATTCGAGCGCCCGCAGCTCCGGCCAGGTCAGCTCGTCGTTGCGGACCACGATCGGCTCGACGCCGTTGACCTCGGCCAGCAGGTCGAAGACGTTGTAGGTGAACGAGTCGTAGTTGTCGACGAGAATCGTCCGCACAGGTTGGAAATACTCTCAGCCGTGCGACTGACCGCGATCGACCCACTGGCCGCCGCCGACCTCGAGGCCTGGGACCGGCTCGGCGAGCGGGCAGCGGAGCCGAACCCGTTCTTCGAGCGGCTCTTCGTCGTGCCCGCGGCCCGGGCCCTCGGCGCCGACGATCTACGCCTGTTGGTCGCCGACTCGGCGGACGGCGGCTGGAGCGGCGTCCTGCCGGTGACGATCCATCGCCGGCTCGGGCTGGTGCGGCTGGCCGAGTCCTGGCGTCACCCCTACTCCTACCTGGGCACGCCGCTCGTCGACCGCGACCACCTCGAGGAGTTCGCGGCGGCGCTGGTCGCCTCGCTGGCCGCCGACGAGCACTGCCGCTACCTGCTGCTGCGCCGCTGCTCGGCCGGGCCGGTGCTGGAGGCGGTGCACGCCGCGGCGGCCTCCAGCGGCCGCGTCGAGCCGCTGTTCGAGCGGGCCTTCGAGCGCGGCGCCTACCGCGGCCGCGACCCCGGCGAGCAGGAGCTCGGCTGGATGAAGGGCAAGAAGCGCAGCGAGCTGAAGCGCCAGCGGCGCAAGCTCGCCGAGCAGCTCGGCGTCGAGGTGGGATCCGGTGACCGGCCGGACACCAACGCCGCGGTCGATGACTTCCTGGCGCTCGAGTCCTCCGGGTGGAAGGGGGAGCGCGGCACGGCACTCGCCTCCGAGGCCGGCTCGGCCGAGCTGTTCCGCGAGATGTGCGCTGCCTTCGCCGCCGCCGGGCGGCTGCAGATCCGCTCCCTGCAGGCCGGCGACCGGACGCTGGCGATGACCTGCGACATCGCCGCCGGCGACACCCTCTTCGGCTTCAAGTCCGCCTACGACGAGTCGCTGCGCCGCTACTCGGTCGGCGTCCAGTTGCAGGGCGGCAACTTCGGCTTCTTCGACCGCCAGCGCGAGGAGACGCTGTTCGACTCCTGCGGCGAGCCCGGCAACGAGGCGCTGAACACCCTCTGGCCCGACCGGCGCGAGATCCGCACCGTCGCCTTCGGTCCCGGGGGGCTGCGCGGAGCCCTGGCCCGCCGCGCCCTCGCCACCGCCTACGCCCACCGCGATCGCGACGCGGGCTGAGCCGGCGGCCGGGGTAGGATCGGCGGCCGATGGACGCCACCCGCTGGCTCTTTCACCAGATCACGGTCAAGGACTACGCCTACACGCCGGAGTCCGGAGGCCGCCCCTTCGAGGCCGACGAGGCCTCCGACGCGAGCTGGCTGGCGCGGATGCAGGGGCACGTCTCCTTCGCCGGCAAGAGCGTGCTCGACGTCGGCTGCGGCGGCGGCACGATGTGCGCCCGGGCGGCACGCGAGGGCGCCCGCCGGGTCGTCGGCATCGACCTCGACGTCGACGGCACCGCCGACCGCGTCCTCGCGCGGTACCCCGAGATCGCCGACCGGGTCGAGTTCGTCGCCACCGACGGCGACCTGGACGAGCTGCGCGAGGAGCAGTTCGACCTCGTCCTCTCCAAGGACTCGATGGAGCACTTCCCCGATCCCGAGGCCTTCGTCCACCTGATGACCGAGCGGGTCCTGCGCGGCGGCGAGCTGGCGATCGGCTTCTCGCCGCTGTGGAAGAGCCCGAAGGGCGGGCACATCGACTACATGACCAAGGTCCCGTGGGCCCACCTGATCTTCCCCGAGCGCACGATCATGGCCGAGCGACGCCGCTTCCGCCCGCACGAGGAGGCGAGCAGCTTCGCCGAGATCGTCGGCGGTCTGAATAAGATGACGCTCGCCAGGTTCCACCGAATCATGGCGAGTACCCGTTTCGAATCCGTGTACCTAGAGACGAACGTGGGCGATCGCCGTGCCCTGAAGGCGTTCCGGATGCTGGCCAAGGTTCCCGCCCTGCGCGAGTACTTCACGGTCGGCGTCTACAGCGTGTGGCGAAGGCCCGAGGAGGCGCTTTGAGAAACCCCAGAGACTTCTTTGCACCGCTGGCGATCGGCGCGCCGGAGCCGCTGCGCGAGATCCCGATCAAGCCGTCGCGGATGATCCACTTCCTCGACTTCTCGAACGAGAAGATGGTCGCGAAGGCGGGCGACATCGCCAAGCAGACCGACATCCTGCTCGGCAACCTCGAGGACGCGATCCCGGTCGACCGCAAGGAGGCGGCGCGCGCCGGCCTGATCAAGGCCGCCCGCGAGACCGACCTCGGCGGCACCGCGCTCTGGACCCGGGTCAACTCGCTGGAGAGCCCGTGGGTGCTCGACGACCTGACCGAGCTGGTCACCGCAATCGGCGACAAGCTCGAGGTGGTGATGGTCCCGAAGGTCGAGGGGGCCTGGGACATCCACTACGTCGACCGCCTGCTGGCGCAGCTGGAGGCGAAGGCGAAGCTCGACCGGCCGATCCTGATCCACGCGATCCTCGAGACCGCGCTCGGCGTCGTCAACCTCGAGGAGATCGCCGCCGCCAGCCCCCGCATGCAGGGGATGAGCTTCGGCCCGGCCGACCTCGCCGCCTCGCGGCGGATGAAGACGACGCGGGTCGGCGGAGGCCACCCCGGCTACCGGGTGATGGAGGACCCGGCCGACCCCGAAAACCCCGAGGGGGACCGGGTCACCGCCCAGCAGGACCTCTGGCACTACTCGATCGGGCGCATGGTCGACGCCTGCACCTCGACCGGCATCCTGCCCTTCTACGGCCCCTTCGGGGACATCAAGGACACCGCCGGCTGCGAGACCCAGTTCCGCGCCGCCTTCCTGATGGGCTGCGTCGGCGCCTGGTCGCTGCATCCGGTCCAGATCGGGATCGCGAAGAAGGTCTTCAGCCCACCGCCCGACGAGGTCAAGTTCGCGAAGAAGGTGCTGGAGGCGATCCCCGACGGCCGCGGCGTCCACATGATCGACGGCAAGATGCAGGACGACGCCACCTGGAAGCAGTGCAAGGTGATGGTCGGGCTGGCCGAAATGCTGGCGGAGAAGGACCCGGAGCTGGCTGACGCCTACGGGCTCGACGGCTGACCCCGCCGGGCCAGCGGCGGCGTTATTCGCCGTAGACCAAGATCTCCGAGAGACCGACGTTGAACGTGCTCCCGGAGGTCGAGGTCACGGTCATTTTCAGGCTCGTCGTTTCGTGCACGATGGGTCCCACTTCAAGCGGCGTCGAACCGCCGTTGGGCAGCGCCCCGAAACTGAGCTCGGTGCCGTCGGAGAAGGTCAGCGTGCCGCCGGTGATCTGGTCGTCGGTGTTCGGGCGGTCGAAGAGAAGGACGCGGCTGACACGGCGGGGTTCTTCCCAGCTCAATTTCAGCCAAGCACCGGCTGTTTCGCCGCTGGTCGCCCACTCGGCGGTCGGGTCCCCGGGGTAGCCGTCGATCTGCCCGTCGATCGCCTTGGCGGCGGTCTGGCCGAATTCCGGCGTCTCCGAGGATGCGGTCGCGGTCGCTTCGGCGCCGATCTCGGCTTCGCTGCCGAGCGTCACGTAGTCGGTCACGTACTGGCGCTCGAGCCAGCTCTCGTATTCGGTGCCTTCGCAGGCTTCGGCGCTCGCGCAGGTCGCGCTGTCGTGTTCGCCATAGGCGTAGAAGGCCTGCTGCTTGCTTTCCAGCAGGCCGCCGAAGACGTTCTGGGGGCGGTAGAGGTCTTCGTACCCTTCGAGGCTGACGACCTGGTGCAGGGCTTCGTAGGCTTCGGAGGCGAGCGCTGAGAAGTAGGCTCCGGCGGTGTGATCCGGGTGGTCGGCGCTGCCGAATCCGACCGTGTAATCCTGGGTCACGATCACGCTCGGGCCGAAGGATTCGATCTCCGCCACCAGCGTTTCGAGGAGTTCTTCGTAGTCGTAGGTCGCCGATTCGTCGACCGCGGCGATCGTGCTTTTTTCCGGGCAGCCTTCGCAGGGGTGAGCCGAGTGCCAGAGCTGGCGCAGGCTCTCGTTCCCGTACAGCGAGTAGCCCGTGCCCGACGGATAGCCGCCGTCGGGCAGGCGCATGAAGGCGACCGAGACCTCAGGCGCCCCTTCGAGCGTCGCGATCAGGACCGAGTGACCCGCGAAGCCGACGGTCGCTTCGCTCCATTCGTCCGCCACGCCGGCCATCTCGGCGTAGGCCGCCCGCACCCCGTCCTCGCGCGCTTCCCAGTAGGAAGCTTCTTTGCCCGCGTCCCCCGCGGTCAGGTAGACCGTCCGCACGCAGATCCCGTTCTGGATTTCTTCGAGCAGCGCCGGGCCCTCGAACAGGAGCGCGTCGTCGGCATGGGCCGCGAAGTACATCGACGAGGAGTCGCAGCTCGGTTCACCGGTCGCGGAGGCGTCGCCCGCGAGCGCAGAGAGCAGCAGGGCGAGACCGACTGGCACCGCGAGGGCGGCGCGGGCTGCCGCACGGCCAAACCCGGAAGCCGGCATCCAGCCCATCATAGGCCCGAGCGGAGTCCTTTTCAGGAGCCGGAAGAGTGACGCCTGATCCGTACCTGCAGGTGGCGCTTGACGGTGCCGCCGCGGGTCGCCACGTGGACCGTGACCCAGAAGTTGCCGGTGCGACGGAGCGACGGCGAGACAACGATCAGGATCTTGTTCCCGCGCGCCCGGCACCGTGCTCCGCGCGGCAGGCTGCCGCGACAGCGGAGCTTTGCTTGCTTCGGCGCCCGGACGCGGATCCGGTGCCGCGCGCGCCGGCCGATATCGACCCTCACCCTGCGTCTGGTCAGCTTCGCCGCCCGCTCGACGACCAGCTTCAGGTCGCGCCTCGCCACACCCGCCGAGTTGCGGGCGATCGCGGTGAGTCGCGTCGTCCCCGCCTTCGTCGGCTTGCCGCGCAGCACCCACCTGGCCGATCCCGTCCTGACCAGCCTCATCCCCTCCGGCGGCGAGCCTTCGAGCCGCAGGCTCGGCGCCGGCGAGCCGGAGAGCTCGATCGGGAGCGCCGCGTGCCTGCCTTCGACGGCGAAGCCGACCGCGGAGCCGGCGAAGCTCGGGGCGCCACCCGGGTCGGGCGGGGTCGGCGCCGCTTCGCCGCTGACCACGGTGAGCGCGAAGGCCTGGGCGGCGGCGCCGGCGGCGCCGGCGGCCCGCAGGGTGAGCGGGTAGACGGCGCTCGAGCCCGCCGGGGCGGCAGCCGCCGCCGGCGTGCCGGCGATCGTCGCCGTGCCGTCGCCGTTGTCGGTGAAGGCGAGGCCGTCCGGCAGCGCCCCGTCGAGGCTGAGCGCCGGCACCGGTTCGCCGCCGGCCTGGACGACGAACACCCCCGGGGTCCCAGTGGTGAAGCTGGCAGCGGCCGGGCTGGCGAAGCTCGGCGCCAGCCCGGGGTTCGCGACCGTAAGGACGAACGGCTGTGTCGCGTTGCCGGCGCTGTTGGATGCTTTCAGGGTGATCGGATACTCGGCTTCGCCGGCCGGCGGGGCGGCCGATTTGGCGGGGGTGCCGGCGATCGTCGCCGTCCCATCTTCGTGGTCGACCAGCGACGACCCCGGCCGGCAGGCTGCCGGCCGTGATCGCGATCGAGGCGGCCGGTTCGCCGCGCGGTGTCGATCGTGAAGGAGGCCGGCGATCCCGGTCGGTGAAGGTGGTCGAGGCGGCGCTGGTGAAGGCGGGCGTCTCGCCGCCGTTGTGGACGGTCAGCGTGAAGGGCTGGCTCGCTTCGCCGGCCCCGCTGGCTGCCTTCAGGGTGAGCGGGTATTCCTCGAAGCCGCCGGGCGGCGCCGCGGAGTCGTCGGGCGTGCCGGCGATCGTCGCCGTGCCGTCGCCGTTGTCTTCGAAGCTGACGCCTTCCGGCAGCGCCCCTTCGCGGCTCAGCGCCGGCGCCGGTTCGCCGCCGGTGGTGACCGTGAACGAGCCGTTTTCCCCAGTCGCGAAGGAGGCGGCATCGGCGCTGGTGAAGCTCGGCGCCACCCCGGGGTTCTCGACGGTGAGGGTGAACGACTGGGTCGCTTGGCCGGCGCCGCTGGCTGGCTTTCAGGGTGAGCGGGTAGCCGGATTCGCCCGCCGGCGGAGCTGCCGCTTTGGCGGGCGTGCCCGATAGCTTCGCGGTCCCGTCACCCTGGTCGACCAGGGTGACCCCGGTCGGCAGGGACCCGGCCGTCTTCGCGATCGTGGCGGCGGGCGAGCCGGCGGTGGCGATCGTGAACGAGCCCGCGACTCCGGTCGTGAAGGTGGTCGAGCGCGGCGCTGGTGAAGCTCGGCGCCACCCCGGGGTTCTCGACGGTGAGGGTGAACGACTGGGTCGCTTGGCCGGCGCCGCTGGTGGCTTTGAGGGTGATCGGGTAGCCGGATTCGCCGGCCGGCGGAGCTGCCGATTTGGCGGGCGTGCCGGCGAGCTCCCCGTGCCGTCGCCTGGTCGATGAAGGTGAGGCCGGCCGGCAGCGAGCGGCCGTCTTCGCGGATCAGCGCCGGAGCCGGTTCGCCGGCGGTGGTGATCGTGAACGAGCCGGCGACCCCGGTCGTGAAGCTGGTCGAGGCGGCGCTGGTGAAGCTCGGCGCCGCGCCGGGGTTCGCGACGGTGAGGGTGAACGACTGGGTCGCGTCGCCTTCGCTGTTGGAGGCTTCGAGCGTGATCGGGTATTCGGATTCGCCCAGCGGCGGCGCCGCCGATTTGGCGGGCGTCCCCGAGAGCTTCGCCGTCCCGTTGCCCTGGTCGACCAGGCTGACTCCGGTCGGCAGCGACCCGGCCGTCTTCGCGATCGCGGCGGTCGGCGAGCCGGCGGTGGTGACCGTGAACGAGCCGGCGACCCCGGTCGTGAAGCTGGTCGAGGCGGCGCTGGTGAAGCTCGGCTCGATGCCTTCGACTTCGACCGTGACCGAGTCGGGGCTGCTCTCTTCGGTGCCGTTGTCGACGACGAGCGAGAAGCCGAGGGTCGCCGGCCCGGTCGGCGCGGTGAAGGTCGGTTCCGCGGTGCTCGCCCCCGACAGCGTCACTTCCGGGCCTGAGGTCTGGGTCCAGGCGTAGGTCAGCGGCTCGCTGTTGGGGTCCCAGCTGCCGGAGCCGTCGAGCGCGACGGCGGCCCCCGAGGCGACGGTCTGGTCGGGCCCGGCCACCGCGGTCGGTTTCGACGTCGCGCTGGGCACCCGGACGTCGACGTGGTCGGCGGCGCTGTAGGTGAGGCCGTCGCGGACGACGAGGGAGAAGGTGAGCAGGGTCGGGTGCGAGACCATCGTGAAGCTCGGCGTCGCCGTGTCGGCGCCCGACAGCGAGACGCTCGGCCCCCGGGTCTGGGTCCATTCGTAGACCAGCGACCCGCCGCTTTCGCCGGAGCTTTCGAGACCTTCCAGGGTGACCTCGTCTTCGGCGCCGACGGTCTGCGCGAAGCCGGCGTCGGCCACCGCCCCCTTCGTTTCCGTCGCCGCCACGTACTGCCGTTTCAGCCAGTCCGCATAGGCTTCGCCTTCGCAGGTCGCCGGGCTGTCGCAGGTGGATTCGTCGTGTTTGCCGTAGGCGTAGAAGGCGAGGCTCTTGGCGGTGAGCAGCTCGCCGCTCACGTTCGCCGTTTTCGATTTCGTCGGGTAGCCGATGAAGCCACGCAGGCGGTGGGCTCCGCCATACGCTTTCTGCGCTTCGCGGAGGAAGAGGCCGGTCGCGATGTGGTCCGGCGTGGTCGAACCCGTTTTCGAACGGTTCGAGGAACGCCGCGGTGTAGTTCTGCGTCGCCAGCTGCCTCGGTTCGAATTCTTCGACCAGCGCGGCGAGCGTGCTGACGAGGCCGCTGTAGCCGTAGGTGTTGGAGCCGTCGACGGCGGTGATGCTGCTCTCTTCGGCGCAGCCGGTGCAGGGGTGGGTGCTGGTCCAGAGCTTCCTCAGGCTCTGGTTCCCGTGGCTGGCGAAACCGCCACCGGTCAGGCCGCCGTCGGGCAGGCGCATGAAGACGAGCGAGACGCGGGGTTGCGCGGTGAGCGTCTTCAGCGCCAGCGTGTGGCCGTTGGCGTCGAGCGTCGCTTCTTCCCAGGCGTCGGCGACCCCGGCCATCTGCGCGTATGCGGCCTGGGCGCCCGCTTCGCGGCCTTCCCAGTAGGACTGGGATTTGCCGTCGTCTCCGGCGGTGACGAAGACCGTCCGCACGCAGCGTCCGCTGGCGATCGTGCGCAGCAGGCCAGGGCTCTGGAAGAGGATGTCGTCGTCCTGGTGGGCGACGACGTACATCGCCCTGCCGTTGCAGGAGGTTTCGGCAGCCTCCGCCCTCCCGCTCAGGGCGAGGAAGAGGATGAGCGCGGCTACCGTCGCGGCGGCCGTGACCGGATGGCGAATCGCGAACTTCATTTCCTGTCTAGTGCATGTTAAGTAGGGAAATGGCGCGTCAAGGCGCTCTCGCCCGACCCGATTGCGCTCAGGCGGCCTGCTTCCCCAACACGAAGCGGGGCGGATCGACGCGGGCCGCCGACGGTTCTGCCGGCGGCGCGCGCGAGGTCGCTGACGTCCAGCGCTGTCCGCTTCGGCGGCGACGGCGATCCCGCGCTCCACCAGCTCGTGCGCGATCTGGGTCTGATGGTCGTCGACGTGCTCGCCACGGACGACGCGGCGCGGAACCAGCAGCGGGCACTTGCCGACCTCGCAGGCGGCGAGCGCGGCGCCGACGCCGGCGTGGGCTACGACCAGGTCGGCGGCCGCCATCGCCTCGCTCAGCTCGCGTTCGGGGATCGCCGCGCGGCCCTCGATGCCGAACCGGGAGACGTCGGTCTCGCCGGTCTGCCAGAGAACCTCGGCCTCGCGGGGGAGCAGCTCCAGCAGGCGCTCGACCAGCAGCGGGAAGCCGTAGCCGCGGTAGGTGCCGAGGGTCACCACCACGCTGTGGATCGGGGGCGCCCCGCCCTCGCGCTCCGCCCCCTCGAAGGCGTCGAAGACCGAGCCGCGGAAGCTCCACCTGCCGCCCGCCCAGGCGCGGTACTGGGAGTAGAGGTGGACGCCGGGCACGCGCGAGATCAGCTTGCCGGTCAGCGACGGCCCCTCGCTGCGGGCGGCGCTCTCGACGTAGTGGCAGGGCAACCGCCGCGACCGCGCGGTGAGAAAGAAGGGCAGGGCCACGGCGGAGCCGGTGCTGACCAGCGCCTCGGGCCGGCGCCGGCGCAGGATGCGGCGCGCATGAGCGAAGTTGCGGCCGACGTTGAGCGGGTCGCGGCCGCCGACGAATGGAACGAAGTCGACCTCCTCCCCCGCCAGCAGCGAACGGCTCTGCGGCGTGTCGAAGGTGGCCCAGCAGAACGGGCCCGAGACCCCGTCGAGGCGCAGGTGAAGCTGGTGCAGCTGCTTGAGGTGACCGCCGGTGGAGGCGACGAGGAGCGTCGTCAAGGCTGCCAGCAGCGGTCGACGAGCTCGCGGGTGGAGCGGATGTTGCGGGCGCTGGAGGCGCCGAAGACGATCGAGCGCACGTTGGGCAGCGAGCAGACCCACTCGATCGCCTCCTGCGGGGGGATCGCCCCGGAGGCGAAGACCGACATCGCGATCGCCCGGAAACGCCGCTCGCGCAGCGCCTCCTCGTAGGCCTCGATCCCACCGCACATGCGGAAGCCGATCTTGTTGATGTTCGAGCAGACGACCGGGTTCTCGATCCCAACCTCTTCGAGCCCGTCGAGCAGCATCGGCAGGTTCATCGTGATGAAGCCCGGCTCGGCGTCGTAGCGGGCGCGGACATGGTCGGCGAACACCCTGAAGGCGCTCTTGAAGCCGAGCCCGAGCAGGAGGTCGACGACGATGTTCTGGAGGAAGACGACCGGCGTCCGCAGCCCGTGGAACATCTTCATCTCTGCGTCGATCAGCAGCGTCGTCATCCCCTCGACGTCCTTGGTCGCCAGCGAGCGACCGCCGCGAACCGCCGCGTCGAACAGCCCCTCGTCGGGCAGGAAGCGTTTGACGGCGCCGAGCATGCCGCTCTCGGTGACCGCGTTGGCGTACTTGTGGGCGTACGGCATTCCGGGATAGAAGACGAACTCGGAGTAGCGCGCCGGGTCTGCCCGCACATGGTCACAGACTTCGGCGATGCGCTCGTGGGTCGTGCACATGAAGGTGTGGATGCCCTCCGCATAGGCGGCGTCGAGGACCTCGATCACGGCGCCGATGTCCTGGAAGCGGAGCTGCTGGGCCCGCGCTTTCTCCTCCGACATGTGGTTGATGCCGAAGAACTGGTTGTCGCCGAACAGCAGCCGGTCCACGGTCACGCCCCCTTGCGGCGACGGAAGAGGCGACGGCGGCGCGGGGCCGCGGCGCGGGCCTCGCCGGCGCCGACCGAGGCGCCGCCGGCCGAGTCGGCGACCATCATCCCGATCGTGCGGTCGGTCGCCG
Organism: uncultured Actinomycetes bacterium; assembly: GCA_963810455.1. Taxonomy (GTDB): domain Bacteria; phylum Actinomycetota; class Thermoleophilia; order Solirubrobacterales; family 70-9; genus VAYN01. Next base: position 92,548 of record CAWEOH010000012.1, read on the forward strand.
CGGCAGCGGCGAAGTCGTTGAAGCCGTCGGGCCGCCCGGCGAGGACCTGGGCGACGAAGGCTTCGACCTGGGCGCTGTACTCCTCCCCGCGCAGGTAGAACCAGACCGGCTCGGTCAGCTCCGTCGTGTAGCGGACGTTCCAGCCGTGCCGGTAGCCGGCGGGGGCGGGCGCCGTGTCGCGCAGGTAGACCTGGCATTCCTGGCGGTCGGCGAAGATCCGGCCCGCGGTGCCCCAGACGTTGACCCGCGTCGTCATCTTGCGGAACGACTCGTCCGACCAGTAGACGGAAATCTGGCCACTGCGGCCGTCGTCGAAGAAGAGGGTGCTGAAGGCGGCGTCGTCGGTGTCCCGGGAGAACACCCGCGGCAGCACGGTGCCGCCGACGCCGCTGGGCTCGCCCGCGTACCAGTTGATCAGGTTGATCACGTGGGCGGCGTAGTCGTAGAGGCAGCCGCCGCCCTCCGCTCGTTTGCTGCGCCAGGTGCCGCCCTTCGGCTTCAGCACCACCGGCCCGTAGGCCTCGCCGAAGACGTGCGTGACCTCACCGATCGCGCCGGCGTCGAGCAGCGCCCGCACCTCGCGGAAGGCCCCGACGAAGCGGTTGTGGTAGCCGACCTGGGTGACCAGGCCGCGCTCGGCGGCGGTCGCCGAGAGCTCAGCGGAGTCATCGGGGCTCAGCGTCAGCGGCTTCTCGCAGAAGACGTGGAGGCCGCGCCCGAAGGCGGCACGGACCATCGAGGCATGGGCGCTGGAGGGGGTCGCGATCACGACCGCGTCGAGCTCGGCCTCGGCAAGCATCGTCTCGTAGTCGGTGTAGCCGCTGACGCCGGTGTTCTTCTGCAGGACCCCGAGCACGTATTTCGAGCTGTCGCAGGCGACCGCCTCGACCTCCGGATGGGCGTGCAGGAGGGCGTGATGGGAGAGCCCCATCTTGCCGAGGCCGACGATCCCGACGCGGATCACGGGATCGGGCTCTCGAGACGGCTGAACCGGGCCAACAGCCGGTCCGCGCGCTCGCCGAAGCTGCGTAGCCAGAGCTCGTCGGGATCGGTCGGCAGGGCGCCGTTGCCCTCCTCCCCGGCGTCGGGCACCAGCGTCCGGGCGCTCGCCCGCTCGGCCAGCTCGGCCGCCCGCCGCGCCTGCTCGGCCGCGTCGAGCGCCGCCGCTCCGATCTCGAGCGCCGCCGCTTCCGAGGCACGGGCGACCGTCAGCGCGTAGTCCACGCGCTGCTCCAGCTCGGCCATCGTCGCCGGCCGGGCCTGGGCCGGAATCAGCCAGTCCTCGGTGTTGTCGCGCGCCGCCTTCTCGATGACCCCCAATCTAGGGGCCACCGAGGCGGAAATGCGGCGGCTCAGCCCAGGCGCTGTTCGAGCGCCTCCAGCTGGGCCATCACCGCGGCCGGCAGCTTCTCGCCGAACTGCTCGAGGTGCTCGCGCATCTGCGGCAGCTGGGCCTTGACCAGCTCGGTGTCGACGTCGTGCAGCTCGTGCATCGTCTCCTCGTCGATGTCGAGGCCGTCGATGTCGATCTCGCCCTCGGCCGGCAGCAGCCCGATCGGGCTCTCGACCACCTCGGCCTTGCCCTCGCAGCGGCGGAAGATCCAGGCGAGGACGCGGCTGTTCTCGCCGAACCCGGGCCAGAGGAAGTTGCCGTCGGCGTCTTTGCGGAACCAGTTGACGTAGAAGACCTTCGGCAGCACGGCGCCCTCGCGCTCGCCGATCTTCAGCCAGTGGCCGAAGTAGTCGGCCATGTTGTAGCCGCAGAAGGGCAGCATCGCCATCGGGTCGAAGCGCAGTTCGCCGACGTTGCCGGCCGCCGCCGCGGTCTTCTCCGAGGACATCGTCGCCCCCATGAAGACGGCGTGCTCCCAGTCGTAGGCCTCGCTGACCAGCGGTACCACGGTCGCGCGGCGACCGCCGAAGAGGAAGGCGTCGATCGGCACCCCGGCGGGGTCCTCCCACTCGGGCGCGATCGAGGGGCACTGCGCGGCGGCGACGGTGAAGCGGGCGTTGGGGTGAGCGGCGGTCCCCTCGGACTCCGGCGTCCACTCGTTGCCGCGCCAGTCGGTGGCGTGGGCGGGCGGCTCGCCGGTCATCCCCTCCCACCAGACGTCGCCGTCGTCGGTCTTGGCGCAGTTGGTGAAGACCGTGTCGTGCTCGACCATCTCCATCGCGTTGGGGTTGGTCTTGTGGCCGGTCCCCGGGGCGACGCCGAAGAAGCCGTACTCGGGGTTGACCGCGTAGAGGCGGCCGTCCTCGTGGAACTTCATCCAGGCGATGTCGTCGCCGATCGTCTCGACCTTCCAGTCGGGAAGGGTCGGGATCATCATCGAGAGGTTGGTCTTGCCGCAGGCCGACGGGAAGGCGCCGGTGATGTACTTGACCTCACCCTCGGGCGAGGTCAGCTTGAGGATCAGCATGTGCTCGGCCAGCCAGCCCTCGTCGCGGGCCATCGCCGAGGCGATCCGCAGCGCGAAGCACTTCTTGCCGAGCAGCGCGTTGCCGCCGTAGCCGGAGCCGAAGGACCAGATCTCGCGCGTCTCCGGGTAGTGGACGATGTACTTGTTGTCCCCGTTGCAGGGCCAGGGGACGTCCTCGGCGCCCTCGGCCAGCGGCATCCCGACCGAGTGCACGCAGGGGACGAACTGGCCGTCGGAGCCGAGCGCGTCGAGCGCCGCCTTGCCCATCCGGGTCATGATCCGCATCGAGACCGCGACGTAGGCGGAGTCGGTCAGCTGGACGCCGATTTCGGAGATGTGCGAGCCGATCGGGCCCATCGAGAACGGCACCACGTACATCGTGCGGCCCTGCATGCAGCCCTTGAAGAGGCCGTCGAGGGTCTCGCGCATCTCGGCCGGGGCGCACCAGTTGTTGTTCGGGCCGGCGTCGGCCTCCCGCTCGGAGCAGATGTAGGTGCGGTCCTCGACCCGGGCGACGTCCGCCGGGTCGGAGAGGGCGAGGTAGGAGTTGGGGCGTTTGGCGTCGGAGAGGCGCTCGAAGGTGCCCGCGTCGACCAGCGCCTGCGCCAGCGCGTCGTACTCCTCGGCGGAGCCGTCGCACCAGTGGATGGCGTCGGGCTTGGTCAGCTCGGCGATCTCACCCACCCAGCTCAGCAGTTTCGCGTGGGTCGTCAGCTTGGGGGCGGTGGTCAGATCGCTCATTGCCTCTCTCTATTCGGTCTGTTTGAAGCCGACGAGGTCTACGTCGGCTTCCTTGTTCCGGATCTTCCACGTCGAGGTCGCGTGCTTGCCGTTGGAGAACTCGATCGTGCAGGTGAACGTCGCTCCGGTCTCCACCTTCTGGTCGGACGGACAGTTGACCGAGGTGACCTTCTGGTGCAGGGATCTTTCCACGTTCGACTTGATCGTTGCCTCCAGCTTGGCGCTGTCGATCACCGTACCGGCGCATCCCGAAGCCGTCAGTGCTACTAGGAGGAGCATCACGACAGGGAAAAAGCGGGCGGCGCGGCGGGCTTTCGGCCCAGGTCGAACGGGTCGCACCGGGGGCAGTATCGCAAGCGGCCGCGACAAGACCGTCCGTAGTTTGCCGCAGACCCCGGCCCGCGCGCGGGCGCATCGTCGGATAGGGTCCCCGCCGCGGATGAGGTTCTACGAGTACGAGGCGCGCAGGATCGTCGAGCTGGCGGGGATTCCCGTCACCAAGTACGGCTTCTGCACGACGGCCGAGCAGGCGCGGGCGGCGGCCGAGGAGATCGGCGGCCCGGTCGTGATCAAGTCGCAGGTGCTGACCGGCGGCCGGATGAAGGCCGGCGGCGTCAAGTTCGCCGACACGCCCGAGGAGGCCGCCGAGCACGCCGCGGCGATCCTCGAGCTGGAGATCAACGGCCATATGCCGCGCGGCGTCCTGGTCGACCCGAAAGCCGAGGTCAAGCAGGAGTACTACGCCGGCGTCGTCTGGGACGGCACCGCGAAGAAGCCGCTGATGCTGTTCAGCGACATGGGCGGGATCGACATCGAGGAGGTCGCCGAGACCCACCCCGACCACGTCGGCCGCGGCCACGTCTCCAACCTCTTCCCGATCCCCGACTTCGAGGCCAAGCAGGCGATCGCCGCCACCGGCGTGACCGGCAAGCAGCTGCAGCGCGCGACGCCGATCCTCGCGCGGCTCGCCCGCCTCTTCCGCGAGAACGACATGACGCTGGCCGAGATCAACCCGCTGGCCGAGCTCGCCGACGGCAGCTTCGTCGCCCTCGACGCCCACATGGAGATGGAGAACGAGGCGGTCGGCCGGCAGAAGAAGCTGCTGCGCGGGGAGCTGGAGATCGCCGAGGAGGACACCCGCGAGACCTACGAGCCCTCCGAGTTCGAGCGCCACGTCGCCGCGATCGACGCCGCCGACCACCGCGGCGTGATCCAGGGCAAGGACCACGGCTTCACCGGCAACCTCGGCCTCGTGATCGGCGCCGGCGGCGGCTCGCTGACGCTGACCGACGCGGTCCGCAGCCAGGGCGGCAAGCCGGCCAACTACTCGGAGATCGGCGGCAACCCGTCGGTCGCCAAGGCCTGCGGCCTGGCCAAGGAGGTGCTCGAGAAGGACGGCGTCGAGAAGATCGCGGTGATGATGTCGATCGTCTCCAACACCCGGGTCGACATCGTCGCCCGCGGCGTGATCAAGGCCTGCCTCGAGCTCGGCAAGGACCCGGGCGAGACGATCGCGATCTTCCGTATCCCGGGCGCCTGGGAGGACGAGGGCTTCAAGATCCTCGAGCGCTACGGGGTCGAGTACTGCGACCGCTCGGTCTCGATGTGGGAGGCCGCGGGACGCGCCGTCTCCAAGATCCAGGGAGGATCATGAACCGCCGCCTCCTCTGCTCCCGCGAATCCCTGAAGAATCAGATATGGACAGGGATTCGCTCCCGCGTCCGGGGGCGGCGGGCATAGCTCATGTCGATTCTCCTCTCAAAAGACACGACTTTCATCGTCCAGGGGATCACCGGGCGCGAGGCGGTCAACCTGACCCGCGAGTGCCTCGACTACGGCTCCAAGGTCGTCGGCGGCGTGACGCCGGGGCGCAAGGGCCGCGAGGTCCACGGCGTGCCGGTCTTCGACACGGTCGCCCAGGCGGTCGAGCACCACGGCGGCCCGATCGACGGCGCGGTCGTCACCGTCCCCCCCGCCTTCACCAAGGACGCCGTGCTGGAGGCGATCGAGAACGGGATCAAGCTGATCGTCGTCGTCACCGAGCGGATCCCGCGCGGCGACGTCGCCCAGATGGTCGAGCTCGCCAACCTGCGCGGCGCCCGCATCATCGGCCCCAACTGCCTCGGCCTGATCGTGCCGGAGGTCTGCAAGATGGGCGGGATCGGCGGTCCGGCGAAAGACGCGGCGAAGGCCTACGCGCCCGGCCCGGTCGGGGTGATGAGCCGCTCGGGCGGGATGACGACCGAGATCTCCTCCTCGCTGACCCAGGCCGGCCTCGGCGTCTCGACCGCGGTCTCGATCGGCGGCGACGCGATCATCGGCTCCACCTACGCCGAGCTGATGCCCTACTTCGAGGCCGACGCGCAGACCGAGGCGATCGTCATCTACACCGAGCCGGGCGGCCGCATGGAGGCCCAGCTGGCCGCCTGGGTTAAGGAGAACGACTCGCGGCTGCCGATCGTCGCCTTCATGGCCGGCAAATTCATGGACGACGAGGAGATGAAGGGGATGTCGCTTCGGCCACGCGGGCACGATCGTCGAGGGCAAGGAGGACACGGCGACGGAGAAGATCGCCCGCCTCGAAGCCGCCGGCATCCGCGTCGTCGAGCGGATCGACCAGATCCCCGACGCGGTCAAGGAGAGGATCGGGGCGACCGCCTGATGGCCGAGCAGCGCAACAAGGTCTTCATCGACGTCGAGGTCGACGAGCCGGCGGCGAGCGACGCCGCCCTCGCCGCCAAGCTTGAGGAAGTCTGCCCCGTCGGCATCTTCAAGGCGGCCGACGCCGGGGTCGAGATCGTCGCCGGGAACGTCGACGAGTGCGTCCTCTGCAAGCTCTGCCTCGAAGCCGCCCCCGCCGGCACCGTGCACGTCAAGAAGCTCTACGACGGCACCGAGCTGAGCTGAGCGCCGCCAGTCGCGGCCGGGACGACGTATCGCCCAGCCGGGCAGGTGGTGCTGTTGACCTTTGCCGCGCATAGCGCGGCAAAGGTCAACAGCACCCCCGCGACGGGGCGGGTGGCTCCACCCACGACCGTATTGCACGCCGGCGCATGGGAGTGACCAGCGTCACGTTGCGCTGAATTTATATTCGGGTAACGTCTACACCGATGGATGCATCAGTTAGAGCGAGGCTGTCGCGCGGGGACCGCATGGAGCAGGTGCTCGACGCGGCGCACCGGCTGTTCGCCGAGCGCGGCTACGCCGAGGTGAAGATGGACGAGATCGCCGCCTCGGTGGGGGTGACGAAGCCGCTCCTCTACACCTACTTCGGCAACAAGGAACGGCTCTACATCGCCTGCATGGAGCGGTCCGGGGACGCGCTGACCGAGACCGTCGCCGAGGCGGTGGCGGCGACCGACAGCCCCGCCCAGGCGCTCGGCGCCGGCGTCCACGCCTTCTTCGCCTTCCTCGACTCCGACAACTCCGCCTGGGCGGTGCTGTTCGACGAGACGCTGCCGATCCACGGCGAGCTCGCCGAGCACGTCGCCGCCTACCGGGCGCGGATCCTGCGCTTCGTCGCCGGCTCGATCCGGGCGCAGCTGCCCGAGCAGCGCCGGGCCGCCGCCGCGACCGAAATCGAGGCCCTCTCCGCCGCCGTGCTCGGCGCCGCCGAGGCGCTCGCCCGCTGGTGGCTGCGGACCGCGGCGATCAGCGCCGAGGAAGCGGCCGAGCTGCTGGTCGCGACGATCGAGCCCGGGCTCCGCGCCCGCTCCGGCGCCTCTCCCACCTCGCAGCCAAACCGGAAAGGAACGACTCCCGAATGAGAAGCGAGACCCGCAGGGTCGCCGTCGTCGGCGGCAACCGGATCCCCTTCGCCCGCTCCGACGGCGCCTACTCCCAGGCTTCCAACCAGGACATGCTGACCGCGGCGCTCGACGGCCTGGTCGACCGCTTCGGGCTGGCCGGCGAGCGGCTCGGCGAGGTCGCCGGCGGCGCCGTGCTCAAGCACTCCCACGACCGCGATCTCGCCCGCGAGAGCGTGCTGAGCACGCGGCTGGCGCCGGAGACCCCCGCCTACGACGTCCAGCAGGCCTGCGGCACCGGCCTGGAGACGACGATCCTGGTCGCCAACAAGATCGCCCTCGGCCAGATCGAGGCCGGGATCGCCTGCGGCGCCGACACCACCTCCGACGCGCCGATCGCGCTCAACGAGCAGCTGCGCTCGACCCTGCTGGAGGCCAACCGGCAGCGCTCGACGGCCGGCAAGCTGCGGGCGCTGACCGGGCTGCGGCCCGGCCACGTCGTCCCCCACGTCCCCCGCAACGAGGAGCCGCGGACCGGCCTCTCGATGGGCGAGCACTGCGCGATCATGGCCGCCGACTGGGGGATCGGGCGCACCGAGCAGGACGAGCTGGCGCTGGCCAGCCACCGCAACCTCGCCGCCGCCTACGAGCGCGGCTTCCTCGACGACCTGATCACCCCCTACCTCGGCCTCGACCGCGACGCCAACCTGCGCCCCGACTCGAGCCTGGAGAAGCTGGGCAAGCTGCAGCCGGTCTTCGGCGGTCCCGAGGGGACGATGACCGCCGCCAACTCGACGCCCCTCTCCGACGGCGCCTCGGCGGTGCTGCTCGCCTCCGAGGAGTGGGCGAAGGCGCGCGACCTGCCGGTCCTCGCCTACCTGACCGAGGCGCAGACCGCGGCCGTCGACCACGTCCACAAGCGCGAAGGCCTGCTGATGGCGCCGGCGCACGCGATGCCGGCGATGCTCGACCGCGCCGGCCTGACCCTGCAGGACTTCGACTACTACGAGATCCACGAGGCCTTCGCCGCGCAGGTGCTCTGCACGCTGAGGGCCTGGGAAGACGAGGAGTTCTGCCGCGAGACAGCTGGGGCGCAAGGAGCCGCTGGGGGCGATCGAGCGCGACAAGCTCAACGTCAACGGCGGCAGCCTGGCCGCCGCCCACCCGTTCGCGGCGACCGGCGGGCGGATCGTCGCCGGGCTCGCCAAGCAGCTGCACGAAGACGGCACCGGCCGCGGCGCGATCAGCATCTGCGCCGCCGGCGGCCAGGGGGTCGTCGCCATCCTCGAGGCCCCGGGAGGTGCCAGGAAGAAATGACCGACCTCTACTCGCAGCTGGTCAACGCGCCCGGCGTCGCGCCGATCGCCAAGCAGCTCGGGCTGCCGCAGCCGGCCGCGCTGGAGCGCTACCGGCCCGGCGACCCGGTCGTCTCCGGCCCGGTGCTGACCGGGGGCGCCCCGGACGGGCGCCTGGGCCGCGCCGTCGCCGCGCTGCTCGACGCGATCAAGGCCGAACGCGCCGGCGCCGAGGGCCCGGCGAAGGCGCTGGTCTTCGACGCCACCGGGATCGCCGACTCGACCGAGCTGGTCGAGCTGCAGCGCTTCTTCTACCCGGCGGTCGGGCGGCTCGCCCGCTGCGGCCGCGTGGTCGTCCTCGGCACGCCGCCGGAGCAGGCCGGCTCGGCCCGCGCCCACACCGCGCAGCGGGCGCTGGAGGGCTTCACCCGCTCGCTCGGCAAGGAGATCGGCGGCCGCGGCTCGACCTGCCAGCTCGTCTACGTCGCCCCCGGCGCCGAGGACCAGCTCGGCTCGACCCTGCGCTTCCTGCTCTCGCCGCGCTCGGCCTACGTCTCCGGCCAGGTGGTGCGGATCGGGCCGGGCGTCGCGCCGGCGCCGGAGATCGACTGGGCGCGGCCGCTGGCCGGGAAGACCTGCCTGGTGACCGGCGCCTCGCGCGGGATCGGCGCCGCGATCGCGACGACCCTGGCCCGCGACGGCGCCGAGCTCGTCGGCCTCGACGTGCCGCAGGCGGCGGCCGACCTGGGGGCGGCGATGGAGGTGGTCGGCGGGCGCCCGGTCGAGCTCGACATCACCGCCGCCGACGCGCCGGAGCGGATCGCCGCCGAGCTCGCCGACGGGGTCGACGTGGTCGTCCACAACGCCGGCGTGACCAAGGACCGGACGATCGCGAAGATGCCTGAGGAGCGCTGGACCCAGCTGCTGGAGATCAACCTCTCGAGCGAGGAGCGGATCGACGACGCCCTGCTCGAGGCCGGCCTGCTGCGGCCCAACGGGCGGATCGTCTGCGTCTCCTCGATGTCGGGGATCGCCGGCAACTCGGGCCAGACCAACTACGCGACCTCGAAGGCGGGCGTGATCGGGATGGTCGAGGCGCTGGCCCCGGAGCTGGCCGAGCGCGAGGCGACGATCAACGCGGTCGCGCCGGGCTTCATCGAGACGCAGATGACGGCGGCGATGCCGATCGGCCCGCGCGAAGCGGGGCGGCGGCTCTCCAGCCTCTCCCAGGGCGGGCTGCCGGTCGACGTCGCCGAGACGATCGCCTGGTTCGCCAGCCCCGCCTCGACCGGGGTCAACGGCAACGTGGTCCGCGTCTGCGGCCAGAACCTGCTGGGGGCCTAGGACGATGGGCGACGCAGGCAGCCGCACCCGCACGCTCGGCAGCCCGCCGCAGGTGCTGCCGCTCTACGCCCGCGCCGCGGCGCCGCTGATCCCGGGCGCCTCGCTGCTGCCGTTCGTGCCCGGAGGGGGCGGCGAGATCCCCGAGCTCGAGCTGGAGCTGAGCGGCGTCGTCGCCGACCGCGAGCGGCTCGCCGCCTACGCCCGGGTCTGCGGCTTCACCCTGCGCGACCGCCTCCCCCCCACCTACCCGCACGTGCTCGCCTTCCCGCTGCAGATGGCGGTGATGGCGGACGGCAGCTTCCCCTTCGGCGCGGTCGGCCTCGTCCACGTCGCCAACCGGATCGTCCAGCACCGGCCGATCGCCGGCGAGGAGGAGCTGACCCTGCGCGTCCGCCCGACCCCGCTGCGGCCGCACCCCAAGGGCCAGACCTTCTCCCTGCAGACGATCGCCCTCGCCGGCGACGAGCTCGTCTGGGACGAGGAGAGCACCATGCTCCGCCGCGGCAAGGGCACCCCGGATGCCGACGGGCCGAAAACCCGGGAATACCCCGGGAAATCGGCCCGTCGGCCGGAGGAGGAGGCGCCGGCTGGCGCCTTGTGGGAGCTTGGGGGCGATTTGGGGCGGCGCTACGCGGGCGTCTCCGGCGACCGCAACCCGATCCACATGCACTCGCTGACCGCGAAGCCGCTCGGCTTCCCGGCCGCGATCGCGCACGGGATGTGGACCGAGGCGCGCTGCCTGGCGGCGCTGGAGGCGCGCCTGCCCGACGCCTTCGCGGTCGACGTCAGCTTCCGCAAGCCGATCCTGCTGCCGGCCAGGGTCGAGTTCGCCAGCTTCGAGAACGAGCAGGGGGAGATCGGCTTCGCCGTCCGCGACGCCGAGCGCAAATCACCGCACCTCGACGGGAGGATCAGATGACCGCCACCACCGACAGCGAGAGGAGCGTCGCCGAGCGCAGCATGGGAGTCGGGCTGCGAGCGCTGGGCTGGCTCGCCGGCTCCGACCTGCTCGACCGGATCCGGATCCGCAAGGGCCTCGAGCGGGCGCTCTTCCAGGGGACCAAGAACGGCTTCCGCACGGCGACCGTCGCCGGCCGCACCTTCAAGGCCGCGCAGAAGCTCGGCAAGCCGGCGCGCCAGGCGCCGGCCAAGTCGCAGGGGCTGTTCGACCTCACCCCCGACGAGGAGCAGCAGCTCTTCCAGGAAGCCGGCCGCGCCTTCGCCGAGGAGAAGATCCGGCCCGCGGCGCTGGCCGCCGACGACGAGCGGACGACGCCGCCGGAGCTGATCTCGCAGGCGACAGAGCTGGGCGTCAACATGCTCGGCGTCCCCGAGGAGCTCGGCGGGGTGATGCAGGAGCAGGCGGCGGTGACCAGCGTGCTGATCGGCGAGGCGCTCGCCCACGGCGACATGGGGATCGCCTATACGGTGCTGGCGCCAGGCGCGGTCGCGACCGCGATCGGCCTCTGGGGCACGGCCGAGCAGGAGGCGACCTACCTGCCCGCCTTCACCGGCGAGGACGTGCCGGCGGCGGCGCTGGCGATGCTCGAGCCGCGTCCCCTCTTCGACCCGCTGGCGCTGCAGACGAAGGCGCGCCGCGAGGGCGGCGACTGGGTGCTCGACGGCGCCAAGTCGCTGCTCGCCCGGGCCCGCGAGTGCGAGCTGTTCCTTGTCGCCGCCGAGGCCGAGGACCTCGGCCCGGCGCTGTTCGTGGTCGAGTCGGGAACCGAGGGGCTGACGATCGAGGACGAGCCGGCGATGGGGCTGCGGCCCGCCGCCACCGGCCGCCTGCTGATCGAGGGCGCCCGGGTCCCGGCCGCCGCCCTGCTCGGCGAGGGCCGGCGCGAGGACTACGTCGAGTGCGTGCAGCGGGCGCGGGTCGCCTGGTGCGCGCTGGCGGTCGGCACCGCGCAGGCGGTGCTCGACTACGCGATCCCCTACGTCAACGACCGCAAGGCCTTCGGCGAACCGGTCTCCAACCGCCAGGGCGTCGCCTTCGCCGTCTCCGAGATGGGGATCGAGAGCGACGGAATGCGGCTCGCCACCTACCGGGCCGCCAGCCGCGCCGACCGCGGCGAGGACTTCGGGCGCGAGGCGGCGATCGCGCGCCGGCTCTGCGCGCAGCAGGGGATGCGGATCGGCTCCGACGGCGTCCAGCTGCTCGGCGGCCACGGCTACGTCAAGGAGCACCCGGTCGAGCGCTGGTACCGAGACCTGCGCGCGGCCGGCGTGATGGAGGGAGGGCTGCTCGCATGATCAACCTCGAGATACCGAAGAAGTTCAAGCCGCTGGCCAGCCAGGCCAACCAGGTCGCGAACGAGGTGTTCCGGCCGATCTCGCGCAAGTACGACGAGGCCGAGCACACCTACCCGAAGGAGCTCGACATGCTCGCCTCGCTGATCGACGGGATGAACGAGGGCTCGGACACGGGCGGCGCCGGCGCCGCCGGCGTGCGCCGCGACCAGAACGGCGCCGACCCGGGCGAGAACCGCAACGGGTCGAACCTCTCGACCGTGCTCGGGATCGTCGAGCTCTGCTGGGGCGACGTCGGCCTGCTGCTCTCGATGCCGCGCCAGGGGCTCGGCAACTCGGCGATCGCCTCGGTGGCGAGCGAGGAGCAGCTCGAGCGCTACGGCGGCAGGTGGGCGGCGATGGCGATCACCGAGCCGGAAGCGGGCTCGGACTCGGCGGCGATCCGCACCACCGCCGAGCTCGACGGCGACGAGTACGTGCTCAACGGCGAGAAGATCTTCGTCACCTCGGGCGACCGCGCCGACCTGATCGTGGTCTGGGCGACGCTCGACCGCTCCAAGGGGCGCGCGGCGATCAAGTCGTTCATCGTCGAGCGCGACAACCCCGGGCTGAAGCTCGACCGGCTCGAGCACAAGCTCGGGATCCGCGCCTCCGACACCGCCAACTTCACCCTGCAGGACTGCCGGGTGCCGAAGGAGGCGCTGCTCGGCGACCCCGAGGTCAAGGTGGAGAAGGGCTTTGCCGGGGCGATGCAGACCTTCGACAACACGCGGCCGCTGGTCGCGGCAATGGCGGTCGGCGTCACCCGGGCGGCGCTCGAGGAGACCCGCGCCCGCCTCGCCGAGGCCGGGGTCGAGGTCGACTACGCGGTGCCGGCGCTCTGCCAGCACGCCGCCGCGGCCCGCTTCCTCGAGATGGAGGCCGACTACGAGGCGGCCCGGCTGCTCACCCTGCAGGCGGCCTGGATGGCCGACAACGGCAAGCCGAACTCGCTGCAGGCCTCGATGGCGAAGGCGAAGGCCGGCCGCACCGGGGTCGACGTCACCCTCGGCTGCGTCGAGCTCTGCGGCGCGGTCGGCTACGGCGAGGGCGAGCTGCTCGAGAAGTGGGCCCGCGACGCCAAGATCCTCGACATCTTCGAGGGGACGCAGCAGATCCAGCTGCTGATCGTGGCTCGGCAGCTGCTCGGGAAGAGCTCCGCGGAACTGCGGTAGGGGGCGAGGGACGGCGAGGGCTCGGGGGTCTGTCCGGAGGGGTGGGGTGACCCTCTGCCGAAGACCGTCGCGCAGCTGGGGCCGGGGCGAGGGCTCAGACGGCCGCGCATAGCCTTCGTCAGAGGGTCACCCCACCCCTCCCAACGGGATCGGGCCCCGAGCTTCGCGACCCCAGCAGGCGCCGCCGAGCGAGCCCTGGGCCAGAGCTTCCAGGGTCCCGGCGTTCCCGGTATCTCGAGAAGCTCCCGAGGGACGGGACCCCGCCCTCTCTCGCTGAGCGCGAGGTTCTTCCCGGTTCGTGGGTGAGCGGGAGGTTCTTCCCGCCATGCGGGAAGAACCTCCCCTTCAGCTGGGGGCGGGAGAAAGCTCCCGCTCAGCGGGGAGCTTCGGAGAGCTGGGGCGCTTGGTCCCTTGGAAGCTCAAGGCCCGGGGCGCGCTCGGCGGCGCCTGCTGGGGTACCGGGGTGCGGGATCTCGATCCGTTGGGGAGGGTCGGGTGGGCCTGCGAACGTTTTGCGGCTTTTGCCTGAAGCGCATCGAGGCGTCTAGCCGGAGCACTCCCCAGCAAAGAGCCGAGTGAGCAGGTCCACCCGACCCTCCCGGACAGACCCCCGAGCCCTGGCCCACGGAGCTCGCAGGACCCGCCGCCACCTAGACTGGGCCCGCCTTGAACCTGATCGACGACCTGCTGGAGCGCTCCCCGGCCTCGCGCCTGGGGATCGTCGCGATCGACGCCGCCGGCGAGCGGCGGGACTGGCACTTCGGCGAACTGATCGCCTGCTCGGCCGGCCTCTCCGGCGCCTTCCTCGCCCGTGGGGTGAAGCGGGGCGACGTGGTGATGATGCTGGTCGGCAACCGGATCGAGTGGGTGCTCTCGATGCTCGCCTGCTGGCGGATGGGCGCGGTGGCGCTGCCCTGCAACACGCAGCTCCGCCCGCACGACCTCGAGTACCGGGTGCAGGCCGCCGAGCCCGCCCTCTGCGTCGGCGAGGAGGCGCTGCTCGAGCGGCTGCCGGCCGGGGTGCCGACGATGACGATGGACGAGGTCGGCCACGTCCTCGACGAGGACCGGCCGCAGGAAACGCCGGCCGCGGTCGAGCCGATGGACCCCGAGGACCCGGCGCTGATCGTCTTCACCTCCGGCACCACCGGCAACCCGCAGGGCGTCGTCCACGCCTACCGCTACCTGTTCGGCCAGTCGATCCAGGCGACCCACTGGTTCGGCTCGCGGCCCGGCGAGCTCGCCTGGTGCACGACCGCCACCGGCTGGTCGAAGTCGGCCCGCAACGTCTTCCTCGCCCCCTGGCTGACCGGCGCCGCCGCCGTCATCCACGACGGCCGCTTCGACCCGCCGCAGCGGCTCGACCTGATCGAGCGGCTGGGGATCAACGTCCTCTGCCAGGCGCCGACCGAGTACCGGATGCTGGCGCGGCGGACGACCCTGCGGCCGCTGCCCTCGCTGCGGCGGATGGTCTCCGCCGGCGAGCCGCTCGACCCCGACACGATCGCCGCCTTCCACGAGGCGACCGGGCTCGAGCCGGCCGACGGGTACGGCCAGACCGAGACCGGCCAGGTGACCGGCAACCTCGCCGGCGAGCCGGTCCGCGAAGGCTCGATGGGCAAGGTCCTGCCCGGGCTGGAGACCCGGATCGAGGACGGCGAGCTGCAGCTGCGCGCCGCCTCCTCCCCCACCTTCTTCTCCCGCTACCTCGACGGCGAGCGCTTCGAAGGCGAGTGGTGGCACACCGGCGACCTGGTCGAGGCCGACGAGGACGGCTACCTCTTCTTCCACGGGCGCAACGACGACATCATCGCCTCCTCCGGCTACCGGATCGGGCCGACCGAGGTCGAGGCGGCGCTGATGTCGCACCCGGCCGTGGTCGAGGCCGCCGCCGTCGCCGCCCCCGACCCCGAACGCGGCGCCGTGGTGCGGGCGATCGTCGTCGTCCGCGACCGCGAGCCGGGCGAGGCCCTGGTCGACGAGCTGAAGGAGCACTGCAAACGCGAGACCGCCCCCTACAAGGCACCGCGCATCGTCGAGTTCGTCGACGAGCTGCCGAAGACCAACAGCGGCAAGGTCAAGCGGGCCGAGCTGCGCGCCGGCTGACCCACCCGCGCTAACCTGGCGGGGTGGCCAGCAGCGCCGAGCCGACCGCGGGCAGCGGCGACGCCGCGACTGTCGCCCGCGCCTACTTCGAGGCCGTCGCCCGCCGCGACCTCGAGGCGATGCACGCCTTCTACGCCCCAGGCGGGACCGGCGAGATCCACGGCCTGGTCGAGCTCCGCGCCCGCGACACCTACCGGCCCTGGTTCGCCGGCCTCTTCGCCGCCTTTCCCGACTTCGAGTTCGAGGTCCTCGACGTGATCGCGACCGGCGAGAAGGCGGCGGTCCGCTGGCGCGCCCGCGGCAGCTTCACCGGCGGCGCCCGCTTCGAAGGACTCGAGCCCAACGGCGCCAGTGTCGAGGTCCAGGGCTGTGACGTGCTCACCATCCGCGACGGCCTGATCCAGCGCAACGACGCCTACATGAACGCCGCCGACATGGCGCGCCAGCTCGGCGCCCTGCCACCGCTCGGCTCGCTGCCCGAACGCGGTCTGACCGCCGCCCTCAACCTGAAGACGCGCCTGGCCGGCTACCTGCGATCCCGTCGTTCCTAGGCGGCGGAGCGGCGCCGACGCGTCGCATGGTCACGCGCCGCAGACCGCGCCGGCGTGCCTGCGGGCGCGGCGGAACTTGCGACCGATCCCGTGGGCGCGATGGCGGAGGTGCCGCTTGCGGGAGCCGCGCGCACTGGCCGCGCGCCGCTGCAGACGCTTGAGCTGGCGGCGCAGAGCGTGGGCATGTCCCCTCGCCTTCCGGCAGGCGAGTTCGGCGGCGCTGGCGACCGGCGGCGCGATCCGGATGTGGGTCTTCTCCCTCACTCCCTGGAAGAGGGAATCCGGGCCGCGCGAGACGATGAAGGTTCCGCGCTTGCGCCAGGCTATTTCAGGGAGCGCGAGAACAAAGGTCAGGTGACCGCCAACGCTCGCCGCCGTGTAGGTCGTGATGCCATTGCCTTCCCATTCCACGGTGAGGTTGAAGACGACGCCGTCCGGCACCGGCAGGCCGTTGGCCAGAGTCGCCGCCGCCTCGATCGCGCCATTCGCATGCACCTTCTTCTTCGGGGTGACGGCGAGACCGAGAAACTGGCGCGGCGCTTCGACGGTGAAGTCGTAGGGGAAGGTTTCGAAATCGGCCGCTTCTTCCTCTCCCGAGTACGCGAAAAACTCGAGGTAGGTCGAGCTGGTGTCGGGGTTCTGGATCGTGATCGGCGTGCTGGCGGTGCCGCTGCCCGCAACCGAGTAGACGGGGCCGGATTCGGAGCATTCGTAGAGCGGCTCTTCGCCGAAGACGCTGCCCCAGTTGTAGTCGTTGATCCCCTGGACCAGGATCATGCAGATCGGGAAGCTGCTGTCGTGGGCGAAGGGAAGCTCGTGCCAGTTGACGGTGACCAGGTCGTGCGTGTTCACCGGCGGCAGCCGCCATAGCGCGACCTCTCGGTAACCCCCGTAGTTCGCGTCCGACTTCCGGTTGTTCAGTTTGCCCGTGTAGTGCTGGCCCCAGGCGATCAGCGGCGCTTCGCTCGGCTTGCGGCCACCGCCTTCGAAGGCCGTCGCCGCCGATGCCGTCGCCAACGCCACCACCACGCCAACCATCGCCGCAACCGTCAACCGCTTCATCGAATCCCGCCTCCCGCCTGTCTCGCCTGCACCGCTTGAGGTCCCCTGAGCCCTCAAGGAGCCGCACTCTATACCGCCGCGACGGTGACAGTCAGGTTCTCAAACGGGCGGCAGGTCAGCCGCTTGCGATCTCGTCGCCGAAGCGGACCCGAGGCCCTCGGCGGCGTCCACCGGGCGGCCGAGGTGGTAGCCCTGTCCCATGTCGACGCCGTACTCGCGCAGCATCTCGGCGGTCGCGTCATCCTCGACAGACTCGGCGATCGTCCGCTTGCCGAGGCCGCGGGCGATCTGGACGATCGCCTTCACCGTCAGCTGGTCGGCGTCGTTGCGGGCCATTTCGCGGATGAAGGAGCCGTCGATCTTGATCACGTCGAAGGGGATCGATTTGAGGTAGTTGAAGGGACCGAAGCCGGCGCCGTAGTCGTCGATCGCGATTTCGCAGCCGAACTCGGTCAGCCGGTCGACGAAGCCGGCGGCGGTCTCGTAGTCCTCGACCCGCGAGGTGTGCGTGATCTCGAAGGTGCAGCGCCCGGGGTCGGCACCGCCTTCGTCGAGCCGCCGCTCGATGAAGTCGAGCACCGAGACGTCGGTCAGCGAGGCCCCGGAGAGGTTGACGTGGAGCGAGACCGGGTCGCCCTCCCGCTCGCGCTGGGCGAGGATCCCGAGCGCCTGCCCCACCACCCAGCGGTCGAGCTCCTGGACCATGCCCGAGCGCTCGGCGACCTCGATGAAGGTGGCCGCCGGCAGCAGCTCGCCGTGCTCGCCGGTCATCCGCAGCAGCAGCTCGTAGCGCTCGACCAGGCCCGAGCTGAGGGTCTGGATCGGCTGCGTCGCCAGCGCCAGCCGGCCCTGGGTCAGCGCGTCGCGGATCCGGGCGCTGGTCGTCTGGGCACGGCGCTGCTTGCCGGCGTCCGCGGTCGGCGCCGAGAACAGCGCGATCCGGTTGCGCCCCTCCGCCTTGGCCCGGTACATCGCCTGGTCGGCGGCGACCAGCACCGCCTCGGCGCCGGCCCCGCCCTTGCCGCCGAACATCGTGATCCCGACGCTGATCGTCGCGCAGCCGAGATCCGAGTCGGGCGGGAAGCCTTCCGCGACCTCGGCCCGCAGGTCCTCCCCCAGCTGCAGGGCGCCGGCCGTGTCGGTCTGCGGCATCAGCACCGCGAACTCGTCGCCGGAGAGGCGGGCGACGATGTCGGTCGCCCGCACCCGCTCGCGCAGCACCTCGGCGACCCGCCGGATCAGGTTGTCGCCGGGCTGGTGGCCCAGCTTGTCGTTGACCTCCTTGAGGCCGTCGATGTCGATGATCATCACCGCGCCCTGGCCCCCGTAGCGGGCCGAGAACGAGGTGTGGCGGTCGAGGCGCGCCCGGAAGCTGCGCCGGTTCAGCAGGCCGGTGAGCGAGTCGCGGTCGGCCAGGTAGCGCAGGTCGGCCTCGGTCTTCTCGGCCTTGCGCAGAGCGCCCTCGACGACCTCGCGGTCCTCCGGCGCAAGCTTCGCGAGCACCGCGCGCAGGGCGGGATCGCGCTTCTCGGGCTCAGTATCCATGCACCAGGAGTGAAGTTAAGGGTTGGAGCAAGCGGCAACCTCAAGAAACACGAAACACCGACCGCAGGTGCGAATTTCGGCTATTCAGAGCGGCAAATACTTGAATTCGGGCGACCCGGGTAGGCTCGGGGAGATGCCCAATCGGCTCGCCCACGAGACCAGCCCGTACCTTTTGCAGCACCGCGACAACCCGGTCGACTGGTACCCCTGGGGCGAGGAGGCGCTCGACCGCGCCCGGGAGCACGACAGGCCGATCCTGCTCTCGGTCGGCTACTCAGCCTGCCACTGGTGCCACGTGATGGAGCGCGAGTCCTTCGAGAACCCGGAGACCGCCTCCTACATGAACGAGCACTTCGTCAACGTCAAGGTCGACCGCGAGGAGCGGCCCGACGTCGACGCCCTCTACATGGAGGCGGTGCAGTCGATCAGCGGCCAGGGCGGCTGGCCGATGACCGTCTTCCTCGACCCCGACGGCGTGCCGTTCTACGGCGGCACCTACTTCCCGCCCGACCAGAGCCGCGGCATGCCGAGCTTCCGGATGGTGATGGAAGCGGTCGTCGACGCCTACGAGACGCGCCGCGAGGAAATCCGCGAGCGCGCCGCCGAGGTGCGCAGCCGGCTCGGCGCGGTCGGCGCGGTCGAGCCCGACCCGGCGCTGCCCACCGCCGCCGAGATGGACGAAGCGGTGAGCGCGCTGCTCGCCGCCGGCGACGAGCGGCGCGGCGGGTTCGGCGGCGCCCCCAAGTTCCCGCCGGCCTCGGCGCTCGAGCTGCTGCTGACCCGCGGCGAGACCGAGCTGACGCAGACGACGCTGGACGCGATGCTGGCCGGCGGCATCTACGACCAGCTCGGCGGCGGCTTCGCCCGCTACTCGGTCGACGCGATCTGGCTCGTCCCCCACTTCGAGAAGATGCTCTACGACAACGCGCTGCTGGCCCGCGCCTACCTGCACGGCTGGCAGCGGCTCGGGCACGGGCGCTACCGGCGGGCCTGCGAGGAGACGCTCGACTGGATGCTGCGTGAGATGCGCGGACCCGAGGGCGGCTTCCACTCGGCGCTCGACGCCGACTCGGAGGGAGTCGAGGGACGCTTCTACGTCTGGACGCCGGCCGCGATCCGCGAGGTCCTGGCGGCAGCCGATGCCGGCGGGGAGCCGCTGGCGAGCGCCGAGGACGTGATCGCCCACTACGGGGTCAGCGAGCGCGGCAACTTCGAGGGCGCCAGCATCCTCCACCTCGCCGCGGGCGCCGCCGGACCGGACGGCGCCGACGCGCCCGAGCCCGCCGGGCTCGCCGCGGCGCGCCGGGCGCTGTACGAGGCGCGGGCCCGCCGCGTCTGGCCCGGGCTCGACGACAAGCGGCTCGCCGCCTGGAACGCGCTGGCGATCGCCGCCCTGGCCGAGGCCGGCGCCGTCCTCGGCCGCCCCGACTACCTGGAGGCGGCAAGTGCCTGCGCCGAGTTCGTCCTCACCCGGATGCGCGACGGCGACGGCCACCTGCTGCGCACCTACAAGGACGGCGAGGCGCGGCTCAACGCCTACCTCGAGGACCACGCCTTCCTGCTCGAAGCGATGCTGGCGCTGTACGAGGCGAGCTTCGAGCCGCGCTGGTACGAGCAGGCGGTGGCGCTCGCCGAGGCGATGATCGCCCGCTTCGGCGACCCCGAGCGCGGCGGCTTCTTCTCGACCTCGGCCGACCACGAGCAGCTGATCGCCCGCCGCAAGGAGCTCGGCGACCACCCGATCCCGGCCGGCAACAGCGCCGCCGCCTTCGGCCTGCTGCGGCTGGCGGCGTTGAGCGGCGAGCGCCGCTATGCGGAGCAGGCCGAGGGCGTGCTGCGGCTCTTCGCCCGCACCGCCGTCCGCCACCCGCAGAGCTTCGCCCACCTGCTGCGGGCGCTCGACCTCTGGCTCGAGCCGGGCCGCGAGGTGGCGCTGGTGGCGCCGGCCGGCGCCGAGCTCGACGCCGTCGAGGAGCTGGCCGCCGCCGTCCGCGCCGACTTCCGCCCCCGCCTCGTCCTCGCCGCCGGCGCCGAGGGAGCCGCCGAGCCGCCGCTCCTGCGCGAGCGCCCCGCCCTCGACGGCCGCGCCGCCGCCTACGTCTGCGAGAACTTCGCCTGCGAGCTGCCGGTCGCCGACCCGCAGGCGCTGCGCCGGCTTCTGTAGTCCTTAACGCCCGCCGCCCGCCGCTCTGCAAGCATGGCGACCTGTGTCTGGCTCCTGGTTCACGTTCGCCGCGGGTCGCAAAGCGAAGTGGATCGTCTTCGCGATCTGGTTCGTCGTCATCATCGTCGCCGCCGGGCCGGCCGAACTGCCGAGCCGCTTCCAAGACGCCGAAAACAACGAGGCGACCTCCTACCTGCCGGGCTCCGCCGAATCGACCGCGGCGCTGGCGGCGACCGAAGAACTCCAGGACGGCGACATCGCCCCGGCGGTGATCGTCTTCCGCGACGGCAACGGGCTCACGCCGGGCGACTTCAAGATCATCGAAGAAACGATCGGCCGGATGACCTCGGAGGAATTCGAAGGCGTCATCCCCGACGGCTCGACCGCCGCCTCCGGCGGCAAGCCCGATCCGGAAGCCGGCGGCGGCCAACCGGAAGCGCCGACCGTCGTCTGCGCCTCGCCGACCACGACGATTCCCGGCCAGCCCGCCGGCTACGAACCGTTCGTCGGCCCGGTCTGCTCGAAAGACGGCAAGGCGGCGATCGTCAGCGCCTACATCAACGCCGAAGGCGAGGGCGAACGGATCACCGACCCGGTCCAGTTCTGGCGCGACCAGCTGCCCGAGGAACCGGCCGGCGGCCTGCAGGCGAAGATCACCGGCGGCGCCGGCTTCTCCGCCGACGCAATCGAAGTCTTCGAAGGGATCAACGGCACCCTGCTGCTGGCCGCGGTCTGCCTGGTCGTCTTCCTGCTGATCGTCATCTACCGCTCGCCGTTCTTCTTCCTGATCCCGCTGACCGCGGTGCTCTTCGCCGAGGCGCTCTCGCGCTCGGTCGGCTACGGCGTCACCGAGCTCGGCGTCACCGTCAACGGCCAGTCGAGCTCGATCATGTCGGTCCTCGTGCTCGGCGCCGGCACCGACTACGCGCTGCTGCTCGTCGCCCGCTACCGCGAGGAGCTGCACCGCAGCGCCGACAAGCACGAGGCGATGCGGACGGCGCTCGCGTCGGCCGGGCCGGCGATCCTCGCCTCTGCCGCGACCGTGATCGCGGCTCTGCTCTGCCTGATGATCGCCAAGGTCAACGGCACCTCCGGCCTCGGCCCGATCGCCGCGATCGGGATCGCCTGCGCGGCGCTCTCCAGCCTCACCTTGCTGCCGGCGCTGCTGACGATCTTCGGCCGCCGCGCCTTCTGGCCCTTCGTCCCGCACACGCCGGAGACCGCGCCCGACCCCGCGGCGCTCTCCGACCGCGCCCGCCGCCGCTACCTCGACGCCTCCGGCCCCGCCGCCCTCGGCCGCGCCTTCGGCGCCTCGCTCCTGGTCCTCCTCACGCTGCCGCTGGTCCTGCTCAACTGGCTGCTGCGGATCCTCAGCCGCCGCCGCGTCCCCTCGCTGATCGTCGGCCCGCTCGACCGCCGCGTCTTCGCCCCCTACGAGGTGCGCCGTCACCAGCGCGAGCACACCGCCGACGCGACCCACGGCTTCTGGGCGCGGGTCGGTCAGCGGGTCTCGATCTCGCCGCGGCGGGTGATGGGCGGCACGATCGTCGTCCTGCTCGTCTTCTGCGCCGGCTTCGCCACCTTCTCCACCGACCTGACCAGCGAAGACACCTACCGCAACGAAGTCGAATCGGTCGAAGGCCAGGACCTCGTCAACAAGAGCTTCCCCTCGGGGACGACGGGGCTGACCGACGTCGTCGTCGCCGAAGCCGGCCAGGTCGAAGCGGTCAGGTCCGCGGTCGCCGGGGTCGCCGGGGTCGAGGAAGTCTCCGAACCGATCGCGACCGGGCCGCCGGGTGCCCTGCTGCAGGCGACGCTCGAACCGAACCCCTACTCGACCGCCGCCTTCGACCTGATCGAGCCGATCCGCGAAGCGGCGCACGAAGTGGCCCCGGAGACGCTGGTCGGCGGCCCGACCGCGGTCGAATTCGACGTCCGCGACGCCGCCAGCTGGGACTCGGTCGTGATCCCGCCGCTGATCCTGCTCGTCGTCTTCCTGATCCTGATCGCGCTGCTGCGGGCGCTGGTCGCGCCGCTGGTCCTGATCGGGACCGTGATCCTCAGCTTCCTCGCCGCGCTCGGCGTCGGCTACTTCGCCTTCGACGTGATCTTCGGCTTCCCCGGCTCGGACCCGTCGCTGCCGCTCTTCTCCTTCGTCTTCCTCGTCGCGCTCGGCGTCGACTACAACATCTTCCTGATCGCCCGCGCCCGCGAGGAGACGATCAAGCACGGCTCCAAACAGGGGATCCTGCGGGCGCTGGCGGTCACCGGCGCGGTGATCACCAGCGCCGGCATCGTCCTCGCCGGCACCTTCTCGGTGCTCGCCGTCCTCCCCCTCACCTTCCTCACCGAGCTCGGCTTCGTCGTCGCCTTCGGCGTCCTCCTCGACACCTTCGTCGTCCGCAGCATCCTGGTGCCGGCGATCGCGCTCAGCCTCGGCGACCGCTTCTGGTGGCCGAGCGCGCTCTCGCGCTCTCAGAGCGAGTAGTCGCGGACCTCGTCGAGGACGGTCAGGCCGCCGACCTCGGCGCGGCCCTCGCCGAGCGCGCCGGCGTGCAGCAGCGAGCCCTCGCCCTGGCGGATCGTCAGCTCGCGCCCGAGCGCGTCGGCGAGCATGATCGCCGCCGATCCCGTCGCCTCGTCCTCGCCGACGCCGTCGGCGAGCGACCAGCAGCGCGAGCGCACCAGCCCGGCCTCCTCGTCGAGCCAGGACCAGAGGTAGATTTCGTCTTCGCGCCCGCTCGGCGGGCCGCTCAGCGCGTCGATCTCGGCCGGGTCGGCGACCTCGATCAGCTCCCAGGGCGGCGACCACTCGGCGCGGGCGGCGACGAAGGTCACCTCGCCCTCGCGCCGCACCCCGACCTCGCCGGCCGGCGGCCGCAGCACGTCGACCGGCACCCCTTCCTGGCGCAGCAGCCAGGCGGTGCCGACGGTCGGGTGGCCGGCGAAGGGCAGCTCGAGGCCGGGGGTGAAGATGCGGATCTCGCCCCGCCGCGGGTCGTCGACGAAGACCGTCTCGGAGAAGCCGAGGTCGTGGGCGACGCCCGCGCGACGCTCCTCCGGCACCTCCTCGCCGGCGAGGAAGACGCCGAGCGGGTTGCCCCGCTCGCCGGACTCGTCGCAGAAGACCCGGAGGACGTGGAGAGTCGCCATCGCCTGGTTCCTCGTCCCCGGCCGCCCCGCTAGAGGATCGGGAGGAAGTTCTCGATCTCGAACGGCGTGACCTGGACCCTGTATTCGTCCCATTCCTGCCGCTTGATCTCGACGAAGCGGCGGAAGGTGTGCTCGCCGAGCGTGCGCAGGACGAGCTCCGACTCGGCGGCGACCTCGACCGCCTCGCCGAGGGTCGCCGGCAGCTGCTCGATCCCCTGGTGGGCGAGCTCCTCCTGGGAGAGGTGGTACAGGTTCTGCTCCATCGGCTCGGGCAGCTCGTAGCCCTTCTCGACCCCTTCGAGGCCGGCCTGCAGCATCCCGGCGAAGCAGAGGTAGGGATTGCAGGCGGGGTCGGGGCAGCGCAGCTCGGCCCGCGTCGCGCTCTCCTTGCCGGGGTGGTAGAGCGGCACCCGGATCAGCGCCGAGCGGTTGCGGCGCGACCAGGCGAGGTAGACCGGCGCCTCGTAGCCGGGGACGAGCCGCTTGTAGGAGTTGACCCACTGGGCGAAGAGCGGCGAGATCTCGCGCGCGTGCTTGAGCTGGCCGGCGACGAACGACTTCGCGACCGGCGAGAGGTAATAGGGGTCGTCCTCGTCGTAGAAGGCGTTCCTGCCCCCCCTGGAGAGCGACTGGTGAACGTGCATCCCCGATCCGTTCTCGCCGAACAGCGGCTTCGGCATGAAGGTCGCGTGGTAGCCGTATCTCATCGCGTACTCCTTGACCACGATGCGGTAGGTCATGCAGTCGTCGGCCATTTCGAGCGCGTTCTTGTAGCGCATGTCGACCTCGTGCTGGGAGGGGCCGACCTCGTGGTGGGTGTACTCGACGTGGATCCCCATCTTCTCCAGCGCCAGGACCGTCTCGCGGCGCAGGTCGGAGCCGGCGTCGAGCGTCGTCAGGTCGAAGTAGCCGCCCTCGTCGAGGACCTCGGGGACCCCGCCCTCGGGTTTCGAGGAGCGGAAGTAGAAGTACTCGAGCTCGGGGCCGATGTTGTAGGCGTCGAAGCCCATCTCCTCGGCCCGCTTCAGCGCCCGCTGCAGGATCCAGCGCGGGTCGCCCTCGTAGGGGCCGCCGCCGGGCACGCGGATGTCGCAGAACATGCGGGCGACGAGGTCCTCCTCGTCGGGTCGCCAGGGGATCAGCGCGAAGGTCGCCGGGTCGGGCACGGCGAGCATGTCGGACTCCTCGATCGGGTTGAAGCCGGTGATCGAGGAGCCGTCGAAGCCCATCCCGCCGGCGAAGGCGTCGTCGAGCTCGGAGGCGTTGACCGAGAAGCTCTTCAGCTGGCCGAGCACGTCGGTGAACCAGAGCCGGATGAAGCGGACGTCGTGCTCCTTGACCAGCTCGATCACGTCGGCGGCGGTGCGGGGTTGCTCTGCCATGCGTTGGGCCTCCTGGGGGTGTGCGAGAGGGGCAACGATAGGCGAATGAACCGGCGGGGTGCGGAACGCCGTATTTCGGGTAGACAAGAGGAAATCCGACCGGGTTGCACCGGATTCGAAAACCAGGTATAACTTACCCCTCGTAAGTAAGAGGCTGAAAGTAAAGTAAAGGCCACGTAAAGGCTCTGTAAAGCGAAATAAGCCACGCTCGAGCCAGAGCCAGAAGCGAGTAGCGACTGTGACGGTAAAAACCGCAGTAAGCAGATTTCAGATCCACGACGAGCTCACGGCCCCGGACGAAAGCGCGCCGCTGATCAAGTCGATCCAGGCGGCCGGCGGCGCGGTCACCAAGTTCGTCGGCGTCCTCGCCGGCGCCCCCGCCGTCCTCCGCGCCTACACCCGCATGCGCTCGGAGCTGCGCGGCGGCGTCCTCCCCCGGGCGACCCGTGAGCGGATCGCCCTGGCGGTCGCCGAGTACCGCGAGGACAACTACAGCATCGCCCAGCACGCCAAATCGGCCCGCCGCGCCGGGCTCGGCCTCGACGAGGTCTCGCGGGCACGGAGCTTCACCTCCGGCGACCCGAAGGAGGCGGCGCTGCTGCACTTCCTCAAGGAGACGCTCGACCCCGAGGGACCGCCGCCCCTCCACCTACACGAGGAGGCGCGGGAAATCGGCTGGTCCGACGAGGAGATCCTCGAGGCGGTCGGGCATCTGGCGCTGAACGAGTTCCAGAGTCTGATCGCCAGCGCCGCGGCGCTGCCCCAGGATCAGGCGACCCCGCGGGTCCTCCCTTCCGCGGCCTGATTCGAGG
The DNA here is from genome assembly GCA_963810455.1 of uncultured Actinomycetes bacterium. GTDB lineage: Bacteria > Actinomycetota > Thermoleophilia > Solirubrobacterales > 70-9 > VAYN01. The sequence goes on from CAWEOH010000012.1 coordinate 118,336, forward strand.
CTCTGTGTAGCCGACGGAGCTGCGGGTCAGGGTTCGGGCGGCGGACCGGCCGGAACCGGTAGCTCGAGCGAGCAAGCCGCGGCTTGGCTGCTCGAAGCTCCCGAGGGACCGGGCCATCCCCGTCCCTCGAAAGCGGCTCCGTCCCTCGAACCCTTCCCAAGCCGATAACAGCCCCCGTCCCTCGGAAGCTGAGCGAGGAAGCCTGTCCTACAAGGCCGTCCGTCCCGGGGCAACTGAACTCTCGACAGCCGATGGCGGGAGAGCCGGGAGGGTCTCGCCGGAGCCTCCATGCTGTTGCTCCGGCGAGACCCTCCCGGCTCTCCCCTACCGCCCCGCTACCGAAGGATCAGTCGTTCCACACGAGCGTCGCCGTGTAGAGCAGGCGCGCCGTCGTGTACTTGCAGCCATAGGTCCGCCGCTTGTTCACCGTCATCTGCGGCGAGCCCTGGCGGATCGCGGTCGAATTGGTGCACTTGCCCTTCTCCCGGCTGGCGCGCCAGACGTTGCTCTTCGACAGACCCTGGGCGAAGATCGGCGCCCAGGTCGGCACCGAGATCCCGATGATGTCGTGCTTGCGCACCTTCAGGTTGGCGCTGAACTTGATCGTCTGGCCCAGATAGGGCGAGAGCACCTTGATCGAGCCCTGTCGGCGCAGGTTGTAGCGCGGAGGGTTGGTGCCGGGGATGCGGCGGAGAATCGCCAGCCGCGCCTCCGGCGGAGTGCCGAAGAAGCCGTTGAAGAAGGACCGCTGGGAGTTGGTCGGCTGGGCCAGGGTCAGCGTCCAGGCCTTGATCCTGCCGTTGTGGGGAACCAGGAACGGAAGCTTGGTCTGGCCGTTGTTGAGCTGGAAGCCGGTGACGCTGCCGACCGCCTGGCACGGGGTCTCCGGGCAGGAGGGGTCGGGGGTCGTCGCCGTCTGGCCGAGGATGACGGTGGTCCTCCCGCTCGACTTCGCGCTGGAGCCGGGGACGAGGACGACCGCGAGCAGGAGCGAGCTCGCCAGCGCGGCGAGCGCCAGCCACCGTCCTCTGTGGCCGACCGTGGCGATTGCTCCGGACGAAAACCTCGACATGAATGCTGCTCTCCTCTCGTGATGGGCACTGCCTAAACACGGCAGGTTAGCCTTCGGAGCGGCTCTGCCCCCGCCGTTTGCGGGGGTGGCCGCGCCGGTCGAAGAGGCTGCCTCTACCGGCGGTGGTGGTTCTTGCGGGCGAGGCTGGTGGAGACCGCGTACCGGACCCGGCCGACTCCTTCGAAGTGGAGCACTTCGCTCGCGGCCGAGGTGAAGTCCCAGGCGCGTCCCTTCACGTAGGGCCCGCGGTCGATCACGCGGGTGATCAGAACGTGGCCGTGGTAGCGGAACTTGACCGTGGTCCCGCAGGGCAGCGTCTTATGGGCGACGCCGAGGGTGTGCCGGTGCAGCGTCTGGCCGCAGGCGGTCTTCGCGCCCCAGAGGCTGCGACCGCCGTACCAACTAGCGCCGGCGACTTTCCAGGGGCTGAAGGCGAAGTTCTTGTTCGTACTGCCGGCGGTGAAGCTGGAGGCGCCGCCGGTCGCGGCGCTGGCGGAGCTGGCGCCGAAGACGAGAACCGCGATGGCCGCCAGGGCAAGGGCGAAACGCAGGGGGCTTTGTTTGGCTTTGCTCATTTCTCTTTCCAGACGCTTGCGGGGTTAGCTGACGGGCTCGCGCTGAAAGAGCTGCGCTACGCGGGCACTCGGCTCGCGACTCGCCCCAACTGATTGGGCCCCCCGCTCTTCGCGTTATGTGGCGAAGATTCAGCGGAAGTTGGCGGCAGATTAGCAAAAGCTAAGACAGCAAACTTGCAGAGGAAGGATTCGGCGCCGCGACCGCATGGGAAAGGCCCCAAATTGGGGCCTTTCCGTTAGCGGGCCTGTAAGCCGGATCCTGTCGTGAGCGGCCATCTATCTGTGCGGCCCACCTGGACCTCGCCGAGCCGGGTCGACGGTCCTGCTTGGCCTTGCACCGGGCGGGGTTTGCCTGGCCGCCGCGTCACCGCGACGCCGGTGCGCTCTTACCGCACCATTTCACCTTTGCCTGTACGCGACTCAGCTGAGGCCGCGCCATCGGCCGTGTCATTTCTGTGGCACTTTCCCGCGGGTTTCCCCGGGTGGGCGTTACCCACCGCCCTGCCCTGTGGTGTCCGGACTTTCCTCGAGGGGTTTTCTCTCCCCCCGCGGTCCGCTCGGCCCGCCCTGCGATGGTAGCTCGCCGCGGGCGGGGCGTCGAGCCGCGGACGGCTATGGTGGCCGCGATGCGCAACGCCGTCGTCACCGGAGCCGGCAGCGGCATGGGCCGCGAGATCGCGCTGGAGCTCGCCGCCCGCGGCTACCGCGTCTGGGCGACCGACGTCGACGCCGAGGCGGCGGCGCGGACCGCGGCCGAGATCGGCGCCGAGGCCGAGTCCTCGCCGCTCGACGTCCGCGACGAAGCGGCCTGCCGGGAGCTGGCCGAGCGGGTCGCCGCCGACGGCGTGCTCGATCTGTGGGTCAACAACGCCGGCGTCTTCTTCAGCGGCGCGCCCTGGGAGCAGAGCCCGGAGCTGCGACAGGCGATGCTCGAGGTCAACGCGGTCGGGCTGATGAACGGGACGATCGCGGCGCTGGGGCCGATGCGCGCCTCCGGACGCGGCCACATCGTCAACATGGTCTCGCTGGCCGGGATCGTCGCCGCCCCCGGCGAGGTCGCCTACTCGGCGAGCAAGCACGCCGCGATGGCGTTCACGCTGGGGACGATGTACGACCTGCGGCGGGCCGGCGAGCGTGGGATCAAGCTCTCGGCCGTCTGCCCCGACGGGGTCTGGACGCCGATGCTCGAGGACAAGCTCGACGACCCCGACGCCGCCGGCTCCTTCTCGGGCAAGCTGCTGACCGCCGGGGAAGTCGCGCGCGAGGTCGGCAAGCTGACCGAGCGCCCGCGCCCGATCCTGATCGTCCCCCGCTGGCGTGGGCCCCAGCTGCGCTTCTTCGACATGTTCCCCCGTCTCGGCCTGCGCCTCGTCCCACTGATCATGTGGGACGCGAAGCGGCGCCAGCGTGCCTACAAGAAGCGCATCGAGAGCGGCCGCTGGCCGAAGTAGCGATGGAGCGACGGGAATCGACAGCGCCTGCGCTCTTGTGGCCCCTCTAGGAGCCCAAATGCAGCAAACGGCGAAGGCCTACCGTCAGACCTTGCGGAAAACCCCCACGACCTTGCCGAGCACGCGGGCCTCGGTGGTGATGATCGGGTCCATTTCCTCGTTCTCCGGCTGCAGCCGGATGTGGTCCTTCTCGCGGAAGTAGCGCTTGACCGTCGCCTCCTCGCCGATCAGGGCGACGACGATCTCGCCGTCGCTCGCGTCGTCGGCTGGGCGGACGATCACGTAGTCGGCTTCGAGGATGCCGGCGTTCTTCATGCTCTCGCCGCGCACCTGGAGGATGTAGTCGCCGTCCTCGCCGCCGATCACGTCGGGAACTTCGAGGTACTCCTCGATGTTCTCCTCGGCCAGGATCGGCTCGCCGGCGGCGACCTGCCCGACGAGCGGCAGCCCGCTCGGCGGCCGGATCGCGTCCTTGGCCTTTTTCGCCGTCCCGGTCAGCAGCTCGATCGCCCGCGGCTTCGACGGATCGCGCCGCAGCAACCCGACCTTCTCCAAGTTCGCCAGATGCGCGTGCACCGTCGAGGACGAGTGCAGCCCCACGGCCTTGCCGATCTCCCGCACCGTCGGCGGGTACCCGGTCTTCGCCGCGTACTTGCCGATGAAGTCGAAGATCTCCTTCTGCCGCTTGGTCAGATCAAGGTCAACCATCGATCGTCTTCTATCCCTTTCCTCACAGCGCACTGCCGCTGAGTCGACATCCGAACACCTGTTCGTAGATTACAACCCCCCTCGGACACCCGCAACCTGCCCCGCCGGCCTCATCCCGCCTCGGGAACCGCGGTCATCGCGAGCAGGTCGTCGCCGACGCCGTCGCCGATCGCCACGACCAGCTCGGTAGCCGCCCGGCAGCCCTCCTCGCCGGCGGCCTCGATCGCCGCCCGGCACCTGTCCACCAGCGCGTCGAGCAGGACCGTCACCACATCCCGCCCGGCGACGTCCTCGTCCGCTAGACCCTCGCGCAGGAACTCGATGACGTGAATCAGCGCCAGCCCGGTCCCCACGAGCTCCTGAATCAGCTCGCGCCCGAAATCGTCCCCGGTCTCGCCCGTCGCGGTCATCCCCTCGTCAAGGCCCCACGCCGCCAAACTCTCCCCCCACCCCGCCCGCCCCACCGCAAGCATCTAGAATCCCCCGTCCCGCGGCTGTGGCGGAACTGGTAGACGCGCAAGGTTGAGGGCCTTGTGGGTGGAAACACCCGTGATGGTTCGACTCCATTCAGCCGCATTGCAAAGCCCCGCTCCGGCGGGGTTTTCGCGTTCTGGGGTTCAACGGCCGCCGCCGAGGGTCCACGCCTTGCTCCTCATTCCATTTTCTGCTCGCGACATCGCCAAGACACTTGCTCGCGCCCCTTGGCCGCCGGTCCATTTGCGAGCGCGAAGGCGTGGATTGGCTGTCCCTCAACGACGAGCATCCTCGGCGAGAGGCCGGATGAAGGGAACCGTCGGGGCCAAGTCGCGCCTCCCTGCTGGAATCTTGTCGGAATCGCGCCGGACCGCGCTACAGTTCACGTATGGCAACCGCTTACGCAGACGAGGCGATCCACGTCCACGACACCGGCCACCTCACCGACCGGGACATCGCCAGCGCCACCGGCGCGGCTCCCAGCACGGTGCGGGAATGGCTCACCGGGCGCAGCGCGCCCAGCGGCTCGCGGGCGCTGAGGCTGGTGGAGCTCTCCTCGATCGTCGAGCGCTTGGCCCGAGTCATCCGCCCCACCTACATCCCGGTGTGGCTCAACAAGCCCGTCGAGCTGCTCGACGACGACAAACCGATCGAGCGGATCGCCGCCGGCGACTACCGCGCGGTGGCGCAGCTGATCTCCGGTCTCGAGGACCCGGGCGCCGTCTGAGGTGTCCGGCGAGGTCGCGGCGATCGCCGTTCGCGGCCGCTGGCTGAAACACGCCTACGCCGGCTCCCCCGCGCTGCCCGAGCGCGAGCCTCCACCCGACAACCGCTGGCAGCGAGGCGAGATCGTCGACGCCGTCTACCTCGCCGACAGCGAGGACACGACGTGGGCCGAGTGGTATCGCCGTCTCGCCGAGCGGGCGATACCGCCACTCGCACAAAATGCCCCGAGAGCTGTGGAGCTGGGCGGAGGAGCGGAAGAGGCACAGCACGCGACCTCTCGCCGACCTGCTGAAACGCCGGCCATTCCCTCACCGAAGCCGGGATATCACTCCTCCTCCGCCTCCGACCGGTCTGCACACCTGAGGCCATGATCGACGCCGACGACACCGATCTGCCCGCGAACCTCGATTTCGCCAACGGGCGTGTGGCCTCGTCCTGCATTGGGGGCCTCCCCGAGTCGCTAGGCCGGTGGCTCAATGAGCTCGACCCGGTAGTCGGCGGGCAGGGGGGCCGAAGGGACGCCTTGGCTCTTGACCGAGCGGCGCCGGCTCATCCAGTGCTCGAGCAGGCCAAGCGCACCGCTGCGGGGCGCAGCCACGACCTCGCGGCCGTCGGGGTAGACGATCGCGAGGGGGCGATGCTCAGAGACAACTTCGGCGAGGGCAGCGGCAAAGCCCTTCTGGTCGGACGCGATGAGGGCGGTTCCCTCCGGGTAGCGATCGTGGTCGAGCGCGGCTTCGGCTAAGCGCTCGTTTGCGATCTTGCCTGCCACAGTGAACTTGCTGCGCTCTAGCTCTTCCATGCTTCTGCGATTGCTTCCAGTGGTCGACCAGGTACCGGATTGCCATCGGTCATCGCCGCAATGTATTGACTGAGGCGGCGTCAACGCTCAACCCTCGTCGTCGGTGGGCAGCGACCCGAAGATGCGGTCGAACTCCTCGGGCTCAACTTGCAGCCCTCCGGTGGGAGTCGTGGGCCGAACGGCCCATTGGAATCCATGCCCGTTGGAGTCCATGCCCTCCCTGTCTACCGTGCCGGCTTGAGGCCGCGTGTCGAGCGCGGCCCGGCGAACGGGAGACATCAGTGCCAACCTGCCGAAAACGAGAATGCCGGCCGTGCGATCCCCTCGTGGTGGGGGGCGGGCGAATCGGACGTCGGAGCTCACGGGCGCCGCGCGGCGTCGTGGCCGCAGCTTTCGCCATCGTGGCCGCTTCGCTGATCGCGCAGACGGCCTCCGCCGACGTGATCTTCTCGCAGTTCGACCCGCCGCCGCTGTGTAGCGTGCACCCGGGTGAAGGCTGCATCGCCCAGCCCAATGAGGCCAGGTACGAACATAGCCTGGCATCCCCGATCCTCATCGACATGCCGACGATGCGGGTCGACATCAACGAGACCGTCACCGGAGGCGTTCCCGCTCTCGAAGACGTCACCGGGATCGTCACCTTCACGATCACCGACGGCGGCTCCACGCCCTCCCCGTACTCGTTCCAGGAGGAGCAGTGGCCGGGAGCCATGACCTTGATCCCGATCGCGGACAAGTCGGATCCCACCGCCTCCAACTTGAGGGTGTATGAGAAGCAGTGGGTGATCGACGGAACCCTGCATGGCTGCGAAGGGAAGATCACCTGCACCTACGTCACCGACGAAAGCAGCATCCCCCCGGGCTGGTACCAGGCCTCCGGTATCAACGGTTATCTGGTCCAGAAGGCGGGCTGCAGGTACGTGCAACAGAACACCTACTGCGAGCCCCAGGGCTCCACCGGCAGCATCAGCGCGGTCTACATCCCGCAGGTGGAAGACCTCGACCCTCCCTACGTCGAGGTGGCGACCACCGGCTCGGGACTGACCACCAAGGCGATCGCCGAAGCGATCGACCCGGGAGAAGAATCGATGCAGCTGCACTGGGACTTCGGCGACGGCACCACCCAGCTGGGCAACTTCGGCGGCGTGGTCTCCCACACCTATGCGGCGCCGGGCAACTTCGCGGTCACGGCGACGGCGACGGCGGCCGACGGCCGCCAGGATTCGGCGACCGCGTCCGCCAAGGTCCAGCCGCCGCGGCCGATCCTGCAGTCGGTGGCGCGCATCGGCACCGGCACCTCCGGCGTGGCCGCCGGCGCGCTCCAGGGCTGGCCCGCCAACTCGTCAGCCAGCCTGCGCTACTGGACCGACGGCTGTCCGGCCAATCCCGACGTCGAATACCAGTACGCGGTGGGCTCGGGCAAGAGGTTTGCCACCGCGGAGGGCACGGTGAGCATGAACGTCACCTACCTGGACCCCGCGGCCAACGCGTTCGTCCTCGAGGCCGAAGCCCGGGTCCCCGCGGGAGGCAGCGACACCGTGAAGGCCCACCGCGTCAGCGAGTGCGTCGAAATGACCCCGGGGGCGCCGTACGAAACGACCGCTGCGACCGCGATCGACGACACCGAGGTACCGGTCGACTCGGCCAGCGTGCCGGTGGGGAACGTGGCGGTGATCGACGCGAGCGCCTCCGAATCCGCGCACGATCTCGCCGAGCAGCGCGTGGTTACCGCGCACGGCTCGCTGATCGTGGATCCCCTCGCTCGCATCCACCCGGAAGGGGCGTTCGTCCTCGACGCCGGCGAACCCCTCGCGCCCTACGTCCTTCCCGGTCCGCCCCCGGACCCGACGCTCGAAGAGCTCGGTGGTGGCTCTGGCGGGGGTGGCGGTGGTAATGGGGGCGGTTCCGGCGGCGGGGGGTCCGGAGGTGGCGGCTCCGGAGGTGGCGGCTCGGCCGGCGGCTCCGGCGGATCGGGCTCGGCCGGCGGCCCCAGCAGCCCCATCGGCGGCGGCGAGCCGATCAGCGAACCCGGTCCCGCGGCCGCCTGCGTCGCCGCGCGGGACGGCCTCTCCAGCGCGACCGCCGCCCTGAAGACGGCGAAGAAGCAGCTGAAGAAGGCGAGCAAGAAGCAGAAGCGGGCGAAGAAGCAGCTGAAGCGGGCCAAGAAGACGGGCGGCAAGGCCAAGAAGAAGGCCGTGAAGCAGCAGAAGCGGGCGAAGAAGCAGCTGAAGCGGGCGAAGAAGCGACGCAAGAAGGCCGCCGAGAAGGTCGGCGGCGCGCGCGGCGGCGTGGCCGCGACCTGCAAGTAGCGCGGGGCTCTCCTACGCCGCGGCGAGCTGCAGGCGATTGCCGGCGGGGTCGGCGACGAAGAGGCCGGTGGCGGTCTCCTCGACCTCTGCCCCGGCGGCGGCGAGGCGCTCCCGGATCGCGGCGAGGCCCGCGGGGTCGCGGGCGACGACGGTGAAGTGGCGCAGGCCGGCGGTGCCGGGCGGGCGGTTGGGGAGCGCCGGGGCCCTGCCAGACGTTGAGCGCCATCCGGTGCGGGAAGCGGCCGCCGGTGTGGAGGTCGGCCATGCCGACCAGCAGGAAGGTGTGCTCCTGGAAGCCGATCGCGTCGCGGTAGAACTCGAACGCCTGCCGCAGGTCGGAGACGTGGAGGTGGACGTGGCCGACCTTGGTCGCGTCCGGCAGCGGCGCGTCGAGCTCGGCGCCGTCGAGGTGGGACATCACCTCGGCCACGTCGAGCGGCTCGACCGGCCGGCGCGGTCGGCCGTCGCTGTCGACGATCCGCATCTCGGAGCCGCGCGCCTCCATCTCCCGCACCCGCTCCGGGGTCTCGAGCGTCAGCTCCAGCCCGATCCCGTCGGGGTCGTCGAGGTAGGTCGCCTTGGAGAAGATGTGATCGGTCGGCGCCTGCGGGTAGCGGGCGGCGCCGAGGCGGCCGAGGACGCGGGCGAACTCGCGCTCGTCGGGCAGGTGTAGGGCCAGGTGGTAGAGGCCGGAGTGGCCGCGCTGCGGGCCGCGGACCGCCCCCGCGTGGAGGACGAGGAGCTCGCGGTCGCCGGCGCCGAGCCGGACCCCCTCCCCCGGCCCGCCGCCGAGCTCGGCCAGGCCGAGCAGGTCGCGCCAGAAGCCGAGCGCCCGGTCGAGGTCGGTGACGTCGAGGTGGACCGCGCCGTGGGCGAGCGTCTCGCCGTCGTCGAAGACCGCCGCCGCGGCGGGGTCGAGTCGCTTGTCGCCGGTCGTCGCGTGCATTAGTTTCCTTGTCAACTATATCAGCGAGCGGGCGCCGACCCGGAAAGCAGCGCGGCGACCTCGGCCGCGTCGTGGCGCTCCAGCTCGGCCAGGGTCGCCAGCAGGCGCTCGGCCTCGGGACCGGGCAGGGCGAGGCCGGCGTTGCGGAGGAACTTGGCGTGGATCTCCTCCGGCCCGACCGGGTTGGCCGGGCCGCCGCGCGGGTGGAGCACGGTCGCCGCCAGCTCGCGGCCGGCGCCGCGGGCACGGACGGCGCCGGAGAGCTCGTTGCCGCCGTCGAGCTCGGCGACCTCGTAGGAGACCCTGGCCGCGAGGTCGAGGACGCGCGGGTCGGCGATCGCCTCCGGCGTGAAGTCCTCGACGCCGAGCGAGCCGCGGACCAGCAGCGCGCCGATGCAGTACGGGAGGCTGAACTTGGCCTCGTAGGGCGTCGCCGGGCGCCGCTTGCGCTCCGCCGGCTCGAGCACAAGGCCGACGGCTACCTCGCCGGCGACCAGGGCGACGACCTCCTCGACGTCCCCCGGGTCGACCTCGCCGAGGCCGCTCTCTTCGACCGCGTTGAGCACTGCGTGGGAGAGGTGGCAGGCCGGGTAGAGCTTGAAGGCGCTCGCCGGCGTCTCCCAGCGCTCGCCGAGCCCGGCGGTCAGCGCCGCCGCGTCGAACTCGCCGGCGTGCGAGGCGAGCAGGCCGAAGCGGCCCTCGAGCACGCTGCCCGGCCCGCTCGCCCCGTGCGCGGCGAGGGCGGCGGCGACGATCCCGGCGTGCGCCGCCCAGCCCGCGTGCAGCGGCTTGGTCTGCGAGCCGTCGGCGAGGTACTCCATCAGCCCGGACGCCTGGCTGCCGGCGATGCCGAGCGCGTTCGCGGTCCGCTCGGCGGAGAGGCCACGCAGCCGGGCCGCCGCCGCGGCGGCGGCGAAGACGCCGCAGACCGAGGTCGGGTGAAAGCCCCTAGCGTGCAGGGCGCCGGGCGCGGCGAGCCCGACCCGGGTGGAGATCTCGTAGCCGCCGACCGCGGCGGCAAGCAGCTCCTCGCCGCCCGCCCCGCCCGCCTCCCCAGCCGCCAGCACGGTCGCGGCGACGACGACGCTCGGGTGGAGGATCGCGACCTCGTGCGTGTCGTCGAAGTCGAGCGCGTGCATCAGCGAGCCGTTGGCCAGCGCGGCGGCGGCGGCGCCGACCCGGCGCGGCAGGCCGAGCGCCGTCGCCTCCTCCTCGCCGCCCAGCTCCAGCGCGACGGCACGGGCGGCGGCCATCTCGTCGAGCGCCAGCGCCGCCAGCCCGGTCCCGACCGCGTCGAGCAGGTGCAGCTTCGCCGCCGCGACCACCTCGTCCGGGATCGCCTCGAAGCGAAGCCCGGCGGACCACTCGGCGAGCTGCTCGGCGGCGCGCATCGGCCACAGCCTACGCCGGGGTTGCGCCGCGGGCCGGCGCCCCATTAGGGTCTCGACGATGGCGGTAAGGCTCCACACCTGCAGCCTCACCTGGGCCAAGCTCCCGAGCCACGCCTGCTGGCGGGTGCAGAAGGCGCTCGACGAGCAGGGGATCGAGTACGAGCTGGTGAAGGGCTCGCTGCGCGACCGCGGCGAGGTCAAGGAGCTCTCCGGCCAGCCCAAGTACCCGGTGATCGAGTTCGAGGACGGCAGCGCCTACCGCGAGGAATCGAAGGACATGGCGGCGCGGATCCGCGCCGGCAGGCTGTTCGACGACCCGGCCGCGCCGCCGCCGGCCTGAGCCGCGCTCAGGCGCTGCCCAGCGCCCGCTCGACGAACGGGCCGAGCAGGCAGGCGACGGCCGCCGCCGTCCTCTGCGGCGACTCCGCGGGCGCGGTGATGTGGCTGATCGCCAGCCGCACCAGCGATTCGGAGAGCAGCGCGACGTCGGCCTTCGCCGCCTGCGGCCAGCCCTCCTCGATCACCGCCGCCAGCCGCGTCGCCGCCCAGGAGACGACCGGCAGCCCCTGGGTGGTGACGAAGGGCAGCATGCCGCCGCTGCCGTCGTCGCTGAGCAGCATCCTGATCAGCGGGTCCTCGCCGGCGCTGCCCAGGAACAGCTCGAGGGCGGCGGCGATCGCCGCGTCGGGGTCGTCGAAATGGTCGCGCACCGCCGTCTCGACCTCGTCGAGGAAGCCCTCGCCGACGTCGATCACGAACGCCTGGCCGAACTCGTTGCGGTTGCCGAACTCGTTGTAGAGGGTCTGGCGGCTGACCCCGGCGGCGGCGGCGATCTCGGCCATCGTCACCTCCGACCAGGGCCGCTGCTGCAGCTGTTCGCGGGCGGCGCCGAACAGCGTCTGCCGCAGCAGCTCGCGGGCCGCCTCCTGGTATGGGGTGCGTGGGCTCGCCAAGGTGGCCATCGTCGCAGGCGGCAGTCAGGCGGTCTCGGCCGGCTCGAAGTCGACCTTGTCGCGGACGCCGCAGTCGGGGCAGTGCCAGTCGTCGGGCACCTCGCTCCAGGGCGTCCCGGGCGGGAAGCCCTCGCGCGGGTGCCCGGCCGCCTCGTCGTAGACGTAGCCGCAGGACGGGCAGACCCAGCGGCTCACGAGGCCGCCCCCGCCCTCGGGGCGGCCCCGGCGGCGCCGTGGCGGCCGAGGATCCGCTCCCGCTTGCGGGGGCTGATGTTGGCGCGGGTCAGGTCGCCGCCGTAGTGCTCGATCAGGCGCGGGTCCATCACCCGCCGCCACAGGGGCGGGACCCAGGCGAGGACGATCATCCCGGCGTAGCCGGTCGGCAGCTGCGGCGCCTCTTCGACGTGGCGCAGCGCCTGGTAGCGCCGGGTCGGGTTGGCGTGGTGATCGGAGTGGCGCTGCAGGTGGTAGAGGAGCACGTTGGAGGCGACGTTGTTGCTGTTCCAGCTGTGCTCGGGGAGGCAGCGCTCGTAGCGGCCGTCCTCCTTGCGCTGGCGCAGCAGCCCGTAGTGCTCGAGGTAGTTGACCACCTCGAGCAGCGAGAACCCGAGCACCGCCTGCAGCACCAGGTACGGCAGGACGACCGGGCCGAAGGCGACCGCGAGGGCGGCGAAGAGGCCGACCGTCATCGCCCAGGCGGTGAGGATGTCGTTGTGGGGGCCCCAGTGCGACTTGCCGAGGCGGTCGAGCCGGGCGGCCTCGATCCCCCAGGCCGAGCTGAGGCTGCCGACGATCGTGCGCGGGAGGAAGGCCCAGAAGCTCTCGCCGAGCCGGGCCGAGGCCGGGTCCTCGGGGGTGGCGACGCGGACGTGGTGGCCGCGGTTGTGCTCGATGAAGAAGTGGCCGTAGCCGGTCTGGGCGAGGGCGACGCGCGAGAGCCAGCGCTCGGAGCTGGCCCGCTTGTGCCCCAGCTCGTGGGCGGTGTTGATCGCGACGCCGCCGACCACGCCGACGCTCATCGCCAGGAAGACGCTTTCGAGGACCGAGAGGTCGCCGCTGCCCCACTTCCAGCAGGCGAAGACGAGGCCGGCGTACTGGATCGGGATGAAGACGTAGGTGCACCAGCGGTAGTAGCGGTCCTGCTCGAGCCACTTGAGCACGCTGTCGGGCGGGTTGGTCGGGTCGAGTCCGATCGCGACGTCGAGGATCGGAAAGAGGACGAAGACGAGCACCGGGGCGAGCAGCCAGAAGCCGCCGAAGCCGGTCCATTCGACCGCGCCCCAGGCGAGGAACGGCGCCAGCGGCACCAGGATCCCCAGCAGCCAGGCGTAGCGCTTGCCGTCGGTCCAGCCCGCCGGGTTGAGCTCGACCGTCGTCGTGGTGATGCGCGTGGGCTTCCGCGTGTGCCTCCATGCCCGCCTCCCTTGTCAGCTTGCGGCTTGCGATCGGCAGTTTTACACAGAGACCTGCTTTGTCAAGTATCAATACAAACTGCTGACTCCTGTCTCCGGATTTGCCCGGCCCCAGGCACGAATGCGAACATACGTTCGTGTTTTCGCCCTGGCACATCTTCTGCAAACGGCACAGATGGACCCCGCTGCATGCCTCGAGCACCGCATCCTGGCGCGGGTCCGTCGCGGTACAGCGGTACCGCTATAGACCGGGCCAGGTGGGGTGATTTGAGTACTGCCGCATGCCCCGATCGGAACCGCAGCCCGGCCTCGCCCTGGCCGTCAGGCAGTTGCGGACCGAGCGGGGGCTCTCCCAGGAAGAGCTCGCCCACCGCGCCGGGGTCCACCTGACCTGGATCGGCCGCCTGGAGAGCGGCGCGACCAACCCGAGCTGGGGCACGACCAAGCTCCTCGCCCGCGGCCTCGGCGTGCCGCACGCGGCGCTCGCCGCGCTCGGCGAAGCGAAGGACGCCGAGCTGGGCGGCTAGGAGCGCCCCCGGCTAGATCTTCAGCAGGACGATCGTGTTGAGCCCGAAGATGATCGCGAAGAAGATCGTCGCGCGGTCGAGGTTGCGCTCGACCATCGAGCCACCGCCGATCGAGCTGCCCCCGCCGCCGATGCCGAAGGCACCGGAGAGCCCCGCGTCTTTCCCCGAGTGCAGGAGCACGAGGAAGATCAGGACGACGGCGATGATCACCTGGATGACGCTGAGGAGCGTGTACATCGTCCGCGAAGTCTAGATGATCGATTCAGCTATCCGTGCTCCGCCGGCTCGCGCGTCTCCCCCGCGCCGTGGCCGTTGGTCGCCACGCCGTTGCCGTTGCCGGGACCCCCGTTGCCGCCGGCCCCGTTGCCGACTCCGTTGGCCCCCGCCCCGGCCTTCGCCGCCTGCGCGGCCTCGGTCCGGTCGAGGATCTCGACCGCTTCGCGGCGCAGCTCGGCGTCGAGGATCGCGAAGTCCTCGTCGGAGAGCTTGCCGGCGGCGTGGTCGAGCTCGGCGTCGCGGATCTCGCGGTACTTGGCTTCTTTCAGCGCGTCGGCCTCGGTGCGGACGAGGGCGCCGCGGCGGCGGCCGCGGCTCGGCCAGAGCGCGAGCAGGGCGCCGGCGAGAGCGATCAGCCCGCCAATCCAGATCCAGGTGACCAGCGGGTTGACGATCACCTTGAAGGTGACCGGCAGCTTTTCGGCGGCGTAGGCGCGGGCGATGTTTTCCGCCGAGAGCGTCTGCAGCTTGGAGATCTGTTCCAGCGCCGCCGGCATCAGGCTCGGGTTGGCCCGCGCCTGCCGCATCATCGCCCCCAGCGCCTTGCACTGCGACGGCGTGCCCGGGTCGGCGCGGACGCAGGCGGCGAACGCTTTGTCGCCTTCGGCGGCCCGCTTCTGCACACCGCTGATGTCCGGGTTCGGCGCGATCCAGAAGTCCCAGAACGGGGTCGCGTGGAGACCGACCTCGCTGGTCGCCTCGCCGGCGAAGAAGGCGGTCAGCGTGCCGCTGCCCACTTCGCCGCCGGTCGGGCGGAAGAAGCGGCGGCTGGGGTGCAGGGTGGCGATCAGTTCGTCGCCTTCCCAGACGCGGACCAGCTGGGCGAAGGTGAACTTCTCTTCGTCGACCTTGACCTGCGGCTTGACGTATTCGACCCGGTAGCCGTCGACGACGGTGCTTTCGCCGGGCTTGAGGTTGACGTCGCGGTTGGTCTGGAAGCTCGAGGAGGCGGCGATCCCGATCAGGACCACGGCGACGCCAACGTGGACGATGTAGCCGCCGTAGCGGCGCCGGTTGCGGGAGACGATCGCGCCGAGGTTGCCGACGATCGAGCCGCCCGCCATCTTGCGCCGCGCCGCCGCCCCGTTCCAGAACTCCTGCGCCAGGCCGGCGAGGGCGAAGGCGGCGAAGACGAACAGCGCCAGCGCCCAGGGCTTGTGGGAGGCGTCGGTGAAGGCGAGCAGGACGACCAGGGTGAGCGCCGCCACCGCCAGCGGCATGCGGAAGACGCGCTTGGCGCTCGCCCAGCTGACCCGGCGCCAGGCGAGCAGCGGCCCGATCCCGGTGAAGAGGACGAGCAGGATCGCCAGCGGCGTCGTGTAGCGGTCGAACCAGGGCGCGGCCAGCGAGGACTTGCTGCCGGTGAACAGTTCGGAGATCAGCGGGAAGAAGGTGCCCCAGGCGATCACCACGGTCATCCCGACGAGCAGCAGGTTGTTGACCAGGAACACCGCCTCGCGCGAGAACAGCGAGTCGATCCGCTTCTCCGACTTGAGGTCGTCGAGGCGGGAGACGATCAGCAGCGTCGAGCCGATCACCACGACCGCGATCAGGCCGAGGATGTAGGGGCCGACGGTGTTGTTGCCGAAGGCGTGGATCGACTGCAGGACGCCGGAGCGGACCAGGAAGGTGCCGAGCAGCGCCATCGAGAAGGTGCCGACGATCAGGCAGGCGTTCCAGACTTTCAGCATCCCGCGCTTCTCCTGGACCATGATCGAGTGCAGGAAGGCGGTGCCGAGCAGCCACGGCATCAGCGCCGCGTTCTCGACCGGGTCCCAGGCCCAGTAGCCGCCCCAGCCGAGCTCGGTGTAGGACCAGCGGGCGCCGAGCAGCAGGCCGAAGCCGAGGAAGGCCCAGGCGATCAGCGCGAACTTGCGGGTCGAGCGGATCCACTCGGCGTCGAGCTTGCGGGTGATCAGGGCGCCGATCGCGAAGGCGAAGGGGACGGTGAACGAGACGTACCCCGAGTAGAGCATCGGCGGGTGGATCATCATGCTCGGGTGCTGCAGCAGCGGGTTGAGGCCGACGCCGTCGCTCGGCGCCGGGCTCAGCGTCGCGAACGGGTTGACGTCGGGCGCGAACAGCATCAGGCCGGTGAAGAAGGCGGCGACGCCCATCATCACCGCGGTCGCCCAGGGGACGATCTCGCGCAGCTTGTTGCGGGTCGCGTAGAGGGCGAGGCTGGAGGCGATCGAGAGCACCCAGGCCCAGAGCAGCAGCGAGCCCTCCTGGCTCGACCACATCGCCGCCAGCTTGTAGAAGGTCGGCGTCTCGATCGAGGAGTGCTGCTGGACGATGTTGAACGAGAAGTCGTTGCTGAGGAAGGCGCCCTCGATGATCACCACGCAGGCGGTGAGCAGCGCGCAGAGCGCGTAGACGCCGCGCCGTGAGAAGACGACCCAGCGGGTTTCGCCGCCGTCGCGGGCGCCGATCAGCGCGACTACCGCGGCGCCGACCGCGGCGAGGAACGCGAGCCCCAGCAGGACGCTGCCGAAGCTAGCCATTTTCGCTCTTGGTGGTGAACTTCGAGGGGCACTTGGTGATCAGGGTTTCGGGTTCGCCGACGAAGGTGCCCCCCTTCATCGCGCCCGTCAGGACGATCTCACGCCCGGCCCGGAAGGGGTCCGGGACGGTCCCGTGGTAGCTGACCGGGATGCTCTCTCCCCCGCCTTCGCGGTCTTCGACGCGAAAGGTCATGCCGTTGCCTTCCTTCTTCACCGACTTCTTGACGACTCTCCCCGTCATCTCGTAGCTCGTGCCGGGCGAGGCGCCCACCAGTTCGGAGGGCTCCTTGGCTTCGGTCGATGCCGAAAAGGAGGTGTAGATCAGCGCCACCGCCAACAGCACGGCCACGCCGAGCGCCACGACCAGGCGGATGGTGCGCTTGCGCGAAGGGTCCACGGTCGCGGGGGATTATCGCAATTGAGAGAATCCGGCAGATGTCAGAGATCGACTCCCCCGTATTGCTGATCACCGGTGCCAGCAGCGGCATCGGCGCCGCCACCGCCCGCGCCGCGGCTTCCCGGTACCGCTTGGTGCTGGCCGCGCGGCGGCTCGAGCAGCTCGAGGCGCTGGCCGAGGAGCTCGGCGGGCCCGAGCGGGCGCTCGCCGTGCGTTGCGACGTCACCGAGTGGGACGAGGTCGAGGCGATGGTCGCCGCCGGGCTCGAGGGCTTCGGCCGGATCGACGCCGTCTTCGCCAACGCCGGCTTCGGCGCCAAGCGCGGCTTCCTCGAGGAGTCCCCCGAGTTCTGGCGCGCGATGGTGCTGACCAACGTCTACGGGGCGGCGCTGACGGTCCGCGCCACCCTCCCCCACCTGCTCGAGCGCGGCGACGGCCACTTCCTGATCACCAGCTCGGTCGCCGGCCGGCGGGCCCTGCCCGGCTCGCTCTACTCGGCGACCAAGCACGCGGCGACGGCGATCGGCGAGAGCCTGCGCGCCGAGCTGCGCCAGATGCACGACAACACGGCGATCAAGGTGACGCTGATCGAGCCGGGGATGACCGACACGCCGTTCTTCGACACCAGCCCGGGCGAGTCGGCGCTGCGCGACGACGACATCGCCCGCGCGGTGATCTACGCGCTCGAGCAGCCCGCCGGCGTCGACGTCAACGAGATCCTGATCCGCCCCACCCAGCAGCCGACCTAGCCGCGGCCGAGACTGCGTCCTCCCCAATCAGGCGTCGAGCAGGGCGCGGACGGCGCGCCAGTAGGTGCGCAGGGCGAGGCGGACGGGGGCCGAGCGGGCGGCGCCGTGGATGAACGGGGAGTCGAGGTCGGGGGTCAGCCAGGACGCGAACTCGGCGCTGGTGACGGCGCGGCCGCGCTGGATCCGGCGCCGCTCGGAGAGCAGGCGCGGCAGCCAGCGCAGCGCTTCGCCGTAGGCGGCGAGTTTCTGCTTCCCCCAGCCGCCGCGGGCGGAGACGACGAGCAGCGCCAGCTCGGTCGCCACCAGCGCCGGCGCCAGCAGCGCCAGCAGCGGCGCCGGGTAGACGCGGACGAGGAAGGCGAGGCGGTTGCGCTCCAGCCAGCGCCACTTGTGCTCGCGGGCGCCGAACTCGTACTCGTGGTCGACGACCGCCGCCGGCTCGATCCCGAGCACCTCGCCGCGCAGCCGCAGCCGCAGCGAGAGGTCGACGTCCTCGTGGTAGAGGAAGAAGCGGCCCGGGAAGCCGCCGACCGAGCGCCAGGTGCGCAGCGGGATCGCCAGGCAGGCGCCGGAGAGGCAATCGACCTCGCCCGCCGGCGGCGCCTCGGCGACCGGCCGCCCGTGCATCCCGGCCCAGACGATGCCGGTGAAGTGGACCGGGTTGCCGGCGGAGTTGATCTCCTCGCCGCCCTTGTCGGCGACCAGCGCCTGCCAGGCGGCCCAGCCGCGGCCCTCGAGCCAGGGCCGGCGGATCGCCTCGCCCCAGCCCGCCATCGGCACCGCGTCGGGGTTGAGCAGGACGAGCAGGTCGCCGCGGGCTTCTTCGGCGCCGGCGTTGCAGGCGGCGGCGAAGCCGGCGTTGCGCCCCATCCGCACCAGCCGCGCCGCCGGGGCGAGCTCGGCGACCGCCTCGCGGGTGCCGTCCTCGGAGCCGTTGTCGACGACGATCACCTCGTCTCCCTCGCGCAGCTCGCCGAGCAGCGCCGGCAGCGTCCCGGTCAGCTCGGCGCGGCTGTTCCAGGCGACGATCAGGACTGAGAGCGACGGGCGCACCGGCGCGGAGGCTACCGGTGGTGCTTGGACCGGCGGTGCTGGCGCGGGCAGGCGGCGCTGCGCAGCTTCTGGTGGCGGTTCGCGGTGCGGCCGTTGTGGCCCTTGAGCCGGACGATCGCCCGCGGCGTCTTGCGGCAGAGGTTGGTCGAGGCGACCAGCAGCCCGTGCTTGCCGCCCGGCAGGTTGAGCACGAACTTGCGCACCGGCACGTCGGGGACGTGTTCGAAGGTGGTGCGGATGCCGCCCTTGAAGCTGTCGATGCGGCCGGCGAGGTCGATCGTCACCTGCCCGCGCAGGTGGGCGACCATGTCCGGCAGCGTGTGGGCCGGGTTGGAGCGGAGCACCACCGGGCCTTCCAGCGGCTTGTCGAGCAGCGGCGAGAAGGCGCGCGCGTGGCCGTAGATCGAGCTCTTCGGGCACTGTTCGGCGGCGAACTGCGGCCGGGTGCAGACGGCGCCGAGGCTCGACTGGTCGAGGAAGATCGCGTGCGGCAGGGCGACCGAGGCGCGGGCGACGTCGGCCTGCTTCGGGTTCGCGATCAGCGCCGCCCGCAGGCGCGGGTGCTGGGTGCGGTGGGTGGCGCCGAACAGCCGCAGCTTCAGCCGCGGCTTGAACTTGAGCTGGCCGCAGCCGCTGGCGCGGAACGGGACCGAGACCGGGACCGAGGAGAACGCCGCCGGGTTGGTCGGGTCCGCCCCTCCCCCGGCCAGCGTCCCGGTGCTCGCCAGCGCCCCGCAGCTGGTCCCGTTGCGGGTGAACCCGCCGCGGTCGAGGTCGACCGAGATCGAGCGGATGTCCAGCTTGGCGCCGCCGAAGACGTCGGGGATCGGGTCGGAGACGGCGCGGACCTGGGCGGTTTCCGGGTCGACGTAGAGGGCGACGCGGACGACGACGGTGCCGAGGTCGAAGGGACCGGCGAGGGCCGGGGTGAGGACGGCGAGCGAGAGCGGAGCGCCCTTGTAGGGGCCGGCGAGGTAGACGTCGCCGTCGACCCGCAGCGGCGCCGAGCCGGTGCCGGCGCGGATCGAGGCGACGCCGACGTGGCTGGCGGCGGGGCAGCTCGGGCTCTGCCGCTCGGCGGCGCCGGCGCGCCCGGCAGCGGCGGCGATCGCCGCCGGCGGGCAGTACGGGATGCCCTTCAGCTTCGCCGTCGCGCCCGGCGGCAGGGTGACGTCGATCCCCTTCAGCTCCTGCTGGCCCTGGGGCCGGGTGAGGTCGGCGTGGAAGGGGGAGTAGGCGGCGGCCCGGTTGCTCTCCGGCGCCGCGGCGAGGCCCGGCGCGAACGGGCGCGCGGCCATCGTCGGCGCGCAGGGGCCGCCGCCGGGAGCGTTGGTGAGGACGATCGCGCCCGACGGGGCGGCCGCCGCCTGCCCGGACCACGGCGTCAGCTTCGTTTCGGTCAGGTTCGGGCCGCAGGTCGGCGGGCTGGTCAGCGGCGCCCGGTCGCCGCCGTCGAAGCTGAGCTTGAACTGGCTGAAGGTGACCTGCGGCGCGTCACTGACCACCGCGGTCAGCCGGCCGGTCGCCGCGTTGGCGTAGACGTGGCCGACCAGGCGCACCGAGATCCCGTAGCGGGACGACTCGGCGTCGATGAAGATCCGGTACTCCTGCCCCGATTCGGGATCGCGGCTGAGCTGCTGGCCCAGGTAGACGACGCCGGGCAGCGAGTCCTGCGGCAGCACCGGGGTCTGGATCGAGACGGTGCCGATCTTCGATGCCGCCGGGCAGGCGACGGGGGTGGTCTGCCCCTTGCCGAACTGGGCGTCGGTGCAGCCGACGAGCCCGTTCGCCGCCGAGGGGTTGAGGCCGGCGCCGCGCGGCAGCGAGACCGCCGCCTGCCGCAGGGTCGAGGAGTTGATCGGCATCGGGTGCGTCGGCGTGCTCTGCGGCACGTCCAGCGTCACCGTCACCGGGGCCGGCGAGTCGGTGACCGAGCCGGCGCTGGCGGCGATGCTCGGGGCGAACGGGACTTTCTCGCAGCCGTCGATCGGGACGACGCGGCCCGGGTGTTCCGGAGTCACCGCCGGCGTCGTCGTGGCGCTGTCGGTCTCACCTTCGGTCGAGGTCAGCTGCAGACCCGTCGTCGTGTCGCCTCCGCAGGGGCTCGGCATGGTGATGAAGCTGTTGCCTTTCGTCCCTTCGAAGACAAGGCGGTTTCGCACCAGCGGCAGTTCGCTGGGAACGTTTTCGATCGTGAACCCCTCGTGGTAGTCGTGGGCCCAGTCGATGTCGGCGACGAGGAAGACGTCGCCGAGGTCGACCAGCCCGAGGCCGAGGAGTTCCAGCTTCGCGTCGAACCCGAACAGCGCCGGCGAGCCGGGCTCGGGGACGAGGTTGTAGACGTCGAAGCTGGTCGGCACGGCGAGCAGTTCGGAGACCGGGTACACGGTGCTGGTTCCGACTTTGCTCGCGGAGCAGTTGGAGGGGTTCGCTTCGAAGGTCGCTTTCGGGCACTGCGGTACCGCCTGCGGGTTGACGTTGAGTCCCTCGGGCAGGTCGACCCGGACCTTGCTGACTTTCCCTTCAGGAGTGTCGAGCAGACCGCCGGTGTTGACGGTGAAGTCGGTATTGCCATTCGCCGGGTGGCCGGCCGCCTGGGTGTAGAAGTTCGCCGGATCGCTGTCATAGGTGCACGGCGTGAACGGCGACGGGTCGAGCGCCGTGCAGGTGCCGGCTTCCCACTTGGCGATCCCGAAATCGGCGCTCGCCGCCGGCGCCGTCGCCGCCAGCGCCGCTCCCGCCACCGCCAGCGCGGCGACGATCGTCCTCAGCTTCCCTGCCCTCGTCCTCATCGCATACCCCCGTGTTTTCCCGTGGCGTCGTTGTCGTACCCGTCGGTTTTCGATCTCAATCCCTGGCCCGCCGGTGATCGCGGTGGCGCTTGCGGTGCTTGCCGCCACAGGCCGCCATCCGCAGCGGCAGCCGCTTGACCTTGCGCCGCTTGCCGTTGTGGGCTTCGAAGTCGACGAAGGAGACGTTGCGGCCCTTGCAGAGGTTGCGCGAGTTTTCGAGCAGCCCCTTCGGCCCGCCTTTCATCGCCAGCACGAACTTCGAGACCGGGACGTCGGGCACCGTTTCGAAGACCGTCTTGATCCGCCCCCTGGCCGAGCTGACGGTGCCGCGCAGGCGGATGTCCACCTGCCCGTGGAGCTCGGCCAGAAGGTCGGGCAGCGGGTGGTCGGAGGGCACCAGGTAGACCGGCCCGGCGAGGGCGCCGTCGAGCAGCGGCGTGCGGGCGCGCGCGTAGCCGACGCGCGAGCGGGGCGGGCAGTCGTGCGCCGCCAGCCGTGGCCGCGTGCAGACGATGCCGACGTTCTGCGGGTCGAGGAACTCGGAGTGCGGCAGGGTGACCGCGGCGCGGCGGATGTCGGCATCGCCTTCGCGGGCGAGGAGGACGGTGCGGAGCTTCGGATGGCCGGAGCGCCTCGCCGCCTTGCGGCCGCCGAAGAGCCGCGTGTAGAGCTTCGGGTGGAAGCCGAGCGCGCGGCATTCGCTGGTCTGGAAGGGGGCGGCAACCGGGGCCGAGCTGAAGCTCGCCGGGTTCGCCGGATCGGCGCCGCCGCCGGCCAGGGCGCCGGCGCTGGCGAGGGGGTCGCAGCTCGTCGGGTTGCGGGCGAAGCGGGGGCGGTCGAGGTCGACGCGGACAGACCGGATGCTCAGCTTGGCGCCGCCGAAGACGTCGGGAATCGGGTCGGAGACGGCGCGGACCCGCGCCGTCTCGGGGTCGACGAACAGCGCCACCCTCACCACGACCGTGCCGAGGTCGAACGGCCCGGCCGTGGCGGGGGTGAGCACTGCCAGGGAGAGAGGGGCCCCGTGGTAGGGGCCCGAGAGGAAGACGGTGCCGCCGATCCGCAGCGGACGGGGGCCGGTGCCGGCGTCGATCGTCGCGGTCCCGAGCCGGCTCGCGACGGGGCAGCCGGGGGTCGCCGCCTCGTCGCGGCCGGCGCGGGTCGCCGCCCGGGCCAGCTCCCCGTCGGTGCAGTAGGGAATGCCGGCCAGGCTGGCGGTCATGCCGGGCGCCAGGGTGACGTCGGCGCCCTTCAGCTCCTGTTCGCCGTCGTCGCGGGAGATGGTCAACGCGAGCGGGCTGAAGGCGCCCGCCCGGGTGCTCGCCGGCCCGAGGCCGAAGCCCGGGGCGAACGGGCGGGCCGCCATCGAGGCCGCGCAGGGGCCTCCGCCGGGAGCCGCGGCGAGCGTGAAGGCGTCGCCGGGCGTGGCCGGCGCGTTGCCCGACCAGGGCGTCATCACGGTCGAGGTCCGGTGCGGGCCGCAGGTCGGCGGGCTGCTGAGGACGGCGCGGGCGCCCGGATCGAAGGCGAGCCGGAAGGAGGTGAACGGGACCTGCGGGTTGTCGGCGAAGGTGGTCGTCAGCCGGCCGCTGACGGGGTCGGCGCGGACGGCGCCGACCAGCCGCACCGAGACGCCGTAGCGGGCCGACTCGGCGTCGACGAAGATCCGGTACTCGCGACCGGAGGTCGGGTCGCGGCTGAGCTGCTGGCCGACGTAGACCGGGCCTTCGAGGTCGCCTTCGGGCAGCGGCGGCGAGCTGATCCTCACGCTGCCGATCCGCGAGGCGGCCGGGCAGGCCACCGGGCTCCGGGTCCCCTTGCCGAACTGCGCGTCGGTGCAGGTCCTCAGCCCGTCGGCGGCGGCCGGGTTGATCCCCATCCCGGGCGGCAGCGTCACCCGCGCGGTGCGGGTATCGGAGCTGTCCTGTCCGTCGGCGCCGACGAGGTGCGGGACGTCGATCGCGACCGCGGCGCCGGCCGGCGAGTCGGTCGCCGCCGCCCCCGGGTCGACGGCGATCGCCGGCGCGTAGGGGATCGTCGCGCATTCTTTCGGCGAGGTCCCGGGCGGGATCGGCGACTCGAGCCGCGGCGCCGCGCTCCCCGGGAACGAGTACCCCGGTTCCGCCTCTTCCCCGTAGGAGGCGGCGAGCAGGTAGGTCGAGTAGACGCTGCCCGATTCGGTGAAGGCTTCGCCGAGGCAGGTGCTCGGGGTGGTGATGAAGCTGCCGTCGCCGGCGCGGCCGTCGAAGACGAGGCGGTTCTGCAGGATCAGGCCTTCGATCCCGGGGAGCGGCAGCGCTTTCGGGACCGCGATCGTGAATCCCTCGTGGTAGTCGCCGGCCCAGTCGACGTCGGCTTCGAGGAAGACTTCGTTGCCGGCTAGTTCGAGCCCGAAGCGCGCCGGCTCGCCGGGCGGCGGGGTGACGTTGTAGACGGGGACCTTGGTCAGCGGCGCCAGCGGGCCGACCGGGACGAAAAGCGGCGGCGGCGAGGCGGTGACTTCGCTTACCCCCACTTTCGAGCCTTCCGGGCAGCCGCTGGCGCCGGCTTCGAAGGTCGCCAGCGGGCAGCGCTCGGTGGCGCCCGGGTTGACGCTGAGCCCGACCGGGAGGTCGACGCGGACGGTCTCCAGTTCGCCGACCGGCTGCTTGCCTTCGACCAGCACGTCTTCGTGACGGACGATGAACTGGGTGAAGCCCCAGTTCGGGTGGGCGGAGGCGCGTTCGAAGAACTGGCCCGGGGTGGCGACCGAGCAGAAGTCGGCGCTTTCGGGCGGTTCCTCGGAGCAGGTGCCCGCCTGCCAGCCGGACTCGACGGTCGGGGCGTGGGGGTCGCTGGGGGCGATGATGTCTTCCGTCGCCCCCGCGGCTACGCCGGGAGCGAAGAGGGCGGGAGCGGCGAGCGCCATCGCCGTCGCCAGCAGCGCCAACCCAGCGTCGCGGCGGATCCTCTCGCCCCGGAGCCACGCCCTGTCGAGCCGGTGCGGACTTCTCCTCCCAAGAGCCATCCCGATTTAGACATTACCCGATTTTGATGATCCGTATCAACATTTTTTGGTAGTCTCGTGCCCATGGCTCTGATCGAAGGCACCTCAGCGACCGAGGCCGGCACGATTCGCGCCGGCCTGAATGGCGACCGCCCCGGCGCGAACGGCAAGCGCAACGGCAGGGGCTCGATCCCGGTCAACTGGGAGCGGCTGGCGCGGGCCACCGCCCACCCGCTGCGCGTCTCGATCCTCGAAATCCTCGGCATCGACGGGGGCCGCACGATGTCCCCCAGCGAACTCAGCCGCGAGCTGCAGATCCCGCTCAGCAACACCAACTACCACGTGACCGAGCTCGCCAAAGCCGGCCTCGTCGACCTCACCCGCACCCGCCAGGTGCGCGGCGCGACAGAGCACTTCTACCGTCTCCCCGACGCCCGCTGAGGCGGGCCTCCGGCCGCCCCCACCGGAGCCCGGGGAGCGATAGCGGTTGAGGGCGCCCCGGTCGCGGGGCGTCCTCATTCCGAGCCGGGCAGCACGAGCTCCCGGTCGAGCCGCAGCGCCTCGCGGAAGCGGCGGTCGTGACTGGCGAGGACGAGCGCGCCGGGCCAGTCCTCGAGCGCCGCCTCCACCACCTCCAGCGACTCGACGTCGAGGTGGTTGGTCGGCTCGTCGAGCAGCAGGCAGGTGGCGCCACGGTGGGCGAGGAGCGCCAGCTCGGCGCGGGTCCGCTCGCCCGGCGAGAGCGTCGCCGCCGGTCGCTCGACTCGCTCGGCGCCAAGCCCGAAGGCGGCCAGCGCGGTCCGGGCCGCGGTCTCGTCCAGGTCGGTGGCGGCACGCAGGCAGGCGATCGCCGAACGCCCGCCGTCGACCGCCAGCCGGTCCTGGCCGAGGGTCGCGACGACGGCGCCGGGGGCGACGGCGCGGCGGCCGGCGGCGAGCGGCATCGTCCCCTCCAGCGCGGCCAGCAGGCTCGACTTGCCGGCGCCGTTGGGCCCGGCGAGGAGCACCCGGTCGCCGTAGGAAGCGGCGAGGTCGATCGGCCCGAGCCGCCACTCCCCGCGCCTCAGCACCGCCCCCTCCAGCGCCACCGCGGTGCGGCCACGGGCCTGGGCGGCGCTCAGCTCGAGCGCCAGCCTCGGCAGCTCCGGCGGGCGCTCGGGCACCTCGACCTGCCCGCGGCGCGAGGCGAGCCGCGCGGCGCGGCGCTCCATCCCCTCGGCCCGCGAGCGCACCCACTCGCGCCCGTTCTTGTCGTTGTCCGGCGCGCGACGGGAGTCCGCCCTGGCCGCGCTGGCGGCGGCGCGGCGGCGGATCTCGCGGTCGACGGCCGCCAGCCGGTCGCGCTCGGCCAGCGCCGCCTCGTACTCGCGGACGGCTCGTGCCCGGGCGTCGGCCCGCTCCCGCTCGAACGCCGCCCAGCCACCGGTGTAGCGCCGGGCGCCGCCCTCGGCGAGCTCGACCACGGTCTCGGCGAAGTCGGCGAGCAGGGCGCGATCGTGGGAGACGAGGACGACAGCGCCGGGGTGGGCGGCCAGCAGCGAGCGCAGCCGCGCCAGGCCGTCGTCGTCGAGGTGGTTGGTCGGCTCGTCGAGCAGCAGCGCATCGCACCTGGCGACCCGCACCGCGGCGAGCCCGGCGCGGGAGGCCTGGCCCCCGGATAGCCGGGCAAGCGGCCGGTCGAGCAGCGCGGGCGCCAGCCCGCACTCGGCGACAGCCCGCTCCAGGCGCGCCTCGGCGTCATCGCCGCCGAGCGCCAGCCAGCGCTCGAGGGCGGCGGCATGCGCCTCGATCGCGCCGAGGTCACCGGCCTCGAGCGCCGCGGCCTGGCGCAGCAGGTCGCGCTCGGCGCCGGCGACCCCGATCCGCTCGAGGATCGCCGCCCGCGCGGTCAGCTCGGGATGCGCCACCAGCTGCGGCAGGTAGGCGACGCTGCCCTGCCGGCGCACCTCGCCGGAGTCGGCCGCCTCCCCACCGGCGAGGATCCGCAGCAGCGTCGACTTGCCGCTGCCGTTGCGACCGACGAGGGCAACCCGGTCGCCGTCGTGGACCCGGAGGCTGACCGCGCCGAGCACGGTCCGGGCACCGTGGCGGCGGGCGACGTCGCGAGCGTCGAGAATCGTCGATGACATGCGTTGCTCCTTCGGAGCCAGGGGACGGCGGGCACGGGAAGCCGCGGGACCCGGCGGACGGGTCGTCGAAGGCGGCTGTCAGTGCGCGTCACGCATGGAGAGGCCCGAACGGGCCGCATCCGAGCGTAGCAGCGGGGCGGCACCCGGTCGAGCGAGCGCGGCGCCGGCCGTCGAAAGCGGACGACGGGTCTCGAACCCGCGACCTCAAGCTTGGGAAGCTTGCGCTCTACCAACTGAGCTACGTCCGCGCTGGGGCCATTCTAAGAGCTGGACCCGACCTGCACCCCGGAGCCCGGTAGGCGGCGCCCGGAGAGCCGGGACGCCGTCCTGCGCAGGATGTCGAGGACGTGGGCCGGTTCGTGCTTCACCTGGTAGTGGGAGAAGCGGATCGGGGTAAGGCCCGAGGCGGTGTGCAGCTGGAAGCGCAGCGCGTCGCGGGTCTGGGCTGCGGGGGTGCGGTGGTAGCGCCAGCCGTCGGTCTCGACCACGAGGCCGAGATCCGGCCAGAAGAAGTCGACCTCGAACTCGTTGAGGATGACCTTGGTCTGCGGGAGGGGGAGCCCGGCCTCCCGGGCCAATGGGTGGAAGAGAAGTTCCAGTTCGTCGTCGGAGAGCAGGAAGGTGTCCTTGTCGAGGACTTTGCGCAGGAGACGCACCCCGGGCTCGCCCGGGTAGCCCTCGATCGCCCGGCGCAGGGCCTCGGGGTCGATCAGGTCGTGCTTGTCGGCCTCGTTGACCGCGCGCTGCAGGCGGTTGGGGGGTTCGAGGGTGGCGAGGTCCAGCAGGGTGCGGACCGGCGAGGTGACCGGGACGTCTCCGCAGGTCCCGAGGTCGTGGCTGGGCAGGGAGGGGCGGCGGTGTACCCGGATGCCCTCATGGGAGCGGGCGTTCGGTTGCCGGACGCTGAGTTCGATCAGCGACGTGCTCGCGCTCTGGCCGCGCTCCCAGAGCAGCTCCCTGCCGATCCCGTAGAGCGCGGCGGCGCTGCGGTGACTGAGGAAGGCTTCCTCCCCATAGGAGAGGAGCGCCGCTCGCCACTGACCGTGGGGCGAGAGATCGCGCCTGCCGACCGCGTAGATTCCGCGCCGGACGGGATGCAGGCGCCCGACCCTCAGGCGGTGCTCGATGGCGTCGCGGGAGTAGCCGAGCGCCAGCAGCTGACGCCGGGCGATCACGCCGTGCTGGCGCCGGGCGAGGGCCCAAGCCTGCGCGCCTCGGGGGTTCTCGCCGGGCGCTCGCCACGTTTTACGTGCCATAACCCGTAGAGGGTGGCGAGCGGTGGGATTCTCCCCCTCGCGACCGGCTTCGGCGCCTGTCGGGACCGGCTGACGACCGCCGGAGGCGGTCGCTATCTAACCTTCAGCCCCCCGTGAGCACCCGCTCTTTCATCGCAGTGCTGGCCGTGATGGCCGTCATCGCCCTGCTCGTCTTCGGACTGGCGAGCAAAGGCTCGTCGCGGATCGCCGTCGGCGAAACGGCGCCCGCCAAGCCGCTGCCGCGACTGCAGGGCGAGGGCGAGGAATCGCTCGCCGACTACCGCGGCCAGTGGGTGCTGGTCAACTTCTGGGCCTCCTGGTGCGAACCCTGCGAAGACGAGGCGCCCGAGCTGGAGGAATTCCAGAAGAAGCACGGCGGCTCGGGCTTCACGATCTACGGCATCGACACCCAGGACCTGAGCGGCGACGGACGCCACTTCGCCGAGAAGTACGAACTCAGCTACCCCCTGGTCCACGACGGCGACGGCAAGGTGGCGCACGAATACGGCACCACCGGCGTCCCCGAGAACTTCCTCGTCGGCCCCGAAGGCAAGGTGCAGTGGGAGACCCCCGGCCCGGTCGACGAGAAGAAGCTGGGCGAAATCGAAACGGTGATCAGGGAAAAGTCGTGAGCGTGAGGGCGGCCAAGGCGATCGCGCTCGTCCTCGCGGCGGCGCTGCTGGCGGCCCCGGCCGCGACCGCGGCCGAGCCGCAGACCTCGCTCAGCGAAATCTCCCAGGAAGTGATGTGCCCGGTCTGCGGCACCCTGCTGGAGCTGGCCGAATCGCCGCAGGCCCAACGCGAGAAAGACTTCGTCAGCCGGCTGGTCAAGGAAGGCAAGACGAAGCAGCAGATCAAGGACGCGCTGGTCGCCGAGTACGGCGAGGAGGTGCTGGCGCTGCCGCAGGGCTCGGGCTTCAGCCTCTCCGCGTACCTGGTCCCGATCGTCGCCTTCGTCGTCGCCCTGGTGGCCCTCGGCTTCGGCATCGCCCGCTGGCGACGCGCGGGACGCGGCGGCGGCGACTCGCCGGCCGCGGCGGCCCCCGCCGGGCCGAGCGCCGAGGACCGGGCCCGGCTCGACGCCGACCTCGGCCGCTACGACCTCTGAACGACGACCGCGCCGAGCGGCCGCGGGCCGAGCCGGCGCAGGTGCGAGCGCAACGCCCGGCGCCCCCGGCGCCGGGCCGCCTCGGGAGCGATCCCGGCGAGGACGGCGTCGGCCTCGGCGGCGATCGGCGCCAGCGCCGCCGGCCGCTCGTCGAGCGGCGGCCCGGCCAGCACGACGAGCTGGTAGGCCTTGCTCAGCTTGCCGCACATGTGGCGGAAGCTGCGCAGCCCGAGCAGCGTCGCCGCGTCCTCGGCGGGGCGGCCGGCGGCGATGAAGGCGAGCGGCTCGCCGGCGCCGGCGGAGGCCGGCCCCGCCAGCGCCAGCGGCTGCAGGATCTGGGGCGGGGTCGCCTCCCAGCGCAGGTACTCGTGCAGCCCGGGCATCGGCGCCAGGCCGAGCTCAGCGGCGAGCGCCGGCTGCGCCACGTCGCACTCGACCAGCACCGTGCGCACACCGGCCGCCGCGGCGGCGCCGGCAAGGCCGATCGCGACCGCCTGGGCGGGGCCGTCGGCACCGGTCACCAGCACCCTCCGGGCGCCGTCGGTGCGCTCCTGCACCTCCTGCAGCCGCGCCAGGTCGTCGCGGCCGAGCGACCAGGGCCGGTCGCCGGCGGGCGGGCAGGCGACCTCGGCGAGGACGGGCAGGCCGCCCCGCATCACATCCGCTCGGGAGCCGAGATGCCGAGCAGACCGAGCGCGGCCGCGATCGTCCGCTTCGCCGCCAGGCACAGCGCCAGCCGCGAGGCCTCGACCCCGGCGCCCTCGGCGCCGACGACCTGACAGTCGCGGTAGAAGCCGTGGAAGTCGGCGGCGATCGCCGTCGAGTAGGCGCAGACCCGGTGCGGCGCGCGCCGCTCGGCGGCGTCGCTGACCTGGTCGGGGAATTCGAGCAGGCGCTTGATCAGCGTCCTCTCCCCCGGCTCGAAGGCGACGGCACGCGGCTCGGCGCCGAGCCGCGCCGCGGCCTCCTCCTCCCCCACGCCGGCTTTGCGCAGGATGCTGGCGATCCGCGCGTGCGCGTACTGGACGTAGTAGACGGGGTTCTCGCTCGACTGGCTGCGGGCGAGGTTGAGGTCGAGGTCGACCGCGGTCTCGTGACCGCGCCAGAGCATGAACCAGCGGGTCGCGTCGACGCCGATGTCGTCGAGCAGCTCGTCGAGGGTGACGAAGTCGCCGGTGCGCTTCGACATCTGCACCCGCTCGCCGTCTTCGACGACGTGGACGAGGTTCATGATCAGCGCCTCGAAGTGGTCGGGGTCGCGGCCGAGGGCGGCGATCGCGGCGGCGATCCGCGCCACGTAGCCGTGGTGGTCGGCGCCGAGCACGTCGATCAGGCGCTCGAAGCCGCGCTGCAGCTTGTCCCAGTGGTAGGCGACGTCGGCGGCGAGGTAGGTCGGTTCGCCGTCGGACTTGATCAGGACCCGGTCCTTGTCGTCGCCGAAGGTCGTCGTCCGCAGCCAGAGCGCGTCTTCGCTGCGATAGGTGTGACCGCCACGCTCGAGGTCGGCGAGCGCCGACTCGACCTCGCCGCGCTCGTAGATCGCCCGCTCGGAGGCGAAGACGTCGATGCGGACGCCGAAGCGGTCGAGCGTCCCCCGCACCTCGTCCATCATCAGCTCGACCCCGCGCCGGCCGACCGCCTCGCGGTCGCCGCGGTCGATTCCGGCGGCCGCGATCTCCGCCGCCAGCTCGCCGACGTAGTCGCCGCCGTAGCCGTCCTCGGGCGGCTCCTCGCCGACCATGTGGGCGGCGATCGAGTCGGCGAAGCGGCCGATCTGGGCGCCGGCGTCGTTGACGTAGTACTCGCGTTCGACCTCGTGGCCGACCGCTTCCAGCAGCCGGGCGACGGCGTCGCCGTAGGCGGCGAGGCGGCCGCCGCCGACGTGCAGCGGCCCGGTCGGGTTGGCCGACGGCCCCTCGACCAGGACCCGCTCGGGAGCGGCGACCGGCGCCGGCCCGAGCCGCTCGCCGGCGGCGACCAGCGCCGCCAGCGCCCGCCCGTACCAGCGGTCGGAGAGGAAGAGGTTGACGAAGCCCGGACCGGCGACCTCGATCCGCTCGACGTCGGCCTCTCCGAGGCCGCCTTCCAGCTCCACCCGCAGCCGCTCGGCCACCGCCCGCGGGTTGTCGCCGAGCGGTCCGGCGAGCAGCATCGCGGCGTTCGAGCTGTAGTCGCCGAGCTCGGGCTTCGGCGGCCGGTCGAGCGAGGGCGCCGGCTGGGTCGTCTCGCCCTCGCGCAGGGCGCGGGCGGCGCCTTCGACGGCGCCGCGCAGCTGGCCGATCGAATCGGTCACGGTCACCCGCCCATCGTATGGACCGGGGCCGCGCCACGTTACGCTCATCGCTTGCGCGTAGCCGTTCTCAGCGACATCCACTCCAACCTGCCGGCGCTCGAGGCCGTGCTCGAGGCGGTCGAGCGGGCCGAGATCGAGCAGCTCTGGTTCCTCGGCGACCTGGTCGGCTACGGCGCCGAGCCGGACGCCTGCACGGCGCTGGTCCGCGAGCGCTGCCAGGTCAGCCTGGTCGGCAACCACGACCTCGCCGTGCTCGACGAGCTCGACGTCTCCTCCTTCTCGGCGACGGCGCGGGCGGCGGTCGAATGGACGCAGGAGAACGCCGCCACCGAGACTTTCGAGTACCTGCGCGGTTTGGCACCCTCGATGGAGCACGAAGGCTTCGGCCTCTTCCACGCCTCGCCGCGCGACCCGATCTGGGAGTACGTGCTCTCGATCGAACAGGCCGAAGCCGGGCTCGACGCCCAGGCGGAGCGGATCGGGCTGATCGGCCACTCGCACGTCTCGCTCTTCTTCACCCGGCCCGAGGGCGGCCCGCGCCGCGCCTACGCCCACGGCGCCCAGACCGGCGACGGGGCGCTGCTCGACATCGACGACGGCGCCTGGCTGATCAACCCCGGCAGCGTCGGCCAGCCGCGCGACGGCGACCCGCGCGCCGCCTGGCTGGAGCTCGACCTGGCGGAGTGGACGGTGCGCTTTCACCGCGTCGGCTACGACATCGCGGCCGCCTCCGCCGCGATCCTCGCCGCCGGCCTCCCGGCGTCGCTCGCTGAGCGTCTCCAAATAGGCCGCTAATGATGCGCAAATGCAGGCTAAATCGGCCTTCAAGGCCGTTCTCTAGACTCGCATCCGTGCCCCTTCTGAAGTTGCCTGTGCTCGCCCTCTCGCTGGCTGCGCTGCTGGCGCTCGTCCTCGCCGCCTGCGGCGGCGGCTCGGGCCTGCTCTCGGGCACGACGGCGAGCGAGATCGAATCGAACCTGGACCGGGTGCCGCAGCTGGTCAGCGACAGCGAATGCGCCGCCGCCGACCAGGCGGTCGCCGAAGTGAGCGAACAGGTGAAGGCGCTGGAAGGCGTCGACAGCCGCCTCAAGGAAGCGCTGAGCGAAGGCGTCGCGCATCTCGAAGGCCTGGTCGCCAACTGCGAAGAAGTCGAAGCGGGAGAAGAATCGGAAGCGCTCGAAGAACCCGAAGAAGGCGAAGAAGAAGAAACGCAGCAGAAGCCGGAGAAGACCGAAAAGGAAGAAGCTTCGGAACGCGAACCGCCGGAAAAGGAATCGACGACGCCGGAAGAAGGCGAACAGACGACGCCGGAAAAGGAAGAAAAGGAAGCGCCGGAAGAATCCGAATCGTCGGGCGGGATCGGCCCCGGCACGCCGGCGGGTGAAGGCTGATGGAGGCGGGAACGCTCTCGAACAGGTACGAAACCGGCGAGAAGCTCGGCTCCGGCGGGATGTCGAACGTCTTCAAGGCGACCGACCGGATCCTCGAGCGCACGGTCGCGGTCAAGATCCTCGCCGAGCACCTCTCCGACGACGAGCGCTTCGTCGCCCGCTTCCGCCGCGAGGCGCTGGCGGTGGCGAAGCTGATCCACCCCAACATCGTCCAGGTCTACGACACCGGGATCGACGAGGGCCGCCACTACATCGTGATGGAGTACGTCGAAGGCCGCTCCGGCGCCCAGATCCTGCAGCGCCGCGGGCCGGTCGACCCGGAGATCGCGGCCGAGATCGGGATCCAGGCGTGCGCCGGCCTCGACTACGCCCACCGCCGCGGGATCATCCACCGCGACGTCAAGCCCGGCAACCTGATGATCGTCGGCGGCCCGGTCGGCGGCGGCGAGATGACGGTGAAGCTGACCGACTTCGGGATCGCCCGGGCGATCGAGCAGACGCGGATCACCCAGGTCGGCTCGGTGGTCGGCACCGCCGCCTACCTGGCGCCCGAGCAGGTCCGCGGCGAGGAGGCGACGCCTGCCACCGACGTCTACGCGCTCGGCGTCGTCCTCTACCAGTTCCTCACCGGCCGCCTGCCCTACGAGGGCTCCTCGCTGGCCGAGCTCGCGGTGCGCCAGCAGAACGAGAAGCCGCTGCCGCCGAGCACCTACAACAACGAGGTCTCGGAGTCGCTCAGCGCCGCCGTCCTGCGGGCCCTGGAGGGCGACGTCAACCGCCGCTACGCGAGCGCCGACGAGCTGGCGACCGGGCTGCGGCTGGGGCTCGAAGGCGAGGACGTCTCGCTGCCGGCCGAAGGCGAGCCGACCCCCCGCACCAGCGTGCTCGGCGGCGACACCGCCGCCACCCGCCACCTCGAGCGGACCACGGCGCAGACCGAGTACCGGTCGGCCTCGCCGACCCAGCGGCCGGGGCCGCGCGTGGCGCCGGCGCCGGTCGCCGCGGCCCCGCGGCCGGCGGCCCCGCGCAAGCGCTCCGGCTTCTCGCGCTTCATGCGCTTCGTGCTGGCGCTGCTGGTGCTGATCATGGTCGCCGCCGCGGTCGCGACCGTGGTGATCGTCACCACCGACAAGGCGGCCGGCGTCCACATCACCGAAGTCGCCGGCGACACGGTCGGCAAAGTCGTCGAAGAACTCAAGGACCTGGTCTCCAAGAACAAGGAATAGCGCCCGCCGACGGGACGATTTCCCGGGTATTCCCCGGGAAATCGTCCCGTCGGCGTCAGGGGTTGGGGCGGGCTGCCCAGGGGGGCGCGCCGCCGAGGACCGCGGCGCGGTAGGCGGCGAACTCGCCCGCTTCGATCGCGGCGCGCGCGTGGGCGGTCAGCTCGTGCATGTAGGTGAGGTTGTGGAGGGCGATGAGGCGGACCGCGGTCAGCTCCTGCGCGCGCGAGAGGTAGCTGACGTAGTCGCGGTCGTGGCGCGTGCAGGCCGGGCAGGGGCAGCCCTCGACCAGCGGCTCGCGGCTCCCCTCCCAGCCGCCCTTGCGCAGGTCCAGGCGCCAGCGGGTGTCGGGCCTCGGGGCGAGGGCGACGCCGTGACGGGCCAGCCGGGTCGGCACCGCGCAGTCGAAGACGTCGAGACCGAGGGCGATGCCGCCGAGCAGGTCGTCGACCTCGCCGATTCCGAGCAGGTGCTTCGGCGCCTGCTCGGGCAGCAGCGGCGCGGTCGTCGCCAGCACCGCCGCCATCTCCTCCTTGTCGCGGCCGAGGGTGCCGCCGATCGCCAGCCCGTCGACGCCGGCGGCGGCGACGTACTCGGCCGACTCGCGGCGCAGGTCCTCGTGGACCCCGCCCTGGACGATGCCGAAGACCGCCTGCCGCGGCGGTCCCTCGCGCTCGTGCCAGGCGAGGCAGCGGTCGAGCCAGCGGTGGGTGCGCTCGGTCGAGCGCGCGGTGTACTCGCGGTCGGCGTGGAACGGCGTGCACTCGTCGAAGGCGAGGGCGATGTCGGCGCCGAGGGCCGCCTGCACGCTCATCGAGACCTCGGGCGAGAGGAAGAGCTCGGAGCCGTCGCGGTAGGAGCGGAAGCGCGCCCCCTCCTCGTCGATCTCGACCGCCGCCTCGTGGCCGCCGGCACGGCCGCTGCCCTTGACCTCGTTGGCGACGCCGCCGTGGGCGAGCGAGAAGACCTGGAAGCCGCCGGAGTCGGTGATGAAGGCGCGCTGCCAGCCGGTGAAGCCGTGCAGACCGCCGGCGGCCTCGATCCGCTCCGGCCCCGGCGAGACGAAGAGGTGGTAGGTGTTGCCGAGGATCAGCTCGTAGCCGAGCGCGGCGACCTCGTCGACGTCGAGCCCGCGGACGCTGCCCTTGGTCGCCAGCGGGATGAAGGCCGGCGTCCGGACCGGGCCGTGGGCGGTGTGAACGACGCCCGCGCGGGCGCTGCCGTCGCGGGCGTCGATCTCGAACCTGAGGCGCTGCGGGTCGCTTCGCACGGCCCGCAGCGTATGCGGGACTAGCTCTGCTCGCCGCCCGCCTCGATCGGCTCGGCCTTGCCCTCGCCGGCCTTGACCTCGACCTTGGTCGGCTGCACCTCGACCGGCTTCGGCATCGTCACCTCGAGGACGCCGTCCTCGAAGCTGGCGCTGACGCTCTCGGCGCTGACGCCCTTGGGCAGCCCGAGCGAGCGCGAGAAGCGGCCGAAGGAGCGCTCGACGCGATGGTAGCCCTCGCGCTTGTCCTCGTGCTCGGCCCGGCGCTCGCCGGAGACGGTGAGGACGCCGTCCTTGACCTCGATCTCGATCTCGTCACGCTTCATGCCCGGCAGGTCGGCCCGCAGCACGAGGCTGTCGTCGGTCTCGACCAGGTCCATCGCCGGCACCCAGCGACGGGTCGCGCCGGCGGCGGGAGCGGCGTTCGCGCGCCCGAAGAAGCCGTCGAAGAGACGGTTCATCTCCCCCTGCAGGGAGTCCAGCTCACGCCCCGGATCCCATCTCACAATTGCCATTTCCAATACCTCCTGCAACAGAAAATTACACTGCACGTAATTATGAAATCTAAGTCGAGATCTATACGAGTTTATCCGGGGATTATCCCCTTGACACAGGGTAGGCATTCGGCTAGGCTAGTCCCTAGATGGCTTCTTTCGGCTTTCCTGCGCGGTTTTCTTGGCATCATCCCGAACCTCTTTCGGGAACAGTTTTTTCAGCAACTCTTTGTCTGTCAGGTCTCTTGACTTCTTCTTTGGCCTAGCCATATGAACCTCCCTGAACTGATCGAGCAATACGGCGCCGAGGATAGGTGCCGCGAATACCTGGAAGACCTCCGTTGGCCCAACGGCGTGTTGTGCCCGCGCTGCGGCGACATGTCCACGTCGTGAATCGGGAAGCGCAAGCAGCACGAGTGCAATTCATGTCGATACCAATTCTCGGTCACGGCAGGGACTGTCTTTCACGACTCCCACTTGCCGCTCTGGAAGTGGTTTCTCGCCATCTACTTGATCGGGGAGAGCAAGAAGGGGATCAGCGGCAAGCAGTTTCAACGGACCTTGGGCGTGAGCTACAAGACCGCTTGGTATCTCGGGCATCGGGTCCGCTCTGCGATGGAGGAGATTCGCCCGTTCCGCTTCACCGGGATCGTGGAGATTGACGAGACGTTCATCGGCGGCAAATACCGCGAACAGCCGGGCAAGCCGCACCAAGGGCCGCATGCGACCAAGCGGATGGTCTTGGAGCGATTGAAAGGGACGGCGAGGTCCGATTCAGCGTCCGCACCGGGCCTGCCCCAAGAAGCGAGAGGGCTCCCGGACTTCGTAGAGCAGACCGTCCACGACAACGCCGAGGCGATCTATACGGACTCCGCGAAAGCCTCGGGGCGACCTCTCAGACCAAAAACACCGATCACCAGAAGGTCAATCACAGCGCTGAGGAATCGGTCCCCCGCCCAGGTCCATACGAACACGGTCGAGGGCGTTTGGAGCCTGTTCAAGCGCTCGGTGATCGGCACCTATCACCAGCTTTCGGCGAAGCACCTACCGGCCTATCTGGACGAGATCGCATTCCGCTTCAACAACCGCGACAAAGTATCTGTTCAGGGACACGCTGCTGCGGATGATCGAGGGCGAGACCTTGCCCTACGCGGAG
>CAWEOH010000013.1:0-38079 GCA_963810455.1 uncultured Actinomycetes bacterium
TGTCGAAGCCGAGGCCGAGGCGGTCGAGCAGGCCGAGCCAAAGGCCGCGGCGGCCGTCGCGCCGGTCGGCGGCGGCGAGGCGGTTGCGGGTCAGCTGGATCACCGCGCTGCGCAGCGGCTCGGGCGGGAAGGGGACCGGCTTGCGGCGGACGTAGCGGCTGCGGGTCGCCTCGGTCTCGCGGCCGTCGGC
Organism: uncultured Actinomycetes bacterium; assembly: GCA_963810455.1. Taxonomy (GTDB): domain Bacteria; phylum Actinomycetota; class Thermoleophilia; order Solirubrobacterales; family 70-9; genus VAYN01. The sequence continues at coordinate 191 of CAWEOH010000013.1, forward strand.
GAGGTCGAGGGCGACGCGGGCGCCGAACCGGGTCGAGGCGACGCCGAGGCCGGTGTAGCCGGTGGCGTAGGCGACGCGGCCGTCGAGCGCGGTGCCGAAGAAGACCGAGAAGCGGCTGCAGGTGTCGATCGCGCCGCCCCAGCGGTGGCTGAAGCGCAGGTCCTCGAGCTGGGGGAAGGTGGTGCGGAAGTTCTGCGCGAGGAGGGCGAAGGTGGCGTCGTCGTCGTCGAGCTCGGGCCGCACCGGGCCGCCGTAGCGGTAGACCGCCTCGAACCCGCCCCAGAGGATGCGGTCGTCGTCGGTCAGCCGGTAGTAGTGGAAGCGGTTGCCGCCGTCGCCGATCCCCTGGCGCCGGCGCCACCCGATCGCCTCCCGCTGCGCCGCGCTCAGCGGCTCGCTGACCAGCACGTAGTCGTAGACCGGGGCGACGTAGCGGCGGGGAGCGCGCAGCGGGGAGGGGTAGGCGCTGGTCCCGAGCACGGCGCGACGGGCGCGGACCGAGCCGGCGGGAGTGCGGACACGCACCCCCTTGTCCTCGCGCTCCAGGCCGGTGGCCGGCGTGCGCTCGTGGACCCGCACGCCGGCGCGGCGGGCGGCGGCGAAGAGCCCGACCGCGAGCTTCGCCGGGTCGAGGACGCCGCCGGCGTCCTGCAGCCAGACGCCGTTGCGGTACAGCGGCGAGTCGACCTCGGCCCGCATCGCCGCCGCATCGGCGAAGACCTCGACCTCGTAGCCGAAGCGCCGGTGCAGCTCGGCGACCTCGGTCGGCCACTCCTCCTGATAGGCGGCGACCGCCGGCATCAGCTCGCCGGTCAGCTCCAGGTCGCACTCGATCCCGTACCGCTCGACGTCGGCGACGAGGCCGGCGAGGTTCTCGCGCCCGAGCCGCTCGAGCAGCTCGATCTCGTCGGCGAACCGCACCAGCCCGTTCTCCAGCCCGTGGGTGAGCGAGCCGATCACGAAGCCGCCGTTGCGCCCGCTGGCGCCGAACCCGATCGTCTCCGCCTCGAGCAGCACCACCTCGCGCTCCGGCTGCTCGGCCTTTGCGTGCAGCGCCGTCCACAGCCCGGTGAAGCCGCCGCCGACGACGCAGAGGTCCGCCTCGACCTCGCCGCCGAGCGCCGGCTCCGGCTCCCGCGCCGGCAGTCGGTCGAGCCAGAACGGTCGCGTCACGGCGTCGGCATAGCTGGCGCGGTCAGCGGCGGTCGGCGGAGTGGTCGGCCAGGGAGCGGGCACCGGCAGATTCTCCAACACAGAAGTTCTCTAGAACTCGATATAAGTTGAGCACTTTCTCGCGGGCAGCGCCATCTCGACAGACAGGGGGAATCACCGTGCGAGCCGTTCGAACTCTCGTAGCCGTCGCCGCCATGCTCGGACTCGCGCTGAGCATGGCCACCGCAGCGCACGCTGCGGGACCGACCCTTTCGGGTGTGGTCGAAGGACGGTCGGCGGGCGAAGAAGCCGAACCGCTGGGTGGCGTCTCGGTGGTGGTCCTGCAGTCTGGGACCGAAACACCAGCTGCCGCCGCGACGACGGACGAACTCGGCAAATACTCGCTCGAACTGGAAGAACCCGGCGTCTACGACGTCCGCTTCGACCCCGGCCCTGAAAGCCCGTTCGAAGTGACGACCGTACACGAAGTCGAAGTGAAAACGTCCCGCACGCTGAACGTGCGTAGCGGGGCTCAGCTGTCGAAGCCGAGGCCGAGGCGGTCGAGCAGGCCGAGCCAGAGGCCGCGGCGGCCGTCGCGGCGGTCGGCGGCGGCGAGGCGGTTGCGGGTCAGCTGGATCACCGCGCTGCGCAGCGGCTCGGGCGGGAAGGGGACCGGCTTGCGGCGGACGTAGCGGCTGCGGGTCGCCTCGGTCTCGCGGCCGTCGACCAGGTCGAGGGCGACGCGGGCGCCGAACCGGGTCGAGGCGACGCCGAGGCCGGTGTAGCCGGTGGCGTAGGCGACGCGGCCGTCGAGCGCGGTGCCGAAGAAGACCGAGAAGCGGCTGCAGGTGTCGATCGCGCCGCCCCAGCGGTGGCTGAAGCGCAGGTCCTCGAGCTGGGGGAAGGTGGTGCGGAAGTTCTGCGCGAGGAGGGCGAAGGTGGCGTCGTCGTCGTCGAGCTCGGGCCGCACCGGGCCGCCGTAGCGGTAGACCGCCTCGAACCCGCCCCAGAGGATGCGGTCGTCGTCGGTCAGCCGGTAGTAGTGGAAGCGGTTGCCGCCGTCGCCGATCCCCTGGCGCCGGCGCCACCCGATCGCCTCCCGCTGCGCCGCGCTCAGCGGCTCGCTGACCAGCACGTAGTCGTAGACCGGGGCGACGTAGCGGCGGGGAGCGCGCAGCGGGGAGGGGTAGGCGCTGGTCCCGAGCACGGCGCGACGGGCGCGGACCGAGCCGGCGGGAGTGCGGACACGCACCCCCTCGTCCTCGCGCTCCAGGCCGGTGGCCGGCGTGCGCTCGTGGACGCGGACGCCGGCGCGGCGGGCGGCGGCGAAGAGCCCGACCGCGAGCTTCGCCGGGTCGAGGACGCCGCCGGCGTCCTGCAGCCAGACGCCGTTGCGGTACAGCGGCGAGTCGACCTCGGCCCGCATCGCCGCCGCATCGGCGAAGACCTCGACCTCGTAGCCGAAGCGCCGGTGCAGCTCGGCGACCTCGGTCGGCCACTCCTCCTGGTAGGCGGCGACCGCCGGCATCAGCTCGCCGGTCAGCTCCAGGTCGCACTCGATCCCGTGCCGCTCGACGTCGGCGACGAGGCCGGCGAGGTTCTCGCGCCCGAGCCGCTCGAGCAGCTCGATCTCGTCGGCGAACCGCACCAGCCCGTTCTCCAGGCCGTGGGTGAGCGAGCCGATCGCGAAGCCGCCGTTGCGCCCGCTGGCGCCGAACCCGATCGTCTCCGCCTCGAGCAGCACCACCTCGCGCTCCGGCTCGTCGGCCTTCGCGTGCAGCGCCGTCCACAGCCCGGTGAAGCCGCCGCCGACGACGCAGAGGTCCGCCTCGACCTCCCCGCTAAGCGCCGGCTGCGGCTCCCGCGCCGGCAGCCGGTCGAGCCAGAACGGTCGCACCACGGCGTCGGCGTACGTCGCCCGGTCATCGGCGGTCGGCGGGGAGGTGGGCCAGGGGGCGGGCACGGACCCATCATCCACCACCGGCGCGGAGTGGTAAATCTTAAGAGCTTTTAAGATAAGCTCATCCTTCGAGATGGCACGCAGGCGAGCGAGCAAGGGTCCGGCGCGGCCGATCCACGAAGTCAAGGCGGAGTTCTTCCGCACCCTCGGGCACCCGGCGCGGGTCCGCGTCCTCGAGCTGCTGCGGGGCGGGGAGATGACCGTGGGCGACCTGCAGGCCGAGCTCGGGATCGACTCCAGCGGCACCTCCCAGCACCTCGCCGCGCTGCGCCGCCAGGGGATCCTCGAGGCGCGCAAGGAGGGGACCAGCGTCTACTACCGGGTCCGGGACCCGCGCGTCTTCCAGCTGCTGGAGAGCGCCCGCCAGGTGATCGGGTCGCACCTCGAAGAAGCCAACGCGCTGCTGGGGGAGCTCGGGGAGGAGCAGCCGCCGAAGTCCAGCAAGTCCACCGCCACGACCCGGTCGCGATAGGCAGCCGGGGTTGAATGCGCTGGACCTGCTGGCCGGCGGCGGTGCCGCGGCGCTGGCGACCGGGACGGTGGCTCCGCTGCTGCGCCTGCGGATCGCCGCGGCGCTGGCGCTGCAGGCGCTCGGCGTGCTCGCGCTCGGGGCCGCCGGCGCGGCGGTCTTGTTCGGCGCCGCGCCGCTCGGCGCCGGCTTCCGCGACGGCCTCGAACCGGCGCTGGGGATCGACGGGCTGAGCGGCTTCTTCCTGGCGACGATCGCGCTCGTCGCCCTGGCCGCGCTGCTCTACGCCCGCGACTACCTCGCCGGCACCCCGCGCGCCGGGGCGCTGGTCGCCCTCGGCGGCCTCTTCCTCGTCTCGCTCTGCGGCGTGGTCACCGCCCGCGACCCCTCGCTCTTCCTCGCCAGCTGGGAGCTGATGACCCTTGCACCCGCGGCGGCGATCCTGCTGCGGCGCAGCGAGGCGCCCGTCCGCCACGCGGTCTTCGTCTACCTCGCGGTCACCCACCTCGGCGGCGCCGGGGTCTGGATCGCCGTCCTCGCCCTCGCCCACTACGGGGCGCTCTCGGACCCGGGCGCGCTCGCCTCGCAGGGCGCCGGCGCCGAGGCGCTGGTGCTGGTCGCGGCGCTGATCGGGTTCGGCACCAAGGCCGGGCTGATGCCGCTGCACTCCTGGCTGCCCCGGGCCCACCCGGTGGCGCCGAGCCACGTCTCGGCGCTGATGTCGGGGGTGATGATCAAGGTCGCCCTCTACGGCCTCGTCCGCGTCCTCTTCGAGTGGGCGGCGCCGGCGCCGCTCTGGGTCGGGCTGGTCGTCCTCGCCGTCGGCCTGCTCTCGGCGCTCGGCGGCGTCCTCTACGCGCTCGTCCAGCACGACCTCAAGCGGCTGCTCGCCTTCCACTCGATCGAGAACGTCGGCATCGTCGCGCTCGGCCTCGGCGCCTCGATCCTCTTCGCCTCCGAGGGCGAGGCGACCTGGGCGGCGATCGCCTTCGCCGCGGCGCTCCTGCACGTGCTCAACCACGCCGTCTTCAAGGCGCTGCTATTCCTTGCCGCGGGCGCCTTCGAGCGAGCGGTCGGCTCGCTCGACCTCGACCGGCTCGGCGGCCTGCTGCGGCGGATGCCGTGGACCGGCGGCGCCTTCCTGGTCGGCTCGATGGCGATCGCCGGGGTGCCGCCGCTGAACGGCTTCGCCTCCGAGTGGCTGACCCTGCAGGCGCTGGTCCACGTCGCCCTCGGGCCGGCGCTCGGGCTCGGGCTCGCCGGCGCCCTGGCGACCGCCGGCCTCGCCGCGACCGCGGCGCTCGCCCTGTTCTGCTTCGTCAAGGCGGTCGGGCTGGTGCTGCTCGGCTCGCCGCGCCGGCCCGAGGCCGCGGCGGCGGTCGAGGCGCCGGCGGCGATGCGTGGCGCCGCGGTACTGCTCGCCGCCTGCTGCGTCGCCCTCGGCGCCGTGCCCGGCCTGCTGGTCCCCTCGCTGATGGGGCTGGCGCCGGCGCCGCGGGCGATCGCCACCGAGCCGAGCCTCGCCGTGCCCGGCACCGGCACGCTGCCCTCGCCCTGGCTGCTGGTCGGGCTCGCCCTCCTCGGCGCGCTGATCTGGCGGCTGCGCGGCTCGCGGCGGGCGGCGCCGGTCCCCGCCTGGGCCTGCGGCCAGCCGGTCGAGCCGGCGCTGGCCTGGACCTCGGCGGGGTTCACCAAGCCGCTGCGGCTGGTGCTGGAGAGCGTGCTGCGGCCGCGACGGGAGATCGAGACGGTGCGCTCGGGCGGCGTCCTGCGGGAGGTCCGCTACCGCGGCGAGGTCCCGCACCTCTTCGACACGGTCCTCTACGGGCCGTTGCAGCGGTCGGCGCTGGCTGCCGCCCGGCAGGCGCGTCGCCTGCAGTCGGGCAGCGTCCGCGCCTACGCCGCCTACCTGCTCGGCCTGCTGCTGGTGGTGCTGGTCCTGGTCCGCGTCGGGGCGATCGGGTGACCGCGCTCGCCGCCGCGATCCAGGTGCTCGGCGGGCTCGCCCTGGCGCCGCTGCTGCCGGGCGCGATCCAAGCGCTGAAGGCCCGCCTGCAGGGGCGCCGCGGCCCGTCGCCGCTGCAGCCCTACCGCGAGCTGCGCCGGCTCTGGGGCAAGAGCCTCGCCGATCCGCAGCCGACGACGCTCGTCTACCGGCTGGCGCCGGTCGTCGTCGCCGCCGCGACGGGGATGGCGCTACTGCTGCTGCCGATCGGCGGCCTCGCCCCCGACTGGTCGCTGGGCAACGACGCGCTCGTCGTCGTCGGCCTGCTGGCGCTGGCCCGCTTCGCCCTCGCCGCCTGCAGCTGGGACACCGGCTCGGGCTTCGCCCTGATGGGCTCCAGCCGCGACCTCACCCTCGCCGCCTTCGCCGAGGCGCTGCTGCTGCTGGCGATCGTCCTCGCCGCGCTTCCGGCGGCGAGCACCGACCTAGTCGCGATGGTCGCCGCCGCCAACGGCTCCTCGCCCTGGAGCGAGCCGGCCCACTGGTGCGCCGGAGCGGCGTTCGCCCTCGTCGTCCTGGTCGAGACCGGGCGCCAGCCGATCGACAACCCCGACACCCACCTCGAGCTGACGATGATCCACGAGGGGCCGCTGCTGGAGTACGCCGGGCGCGACCTGGCGCTGCTCGAGTGGAGCGCCGCCGCCCGGCACTGGATCGTCCTGGTGCTCGCCGCCGGGCTCTTCCTGCCCCACTGGGGAGGATTCGGCCCCCAGCTCGCCTATCAGGCGGCCGGTGTCGCGCTGCTCTGCGCGGCGCTCGCGGTGAGCGAGACCGCGCAGGCGAAGATGCGGATCCTGCGCGCCCCGGGGCTGCTGCTGGGCGGCTGCCTGCTGGCCCTGGTCGGGCTCGCGGCCTCGCTGTTCGGAGGGGTGCTGTGAGCGCGGCGGCGGTCGGCGGTCTGGTGGCGCTCGGCTTCGGCGTCGTCCTGGTGCGGCGGCGCAGCCTGGCGATCGTCCTCGTCGCCGCGCAGGCGCTGCTGCTCGGGATCGGCGCGCTGGCGCTCGACGGCGGCGAGAGCGGTGGGCTGGCGGTCGCCGGCGCGATCCTGCTCGTCCGCGCCGCGGCCCTGCCGGCGCTGCTCCTCGGCACCACCCGCCGCACCCCGGAGCCGGCGCTGGTGGCGCCGGCGACGACGGCGGCCGCGCGGCTGCTGCTCGCCGCGGCGGTCGTCGCCGTCGCCGTCGCCGCGCTGCCGCCGCTCGGCCTCGGCGACCGCGCCGCCGAGCACGGCGCGGTGGCGCTGCTCTGCCTCGGGATCGTCACCGTGGTCACCCGGCGGCCGGCGATCCTGCAGATCGTCGGCGTCCTCGTCGCCGAGAACGGCGTCTACCTGCTGGCGATCTCCGCCCCCGGCGGCCTGCCCTCGGTGATCGAGGTCGGCGTGCTGTTCGACCTCGTCCTCGTCGTCACCGTCGCCGCCGCCTTCAGCCAGAAGATCCACGAGGAGGTCGGCAGCGGCGACACCGACCTGCTGCGAGGCCTGCGTGACTGACGGGGCGCTGGCGATCGCGATGCTGGCGCTGCCGCTGGGCGCCGCCCTGGTCGGGCCGCTGGTGCCGACCGCCCGCGCCGCCGACCGGCTCAACGTCGCCGCCGCCGCGGCGACCGCGGCGCTGGCCCTGACCCTCGCGGTGCTGGCGATCGCCGCCGCGCCGGGCGAGGCGGCGCGCGGCAGCTGGTACGTGCTCGACGCCGCCAGCGGCGTCTTCCTGGCGCTGGTCGCCCTGGTCGGCCTCGCCAGCGCCGTCGTCTCGCCCGCCTACCTGCGCCACGCCGGCCGCAGCTGGTTCGGCGCCCGCCGCTCGCACGTCACCTACTACGCGGCGTTCAACGTCTTCTGGGCGGTGCTGCTGGCGCTGCCGCTGGCCGAGAACCTCGCCGTCGCCTGGTTCCTGGTCGAGGCCTCGACCGCGACCTCGGCGCTGCTGGTCGCCTTCAGCGGCAAGCGCAGCGCCCTGGAGGCGGGCTGGAAGTACGTCGTGCTGACCACCCTCGGGCTGGCGGTCGCGCTGCTCGGGATCGTCGTCCTCTTCGTCGCCGTCGGCGACTCCGGCGGCGGCATCGCGCGCCTGGACTGGCAGTCGCTGGCCCGCTCCGCAGGCGGGCTGCCGCCGCAGGCGACCCTGGTCGGCTTCGTCCTCGTCCTCGTCGGCCTCGCCAGCAAGGTGGGCTGGGCTCCCGTCCACAACTGGCTCCCCGACGCGCATTCCGAGGCGCCGCCGCCGGTCAGCGCGATGCTCTCCGCGGCGCTGCTGCCGACCGTGCTGCTGGTCGCCTGGCGGACCGAGCTGGCGCTGGCGCCGGCGTTCGGGGTCGACGTCGTGCGCCAGCTGTTCGTCGGCTTCGGCCTGCTCTCGCTGGCGGTCGCGATCCCCTTTCTCTGGCGGCCATTGCCCTGGAAGCGGCTGCTCGCCTACTCCAGCCTCGAGCACATGGGGATCCTCGCCCTCGGCATCGGCTTCGGCACGCCGCTGGCGATCGCCGGCGTCGTCGTCCACGTCGCCGGTCACGGGATCGCCAAGTCGCTCGGCTTCTACGCGGCGATCCCGCTGCTGCGCCAGGACCCGGCCAGCGCCCGGGTCGCGGCCCGCGGCATCGCCCGCGCCAGCGCGCCGACCGCGACCGCGGCGGCGGTCAGCCTCGCCTCGCTCAGCGGTCTGCCGCCCTCGCCCCTGTTCGTCTCCGAGCTGATGGTGCTGCTGGGCGGGATGGAAGCGGGCCTGCTCGCGGTCTCCGCCGTCGCCGCCGTCCTCCTGGCGCTCGGCTTCCTCGGCCTCGCCCACGCTCTGCTCGAGGGGCTGCTGGGCAAGCGGCGCCGCGGCGCCCGGCCCAGCCCGCGCTCGGCGCGGGCGGTGGCGGCGCTGGCCGGCGTCGCGGCTGTCGCGCTGCTGGCGCTGACCGTCGCCGCCTACGCGCTGCCCGGCTCGGGCCTGGTCGAGGCGCTGATGAGGAGCGGCGCGTGAGCCGCCGCGGCGCGGAGGCGGTCGAGGTCGCGGCGGCGAGCTGGCGGCGGGCCTGCGCCGAGCAGCTGGCCGCGGGCGCGCGCTTCTGCGGCGCCTACGCCGGCGGGCCGGCGGGCGAGCGGCGCTGGACGGCGCTGTTCGCCGCCGGCGCCGAGACCCGCGCGGTGAGGACCGTCGCGGTCGGCTCGCGGCTGCCGACCCTGGTCGACCTGATCCCCGCCGCCAACTGGGACGAGCGCGAGGCGCACGACCTGTACGGGGTCTCGTTCGAGGGCCACGAGCCGCTGCGCCCGCTGGTCGCCCACCCGGCGGAGACCGAGGCCTGGACCGTCCCGGTTCGCGGCGAGGGCACCTACGACGTCGCCGTCGGGCCGATCCACGCCGGGGTGATCGAGTCCGGCCACTTCCGCTTCCACGTCGTCGGCGAGCGGATCCTGCTGGTCGATCCCCGGCTCTTCCACAAGCACCGCGGCCTCGAGCGCGCGGCCGAGGGGGCGGAGCCGGAGGCGGGCCTGCCGTTCGCCCAGCGCGCCTGCGGCGCCTGCGCGGTCGCCAACTCGGTCGCCTACGCGCTCGCCGGCGAGGCGGCGCTGGGCCTGGCCGCGCCGCGCGAAGCGCGCCGGGCGCGGACCCTGCTGCTCGAGCTCGAGCGCCTCTACAACCACCTCAACGACGTCGCCGCGATCTGCGCCGGGGTCGGTTTCGCGCCCGGGAACATGGCCTTCGCGGCGCTGAAGGAGCGGGCGCAGCGGCTCAACCGGGAGCTCGCCGGCCACCGCTTCCTCTTCGGCTCGGTCGCCGTCGGCGCCAGCCGAGCTGGCGCTCTCCGCCGCCGAGTCCGATCGCGCCCGCGGCGTTCTGCGCGAGATCGGCGAGGACGCGGCGCTCGCCTGGCGCGAGCTCAGCTTCGCCGCCTCGGTCCAGGCGCGGCTGGGCGGGGTGGGGGAGCTCTCCCGCGAGGACGCGCGCCGGCTCGGCGCCGTCGGCCCCGCGGCGCGGGCGGCCGGCCTGGCGACCGACGCCCGCGGCGCCAGCCCCGACCTCTGGTACGGCTCGGCGTTCGCCCCCGCGGCGCCGCCGACCGCGTCGGGCGACGTCGCCGCGCGGCTCGAGCTGCGCGGTGCCGAGCTGCTCGTCACCCTGGAGATCCTCGGCGAGCTGCTGGCGGAGCCGGTCGCGCCCGCCGCCGCCCACATCGCCGCTGCCGCCGGCCGGCTCGGGCGTGGCCCGGGTCGAGAGCCCGCGGGGCGAGACGGTCTGCGCGGTCGAGCTCGACTCGGGACGGGTCTCCCGGCTGCGCCTGCGCACCGGCTCCTACGCCAACTGGCCGGCGCTGGCGCAGGCGACCGCCGGCAACCTGCTGCCCGACTTCCCGCTGATCAACAAGAGCTTCGAGCTCTGCTACGCCTGCGTGGACCGCTAGACCCGATGTTCGTCCTCCTCCGACACCTCGCCCGGGTCCGCCGCGAAGCGGCGCTGCCGCGCCGCAGCGGCGCCCGCTCGCTGGCGATCCGCCACGTCGACGCCGGCTCCTGCAACGCCTGCGAGCACGAGCTGACCGCGACCGCGGCGCCGCAGTACGACCTGCAGCGGTTCGGCCTCGACGTCGTCGCCTCGCCGCGGCACGCCGACCTGCTGCTGGTCACCGGGCCGGTGACCACCCGGATGCGGGCCGCCCTGCTGGCCGCCTACGAGGCGATGCCCGAGCCCCGCCGGGTCGCCGCGCTCGGCGACTGCGCGCTGGGCTGCGGCGTGCTCGCCGCGGCCGACGAGCTGGCGGCGCCGCTGCAGGAGCTGCTGCCGGTCGACGTCAGGATCCCCGGCTGCCCGCCCCCTCCCGACGCGATCGCCGCCGGCATCCTCACCCTGTTCGAGTCCTGAGGCCCGCGCCGGTAGCGTTGGGTTATGAGCGACGGTCCCTGCTGCGCGCCCGGTGGCGAGTCACGCGAGCCTGCCGCGGCGGCGAGCCCGCCGGCGCTGCCCGAGACCTCGGCGGAGGGGATCGAACTCGTCACCCCGGATCTGGTCGCGCTCGAGGGCGGCGAGTTCACGATGGGGACCGACGGCGACTACGGCTACGCGGTCGACGGCGAGGGGCCGGAGCACGAGGTCGTGCTCTCGCCCTTCGCGATCTCGCGCTTCGCGGTCACCAACGCGCAGTTCGCCGCCTTCGTCGCCGCCACCGGCCACCGGACCGAGGCCGAGCGGTGCGGCTCCTCGTTCGTCTTCGTCGGCCTCCTGCCCGAGGACTTCCCGCCGACCCGGGTGGTCGCCGCGGCGCCCTGGTGGCGCGAGGTCGAGGGCGCCGACTGGGCCCACCCCGAGGGCCCCGGCAGCGGCTGGGAGGAGCGCCCCGACCACCCGGTCGTCCACGTGACCTGGGCCGACGCGCTCTACTTCTGCGTCTGGGCGGACGCGCGGCTACCGACCGAGGCGGAGTGGGAGTACGCGGCGCGGGGCGGCCGCGCCGGCACCCGCTTTCCCTGGGGCGAAGAGCTCGAACCCGGCGGCGAGCACCGGATGAACGTCTTCCAGGGCACCTTCCCGGACGAGAACACCGGCGCCGACGGCTACCTCGGCACCGCGCCGGTCTCCGCCTTCGAGCCCAACGGCTTCGGCCTCCACAACATGACCGGCAACGTCTGGGAATGGACCGCGGACCGCTTCGACCGCAACTTCTACCTCGACAGCCCGGGCGAGGACCCGATCTGCGCCGGCGGCGACGGGCCCGTCGTGATGCGCGGCGGCTCCTACCTCTGCCACGCCTCCTACTGCAACCGCTACCGGGTCGACGCGCGCAGCTCCAACGCCAGCGACGGCTCGACCGGGAACCTCGGCTTCCGCGTTGTCAGGGATCTGACAACGTAGTACGAACTCCTGGCCAGATACCGCTCCAGACGACCGCCGCTGAGGTTATATTGGCGCGCGTCAATAACTTCAGAAAGGGTCTGGGAATGAGCGATTCGGAGGCTGGGACCAAGGGGCTGACTCGTAAAGAGCTGATCGGCTCCGGCGCGGCGGCCGCGGCGGCGGCGCTGCTCGCGCAGGGGACCGGAGCAGGGGTCGAGCAGGCGCTTGCCGCACCCGGCGCGCGCCGCAATGTCAAGGGGATGAACATGATCCTCTTCATCAGCGACCAGGAGCGGGCGATCCAGCACTTCCCGAAGAACTGGCTGCGCCAGAACCTGCCCGGGATGCGGCGGCTGCGGCGCCACGGGATCAGCTTCGAACGCGCCTTCACCAGCGCCTGCATGTGCTCGCCGTCGCGGGCGACGATGATGACCGGCTTCTTCCCCGCGCAGCACGGCGTCAAGTACACGCTCGAGGAGAACATGCACCATCCGAAAAAGAACCCGCAGGTGCAGATGCCGCTGCCCTCGGTGATGCCGAACATCGCGACGGTGATGAAGGCTGCCGGCTACAACGTCATCTACAAGGGCAAGTGGCACGTCTCCAAGCCGCCGTACGAAGGCGAAGCGACGCCCGCCGAAGCCGAACAGTACGGCTTCGACCGCTGGGACCCGCCCGACGCCGGCGCCAACCAGGAAATCAGCCAGGCCGGCGGCGGCACCGCCGACAACGACGGCCGCTACATGGACTCCAAAGGGGTCGGGGCCGAAGAAGGGGCGCTGCAGTACCTGGACACCGCGGCCGCCAGGGAGCAGCCGTTCTTCATGGTGATCTCACTGGTCAACCCGCACGACGTCCTCTTCTACCCCAAAGTCTTCGAGGAAGCCGGCTACGAAGAACCCTGGCTGCAGGGGTACATGGAGCCGCCGCCGACGGTCGGCGAAGACCTCTCGACCAAGCCGACCGTGCAGAAGGAATTCGTCCGCCTGATGAACACCCTCGGCGGCGTGCTTCCCACCGACAAGCGGCAGCGCCGGTACCTCAACTTCTACGGCAACCTGATGATCAAATCCGATCACTACCTGGTCGCGGTGCTGAACAAGCTGGAAGAGCAGGGGCTGATGGACGACACCCTGATCGTACGCACCTCCGACCACGGCGAGATGGGGCTCTCCCACGGCGGCATGCGGCAGAAGAACTTCAACTTCTACGAGGAGACGCTGCGGGTGCCGCTGGTCTACTCGAACCCGAAGCTCTACCCGCGGCCGTACCGGTCCCACGCGCTGGTCTCCCACGTCGACCTGCTGCCCACCCTGGCCAACCTGGCGGGCGCGCCGAAGTCGGCGCGGGCCAACTGGGAGGGGGTCGACTACTCCAAGCAGGTCCTGCGTCCGGCCAGCAAACGCTCGAGCCAGGACTACGTCGTCTTCACCTACGACGACTACCAGTCCGGGCAGCCCACCGGGCCCTACCCGAAACCGCCGAACCACATCGTCAGCATCCGCGAGGAGCGCTGGAAGCTGGCCAAGTACCACGACGTCAACCCGGACAAGAAGAGCCGCAAGCGGCCGCAGTGGGAGATGTACGACCTCAAACGGGACCCGCTCGAGGAAGACAACCTGGCGCGGAAGGGCTACAAGCGGACGCCGGTGCAGGAGCGCAACTACCGGCGCCTGCGGCGCAAGCTCGCCCGCGTCCAGAAAACGCGCCTGCGGCCGCTGAAGGGCGCCGCCGCCTAGCGGCGGCGCGCCCGCGGCGCCCGGTAGCGTTGCGGCGGTGAGCGATCCGGGGCGCGAGGAGCGCAAGTTCGATCCGGCGCGGGCGCACCTGCTCGACGCGCCCGAGCGCGAGGAGTACCTGCCCGACGCGACGCTGGTCGCGCTGCTCGAGCTGAGCGGCGAGGAGACCGTTCTCGACTACGGCGCCGGCACCGGCCGGGTGGCGCTGGCGGCGGCGGCGCGGCTGCCGCGGGGACGCGTGGTCGCCGTCGACGAGAGCCCGGAGATGGTCGCGCTGCTGCGCGAACGGGTCGCGGCGGCACCGAACGTCGAGGCGCTGGCGATCGAGGAGAACTCGGTGCCGCTCGCCGACGGCAGCGTCGACCGGGTGCTCGCGGTCAACCTCCTGCACGAGATCCGCGGCGAGACCGCGCTGGCCGAGATACGGCGGCTGCTGGCGCCGGGCGGCTTCGTCCTGATCGTCGACTGGGACCGCGACCGGCCCGGCGAACGCGGTCCGCCGACCGAGATCCGCTATGGGACGCGGGACGCGATCGTCGCCTGCGCCGAGGCGGGCCTGGCGGCCGAGGCGCTCGCCGCCGAGCTGCCGCACCACTTCGCGCTGCGGGCGCGACCCGCCGGCTGAGCGCGATACCTTTTCGGCGTCTTGTCGCCGCTTCGCCTCAAGCTCCCCGCCCTGCTCGCCGCCCTCGCCGCCGTGCCCTTCCTGGCCTTCACCGGCTGCTCGGCCGAAGTCAACGTCGGCGGCGGCGACTCGGAGGCCTCGGGCGAGGAAATCGCCGAAAAGATCGAAGCCGACTACAAGGACCAGAGCGGGATCGCGCTGACCCGGCTGACCTGCGAAAGCGTCAAGGCCGAGGAGGGCGAGCGCTTCGAATGCTCGGGTCGCAACGCGCGCGGCGTCCAGCTCGAGATCGAGGGCCGTGTCACCGACGTCGAATCGGGCGGCTTCGACTACACCTGGCACGTCTCCAAAGCGGTCGCCCCCGGCGTCCTCTACGAGCGCGCGCTGCGACGGGAGATCGAAGAACGGGGCGTCTCGCTCTCCGAAGTCCGCTGCCCGGTCGAGATCGAGGTGAAGGTCGGCTCGCGCATCCTCTGCGAAGCGGCCGACGCGAGCGGCGCCACCCGCAGCGTGACGCTGACCCTGACCGACCTCGACGGCGGCTTCGACTTCACGGTCGGCGGCGAAGGCGAAGGCTCGCCGCCGGGCGAAGGCGTGCCGAGCGGCGGCGGCAGCGAAGCCTCGACCTCGTGAGGGGCTGAGGTGCGCCGGGCAGCGGTCGCTCTCTGCCTCGCGGCAGCCGCCGCCCTCGCCCCGCCGGCGACGGCCGACGGCGCGACGCGCGACAGCGCCGCGCACGGCCGCCCGCTCACCCTGGCCGCGGTCGGCGACACGATCCTCGGCGACACGCCGACCCTGCCCGCGAACCCGGTCGGCTACCTGAGCCCGATCTCGCGCCAGCTGCGCGCCGACGTCGTCTTCGGCAACCTCGAGGGGACGCTGACCGATGCCTCGGTCTCGCCCAAGTGCGGCGCCGGCTCGAGCAACTGCTACGCGTTCCGCAACCCGCCTCGCTTCGCCCGCGCCCTGCGCGCCGCCGGCTTCACCGCGATGAACGACGCCAACAACCACTTCGGCGACTTCGGCGCCGCCGGCGAACGCGACACGGTGCGGGCGCTGCGCCGCGCCGGCATCGCCCAGACCGGCCGGCCCGGCCAGATCGCGGTGCGCGTCGTGCGCGGCACGCGGATCGCCCTCCTCGGCTTCGCTCCGTACGCCAACACCGCCTCGCTCACCGACCTGCCCGCCGCCCGCCGCCTGATCCGCCGCGCCGCCCGCCGCGCGGCGATCGTCGTCTGCATGATCCACGCCGGCGCCGAGGGGGCGGGGGAGACGCACGTCACGGGCCACGAGGAGCACTACCTGGGCGAGGACCGCGGCAACCCGCAGCGCTTCGCGCGGATGGCGATCCGCGCCGGCGCCGACCTGGTGCTCGCCTCCGGCCCGCACGTCCTGCGCGGGATGCAGCTCTACCGCGACCGCCTGATCGCCTACAGCCTCGGCAACTTCGCCGGCTTCCACAACTTCAACGGCGCCGGCGTGCTCGGCCTCTCCGCCGTCCTCCACGTCACCCTCGGCCCGCACGGCCGGCTCCGCTCCGGCCGCGTCGCCCCGGTTCGCCTCGCCGGCCCCGGCCGCCCGCTCCCCGACCCCTCGGGGGCGAGCGTCAAGCTGATCCGCCGCCTCTCCCGCCACGACTTCGGCCGCTCCGGCGTCCGCCTCGGCGGCAGTGGCCGCCTCTTGCTGCCGCGCTAGCCGATCCGCGGGGCGAGGGATCGAGACGCACCTTTCCAGTCGTATTCGAGGGAAAAGTGCGTCTCGATTTGCGGCGACGGAGGGCTCAGCGCCCGTGCTTGGCTGCCATCACCGCGTCGAGCTGCTCGAGGGTGGGGGCGGTGCCGGGGAGGGGGTCGGTGCGGTCGGGGGAGAAGCCGTCGAGGGCGAGGGGGAGGAAGCGGCGCCAGGCGGGCGCCGGGTCGTTGGCGGTCGACTCTGAGATCGTGCTGAGCATTAGCTGGACCGTGACCAGGTCGGTGGCCCCGACGCCGGGGCGGAGGCGGCCGGCGGCGTGGGCGCGCTCGACCAGCTCGTCGACGCGGGGCTTGAGCCGGGCACGGGCCTGCTCGACGAACTCGCGGTGGTGCTGGGAGCTGAAGACGAGCTCCTTGAGGCCGCGGTCGCAGGACTGCAGCGCGATCGAGCCTTCGAGGTAAGCGACGACGCCCTGCCAGGGGTCCTGCTCGGCGAGCGCCCGGTCGATCACCGCCTCGAGTTCGTCGAGGCGGTCCTGGAAGAGGGCGGCGATCAGCTCCTCCTTGTTGGCGAAGCGGCGGTAGGCGGTGCCGACGCCGACGCCGGCGCGGGCGGCGACGTCGTCCATCGTCGCCTCGAAGCCGGACTCGGCGAAGACCTCGCGGGCGGCCTCGAGCAGGCGGCGCCGGTTCTCCTGGGCATCGCGGCGCAGAGGGCGAGGCGGCTTCCCGGCCGCCGTGGCGCGCTGTTTCGCCTTGGTGGGCATCGGTCACACATTAGCCGAAGCGGAGGCTCGAACTCCGGTTCTCTGCTACGGTGGGCTGAAAGTGGAGGTTGAATCTCCACTTGTGCGGGTCCTCACTAGTCCCGCACCACCAACTGCCCGCCACTCGCCCCACGAGGCCGCAAACGATGAATCCCCACGAGAACCCCCACCACGAGCGCCGCTGGCTGATCCTCGCGATCCTCGGCCTCGCCCAGCTGATGGTCGTCCTCGACGCGACGATCGTCAACATCGCCCTCCCCTCCGCCCAGGAAGCGCTCGGCTTCTCCGACTCGGCGCGCCAGTGGGTGGTCACCGCCTACGCCCTCGCCTTCGGCAGCCTGCTCCTGCTCGGCGGCCGGATCGGCGACCTCTTCGGCCGTAAGCGCGTCTTCGTCGTCGGCCTGATCGGGTTCGCCGGCGCCTCGGCGCTCGGCGGCCTGGCGCCCAGCTTCGCCGTCCTGATCGGCGCCCGCGCCCTGCAGGGCGCCTTCGGCGCGATCCTCGCCCCGGCCGCGCTCTCGCTGCTGACCACCACCTTCACCGACCAGGAGGAGCGCGGCAAAGCCTTCGGCCTCTACGGCGGCATCGCCGTCGCCGGCGCCGCCGTCGGCCTGCTGCTCGGCGGCATCCTCACCGAGTACCTCTCCTGGCGCTGGTGCCTGTACGTGAACATCGCGATCGCGGTGCCGACCGCGCTCGGCGCGCTCTCGCTGCTTCACCAGCAGAAGCACGGCAGCGACCTGCGGCTCGACATCCCCGGCACGCTGACCGCCTCCGGTGGCCTGCTGGCGCTGGTCTACGCCTGCTCGGAGGCCGCCAACCGCGGTTGGGGCGACCCGCTGATCCTCGCCCTCTTCGCCGTCTCGGCGACGCTGCTCGCCGCCTTCGTCGCGATCGAGCGGCGCAGCTCGCACGCGCTGCTGCCGATGCGAGTCGTCCTCGACCGCAACCGCGGCGGCTCCTTCGCGGCGGTCGGGATCGCCGGCGCCGGGATGTTCGGCGTCTTCCTCTTCCTCACCTTCTACCTGCAGGACACGCTCGGCTTCAGCCCGGTCGAATCGGGCCTCGCCTTCCTGCCGATGACGCCGGCGATCATGCTCAGCTCCGGTCTGGCCAGCACCATGCTGCTGCCGAGGCTCGGGCCGCGGCCGCTGATCGTCACCGGCATGCTGGTGGCGCTGGTCGGGATGATCATCTTCACCCAGGTCGGTGTCGACAGCTCCTACTGGACCCACGTCCTGCCCGGCCTGATCGTCAGCGGCCTCGGCATGGGCCTGATCTTCGCTCCGGGGATGAACACGGCGACCGCCGGGGTCGCCGGCGACGACGCCGGCGTTGCCTCGGCGATGGTCAACACGACCCAGCAGATCGGCGGCTCGATCGGCACGGCGCTGCTCAACACGCTGGCGACGAGCGCGGTCGGCTCCTACCTGGCGACCCGCCAGCCGAACCCGCAGGCGCTCGCCGAGGCCTCCGTCCACGGCTACACGACCGCCTTCTGGTGGGCGGCCGCGATCTTCGCCGCCGGCGCCGTGGTCTCCGCCTTGCTGCTGCGCCCCGGCGTCCCCGAGGTCGACCCCAACGCCGAGCCCGTCCTCGCCCACTGAGGGGCCGACGGGCCGATTTCCCGGGTATAGCCCGGGAAATCGGCCCGTCGGCGGCGGGGCCCTGGGCGCTCCCTCGGGCTGGGGCGCTCCGTCAGGCTGGGCGGCGGCCCTCGTGGGCGGCTTCGAGGATGGCGCGGACGGCGTTGGCGTCGACCGGGCGCGGGTTGTCGGCGGGGGTCGCGGCGACGATCTGGTCGACGACCGCCTCGATCCCGTCGGCCGGCATCCCGATCTGGCTCAGCGCCACCGGCAGGCCGAGCCGCTCGGCGAGGTCGTAGAGCGCCGGCGCCGCCTCGCCGGGGCCGGCGCCGAGGGCGGCCGACACCGCGTCCATCGCCGCTGTCGCCGCCGGCTGCTGGAAGGCGACGACGTGGGGAAGGACGACGCTGTGGGTCTCGGCGTGGGGCAGGTCGAAGGCGCCGCCGAGCGCGTGGCAGATCTTGTGGTGCAGGCCGGAGCCGGCGACGGCGAAGGCCGAGCCGGCGAGGTAGGCGCCGTAGAGGGCGCCGGTGCGGCCCGCGACGTCGTCGGTGCGCTCGACCACCAGCGGCAGCGCCGCCGCCGTCGCCCGGATCCCCTCCAGCGCCAGCTGGGTGGTCACCGGGTTGCGCCCCGGCGCGTAGGGAGCCTCGACGCAGTGGGCGATCGCGTTCATGCCGCTGGCGGCGGTGATCGAGGCGGGCAGGCTGAGGGTCAGCTCGGGGTCGTAGACGACGACCTTGGGCAGCACCGCGAGATCGCGGCCGGTGGTCTTGCGGCCGCCCTCGGTCGATCCCCAGACCGGCGTCATCTCCGAGCCCGCGTAGGTGGTGGGGACGGCGAGGATCGGCAGGCCGGTGGCCAGCGCCACCGCCTTCGCGGTGCCGGTGGTCGAGCCGCCGCCGACGCTGAGCAGGGCGTCGGCGCCGGCCTCGCCCGCCGCCGCCTCGGCCGCCCGCGCGACCTCGACCGGGACGTGGGGGCGGACGCCGTCGAAGCGGGCGACGACGCGCTCGCCGAGGGGCGCCGCGAGCTCGTCGGCGAGCTCGGCCTCGGTCGCGGCGGCGATCAGCAGCAGCCGCTCGGCGCCGAGCCGCTCGACCTCACCGGCGAGCCGGTCGCGGGCGGCGCCGGCGCCGAAGACGACCCGGCCGGGCAGCGCCTCGTAGGTGAACTCGTGCGCTTCGTGAACGGCCATCGGCGACACGAACCTACAAGGTTCGCCGCAGCCGCCAGGCCAGTGTTGCGACCGGGGCGGCGTGGAAGGCGCTCCTCGCCTCCTCCTCGCTCGTCGCGACGGCCGGCAGCGAGCGGGCGCGGAGCTCGACGTCGAACGCCTCGGCCCCGAACGGCCAGGGATCGAAGGTCGCCACCCCGGGCTCGGCGACCGACAGCGTCAACGTCGGGTACTCGCCGAGCGGGCCGGTCGGGATCGACGGCAGCAGGCGGGCGCCCGGCGGCTGCTCGATCGCGAACAGCGTCTCCATGATCGAGCGTGGCGCGGAGTCGCCGCTCGGCGCCGCCGGGTCGAGCAGCGACAGCGCCAGCGAGGCGACGTCGAGCGCCTGCAGCACCTCGTAGGCGTGCCAGGCGTCGGCTTCGAAGCGGCTGCGGCGACCCTCGAAGCCCCAGGCCTCGCGCAGCGCCTCGGCCCGGCGCGGCTCCTCGCGCGCCACCACGTCCCGGGCTAGCGGGTGGGGGAGGGGGCCGCCGGCGCTCTGCAGCCCCCAGCGGCCCGAGTAGAGGCCGGTCCAGTGCATCGCGACCAGTGCTCCGGCGAGCGCGTCGCGGGCGTAGACCGAGTCGAGGCCGCGGCCGTAGGGCGGCGCGGTCCGCTCCAGCGGCAGCTCCAGGAAGTGGGCGGGGCGGCCGGCCTCCTCGTTGTACGCGGGGAGGTCGTCGAGCTCGCGCCAGCCGTCGTCGTGGTGGGCGGCGGCGGCGATCAGGGCCTCGCGCAGGCGCGGTGCCGGTGCCGCGAAGCGCTCGTTGCCCCAGTGCTCGGCCAGGGCACCGGCGAGGGCGCCGTGGTCGTACTGGGTGACCAGCGTCAACCGCTCCCCTCGCCGCGTAACCAGCATCGACCCACTCTACGGCGGTCGGTAGGCTGGCGCGGCGATGAGCTCCGCCTACATCTACGAGGCAGTCCGTACCCCCTTCGGCCGCTACGGCGGCGCCCTCGCCGGGATCCGCCCCGACGACCTCGCCGCCCACTCGCTGCGGGCCCTGCTCGACCGCCTGCCGGGCCTCGAGCCCGAGTGGATCGACGACGTGATCCTCGGCGACGCCAACGGCGCCGGCGAGGACAACCGCGACGTCGCCCGCATGGCGGCGCTGCTCGCCGGGCTGCCGACCAGCGTTCCCGGCGCCACCGTCAACCGCCTCTGCGGCTCGAGCCTGGAGGCGGCGATTCAGGCGGCGCGGGCGATCGAGACCGGCGACGCCGAGGTGATCGTGGCCGGCGGCGTCGAGTCGATGAGCCGCGCCCCCTGGGTGCTGGCAAAGCCCGAGCGGGCCTTTCCCGCCGGTCACGAGACGCTGCACTCGACCACGCTCGGCTGGCGCCTGGTCAACCCCGAGATGCCCGAGCGCTGGACGATCTCCCTCGGCGAATCGGCCGAGAAGCTGGCCGGGATGTACGGGATCTCGCGCGAGGCCCAGGACCGCTTCGCCCTGCGCAGCCACGCGCTCGCTGCCCGCGCCTACGAGGAGGGTGCGATGGGCGAGGTCGTCCCCGTGCCCGGCGTGGACCTCGCCCGCGACGAGGGGATCCGCACCGACACCTCGCTCGAGCAGCTGGCCAAGCTGCAGCCTGCCTTCGTCGAGGGTGGGACCGTCACCGCCGGCAACTCCTCGCCGCTCTCAGACGGCGCCGCGATGGTGCTGCTCGGCTCCGAGGCGGCGGCGAAGACGATCGGCGCCGAGCCGCTCGTCCGCCTCGTCTCCCGCGGTGTCGCCGGCGTCGACCCCGACGTCTTCGGGATCGGGCCGGTCGAGGCCGCCAACGTGGCGCTGGCGCGGGCCGGGATCGGCTGGGGCGAGGTCGACCGGGTGGAGCTCAACGAGGCCTTCGCCTCGCAGTCCCTCGCCTGCCTGGCTGACTGGCCCGAGCTCGACCCCGAGAAGGTCAACCTGCGCGGCGGCGCGATCGCGATCGGCCACCCGCTCGGCGCCTCCGGCGCCCGCGTGCTCGGCCGCGTCGCCCACGAGCTGCGCGCCAGCGGCGGCCGCTACGGGCTCGCCGCGCTGTGCATCGGGGTGGGGCAGGGGCTGGCGGCGGTGGTAGAAGCCGTTTAGAAGACCTCGTTTCCGCCGGGGCGGCCACTTCACCCTCGTCAACCAGGCCTTCGGCACCGAGAGCTGGCGGGCCGCGATTGACGCCGCGCTCGGGGCGAGCGGCGACCGCTGCTTGCCCCCGGTACCGCCGACACCGTAGATTCCCTGTCATGGGGGCGATGACGGAGGTGGAGGTGCCGCCGCTCGCGATCGACGAGCTGCGCAGCGTGATCACGGAGGAGGCGTGGGCGCGGCTCGAGGGCGGGCTCGACCAGGCGCGCGCGCTGCTCGCCCACCGAACCCTGTGGAACGTCAACTCGACCGCGGCCGGCGGCGGCGTCTCCGAGATGCTCTGGTCGTGGGTCGGGCTGGCCCAGGGGCTGGGGATCTCGATGCGCTGGCTGACGATTTCCGGGCATGCCGACTTCTTCGCCGTGACCAAGCGGCTGCACAACTTCCTCCACGGGGAGCCCGGCGACGGCGGCAAGCTCGGCGAGGCGGAGCGGCGCGTCTACGAGGAGGTGACGGCGGCCAGCGCGGCTGCCGTGCTGGAGGTGGTCGGCCCCGACGACGTCGTCTTCCTCCACGACCCGCAGACCGCGGGGCTGATCCCGGCTCTGGTCGAGGCCGGCCGCACCGTCGTCTGGCGCTGTCACGTCGGCACCGACCGGCCGAACGAGCTGAGCGAGGCCGGCTGGGACTTCCTCGCGCCCTACCTCCGCCGTGCCGACGCCTGCGTGTTCTCGCGCCAGGCCTACGTGCCGACTGGCTGCGAGGGCCACCTGGTCGCGGTCGTGCCGCCCTCGATCGACGCCCTCTCGGCGAAGAACCAGGAGCTGGCGGACGAGCAGGTCAGCTCGATCCTGCGCCACGTCGGTCTCGCGCCAGCCGAGCGCGGCGACGGCGACGGCGCCGAGTTCCGCCGCCGCGGCGGCGAGATCACCCGGATTTCCCGGCGCTGCGAGGTGATCAGCTGCGGGCCGCTGCCCGAGCCCGGGGTGCCGCTGGTCGTCCAGGTCTCGCGCTGGGACCGGCTCAAGGACCCGATCGGGGTGATGGAAGGGTTCGCCCTCGCCGCCCCGGAGGGCTCGGTGGCCCACCTGATCCTGGCCGGCCCGAGCCTCGGCAGCGTCAGCGACGATCCCGAGGGGGCGATGGTCCTGGCCGAGGTCGAGCTCGCCTGGCGGCGGCTGCCGCCGGCGGTCCGCGAACGCGTCCACCTCGCCAGCCTGCCGATGGAGGACCTCGAAGAGAACGCGGCGATCGTCAACGCGCTGCAGCGCCGCGCCTCGATCATCGTCCAGAAGAGCCTCAAGGAGGGCTTCGGGCTGACCGTGACCGAGGCAATGTGGAAGGCGCGGCCGGTGCTCGCCAGCGCCACCGGCGGCATCCTCGACCAGATCGAGGACCGGGTCAGCGGCATCCTGCTGAAGAACCCGCTCGACCGCGCCGAGTTCGCGGGCGAGCTGGCCGAGCTGCTGCGCGACACCGAGTGGGCCACCGAGATCGGCGCCGCCGCCCGCGAGCGGGTCCGCGCCTCCTTCCTCGAGGACCGCCACACCCTGCAGTACGTGGAGCTGCTCTCGCAGCTGCTCGGCGCGCCGCAGCCGAGCTAGGTCGGCAGGCATGTCGGTGGCGGACCGCTCGGCTAGCCTCCGCGGGACGGCTAGCGGAGGGAGGGGTCACGATGTTTTCCTGGTTGACGAAGCAGATGATCGCCCGCGACATGAAGGCGCTGCGGGGCGGCGACGTCGAGCCGTCGCTGAGGCTCGACGCCGACGACGTCAGGTTCACGTTTCCCGGCGGAAGCTCGTTCGCGCCGGGCGCGCGCGGCAAGCCGGAGCTGCGCGAGTGGCTGAAGCGGTTCGCTGCGGTCGGGCTGCAGATCTATCCCGATGAGGTGATCCTCAAGGGCTTTCCCTGGCGGCAGACGGTCTGCGTCCGCGGCCACATCCATCTCGACACCCCGGCCGACGGTCGCGTCTACGACAACCGCTACGTGATCTGGGGCCGGATCGCCTGGGGCAAGATGCGCGAATACGAGGTCTACGAGGACACCGAAGAGACCCGCCGCCTCGACGAGTACCTGGCCGCGCGCGGGGAGGCCCCGGCCGGGTGAGCGCGAGGGCGGTGCGGGTGACGGTGCGGGGCGCCGTGCAGGGGGTCTTCTTCCGCGAAACGACGCGCCGGCGGGCGCGGGAGCTGGGGGCGATGGGCTGGGTCCGCAATGAAGCCGACGGCAGCGTCGGCGTCCACGCCGAGGGCGAGCCGGAGGCGGTCGCGGCGCTGGTCGAGTTCCTCCGCGAGGGGCCGCCGGCGGCGCGGGTCGAGGACGTCGCGGTCGAGGAGGTCGAGGTCGAGGGCCACGAGCAGTTCGCGATCCGCGGCGTCCGCGCCGGCGTCTTCGTCGTCCAGGAGCACGCCGCCACCGCCCGCCACTTCGACCTGCGGCTCGAGGTCGGCGGCACGATGCGCTCCTGGGCGGTGCCGAAGGGGCCCTCGCTCGACCCGGCGGTGAAGCGGATGGCGATCCAGGTCTCCGACCACGAGCTCTCCCACAACGAGTTCGAGGGGCCGACCGAGGGCGGCGGCGTGATCGTCTGGGACCGCGGCGGCTACGAGCAGGGGGGCCGTGTGCCCTGGCCCGAGGCGCTCGAACGCGGCCACGCCGTCTTCGTTCTCCACGGCGAGAAGCTGCGCGGCGGCTTTGCCCTGCAGCGCACGGGGGGCGAGGGCGAGAAGGCGCGGTGGCTGCTGATCAAGCGTCGCGACGAGCAGGCGCGCCCGGGTATCGACGTAGTCGCCGAGCAGCCGCGCTCGGTGCTCAGCGGCCGCACCCTCGACGAGCTCCGCGACGAAGGCTGAGGTTCAGAGCTTGGCGGCTTCGGCGGCGGCGCGGCGCTCGTGGACGAAGCGGACCACGGCGGCGCCCTCGCCGACGGCGATCGCGCAGCGCTTGATCGAGCCGGAGCGGACGTCGCCGGCGGCGAAGACGCCGGGGACGCTGGACTCCAGCGGGCCCTCGGCGCCCGCCTCGGGGCCGGTGAGGACGAAGCCGTCGCCACAGCGGGCGACGACGTCGCCGAGCCAGTCGGTGCAGGGCGCGGCGCCGAGAAAGAGGAAGAGGAAGGTGAGCGGCAGGCGCTCGCCGTCGGCCAGGGCGACGCCCTCCAGCCGCCCGCCGGCACCGTGCAGCTCGGCGACTTCGCTGCGGTCGCGGACGGCGACGCCAAAGCGGTCGAGCTCGGAGATCAGGTAGGCGGACATCGTCTCGCTCAGGTCGGCGCGGCGGTGCAGCAGGGTGACGAGGGCGCCGCCGCGGGCGAGCCAGACGGCGGCCTGGCCGGCCGAGTTGCCGCCGCCGACGACGCCGACGCGGCTGCCGCCGCAGAGCTGGGCCTCGGGCGGTCCGGCGGCGTAGAAGACGCTGTAGCCCTCGTAGTCCTCGAGCCCGTCGACGGGCAGCCGGCGGTACTCGGCGCCGGTGGCGAGGACGACGGCGGTGGCGGCGATCTCGTGGCCGTCCTCGGTGCGGACCAGGTGGCGGCCCGCGCCCCCCGCGCCTGGCTCGAGCGAGGCGGCGCGGTAGGGGGTCGCGGTGCGGGCGCCGAACTTGCGCGCCTGGGTAGCCGCGCGGCTGGTCAGTTCGGTGCCGCTGATCCCGGCCGGGAAGCCGAGGTAGTTCTCGATCCGGCGCGAGGTCCCGGCCTGGCCGCCCATCGCGGTGCCGTCGATCATCAGCGTCTGCAGTCCCTCGGAGGCGCCGTAGACCGCGGCGCCGAGCCCGGCCGGGCCGCCGCCGACGATCAGCAGGTCGGCCTCCTCGCGCGGCGCCAGCTCGCGGCCGATCCCGAGCCGGCGCGAGAGCTGGCCGTTGGACGGGGCGCGCAGCTCGGTGCCGCCGGGCAGCCGCACCAGCGGCAGCTCGCCGGTCGCCAGCCCGGCGACCAGCTCGGCCGCGGCCTGGTCCTCGGCCGGGTCGCGGACCGTGTACGGGATGCGCTGGCGATTGGCGAAGGCGGCGAGCTCGCGGCTGCGCGGCTCGGCGTGGGGGCCGACGATCTCGATCCCGACCCCGTGGCGGCGCTGCAGGTCCTCGCGGCGTTCGATGAAGGCGGTCAGCAGCAGGTCGGACAGGGCGCTGTCGTCGAACAGCAGGTCGCGCAGCGCGTCGCGCTCGACGAGGACGTACCGGGTCGGCTTCGAGACACGGGCGGTGACCATCGCGGTCTGGCCGGAGAGCAGGCTCATCTCCCCGAGGAAGCCGCTGGGCGGGTGGGTGGTGACGATCTCGCCCGCCTCGTCGACGATCTCGACCTCGCCGTCGAGGATCGCGATGAACGGATAGCTGGCGTCGCCGATGCGGAAGAGGGACTCGCCGGGCACGGCGCTGCGCTCCTCGCCGTGCATGGCCAGCGTCTGCAACTGGGTCGAGGAGAGAACCCTGGCCTGGATCGACGGCATCTGCCAAGCGTACTTTTCGCGTCAATGGACGGTTTTGGCGGCCAGAGCCACCAGAAAGGTCCAGCCACGACTCACTCGACCAAGCGCAGGCGAGGGTTGGGCCGCAGCTCGCGGCCGACCTTGGCGCAGGGGCGGCCGTCGAGCTCGACCACGTCGGCGGTGAAGTCGAGCTCGCCGCGCAGCAGGGCGGAGCCGACCCCGTAGGAGTCGACCATCACCAGCGAGCGGCGCGAGAGCGTGCCGAGGTAGACGGTCTCCAGGTGCGCGAAGAGCGTGTAGTCGCCGGCGATCGTCAGCACCGTCTCCCACGGCTCGATCGTTGCGCCCTCGGCCAGCGCCCGCACCTCGAGGTCCTCCCAGCCGTCCCGCCAACCGCCGCCCTCGGGCCGGCCCGAGCAGAGCTCGAGCACCGCGATCGCCTCGTCGATCCCGCCGAGCAGCCCGGCACGCTTGGCGAAGACCTGCATCGTCACCCGCGGCCGCCGGTCCTCGGCTTCGAGCAGCTCCTTGGTGAGGACGAAGTAGGAGTCGGAGTAGTAGCCGGCGCGGATCTTCTCCACCGGCAGGCGGAAGGTCGCGGCGGGCAGGCGCCGCGCGGGCGCATTCGGGGCGCGGCCGGCGCTCACCGCTCGGCCCCGGAGAGGCCGCGGCGCAGCTCGCGGGCGTTGGCCGGGGCAAACCCCTGCCAGTCGTTGTTGAGGTAGGCGAAGACCTCGCGGCGCCCGCGCCAGGCAGCGATCCGCCGCCGCCACCCGGCGAGCTCGGCCGCGGAGTAGTTGCCGTCGCGGCCGCGGTGGCCGTAGTGCAGGCGCAGGTAGGCGAGCTCGCCGGCGGGGCGCGCCTCGGGCAGCGGCCGGCGCTTGTCGTCGCCGATCGCCAGCGAGGCGCCGTGCTCGGCGAGCAGCTCTCGCACCGGCGCGGCGAACCAGCTCGGGTGGCGGAACTCGAAGCAGTGGCGGGCGCGGGGGACGGCGGCGAGGGCGGCGGCGAGCAGGTCGTCGTCGCGCTCGAAGCTCTCCGGCAGCTGCCACAGCACCGGCCCCAGCCGGCGCCGGCGGCGCAGCGGCTCGAGCGGCTCCCAGAAGCGGGCGAAGGCGTCGGCGACGTCGTGCAGCCGCTTCATGTGAGTCAGGTAGCGGCTCGCCTTGACGGCGAAGAGGAAGTCGCCGGGGACCTGGTCGGCCCAGCCCTCGACGGTCTCGGCCTTGGGCAGCCGGTAGAAGGTCGCGTTGACCTCGACCGTGTCGAAGACCTCCGCGTAGCGCTGCAGCCGCCGCCGCGCCGGCAGGCCATCCGGGTAGAGGCCGCCGCGCCAGTCGTCGTAGCTCCAGCCCGAGCAGCCGATCCGCACGCGGTGCATCCACCCGTCTTACCCGGCCGCGGCCCGCGCGAAGCCCGCGCGCCGCCGGCTGACGGGGAGTTCAGGGGCCGAGCCCGGACGCCGCACCGCCGAAGCGGTTGGTCTTCTCACCCAGTGCGGGAATCGGGGGAACCGATGAAAGCCGCAGGGATCCGGGCCGGCCTCCTCTTCCCGGGATACCCGCGACGAGATCGGCGGAAACGGCGCCGGCACGTACCCTGTGCGCGAAGCCCCGCGGGAGCCGGGGCCGGGAAGAGGGGGCAGCGTGGGCGTGGAGGTGCGGCGGGAGGCGACGTGGGACCGGGAGGCGACGATTCGCATCCTCGCCCTGGCCTCGATCGCCGGCCAGCTCGTCTGGTTCGTCGTCGCCGTCCTCGCCAGCTCGATCGAGCCCGGCTACAGCCAGATTCGCGACGCGCTCAGCATGCTCGGCGCGCGGGACGCCGCCCGGCCCTGGCTGTTCGACAGCGGCGTCGCGATCTGGGGCCTCGCCTTCATCGCCGCCGCCGCGGCGCTCTGGCTCGATGCCCCGCGCAGCCTCCGCGGTCGCCTCGGCCCGGCGCTGATCGCGTTCACCGGCCTCGCCCAGATCCTCGACGGCTTCCCGTTCCCGGCCGACTGCCGGCGCACGATCGACCCGGGCTGCCGCGCCCGCGAACTTGCCGGCGACGTCTCCTGGCAGCAAGTCGCCCACGGCTGGGCCTACTTCGACGGCGCCGTCGCCCTGGCGCTCTCGGTCTTCGTCATGGCCTGGCGCTTCCACGGCGACGCGCGCTGGGGGCGCGCCGACCTGCTGGCCCTCGCCTGCGGCCTGATCGCCGCCGCCGTGATCGCGCTGCTCTTCTTCCTCACCGCGGACGAAGCCGGCGGGCACTACGGCCTCGTCCAGCGGATCGGCCTCGGCGCCGGCGCGGCCTGGGTCCTCGCTCTCTGCCTCGGACTGCTCTACGTCCACCGGCGGCACCGTCCTCATCGTCCAGGCGAAGCCAGCCATCGCTAAAGCATCGCCTCTCCGGGGTCGATGAGGGGGCATGAACGCGACTTGTGCTGTGCCCGGGTCTCTGCCCACGCGCTTCGCGGTCGGGTTCGCCGCCGCCGCGCTCGCCCTCGTGGCGCTGCTGCTCGGCGCCAGCGCCGCCGGCGCCGCGCCGAAGCGGGCGGTGCTCACCCTGAAGACCGCGAAGGTCGGGGCGCCGGGCAACCCGGCGGTCGCGATCGTGCCCTTCGAAGACGCGGTCTACCGGTCCTGCGAAGAAGCGCCGGTGACCAAGAAAGGCTGCGAGGACGTCGGCGGCGTCGACTACCGGTACGGGATCGGCAAGCTCGAGGTGACCGTCGCCCAGTGGGTCGCCTTCCTCAACACGGTCGACCCGGCGGGGCGCGACCGGCACAAGCTCTACAGCGAAACCGAGAGCGGCAACGCCTGGCCCCGCTTCGGCCAGATCGACTTCCGCGCCAAGGCCCGGCCCGGACGCCACTACTCGCTCGCCGCGCCCGCGTGGGCCGACAAGCCCTACGGGTTCGCCAACTTCCTCCGCGCCGCCCGCTTCGCCAACTCGCTCGCCAACGGCAAGGTCCTCTCGCGCAAGGCGAGCGCCGAAGGCGGCTTCCGCTACCTCACCTACCGGGTGCGGCTCTCGCGCCGGACCGAGAACGGGATGTACGACATGCGCAGGCGCAAGACGACCCGCGAGCGCAAGCGCGGCTTCGTCATCCCCAGCCAGGACGAGTGGATCAAGGCCGCCTACTACGACCCCAGCGGCGGCGGCACCTACTCGTACTGGAAGTACCCGACCAACCCCGGCGTCTTCGGCGACGGCAGCGCCACCGCGCCGGCGCAGACGACGCTCGACCCGGCGACCGGTGCGGTAACCAACGCTGCGACCCAGCCGCTCGCCGACTACCACGCCGCCGAAACCGCGGCGCCCTCCTGGTGCCCGGCCTCGCGCTCGGCGGAAGCCTGCGCCACCGTCAACCCCTTCGGCATCGATCCGGAAACGTACGCCAAGGCCTTCCAGGGCAGCCTCACCGGCGTCGGCCAGTCGGGGACGCCGTCGCCCTGGGGCACGCTCGACCAGGGCGGCAACGCGGTCGAGTGGACCGACACGATCACGCCGCCCCCGTTCGGGGTGAAGAGCGCCCGCGTCTGGCGCCGTCTGCACGGCGGCATCGCCAACGCCCCCGCCTACCAGCTGTGGCTCTCGGCGGTCGGGCTGCAGCCGCAGGACAACGCCTTCTACACCGCGACCTACCCCTGGCTGGGCTTCCGGATCGGCGTCCTGGGCAACCCGGCGCGTCGCTAGCACGACGCCGGGTACCGTGACGGTGTGACCGTCACGGTCGATGAGCTGACGATCGCCGACGACCCGGCGGCCTGGGCGGCGCTCGGGTTCGCGGTCGTCGGCGACTCCTGCCTGGTCGGCGAGGTGCGGCTGCGCTTCGCCGGGACGGAGGCGCGGCGCGGGGCCGCCAGCGGCCTGGTCGGCTGGTCGCTGCGCGGGATCGAGTCGACCGAGCTCGACGGGCTGCAGACCGCACGCTCGGAGTCGTCGCCGCCACCGGAACCGGCCCCGGCCCAGCCCAACGGCGTCACCGCGGTCGACCACGTGGTCGCGATCGCGCCGGCGCTGCAGCGGACGGTGGCGGCGCTGCGGGCGGCCGGGCTCGACCTGCGCCGGATCCGCGAGGAGCCGACCCCGGCGGGCGCCCCGCGGCAGGCCTTCTTCCGGCTCGGCCCGACGATCCTCGAGGTCGTCCAGGAGCCGGCCGAGGTCGCCGCCCGGGACGGCGCCGACCGCGACGCCTTCTTCTGGGGCCTCGCCTTCGCCGCGCCGGAGGTCGACGCGACCGCCGCCGCGATCGGCGAGGGCGCCGGCGAGGTCCGCGACGCGGTGCAGCCCGGCCGGCGGATCGCCAGCCTCGGCCGCGCCGCCGGGCTGGCGCTGCCGGTGGCGCTGATCACGCCGCCGCCGGTTCGCGCCGGCGGCGGCCAAGCGGGCGAAAGGGAGAGGTGAGCGACCCCTTCCCCGAGCACCTGGCGCCGATGCTGGCCAAGCTGGCGAAGCTGCCGGCCAGCGACGAGGGCTGGGCGGCCGAGGTGAAGTGGGACGGCGTGCGGGCGCTCGCCTACTGCCGCGACGGCGCCCTGCACCTGGAGACGCGCAACCTCAACGACGTCACCGCGCAGTACCCGGAGGTCGCGGCGCTGGCCGGGCAGCTCGGCGGCCGTGACGCGGTCCTCGACGGCGAGCTGGTCGCCTTCGACGCCGACGGGCAGCCCAGCTTCGGCCGCCTGCAGCAGCGGATGCACCTGCTCGACGAGGATCTCGTCGGCCGCCGGATGGCCTCCCACCCGGTCACCTACGTCGTCTTCGACCTCCTCTACTTCGACGGCCACAGCCTGCTCGGCGAGCCATACCGGCGCCGCCGCGAGCTGCTCGAGGCGCTCGAGCTCGACGGCCCGAGCTGGGAGACGCCCGGCTACTCGACCGGCCACCTCGCCGACCTGCTGGCGGCGAGCGCCGCGCGCAAGCTCGAGGGCCTGGTGCTGAAGCGGCTCGACAGCGCCTACGCGCCCGGCAAGCGCAACGGCAGCTGGCTGAAGGTGAAGAACGTCGGCCGCCAGGAGTTCGCGATCGGCGGCTGGGAGGGGGGAGCGGGCCGCCGCGCCGGGCGGCTCGGCTCGATCGTGCTCGGCTGGTTCGACGCCGAGGGCGCCCTCCGCTACGCCGGCAAAGTCGGCACCGGCTTCTCCGACCGGGACCTCGACCATCTGGGTGAGCGGCTGGCGCCGCTGGCCAGGGAGACGAACCCGTTCGCCGGCGGGCGCGGTCCCCGCGGCGCCAACTGGGTCGAGCCGGAGCTGGTCTGCGAGGTCGAGTACCGGGAACTGACCGACGACGGCCTCATCCGCCACGGCGCCTTCAAGGGACTGCGCGAGGACAAGCCGGCGCGCGAGGTGACGCTGGAGCTCCCCTCCCAGGCGTAGTCCCTAGCCGGATGCCGGCTGGGCGCTGCTCGGCGGCGGCGCGACCCGGTCCGGCCGGAACCGGACGCAGTCGCCGCCCGCCGCCTTCGCCTCGTACATCGCCAGGTCGGCCTCGATCAGCGCCTCGCCGGGGCTCAGCTCGCCGCTTTCGGCGAAGGTCATCACGCCGGCGCTGAGCGTCACCGGCCGCGACTCCCCCGGGACCTCGATCCTCCGCGCCCGCACCGCGGCGACCAGTCGCTGCGCCGCTGCCTTCGCCTGCTCGCGGTTCGCTTCGGGGAGGAGGATCGCGAACTCGTCGCCGCCGAGCCGCGCGGCGCTGTCGAGCGCCCGCAGCCGCTCGTCGACGGCGCGGGCGATGAGCACGAGCAGCTCGTCGCCGCGGGCGTGGCCGAGGGTGTCGTTGACCTCCTTGAAGCGGTCGGCGTCGAGCATGATCAGTGCCCCGGCATCGCCGTAGCGGGCGATGTGGGCGAGATGGCGCTGCAGCTCGGCCTCGAAGCGGCGGCGGTTGAGCAGCCCGGTCAGCGGATCGTGCTCGGCCAGGTGCTGGAGCTCGCGTTCGAAGCGCTTGCGCTGGGTGATGTCGCGGGAGACGGTCAGCGCCCCCCGGATCTCGCCGTCCTGCTCGTAGGGCAGCACCTCGACCTCGAAGACGGTGTCGTCGCGGTGCGATTCGTACTCGACGCTGGCCTCCTCGCCGGTCAGCGCCGCCTCCATCACCGGCCGCAGCGCCGCCGCGTTCTCCGCCGGGACCGACTCCTCCAGCCGCAGGCCGATGAACTCCGACGCATCGATGCCGCGCTCGGCGAGCGAGGACCCCTCGATCATCAGGCAGCGCAGATTGCGGTCGTACAGCGAGACGACCGCGCCCGGCAGGTGCGAGAGCACGGTGCGCAGCTGGTACTCGGACTCCGCCAGCGCCGCTTCGGTGCGGCGGCTGGCGCTGACGTCGTGGGCAATGCCGATGAAGCCGGAGGGCGTACCGTCGGGTCCGGGAATCGCGGTGACGGTGAGGGAGACGGTGAGGCGCGAGCCGTCGGCGCGGACGTAGGTCCAGTCGCGGGTGTCGGAGGCGCCGCCGCGGGCGGCGTGGACGAAGACCTCGAAGCCCGGGTCGACGCCGAGCTCGGCGGCGCGGGCGGCGATCTCGGCGGGGTCGTGGATGACCTCCGGCGTGCGCCGGCCGATCATCTCCTCGGCCCGGTAGCCGAGCATCCGCTCGGCGCCGTCGTTGAAGATCGTGATCAGGCCGTGCTCGTCGCTGCCGATCACCGAGTGCTCGGTGCTCGCTCGCAGGACCGAGTTGAAGCGGTCGCGCTCTTCCCGCAGCGCTCGTTGCGCGGCGCGCTCCTCGGTGATGTCGAGCCCGGTGGCGACGAAGCTGGCGACCTCGCCCGCGGCGCCGGGCAGCGCCTCCAGCGTCCAGTGGATCTGGTGGCGGCCGCCGTCGCGGTCCACCATTGCCGTCTCGGCGACGCCGGCGCGCTCCGCGGGCACCCGCCGCTCCCACCAGCGGCCCATCCTCGCCGCCTCCTCGGCCGGCATCAGCACGTCCCAGAAGAAGCGGCCCGCGATCTCCCGCTCGGCGAAGCCGCCGAGCCGTTCGCAGGCCGGGTTGACGCGGGCGATGCGGCCGTCAGGCTCGACCACGGCGACCAGCGAGCCCGCGGCGGCGAACATCGCGTCGAGGAGCTCGTGCTGGCGGGCCAGCGAGCGGCGCTGCTCGCGCTCGCGACCGACCAGCGTCTGCGCGGTCAGCCCGACCAGGGCGGAGACGACGACCCAAATCGCCGCGTAGCGCAGGTCGGCCGCGTGGTAGCCGTGACCGACGACGCCGGTCAGCGGCAGGGCGAAGAGGACGCCGACGCCGGCGAGGATCACGCCGAGCTGCCAGCGGCGACCGTAGAGGGCGATCCAGAAGACCGGGAGCAGCGCCAGCGGCCCGAACCCGGTGCCGGTGCCGTGGTCGCCGCGCAGCAGACCGACGACGGCGAGGAAGGCGAGCGGCGGGAGGATCGCCAGCGGCGCCGGCGGCTGCACCCAGCGGAAGAGGAGCGGGCA
This sequence comes from uncultured Actinomycetes bacterium, assembly GCA_963810455.1. Lineage (GTDB taxonomy): Bacteria > Actinomycetota > Thermoleophilia > Solirubrobacterales > 70-9 > VAYN01. The sequence continues at coordinate 33,147 of CAWEOH010000013.1, forward strand.
GAGCACGACGGCGACGAGCAGGCCGGCGGCGAGGACGATGTTGAGGGTCGGCGGCGCGGGCGGCAGCGCCGCAAGGCCGAGGCCGACCACCGCGGCGGCGGCGAACGGGGTTAGGCGGCGGGCCTTGTCACGGTCGAACCACAGCCGTTCCATCACGCTCTGCATCGGCCGTTGCGGCCGCGGCCTTGACCGCAGATGGACCGGATTCCCTGACAGATCGAGAAGCTCCGCCCGCAGCTTCCCCCTCGAGCCAGCGCTGCAGCCAGCGCAGGGTCAGCAGCAGTCCCGCGGGGACGACGAGCAGGCCGGCGATCGCGAGCAGCCAGACCTGGGCGGCGTCGCTGCCGGCGCCGATCGTGTGGATGATCGCGGCCAGCCAGAAGACGGCGGTCAGCCGGTGCAGGCGGCGCCAGCGAGCGGCGCCGATCCGGTCGCGCATGTAGTAGGAGACGCCGAGCGCGGCGAGGCCGTAGCCGGCGACGATCCCGACCCCCGTCCACAGCGGCCGGTAGCTGCCGACGAAGGGGATCGCGATGCCGCTGAGGCCGGGATGCATGTAGGAGTCGCCGAGCAGGGCGACGCCGTGGATCACGACCATCGCCAGCGTCGTCAGCGAGAGCGCCTCGTGGATCGCCCGCATGTCGCGCTTGTAGTTGGTGCGGCGGCGCGAGCTCATCATCAGGCCGACGCCGACGCTGGCGCTGGCCAGGAGCAGCGCGGCGATGCCGGCGGCGCGGCTGGTGATCCAGAAGAGGTGGGGGGCGACGTTCATGCGGCGACCCCGGCGGCGACGGCGGGCGACCGCGCCTCGATCGGCTCGGCGGCGCCGCCGTCGTAGACGAGGACGCCGCCGTGGGGCAGCCACTCGGCGGCACGGTCGGGGCCGGCGAGCAGCGCCGACTTGGCGTAGACCTCGGCCAGCACCGCGGTCGGGGCGAGCGCGGTCGCCTGCACGATCCCGGTGAAGGCCGGCTCGCCGGTGGCGGGGTCGAGCAGGTGGTGGGCGGGCCGGCCGTCGGCGCCGCGCCAGCAGCGCCGGCCGATGCCGCTGGTCGCGGCGGCGCCGTCGCGCAGGCTGAGCTCGTGGACCGGCGGGCCGCCGAACGGGTCGTCGACGAGGATCCGCCGCCCCAGGCCGGCCGCGCCGCCGACGCGGAGGTCGCCGCAGCAGTCGATGCCGAACGCCGGTTGCCCGGCCAGCTCCTCGGCGAGGAGGTCGGCGAGCAGGCCCTTGGCGAGGCCGCCGCTGTCGATCGCGGTCGCCGGCGGGCGGGTCACGGTTCCCGCCTCCTCGTCGACGCCGACGTCCCGCCAGCGGGCCGCCGGGTCGGCCGCCGCGGCGTGCCGCGGCGGCGCCGCGGCCAGCGCGTCGGCGAGGGCGAGCGTGCCGCCGGTCTCGGCGAGCGAGTCGCGGTACCCGGCGCGCTCGATCGCGCCGACCATCGTCGCGTCGACGAGGCCGTCACTGGCCTCGCCGGCCCTGACGACGGTCGCCGCCAGGGCCCGCAGCAGCGGCGATGCCGGCACCGCCTCGCGCGGGTCGCGGTTGCACCGCGAGAGCTCGCTCTCGGGGTCGAAGCGGGAGAGGTCGCGGTGGGCGGCGAGCAGCCGCCGGCGCGCCCGCTCGGCGGCTGCCTCGCCGTCGGCGGCCTCAGCGCCGCGGACGTGGACCGCGACGGTGCCGCCGAAGCAGGGGAAGGTGCGGTGGGCCTCGGCGCTCACGACTGGCTGGTGGTCAGCGGGGCGAGTTCTTCTTCGACCGGTTCTTCGATCCGGGCGCCTTCGGCTTCGGCGGCGAACAGTTCTTCTTCTTCGCGGGCGAGCGCTTCCAGTTCGGCCTGTTCGGCCGCTTCCACTTCGGCGAACGACTGTTCTTCGAGCGGCACTTCTTCTTCGAAGGGCAGTTCTTCTTCGGCCGGCGCTTCTTCGGCGTCGGTGCCGACGCTGCCTTCGCTGGCGCGGCTGGCCTTGCTGCGCGAGCCGGAGCCCTGCGAGGACGCAACCGCCTTCGACGAGGCGCTCAGCACCGGGTCGTTGCCGGTCGCCATCTGGGTGAAGACGACGCCCCAGAGCAGGACGAAGGTGATCAGCGAGACGATGACGACCCGGCCGCGCAGGGTGCCGGCTCGCAGCTGCTGGGCCCGCAGCCGCCGCTGGGCGGCGCGGAGCTTTTCCTGTCGCTCGTGGTGATCCATGGGAGTCAGATTGGGAGAGGGCCTACAACCCCTGGTAAACGGTTGCTGAGAGTTCTCTTAGAGCCGGTCCGCGCATCGCCGGCTCACAGCCAGGCGCCGGCGCTGGGGATCGTCAGCAGGGCGATGACGAGGCCGGCGACGATCGAGCCGGCGAGCGCCAGGGTGCGCGTCCCGGCGCCGGCCAGCCGCGCTTCCGCCGGTCCCGCCCGGCGCCAGTCCGGCAGGGTCAGCGAGGGCAGCTCCAGCAGGTGGCCGAGGACGTGGATCGCCATCAGCCCGAACCAGGCGATGAAGGCGGCCTTGTGGGCGAACTTCAGCGTGTCGCTGGGCGGCCCGGCGAAGAGCAGGGCGATGCCGGTGCCGAAGAGGACGAGCGTGGTCAGCACGACCCCCGGCGCGAGCACGCGCAGTCCCAGCGGCGGCGGCCCTTTTTCCACGTAGGCCGGGCTGCCGGTGTAGTAGCGGGTGAATCGGTAGCCGGTGCTGCCGAGCTTCAGCACCACCGGGCCGAGCAGCAGCATGCCGATGAACATGTGGGGGCCGAGCAGCTGGCCGATGAAGGGAATCGTCACCCCCTCGGCGGCGAGCAGCACGAGCAGGGCGACGGCGACGGCGCCGGTGAGGCGACCGTTGCCGGCGACGCCGTCGCGGATCTTGGTCAGGCGGTGGGGGCGGGCGGGGCGGTCGGCGATCTCTCCGAGTCGCGCCTCTTCTTCGAGTCGGTACATGCGGCGATCGTCGGCGCGGCCGCTTGCCGCTCGCTAAAGGGGGCGTGAGAGGTCTCTTATCGTGAGCCGTCTCTCACCTGGGCTCAGGCGCGCTCCGCGGGCTCGAATCCCGGCAGCTCGAAGGCGACGCGGGCGCCGCCGAGCGGTGAGCCCTCGACCCAGACGCGGCCGCCGTGGGCGGCGACGATCGCGCGGGCGATCGCCAGCCCGAGGCCGCTGCCGCCGGAGGCGCGCTCGCGAGCCGGCTCGCTGCGGTGGAAGCGGTCGAAGACGCGCTCGCGCTCGGCCGGCGGGATCCCCGGCCCGTCGTCGTCGACCGCGATCAGCAGGCGACCCCGATCGCCGCCGTTGGCGTGCGAGGAGAGGACGACGCGGCCGGCGTGGCGGTGGGCGTTGTCGAGCAGGTTGCGGACGACGCGGGCGAGCAGGTCGGGGTCGGCGCGCAGCGTCCCCGCAGCCAGCTCGCCGACCTCGGTCTCCGCGGGGGTCCTCGCCGCCAGGTCGGCGAGGAACTCGGCCGCGGCGAGCGGTTGCGGCGTCGGTTCGGCGCCCTCGTCGAGCCGGGCCAGCGAGAGCAGGTCTTCGACCATGCGTTCGACCCGCCCCATCTCGGCCAGCGCCACCCCCTCGACCCGCCGCACCTCCTCCGCGCTCGGCTGCTCGCTGCGGGCCAGGACTTCGATCTGGCCGCGGATCGCGGTCAGCGGGCTGCGCAGCTCGTGCGAGGCGTCGGAGACGAAGCGCCGCTGCTGGTCGAAGGCGCGGTCGAGGCGCTCGAGCATGTGGTTGAAGGCCTCGGCGAGGGTGACCAGCTCGGCCGGCGCCCCCGGGCCGGGGTCCAGCCGCGGGCCCATCGCCCCGGCGTCGACTTCGGCGGCGGTGACGGCGAAGCGGCGCAGGGGGGAGGAGGCGCGGGCGGCGACCAGGTAGCCGGCGAGCAGCGCCGCCACCAGGCTGACGCCGCCGAGCAGGAAGAAGGTCTTTTCGACGTCGGACTGGGCGTCCTCGATCGGCGAGACCTCGTCGCCCTCGCGGGAGGCGCCGGGGCCGACGCGCTCGGACTCTTTGCGCTCCTCGCGCTTGATCACGTTCGACTCATGCGCCATCTGCGCCCGCACGGCGACGAAGACGACGCCGTAGGCGGCGACGACGATCGCGCCGATCGAGAGCGCCAGCCGGCCGCGCAGGCCGAGCCGGTCCCAGGTCCGCCTCATCCGGCCGAGCGCAGCCGGTAGCCGACCGCCCGCACGGTCTCGATCGGGGCCGGCGAGTCGGGCAGCGCCAGCTTGCGGCGCAGGTAGCCGACGTAGACCTGGACGACGTTGGTGCCGGGGTCGTGCTCGAAGCCCCAGACCTGGGAGAGCAGCTCCTCGCGACTGCAGATGCGGTCGGCGTTGCGCATCAGGTGGGCGAGCAGGTCGGCCTCGCGGTCGGCGAGGGCGACCTCGAGGCCGTCGCGGCTGGCCTGGCGGCTGACCAGGTTGAGGCGGATTCCGCCGGCGGCGAGCATCGTTTCCGAATCGCCCTCGGCGGCGCGCAGCCGCGCCCGGATCCGCGCCAGCAGCTCCTCGAAGGCGAACGGCTTGGTGACGTAGTCGGTGGCGCCCCGGTCGAGCCCCTCGACCCGGTCGGCGACCTCGCCGCGTGCGGTGAGCATGATCACCGGCAGCGCCGGCCGCGCCCGCCGGATCGCCTCCAGCACCTCGATCCCGTCCTTGCCCGGCAGCATCCGGTCGAGGACGACGAGGTCGGTCTCCGGCCGCAGCGCCAGCCGCTCCCCCTCGGGCCCGTCGGCGGCGACGGCGACCTCGTAGCCCTCGGCCGCGAGCCCGCGGGCGAGAAAGTCGGCGATCGCCGCCTCGTCCTCGACGACCAGGATCTCCACGCGGCCGATCTTACGGGCGGGCGCGGGCGGCGGCGCGCGTGGAGGAGCTCCGGGCCAGGGCTCAGGGCCCAGCTCCTAGGTCCCAGCCCCCGCAAAGCCCCCGTCCCCCCAATCCCGTGGTTCCT
>CAWEOH010000014.1:0-54389 GCA_963810455.1 uncultured Actinomycetes bacterium
CCAAGGACCGGATCGACTTGGCACCGCTGATCACGCCGCTGGAGGAGTTCCTCGACCTCGAGCCGCTCGACCTGCCGGTCGCCGAGGCGGAGCTCGACGCGCGGGCCGAAGCCGGCCTCGTCGTCGCCCGCCCGATCCGGATGGAGGCGAAGGCGGCCTCGGCGGAGATCGCCGCGCTGGCGCCGGAAGTCTGCTCGGGGGGCACCGTGCGCAGCGAGTTCCCGCGCGCGACCGACGCCAACGACCGCGTGCTCGGCACCGAGCTGGCGGGCGCGATCGCCCGCTCGCGGGTGTTCGACGACGGGCCGGAGTCGGGCGACGAGGTTCTCGCCAGCCTCGAGTTCAACGGCGGCTCGGTCGCCGGGCAGGGGCTGGGGGCGTTCAACGCCTACGGGGTCTCGATCCGGGTCGAGGGCGGCGCCCAGGACGGCGTCGGCAAGGCGATGCTGGGCGGCACGATCGCGGTCCTCAAGGGCAAGGGCGGGCGCGGCAAGCGGCTCAACGGCTCGGTCGGCAAGTCGTTCGCCTACGGGGCCCAGCGCGGCCGCCTCTTCGTCCAGGGGTCGGCCGACTCGCGCTTCTGCATTCGCCTCTCCGGCGCCGACGTCGTCCTCGGCGGCGAGCCCGAGGAGGAGATCGACGACAGCCGCGGCTGCATCGTCGACCGCGCCAACGCCAAGGGCTTCGCCTTCGAGTACATGACCTCGGGGCGGGCGATCGTGCTCGGCGACCTCGGCCCCTGGGCCTGCGCCGGGATGACCGGCGGCCGCGTCTACGTCCGCCACAACGCCTTCGGGATCGACCGCGAGGCGATCGAGCGCCGGCTCGGCGCCGGGGCGAAGGTCGAACTCAAGGACCTCGACGCCGAGGGCCTGCTCGACATCGACGACCTGCTCAACGCCTACGCCGAGGAGCTGCGGGCGACCGACCAGGCCGACGAGGCCGAGCGCGTGCTCGAGCTGGCCGCCGACGCGACCAGCAACTTCATGATGGTGATCCCGAAAAAGGTCCAGGCCGACCCCAGCATCTCCACCGAGTAGGCGCGCGCCGCCGCGAAACCGCGAAACACCACGCTAGTCATGGCGATCCGCAGACTCGCGGGCTAGTCGCCCTCGGTCAGGAGGTCGGCAACGGCGCGGACCTCCTGCAGGAGGCCGTCGAGCATCCGCTCGGTCTCGGTGTGGATGCGGTACTCGGCGGCGGCGCGGTCGGCCTCGACCTGGTCGATCCGCTGCTCGAGCCGCTCGGTGCGCTCGTCGATCTTGCGGATCGAGCGCTCGAGCTTCTTCTCGGAGCGCTTGACCCGCTTCTTGACGTAGAGGCGAGTGTCCTCGCGGAGGTCGTTGAGCTCCCGTTCGAGCTCCGCGCGGCCCGGCCCGCTCTGCTCGGCCATCATCTCTTCGACGCCGATCCGGACGCGCTCGATCTCGCGGTGCAGCTCCTCGCGGGCGCGGTCGGCGGCGGCGGAGATCGCGGGGGAGCCTGGGGGCGTGGGGTCGACCGGGTTGGGCACGGCATTCACGCGCACAGATGCTACGCGCGCCGGTGGCCGGAACCCGGGATCGCCCGGCGCGCGGGCCGGTCGGCCGGGTTCAGGCGACGATCACGTGGATCTCGAAGCGGCCCACCGTCAGCCGGTCGCCGTCGGCCAGCGGCGCCCACTCGACCGCCTCGCCGTTGACGAAGACGCCGTTGAGGCTGCGGTCGTCGAGCACCCGCAGGCCGTGGCCCGGTTCGGCGACGACCAGCGCGTGGCGGCGGGAGACGGTGGGGTCGTCGAGGCGGAGGTCGGCTCTGGGGCTGCGCCCGATCCGCGTCCAGCCCCGCTCGATCGCGACGCTGGCGACCTCGCCGCCGTCGTCGCGGTAGACGAGGTGGCGGCCCGGGGCGAGCGAGCGCCGCGCCTGCGGCAGCCAGGCCGGCGGTCCTTCGTCCTGCGGCAGCTCGAGTTCGACGGTCGCCTCGCCGTGCTCCTGGTGGTCGAGGAAGATCGAGTCGCGGCGGAAGCTGGAGCGTCCGCAGCGCGGGCAGGGGGGGACCGGGTCGGTCTCTTGCAGCGCCAGCCGGGCGCCGCAGCCGACGCAGAAGTAGGTCCCCGAGCCCGGGATCGATCCGAGGGCGAAGCTCTCGCCCGGCCAGCCGGATCCGACGCTGTCGAAGATGCTGCTCTCCTTTCCCGCGCGTTTTCACGCGCCCCAGTGACGACCTTATACCCCGGGTTGCCGGCCGTCACTCAAGATCGTCCGCCCGGTCGCGGGTCGCTGCCGGGGGGCGGCTGAATAGAATCGCGCCGCAATGGGTCCGATCCACGCCGAAGTCGAAATCGACGCCCCCCGCGAGCGGGTCTTCGCGCTGGTCGGCGACCTCTCGCTGCGGCCCTCCTTCACCGACCACTTCCTCACCGACTTCCACCTGACGCGGCTCGAGTCGCGCGGCGTCGGCGCCGGCGCGCGCTTCCGGCTCAAGACGCCGCTGCGCGCGCCCTGGGAGGACACGGCGATCGTCGAGCAGGAGGAGAACACGCGGATCGTCGAGCAGGGGGCCGGCGGCCGCTCCAACCGCATCCGCACCCACACGGTCTGGGAGCTGAGCGGCGGCATCGGCGGGCTGGTCAAGCTGAGGCTGACCCACTGGACCGAGCCGGCAAACCCCCTGGACCGCGCGGTCGAGTCGCTCACCTGGGCTGCCTTCTGGCAGCAGCGGGGCTGGCGCGAGGCGCTGCGCCGGGTGCGCGGGGCGATCGAGGACGAGCTCCCGGCGGCCGAGCGGATCGCCGTCGCGGGGGGCAACCGCTACGCGACCGGCATCCCTTAATAGACTCCCGGCCGCCGATGCTCTCCGACCGCAGATTCACCCTGCCGCTGTTCGCCGCCCTGGCCCTCCTCGTGCTCGGGCTCGGCACCGCCGCCTGCGGCTACAAGAGCGAATCCAAGGAGGTCTCCGAGGGTGAGTCGGTCTACCTCGGCAAGCTGCAGCTCAACGTGATCTTCTCGCGCTACCTGAACGTGAACGACACCGAGGACTCGGCCTACCTGGTCGGCCAGCCGCCGCCACCGAACGGCGAATTCTACTTCGGGGTCTTCCTCCTGGCGAAGAACGAACACAACGAACCGCTGCAGCTGCCGGAAACGGCGACGATCACCGACGCCGACCACAAGGAATACGACCTCGTCCCCAGCGAAAGCCTCTACGCCTTCCCCTTCGGCACCGAACTCGAAGAACAGGAACAGATTCCGATCCTCGACTCGACGCCCCAGCAGGGCCCGATCGAGGGCTCGCTGGCGCTCTTCCTGCTGCCCGAAACGGTCTCCGACGCCCGGCCCCTGACGCTCCACGTCCCGGGCGAAGGCGAAGAAGAAATCGAAGTCACGCTCGACCTCTAGGCGGGCGAGGAGCCGGCTCCCGCGGGCCGCGACGGCGCCGCTCAGAGGCCGACGCTGAGCACCTGGGCGGCGGCGGGCGCCGCGACTTCGCCGCCCGCGGCTTCGGCTTCGGCCAGCAGCACCCCGATCGCCAGCTTCGGCTTTTCGGCCGGGGCGAAGGCGGCGAACCAGGCGTCCAGGCGCTGTTCGGGTTTTTCTTCGTCTTTGGATTCGGGCTTCGGCCCGAGCTCCGCGGTTCCGGTCTTGCCGGCGACCTGGGCCTGGGTGATCGCCCCGGCGGTGCCGGTGCCTTCGACGACGACGCCGACCATCAGTTCGGTGATTTCGTCGGCGATCCGCTTCGACATCACCCGCACCGGCTTCGCCTCCGGCCGCAGCTTCTCGTTCTGGACGATCGAGGTCGGCTCGCGGACGCCGCCGTTGGCGACCGTCTGGGCGACGCTCGCCATCTGCAGCGGCGTCGCCTGCACTTCGCCCTGGCCGATCGCCGAGACGCCGAGGTCGATTTCGGCGCCGATTTCTTCGGGGATCGTCGATTCGGCCGGGTTCAGCGTCGAGACCAGCCGCTCGGAGTAGAGGGTCGGCGGCGAGTTGAAGCCGAAGCGTTCGGCGGTGGCGACGAGGTCGTCGTTGCCGACCTGGGGGCCGAGCGGGGCGAAGTCGGCGTTGCAGGACTCGGCGAAGGCCTGGCGGAAGGTGCCGCCGCACAGCTCGCCGTTGGCGTTTTCGATGAAGCGACCGCCGACGTTGACCCCTTCGGTGATTTCGAATTCGTCGTCGAGCGAGACGACGCCTTTCTGCAGGGCGGCGGTGGTGGTCACGATCTTGAAGGTGGAGCCCGGCGGCTGGGGCGCCGAAAAGGCCTGCCCGGCGAGGGCGCGGACGTCGCCGTTGCGGGCGTCGAGGACGGCGATGCCGCCCAGCCGCCCGGCCAGCGCGCTGACCGACGCTTCCTGGATCGCGGGGTCGATCGTCGTCTTCACCGGCGCCCCTTCCTTCGGTTCGGACTGAGCGAGGGCGCGCCGCGTGCCCGCTTCGTCGACCGCGTAGAGGGTGCCGCCCGGCTTGCCGGCGAGGCGCAGGTTGAGCGCCTTCTCGAGGCCGCTGACGCCGACCGGGGTGTCGGGGCCGAAGCCGCGCCGGGCGAGCGCCGGCAGTTCCGATTCGGCGGCGGTGCCGGTTTCGCCGACGACGTCGAGCATCGCCGCGCCGAGCGGGTGTTCGCGTTCGTTGGCCGGGCCCTTGGCCAGCGGCGTGCCGTCGTCGGCGAGGATCGGCGCCCGCGGCGCCAGTTCGACGTCGGCTTCGAGGCGTTCTCCTTCCCGCAGGCCGGGGAAGGCGAGGCTGCGGTTCCAGGCGACGCCGCCGTCGGCGAAGGGCAGCGCCAGCTCCTCCCCGAAGCGGCCGAAGGCGACGGTGGAGGCGACGACCGGGACCGGGACGACCGTCCTGCCGTCGCGCGATTCGGCATCGCGGGCGGAGCCCGGTTCGATCTGCCGCAGGGTCGCCGTCTGCTCGGCTTCGCGGTAGGCGGCGGCGAACTGCTTGCGGCTGACCTGTTCCTGCGAGGCGCCGTTCAGCTGCTCGTACATCGCCGCGAAGTCGTCCCGCGCCCACGCTTCGGCGAAGCGGTTGGCGGCGTCCCGCTGCGGCGAGCCCGGGGCGCCGACGGCGGCACCGACGACGAAGGCGACGATGGCGACGATCGAAAGGGGGAGGGTGCGGGTGACGAGGCGTCGCCGGCGCTCCACCCCGGGAGGCAACCTGTTCTGCATTGAACGCTGAACGGTATTAGAGGGCCACCTTCGTGGGAAGCGGCTCGGGCATGCTTCCATTTAGGGATGACCGTGCTCGACTGGGCGATCGTCGCTTTCACCCTGGCGCTTGCCCTGTGGGGGTACCGCCAGGGCCTGATCGTCGGCGCCCTGACGCTGGCCGGCTTCGGCCTCGGCGCCTTCGCCGGCAGCCGCCTCGGGCCGCTGGTGCTCAGCCAGGGCTCGAGCTCGCCCTACGCGCCACTCTGCGCGGCGCTGGGAGCGCTGCTGACCGGCGCCGCGGTGGCGGTCGCGGTCGAGAGCTTCGCTCTCGGGCTGCGCGAGCGGCTGATCCGCCGGCGGGCGCTGCACCACGTCGACGGAGCCGGCGGTGCGGCGCTGATCGCCGCCGTCGCCCTCGGCCTGGTCTGGATCTTCGGCGCCGTCGCCCTGCACGCGCCGGCGACCGAGCGGCTGCGCAGCGACGTCCAGGACTCGGTCATCCTCAGCAACCTCAACGAAGTGCTGCCGCCGAGCGGCCCCGTCCTCGGCGCGCTCGACCGGGTCGATCCGGCGCCCTCGGTGCTCGGTCCGACGACGCCGGTGGCGGCGCCGAGCACGGCGATCGCCGCCGACCCGGAGGTGCTGGCAGCGGGCGAATCGGTCGTGCGCGTGCTCAGCACCGCCTGCGGGCTCGGGATCGAGGGCTCCGGCTGGGCGGTCGCGCCGGGGCTGATCGTCACCAACGCCCACGTCATCGCCGGCGCCAAGGACACCACCGTGACCACCCAGGACGGCGCCGAGCTCGACGCGACGCCGGTCTACTACGGCACCCGCAACGACCTGGCGCTGCTGCGCGTCGGCGCCGACATCCCCGCCCTGCCGATCACCTCCACGCGCCCGGTCGGCGCCGAAGCCGCCGTCCTCGGATATCCGGAGAACGGTCCCTACGTGCTCGCGCCCGCCCGGATCGGCGAGACGCGGGAGACGGTCAGCGAGGACTCCTACGGCCGCGGCCCGGTCGACCGCACGATCGTCTCGCTCGGCGGCACCGTCCGCAGCGGCAACTCCGGCGGCCCCCTCGTCGACGCCGACGGGCGCGTGGTCGGGACCGTCTTCGCGACCACGACCAGCGGCTCGCCGGGGGGTTTCGCGATACCCGCCGAGCTGGTCCGCGGCGCCCTCGACGACGTCGCCACCGAAGTCGACACCGGGCCCTGCACCGGGTGAAATCCCGGGTGCCGAGCACTTACGTTCAGTAAGGTCGTTAGTCGTGGAACCGGTCAGCACGACCCAGGTCCAGTCCGAGGCAGCTACGGAGGATGCCGGCCCGGTCGCCGGGCGCGCCGGCAAGGCCGCCGTCTGCCCGCACTTCCACGCCGCGATCGAGCTGATCGGCAAGCGCTGGTCGGGAGCGATCGTCTGCGCCCTGACCGAGCGGCCGATGCGCTTCGGCGAGCTCGGCAAGGCGGTCCCCGGCCTCTCCGACCGGCTGCTCTCGCAGCGGCTGCGCGAGCTCGAGGACCAGGGCCTGGTCGAGCGCGAGGTGGAAGCCGGCTCGCCGGTGCGCGTCACCTACTCGCTGACCGCGAAGGGTCAGGAGCTCGACCCGGCGATCACCGAGCTCCGTCTCTGGGCGAGGCGCTGGAAGAACGCCTGACGGGCCCGTCAGGCCTTTGGAATAGCCTGAATTCATCGACCTCCCGGGCCCATTTCCAGTCGGGCGCTACGCGCGCAAGCTCGAACAGGAGATGAAGAAGCGCGCGCGGGTTCAGCTGATGGGCGAGGTGACCGGCGTCGGCCGCAGCCGCAAGCAGGCCTTCTTCGAGCTGCGGGACACCGAGGGCGCCGTGCCGTGCACGATGTGGCTCGACGACCTGGAACGGGCGAAGCTTCCGGACGGCGCTCTGCGCGATGGTGCAGAACTGGTCGTCGCCGGCGGTCCCGACTACTACCGTGGCGGTGGACAGGCCTCGCCCAGCTTCTCCTTTCGCGCCACCCACGCGCGGCTGGCCGGCGAAGGCGACCTGCTGGCGCGGCTCGAGGCGCTGCGCAAGCAGCTGCGCGCCGAGGGCCTGTTCGAGCTGCAGAAGCAGCTGGCGCGGCCGCTGCTGCCGAAGACGATCGGGGTGGTGACGGCGGAGGCCGGCGCCGCCCGCCGCGACCTGCTCGCCGGGCTCGACCGCCGCGGCTGGGGCGGGCGCGTCGTCTGGGCCTTCGCCCCGGTGCAGGACCGCCACGCGGCGCCGGCGATCGCCGCGGCGCTGCAGGAGCTGGCGGCGCGGCCGGAGATCGAGGCGATCGTCGTCACCCGCGGCGGCGGCAGCCTCGCCGACCTCTGGGCCTTCTGCGACGAGACCCTCTGCCGCACCGTGGCGCTGCTGCGGGTGCCGGTGATCAGCGCCGTCGGCCACGAGCGCGACTCGACCCTGATCGACGACGTCGCCGCGGTCGCCTGCTCGACTCCGACCCACGCCGCCGAGGCGGCGGTGCCGCTCGACTGCGTCGCTGCGCGGCGCGACCTGGAGCGCGCGGCGGTCTCGCTGCGGCGCTCGGGCGAGGGGGCGATCGGGACGCGGGCGCGGCACCTGGGCACGCTGGCGCGCGGGCCGGCGCGGGCGCTGCAGCGCGAGCGCAGCGGGCTGAACCAGAAGATCCGCGAGATCCGGGCCGCCTCCGAACGCGGGCTCGCCGCGCGCGGCGCCTTCCAGCGGCGGATCGCGACCGTCGTCCTCAGCCGCAACCAGCGGCGGGCGCTGCAGCGAGCCGAGGCGGCCCGGGAGCGGGAGGCGCGCCGGGGCGCGGCGATCGAGGCCGCGGCCGAGCGCACCCTGCGGCACCGGCGCGAGGCGCTGCGGCAGGCGGCGGTGGCGCTGCGCGCGCACGACCCGGAGCGGACGCTGGAGCGCGGCTTCGCCCTCGCCGAGACCGGGGCGGGCGAGCCGGTGACCACGGCGGCCGCCGCGGCTGCCGCCGGTGCGGTAAGACTGCGGTTCGCCGACGGGCGCGTGGGAGCGGAGATCGGGGGAGAGGTTGAGCGAGAGGCCTGACAGCTACGAGGCAGCCGTTGAGCGGCTGGAGGAGATCATCGACCGGCTCGATTCGGGGCAGGCGGGGCTGCGCGAGACGCTCGAGCTGTGCCGCGAGGGGCGCGAGCTGGTCACCTACTGCGCCGCCGAGCTCGACGCGGTCGGCGAGGGGCTGAAGGAACTGAAGCTCGACGAGCTCGCCGCCCGCCTGGATTCTCAGGCCGCCTGACCGGCGCATCTCGGCGTCCTCCCTCGCTTGTGTGCAGAGCACACGGCGCTCGGTGCGTCCTTGATCTGCTTGGTCAGTCGATCTGAGAATCCAGGCGGACTCCTCGGTCTCGACCGTCCGAGGAGGGCCCGGAGCAGAGGTTGCCCAGGGCCGGGCAGCCGCGGCAGAGGTCCCAGGATCGGCGCGCTTCCGGCGCCACCGGGAAATCGCCGCCGGCGATGCGGCGGATCGTCGTCTCCAGGTGCTGGCGGGCGGCGGTCATCTCGGCCCGCTCCAGCGTGGTCAGGACCGGCTCGGCGGGGCGCTCGAGGAAGACGTAGGCGACCTCGACCGCGGGCGCGCCGAGCGACTCGGCGGTGGCGAGCGCGTAGATCGCGCGCTGGGTCTCGTAGCGGGCGGCGTGGGCGCTCGGCTCCGAGCCGCCGAGCCGGTCGGTCTTGTAGTCGACGACCAGCGGCGGCGCCCCGTCGCGCTCGACCAGGAGGTCGATCGAGCCGCGCAGCACGGTCTCGCCGAGGCCGAGCAGGATCGGCACCTCGGCCCGGACCCGCCCCGCCTCGGCCTCGATCCGCTCGCGCAGCGGCGAGCGCAGCCACTCGCGCAGCGGTCCCAGCAGCGAGTCGGCCTCGCCGTCGCCGAGCTGCAGCCCGGCGGCGAGCGCGTGGCTGTGCGCCAGCTCCGCCGCCGGCTCGCGCCAGCCGTTCTCCTGGCTCCACTCGAGCAGCGCGTGTACCGCCGCCCCCCGCGCCGTCCGCTCCTCCCGCGCCGACGGCGAGGCCGCGGCGAGCGCCGCGTCCCCAGCCTCGCCGCCCACCCCAAGCGTGGCAGAGCTTTGCTGCGCTATGGGCATGAAAGCTCTGCCACGTGAGGGGAGATTGCGCGGGGGGAGGCCGAGGACGCGTTCCAGGTAGAAGCGGTAGGGGCACTCCTCGTAGGCGTGGATCGCGGTGTAGGAGAGGGGGCGGTTGGGGACGGTCGGCGGCTGGCGGTGGACGAGCGGCGGCGGGCCTTCGCCGGTCTCGCGCTCGCCGTCGCCCTGCGGGCGCACCGCGCGCAGCTCGGCGGCGCGCTCGGGGGAGGGGAGGTTGGCGCGGACGGCGACCTCGGCGGCGGCGAAGCTCGCCGCCAGGCCCGGGCGCGGCTGCGGCGGCGCCACGGTCACCGTCGCGTCGGCGTCGCGCTCGACCTCGAGCGCCTCGACCAGGCGCTCGACCACCGGCGTGCTGGGCTTCGGCCCGCCCGCCTCGGGCTTGACGACGCCGCTGAGGATCAGGTGGCGCTGCGCCCGCGTCGCCGCGACGTGGAACAGCCGCAGGCCCTCCTCGGCGTCGCGCTCGCGCGCCTCCTCCAGCAGCTCGCCGTATTCGTAGAGGTTGACCGAGGCGCGGCCCAGCTGCCGCCACTGCAGCCCCACCCGCGGCGGCTGCTCGCGGCCGAGCAGCAGCAGCGGCGGCCGCGCGCCGGCGAGCAGGCTGCGCGAGAGGTCGGGGACGGCGACCACCGGGAACTCGAGCCCCTTGGCGTTGTGGACGGTCATGATCCGCACCCCGTCGTGGCCCTCGGCCGCGGTCGCCGCCTGCGCCTCGGCGTCGCCTTCGGCGCGCACCGCGAGGAAGTCGAGCAGGCCGCGCAGGTCGCGGCCCTCGCGCGCCTCGTACTCGCTCGCCAGCCGCATCAGCTTGCGCACGTTGGCGAAGCGCGCCTCGCCGGCCGGCCGCATCAGCACCGCCAGGTCGTACCCGGTCTCGCTCGTCGCCGCCTCGATCAGCGCCGCCAGCCCGAGCCGCGAGGCGCGCCCCCGCAGGGATTCGACGCGCGCCGCGAACGTGCGCAGCAGCTGCAGCTCGCCGTCCGGGATCTGCTCGAGGCGCTCGGGCTCGGCTAGCTCCAGCTCGCCGGCGCCGGCGGCGCGCTCGAGCGCCGGCCAGACGTGGCGGCGCGGCCCGGCGGCGGCGCGCAGCAGCCAGAGCGTGTCCGGGGCGACGCCGCAGGCGGGGGAGGCGAGGGCGCCGAACAGCGCCTGGTCGTCGAGCGGGTTGGCGATCGTCGCCAGCAGCGCGCAGACGTCGGCGACCTGCTGCTGGGACCAGTAGCCGCGGCCGCCGACCACGTAGGGGGCGAGCCCGGCGCGCTGCAGCGAGTCCTCGTAGGCGTCGAGGTGGGTGAAGGCGCGCAGCAGGACGACCATCTCGCCGCGCGGCACGCCCCCGTCGGCAAGCTCGCGCAGGCGGGCGGCGAGGAAGCGTGCCTCGGCCAGGCAGTTGAGGGGAGTGCGGCCGTCGATCGCCGGCTCGAGATCGACGCCCTCCTCGTCCCAGCCGTCGCGCGCGGTCAACAGCAGCTCGACCGCCGGCTCGCCCGCCGGCGCCGGGTCCTCGGCCTGCGGCTCAGCCCCGACCCGCAGCGGCCGGTACGCCTCGCCGAGCAGCGCCGCGCCGAGGTGGTTGACGGCGGCGATCACCTGCGGCCGCGAGCGGAAGTTGCCGCTCAGCGCGAGCAGCTCGGCGTCGGCGCGGCGCTCGATCGCCTCGCGCTGGGCGCGGAAGACTTCGAGGTCGGCGTGGCGGAAGCCGTAGATCGACTGCAGCTCGTCGCCGACCACGACCAGCTCGCTGCCCGGTCCGCGCAGCGCCTCGATCAGCCGCAGCTGCAGCCGGTTGGTGTCCTGGAACTCGTCGACCAGCAGGTGGCCGAAGCGCGCCCGGTAGGCCTCGCCGACCTCGGCCCGCTCGAGCAGCCGCGCGGCGAGGATCTGCAGGTCCTCGAAGTCGATCCCGCGGCGGCGCTCCTTGGCCGCCTCGAAGGCGGCGCCGAACAGGGCCAGCAGCTCGCCGACGTGGCGGTAGGCGGCGCCGCCCCCGCCGGCCTCGGCGCAGCGGGCGATCGCTGCCTCGATCGCCTCGCGGTAGGGGGCGACCGCCTTCGCCCGGCTGTCGGTCGCCAGCGCCCGCAGCTCGTCGATGCCCGGGGCGGCACCGGGGGCCCCCAGCGTCGCCTGCGCGCGCTCGAGCGCCTCGCGCCGGCCGTCGCCGGCCTTCAGCTCGGCCAGGCACTCGGCCGCAGCCGCGGCCGCCCGTCGCAGCGCCGCCTCGGGGTCCGGGGCCGGCGGTGCCGGCAGCCGCGGCTCGGCCTCGCCGCGGCTGCGCAGCTCGGCGTGGACGCCGGTGACGAGCGCCCGCAGCTCCTCGATCCCGTAGGCCGCCACGGTCTCCTCGCGCTCGCCCCGCTCCCCCTCCCCCCGGCGAGGAACTCCGACAGCGCCCGGTCGAAGGCCTCGCGGGCGGCGCGGTCGGCCTCGGGCGCGTCGAGGACGCGGAAGCCGGGATCGATCCCGGCGGCGACCGGGTGCGCCGAGAGCACCCGGCTGCAGAAGCCGTGGATCGTCGTCACCCAGGCGCCGCCGATCGCGCTCAGCAGCGCCGCCGCCCGCTCCGAGCCATCGCCGGCCCGACGCGCCAGCTCGGCGGCGATCCGCTGGCGCAGCTCGGCCGCCGCCCTGTCGGTGAAGGTGAAGGCGAGGACGGAGTCGGGGGAGAGGGCCTCGTCGACGACGAGCCGGCAGTAGCGGTCGACCATCACGCCGGTCTTGCCGGTGCCGGCCCCGGCTTCGAGCAGCACGTCGCCGCCGCTGCCGATCGCCGCCGCCTGCTCGGGCGTCGGGGTGCGGCCGCTCATCGTTCCTCGTCCTCTTCGGCCTCGACGTAGCGCGGGGCGCGGTCGCGGCGGCAGATCGGGGCGAAGGTGCAGAACTGGGGGCAGACGTCGTGGCCGCGCAGGCCGGGCCGCGGGCCGGGGTCGCGGCGGATCTCGCCGGCGCGCATGCGGGCGACGATCTCGCCGCCGCGCCGCCGCGAGTCCTGCAGCAGCTCCTCGAACTCGTCCTCCTCGACCACGTCGCGGTCGTACAGGCGGTAGCCGGCGAGCTCCTCGGCCGCACCCGCGGCGACGACGCCGCGCGGGCGCCGCGAGGAGCTGCCGCGCAGCGGGTGGTAGAGACCGCCGACCGGCGCCGCGCCCCAGTGCTCGGCGACCGCCAGCAGGTAGAGCGGCAGCTGCAGCTTCGCCTCCTCCTCGAACTTCTGCCGCGCGGTGACCGAGCTGGAGAGCTTGTAGTCGATGACGACGGCGCGCCCGTCGGCGGCGCGGTCGACGCGGTCGATCGCCCCGTGCAGGCCCCAGCCGCCGAGGTCGAGCGCCGGCCGCTCGGAGTCGGGCTCGGCGCCGAACCGCGCCTCCAGCAGCCAGGGCGCGAAGCCGCCGGTCTCGCGCTCGGCCTCTTCGGCGAGGAAGCGCTCGAGCAGCCGCCCGACGCGGCGCACCATCGCCCGCTCGGCCGGGTGCTCGCCGACCTCGCGCTCGCCGACCAGCTCGGCCAGCAGCTCGCGCCCGCGCGCGGTCCAGGCGGCGAGCGAGGCCGGCCGCGGCAGCGGCTCCTCGCTCGGGGGGTCGCTGTAGAGGCGCTCGAGGACGCCGTGCATGAGGCCGCCCTGGACCAGCGGGTCGGGGGTCGGCTCGAGCGGCTGCGGGTCGAGCTCGTGGTCGGCGAACCAGCGGTAGGAGCAGGCGTCGAACAGCTCCAGGGTCGTGCCGCCGTAGGCGGGCACGGCGGCCAGCGCCTCGAGCACCGCCGGGTCGGTCAGCGGGCCCGGCGCCCGCGAGGCCGCCTCGGCCCGGCGCGCCGCCGCCAGCCGCGCGCGCAGGCGGCCCGCCAGCTCGCCCTCGACCGCGGCGCCGGCCATCAGCGCCTCGGCGTCGGCGCCCGCCCCGTGGGCGGCGAGCGCCCGCGCCAGCTCGTCCTCCGAGGGCGCCTCGGCGAGCGGCTCGACGACGCGGGCCAGGTCGCGGCTGCGGGTCGGGACCTCGGCCCCGGGATCGAGCAGGCGCTGCAGCTCGTCGAGCAGCGGCGAGCGCGCCTCGGCGGCGCCGTTCTCGTCGCTGTCGCGGTAGCTGAGGAAGAGGGTGCGGCGGGGCAGGGCCAGGCAGGCGCCGAACAGGTAGCGCTCCTCGGCCTCGCTCTCGCGGCGAGGGTCGAGGCCGAGCTGCAGCCGCTGCGTCTCGGAGAGGAACGGGTCGGCGCCGCGGTCGCGGCGCGGGAACTCGCCGTCCTGCAGGGAGGCGAGGAAGACGTGGTCGAAGCGCCCGGCGCGCAGGCGGTAGGGGCTGGCGATCCGCACCCGGCCCTCGACCGGCCCCGACCAGACGCGGAAGGAGAGCGTCCGCAGCGTCGACGCCAGCTCCTCCGAGCCGGGGCAGAGGTCGCCGAGCTCGGCCAGCTCGGCGAGGGCCGCGGCGATCGCCCCCGCCGCGCGCAGCTCGAGCCCGTCGCCGGGGCCGAGCGCCGGCCCGTCCTCGCCGCCGCGCAGCGGCCGCGAGGCCATCGTCGCCGCCAGCGCCCCGACCTCGGCGCAGAGCGCGGCGGGGGAGGAGGCAGCCTCGCGCAGGCGGCTGAGGTCGCGCGGCGGCTCGCCCTCCTCGCCCTGCCAGAGCAGCAGCGCGCTCGCCGCGTCCTCGACCCGGTTGCGGCGCAGCGCCCGCTCGAACCAGTCGACGCGCCGCGCCGGGGCGCCCGAGGGCCCGCGCAGGTAGCGCAGCAGGTCGGCGGCCCGGGCGGCGCCGAACTCCGCTTCGAGCAGGGCGAGGAGGGCGCCGCCGACCGCGGTCGCGGCGACCGGCAGCTCGGCCTCGAGCGCGGTGGCGACGTGGTTGCGCTCCAGCGCGGCGGCGATCTCGGGGCCGCGGCGGCCGGGGTCGCGCAGGGCGATCGCGATCTCGGCCGGGTCGGCGCCGTCGTGGATCAGGCGCGAGACCTGCAGCGCGACCGCCTCCGCCTCGCCCCGCGTCCCGGCCGAGCGCAGCAGCACCAGGCCTTCGCCGGCGGCCACCGGCTCGGCGCCGGGCGTGCCGAAGCGCGAGGCGAGCGCGAACAGGGTCGGGCTCTCGGTGTTGGCCGGGTCGGCCGCCGTCGTCTCCTCGGCGGCGACGCCGATCCGCTCGCGCAGCGCCTCCAGCAGGCGGCCGCGGGCCGCCAGCGCGGCGTTGCCCGGCTCGTAGGTGAGGGCGACGGTGACCTCGGCCCGGCCGGCGAGCTCGGCGAGCAGCTCGAACTGGTTCGGGGTGAGGTCGTCGAAGCCGTAGAGGAGGACCGGGCGCTCGCGCCAGAGCCCGGCGTCCTCGCGCAGCGCGGCGATCGCCCGGCGGGCGACGCCGTGGCTGTCGAGGCGGCCGAGCCGGTCGCGGGCGGCGGCGTAGGCGGCGAACAGGGCGGCGATGTCGCTCAGGTAGGCGGAGCCCTCGAGCGTCGCGGCGCTCGCCTCGACCGCCCGCGGCTCGACCCCGGCGCCCTGCAGCTCGTCGAGCAGTCGCTCCAGCGCGGGTGCGAAGCCCGGCCGGCGCGCCGAGCGCCGCAGCGGTCCCAGCCGCTCGGCCCGCGCCGCGACCGCGGCCACCGTGCGCAGCCGCTGGGCCGGGGTCAGGAGCGCCGCCGGCGGCGCTCCGGCGTCGGTCGCGATCGCGCCGAACAGGGCGCCGAAGGTCATCGCGTCGGCCCCCAGCGCGGCGCCGGCGCCGCAGAGCTCGCGCTCGAAGGAGAAGACGTCGTCGAGGGTGGGGACGACCAGCACCGGCTCGCTGCCGAGCGCGGCGAGCAGGCGGGCGCGGACCAGCCCCCGCTTGCCCGAGTTGGGCGGTCCCTGGATCAGGTTCAGCGGCACCGACCCACCCTATGCACGGCCGCGGCGCGCACCTCGCCCCTGCCGCCCCCGAACCCGTTCGCCGGCTTCCGCAAACTGCGGCCGATCGCGCTCCCTTTTGCCGTCTACAGCCCCCTCTAGATTCATCCCCATCAAATGTCCCTCTGCTTCGTAGACCCAGCCGACGCGATCCGCGCCATCGCCGACTCGATCGGCCGCGAGGCCCGTCGCCAGCTCCTCGGCGAGGCGGTGCGCGCCTGGGTCGACGAGATACCCGAGTCCGAGCTCGAGCTCCACTACGCCAAGGCGATCGCCGAGCTCGACGAGCACGACCTCTCGATGCTCGCCGCCTGGCACGGCTCCCTGGAGATCGGCCAGCCGGTCCCCAACCGCGACTTCCTCATGGGCGCCTTCAGCTCGCTCGGCGAGAACCGCCGCGAGGCGCTCAAGCTCGCCGCCGGCTTCCGCGGCGAGGAGGCCGTCGACGCCGGCGTCACCGAAGAGGACGCCCTCGAGCTGGTCCTGGGCCTGCTCGCCCCTCCGCGCCTGATGCAGCTGGCCGTAGAGGCCGTTGAGCTCTACGTCTGGGACCGCGCCGGCAGCGACAACTGAGCGCCGCCGGATCGAGGCGCACCTTTCCGGTCATATTCGAGGAAAAGGTGCCTCTCGATTTACCGGCGGGCTAAGCTGCCGGCCTTGGCTGACGTGCACCATGAGGACCTGGGAGCGGTTCCGGCGCTACCGCCGCACGTCATCCTCATCTTCGGCGCCGCCGGCGACCTCGCCCGACGCAAGCTGCTGCCCGGCATGCTGCGCCTCTTCCACGCCGGGCTGATGCCGGAATTCCGCATCGTCGGCGTCTCGATGGAGGAGATGAGCGAGCGCGAGTTCCGCGAGTTCGCCGCCGGCGCCTGCCGCGAGTTCGCCCGCCACGAGTTCGGCGAGGAGGACTGGGACGACTTCGCCAGCCGCCTCACCTACGTCTCCCACGCCGAGGCCGAGGACCGGCTCGCCGAGGTGGTCGGCGCCGCGATCGGCGAACTCGGCCCCGAAACCCGCCTCCTCCACTACCTCAGCGTCCCGCCCGGCGCCGCCTCCGACGTGATCGAGATGCTCGACACCTGCGACCTGGTCGAGCGGGCGCGGGTGATCATGGAGAAGCCGTTCGGCACCGACCTGGCCAGCGCCCGTCGCCTCAACGACACGATCCACGAGGTCCTGCGCGAGGAGCAGATCTACCGCATCGACCACTTCCTCGGCAAGGAGGCGGCACTCAACATCCTCGCCTTCCGCTTCGCCAACGGCCTCTTCGAGCCGATCTGGAACCGCGACCACATCGACCACATCCAGATCGACGTGCCGGAGACGCTCGGCGTCGGCTCGCGCTCGGCCTTCTATGAGCGCACCGGCGCCTACCGCGACATGGTCGTCACCCACCTGATGCAGATCCTCGCCTTCGTCGCGATGGAGCCGCCGACGCACCTGCTGCCGGAGCCGATCACCGAGGAGAAGAACAAGGTCTTCCGCAGCCTGCGCCCGCTCGACCCGGACTGGGTCGTGCGCGGCCAGTACGACGGCTACGCCGACGAGCCCGGCGTCCACCCCGAGTCGAGCACCGAGACCTTCATCGCCCTGCGCAACGAGATCGACAACTGGCGCTGGAGCGGCGTCAAGTTCTACCTGCGCACCGGCAAGCGGATGGGGGAAGGGGCGCGGATCATCTCGATCGCCTTCCGCGAGCCGCCGCAGAGCATGTTCCCGGCCCACTCGCGGGTCGGCCGCTACGGCCCCGACCACCTCACCTTCGACCTCGACGAGTCCTCGCGCGTCTCGCTCTCCTTCTACGGCAAGAAACCGGGGATGGGGATGGTGCTCGACAAGGCGAGCATGCAGTTCTCGCTCGACGAAACCGCCTACCGCCAGGACACGCTCGAGGCCTACGAGCGGCTGATCCGCGACGCGATGGCCGGCGACCGCACGCTGTTCACGACGGCGCGGGACATCGAGCGGCTGTGGGAGATCTCCGAGCCGCTGCTGGCGGATCCGCCGGCGGTGAAACCGTACCCGCCGGGGTCGTGGGGCCCGGCCGAGATCGGCGGCCTGATCGCGCCCAACAGCTGGCGCCTGCCCTTCGCCAGGCGCTGGCGCGAGACCTCGGCGATGCGCCCGCACTGACCGGTGAGAGCGCGGTTCTTCCCGCTATGCGGGGAGAAGTGCGCTCTCAGCCGAGCGCCGCGCGGATCTCGGCGATCGCCTGCTCGGTCTCGCGGAAGTGGACCGCGCGCAGGCCGAGCTCGCGGGCGGCCTCGCAGTTCGCCTCGATGTCGTCGACGAAGAGGCAGGCCCCGGGCGCCAGCCCTAGCCGCTCGACCGTGATCTCGTAGATCCGCGCTTCCGGCTTGCGGCAGCCGACGAAGGCCGAGTCGACGACGGTCTCGAAGATCTCGTCGACCGGCAGCTTCGCCCGCCACACCGGCTCCCACTCGCGCACGTTGTTGGTCAGCATCGCCATCCGCAGGCCGCCCTCGCGGAGCTCCCGCATCAGCCCGATCATCTCCGCGTTCGGGTGCAGGGTGCCGAGGAAGACCTCGCGGAAGCGGTGCAGGTGCGGCCGGTGGCCGAGCAGGGGCTCGAGCCCGTCGCCGAGCCGTCGCAGGAAGTCGGCCTCGCTCATCTCGCCGCGCTCCATCGCGAACAGCGGGTTGGCCCCGTCCTCCTCGGTGACCGTCCGCAGCGCTCCGGCGAAGTGCTCGGGGGAGACGCCGACCTCGTCCTGCAGCGCCATGAACGAGGACACCAGCGGCGTGGTGAGGACGCCGCCGAAGTCGGAGACGACCGCGGCGATCTCGTTCCCGGCGCTCGCGTCAGGCATCGGTGCGGGCGACCTCGTAGTGGCCGAGGCCCTCGCGGCCCTCGACCGACCAGCGGAAGAAGGCGATCCGCGAGTCGAGCCCTGCTCGCCGCACGGCCACCGAGCTGATCAGCGTCCCCGCGCCGCGCACCGGTTGCGCGTCCTCGGCGTCGGCCCAGAGCTCGAGCGTCGCCCGCCGCTGGACCCCGTCCTCGCCGTACTCGGTCGAGAGCAGCGCCTCGCCGTACTCGACCGGAGCCGCGTCGGGGTCGCAGAGGACCGCCGCGATGTCCTCGTCGCCGTGGTCGCCGCCGCCGGCCGGCAGCGCCGAGCTGAGCGCCAGCAGACCGCCGTCGGAGAAGACGATCCCGATCGACCGCCGCACTATCTGCCCGCGTCCGCTCACGCGCAGCACCCTATCCTTCGCCGGCCATGGCCACCCTCCAGATCCGCGACGCCGACCCCGACCGCGACGCCGCCGCCTGCGCGGCGATCTACGCGCCGAGCGTCGAGGCCGCCCCGACCTCGTTCGAGGAGGCGCCGCCGGACGCCGCCGAGATGGCGCGCCGGATCGCCGCCGCCGCGGCGACGCACGCCTGGCTGGTCGCCGAGGAGGGGGGAGAGGTGGTCGGCTACGCCTACGCCCGCCCCTACGAAGAGCGCTCGGCCTACCGCTGGACCGCCAGCGTCTCCGTCTACGTCGCCGCCGGGCAGGGCAGTCGCGGCGTCGGCCGCGCGCTCTACGAGGAGCTGTTCGCCCGCCTGCGCGCCCGCGGCTTCCGCATGGCCTGCGCCGGCATCACCCTGCCCAACCCCGCCAGCGTCGCCCTGCACGAGCGCCTCGGCTTCGTCCAGAGCGGCGTCGGCCGGGCCGTGGGCTGGAAGCTCGGCGCCTGGCGCGACGTCGGCTACTACCAGCTGGAGCTGGCGCCGGCCCCGGCCGGCGCGCCGCCCGACCCGCTGCCGCCGAATCGAGACGCACCTTGACCCCCCGTATTGCGGGTGAAGGTGCGTCTCGATTCGCGGGGCCGTGCGAGGCCCAGGTGGCTCGGCGGCTAGCATTGGGTTATGCCTGACGAGAACCAGATCGCATCCGACGAGCACCCGGAAACCCTCACCGAGGAGGACGTCTACGAGGCGCTGGAGGAGGTCATCGACCCCGAGCTCGGGCTCGACTTCGTCTCCCTCGGCCTCGTCTACGACGTCAACATCGAGGCCGAGGACGTCTACGTCACCTTCACCCTGACGACCCCGGCCTGCCCGATCGGCCCCCAGGTCTCCGAACAGATGAAGGAGTTCGTCGGCGACCTCCCCGGTGTCTCCGCCGTCCACCCGAAGATGGTCTTCGACCCCGCCTGGTCCCCGGAAATGATGACCGAGGACGCCAAGTTCGCGCTCGGCTTCTAGGCAGGGATTGCGGGTCATAGGGGGTCAATGGGAGTCAGTCCTGTCCCCATCCCGTCCCCACGGCTTCAGGCGCGTTTTCTGCCTTGTGGGGTCCACCGGCCCCGCAAGGACGCAAACGCGGTGCCGCCGGGACGACGCTGCGGTGTTATCCCGATGCGGTGACGGTGGGTCGCGGGGAGCATGCGGCGATCGAGGCTTCGCCCGCACAGTCCCTGCTCGACGAGTTCCTCCCCGAGTTCGACGTCTCGGACACGGTCGCGGTGCGGGTGCGCGCCGAGGCGGGAGCGGTCTGGGCGGCGCTGCTCGAGACCGACCTGATCGAGCTCGGCCGCCGCAAGCCGCTGATCGGGGTGCTCGGGGGCGCCCGGGCGCTGCCGGAGCTCGCGGTCCGGCTGCTGCACGGGGAACGGCTGCCGGGAGCACCCGAGCGGATGCGGCTGCGCGACCTGCCGGAGCTGCCGATGGAGAGCGGCGGCTGGCTGGCGCTCGGCGAGCGGCCGGAGGACGAAATCGCCCTGGGGCTGGTCGGGCGCTTCTGGAAGCCGGTGATCGAGTACGCCGAGGTCGAGGCCGGCGCCTTCCGCGCCTTCGCTGAGCCCGACTGGGCGAAGACCGTCTACGCGCTCGCCGTCCGGCCGCTGGGGGACGGCGCCGTCCTGCTCAGCGGGACGATGCGGACGCTGGGCACCGACGACGCCGCCCGGCGCAAGTTCGACCGCTACTGGACGCTCGGGGTCGGCTCCGGTGCCCACGTCCTGGTCCGCGGCCTGCTCGAGGCCGCCCGCGACGAGGCCGAGGGAGCGTCTGCGTAGGCGTTTGCGCGGTTGTGGCCCCTGGAGGGGCCACAAAGCCGTAAGCGGTGCGCCGTCAGTCCTCGTCGACCCGCGGCAGCTCGCGCCCGTTGCCGTTCCCGTTGCCGTTGCTCGGCATCTCTTCGGCGGGCACGTCGTAGTCGTAGGGCCGGTTGGCGCCGTCGCCCGCGCCCGGCTCTCCGCCGCCGCCCGGCCCGCCGAACGGGCCGCGCCCGAAGGCGCCGCCCGCACCCGAGACCCCGACCACGGCGAAGCGGCCGACCATGTAGCGCCGCAGCCCGGTCCGCACCAGCGCCCGGGTCGGCGGGAAGAGGAGCAGCAGGCCGGCGGCGTCGGTGATGAAGCCGGGCGTCAGCAGCAGGGTGCCGCCGACCACGATCAGGGCGCCGTCGGCGACCTCCTTGCCGGGGAAGCGCCGCTGGGCGAGGGCTTCGTTGAAGCGCCGCCAGGCGCCGCGGCCCTGGTGGCGCAGCATCAGCGAGCCGGCGACCGCGCTGAGCAGGAGCAGGAGCAGAGTCGGCAGGACGCCGATCGCCCCGCCGACCTTGACGATCACGAACAACTCGGCGATCGGGACGACGATGAAGAGGACTACGAGGATTGCCACTCTTCAAGGGTAGGGAGTGGGCGCCGCCGCCAGCGCTCCCCGGTCCGCAGCGAGAGGACGCCGACGCCGGCCAGCATCGCCGCCAGCGCCAGCAGCGAGGCGGCGGTGCCCGAGGAGCTGCTGTGGACCTGCTCGGCGAAGAGGCCGACGCCGAGCACGACCGAGACGATCGGGTTGACGACGGACTCGGTCGAGATCGCCGGCGGCAGGTCTCCCGCCTGCAGCGCGATCTCGCTCGCCGCCATGCTGACCAGCGCGACCGCCAGCGCCACCCACAGCACCCAGCTGGCGAGCAGCGCGCCGACGCCTTCGTTCAGCCGTTCGGCGAGCCCCTTGGTCAGCACCCCGTGGAGACCGAAGAGGATCCCGGCGGAGGTCCCGGCGAGCGCCGCCTTCAGGTTGGGCCGCCGCCCCGGCCCGCCCAGGGCCAGCCAGACCAGCGCCCCGGCGACGAGCGAGGTGCCCCCGCCCCAGGCGAGCCAGGCGCCGGCGCTCGGTTCGGAGACCCCTTCGGCCGGTTCGGCGAGCAGCAGGAAGGCGGCGAGCCCGCCGGCGGCGACCAGCGCCGCCAGCAGGTCGCGCGCCGAGATCCGCTGCGCCGAGAGCCGCGCCCCGATCGGCAGCGCGAAGACCATCGTCATCGCCAGGATCGGCTGCACGATCACGATCTCGCCGCCGGAGAGGGCGGCGACGTGGAACCCGTAGCCGACCCAGACGAGGAGGATCCCGGCGACCCAGACGGGGCTGCGCGCCAGCCGCAGCATGAACCAGGGGCTGCGCGCCTGGCGGTTGGAGGCGGTCATCGCCACCCGCTGCTGCAGCACCGTCGCCAGCGCGTAGATCACCGACGCGATCAGCGCCAGCACGACCGTGTTCACGGCTGCGGCTCCGGCGTCACGCGGCGGTCGCGGCTTCGGTCGCCGCGGCCTCGAGCTCGGCCAGCGCCTCGTTCAGCCCGGCGCCCAGCAGTTCGATGTCCTCCATCGAGTCGTAGTCGGCGAGCAGGCCGAAGCCGACCTTGCCGTTGTAGCTCATGATCGCCACCGCCAGCGCGTGGTTCTCGGGCAGGAAGGCGACCGGGAAGACCTCCTCCATTTCGCGCCCGAGCACGTACAGCGGCAGCTGCGGCCCGGGCACGTTGGTGACGATCAGGTTGAAGAGCCGGGTCGAGAAGTTGATCCGCGCGGCCTGCGCCAGCAGCGTCGGCGGCGCGAAGTCGTTGAAGCGCGAGATCATCTCGGCGCCGAGCGCCTGCTTGGAGCGCTTCAGCCCCTCCATCGCTTCGCTGATCACCCGCAGCCGCCGCACCGGGTCCTCGATGTAGACGGGCAGCGGCCCCCGCATCAGCGCCAGCCGGTTGCCGAGGTTGCCGCGCTCGTCCTCGGCCCGGATCGAGACCGGGACCAGCGCCCGCATCTCCAGCCCCTCGGTGCGGATGCTGCGGCTGTGCAGCCAGTTGCGCAGGCTGCCGGTGACGACGGCGAGGACGACGTCGTTGACGGTGCCGCCGAAGGTGTTCTTGATCTGTTTGAAGGTCTCCAGCTCCGAGCGCGCCCAGACGTAGCGCCGGTGGGGCCCGATCGGCTGGTTGAGCGGCACGTCGGGGGCGGGGTCGGCGAAGGCGCTGACGATCTCGCTCAGCCCCTCGAGCGCCTCGACCGCCCGCTTCGCCGTGTGCTCGGGATGGCGCACCGCGCCGAGCGCGCGCTCGGCCAGCGCCACCGGCGCGGCGACCACGTCGGCGACCCCGCGCGCGACCAGCTGCGTCGTGTTGGGTTCGGGCGCCGGCACCCAGTCGTCGCTGACCCGGGCCGGCTCCGGCACCGGCTCGAGGTCGAAGAGGACGGTGCCGATGTCGACGCCGGAGATCCCGTCGACCATCGCGTGATGGGTCTTGGTCAGGATCGCGAAGCGGTCGCGTTCGAGCCCCTGCACCAGCCACAGCTCCCAGAGCGGCTTCGAGCGGTCCAGCTGCTGCGAGAAGACGCGCCCGGTGAGCCGTTTCAGCTGCGCCTCGCCGCCCGGCTCCGGCAGCGCCGAATGGCGGATGTGGTAGGTCAGGTTGAAGTTGACGTCGTCGGCCCAGAGCGGCCGGCCCGCCTCCAGCGGCGGGACGACGAGCTTCTGGCGGAAGCGCGGCACCTGGCCGAGGCGGCCGCGCACGTGCTCGACCAGGTCGACGTATTTCGGCGGCGGCCCCTCGAAGATCAGGATCGCGCCGACGTGCATGTGGCTGGACGAGCTCTCGTTGGTCAGGAACGAGGCGTCCACCGCCGTCAGGCGGTCGAGATGGTTTCCCTCCGTGCTCACTCACACAAGGCTAGCCTCGGCGGGCGCTCGGGGCCAGTCCCGGGCCGGCGCCGCAAGTGGCGCACCGCACGCGGCCGCCGCCGGGCCACCGCTACCCTGGGGGCATGCCCGGTACCGCCACCGCCGCGCCGAAGCGCGTCCTGCTGGCCGCTCCGCGCGGCTACTGCGCCGGCGTCGACCGCGCCGTGCAGACGGTCGAGCGCGCGCTCGAGCTGCACGGCGCCCCCGTCTACGTGCGCAAGGAGATCGTCCACAACAAGCACGTGGTCGAGGAACTGGCCAAGCGCGGCGCGATCTTCGTCGAGCAGGAGACCGAGGTGCCCGAGGGTGCGATCGTCGTCTTCTCCGCCCACGGCGTTGCCCCGGCGGTGCACGAGAACGCCGCCGCCCGCGGCCTGCGCACGATCGACGCCACCTGCCCGCTGGTGACCAAGGTCCACGTCTCCGCCCGCCGCTTCGCCGCCGACGGCTACACGATCGTGATGATCGGCCACGAGGGCCACGAGGAGGTCGAAGGGACGACCGGCGAGGCCCCCGACAGCATCATCCTGATCGAAACCGCCGACGAGGTCGAGGCGCTCGAGGTGCCCGACCCGAACAAGGTCGCCTTCATCACCCAGACGACGCTCTCGGTCGACGAGACGGCCGAGGTGATCGCCGCCCTGCGCGCCAAGTTCCCGGCGATCGTCAGCTCCAAGTCCGACGACATCTGCTACGCGACGACCAACCGCCAGATCGCGGTCAAGCAGCTGGCCCGCGAGTGCGAGCTGGTCCTGGTGATCGGCTCGACCAACTCCTCCAACTCCAACCGCCTGGTCGAGGTCGCCCGCGAACACGGTGCCGACTCGCACCTGATCGACAACCACGCCCAGGTCGACGAGGCCTGGCTGACGGGCGTCGAGACGGTCGGCATCACCTCCGGCGCCAGCGCCCCGGAGGAGCTGGTCGAGCGCCTCGTCTCCTTCTTCCGCGAGCGCGGGGCCGACGACGTCTCCGAGCTGCGCACCGTCCACGAGGACGTCCGCTTCATGCTCCCCAAGGAGATCCGCGAGCAGCTCGCCGCCCGCGCCTAGCGGGTCGGCGGCTGGGTCCGGCGGGCGGGCTCCGGCGGGAGGAACGACGATGCACGGGTGGGCCCAGGGAGCGCGACCGGCCGCCCTGCTGACGGTGCTGCTCGGGATCCTCGCGCTGGCTGGGTGCGGGGGAGGGGCGTCGACGGCGCCCCCCGCCGCCGCGCCGGCCGCGCCGGAGAAGGCCCCCGCGGGGCGAGGCGCGAGGGAGCAGGGCGAAGTCGCGAAGCCCCCGGCAGCGGGAACGCCGTCTCGGCAGCGCCCCCCGACCGGCCATCGCCCTGCCGCGACCGCCGCCCAGGCGCCTCCCGCGGCTTCCGCCGGCGCCACGCCCCTCGCCGGCATGACGATCAGCGTCGACCCCGGCCACAACGGCGGCAACTTCACTCACCCGGAAGAGATCGCGCGACCCGTGCTGCAGGGCGCGAGCGGCGCGACCAAGGCCTGCAACACGACCGGGACCGAGACCGATGACGGCACGCTAACCGAGGCGCGGTTCAACTGGGAGGTCGCGCAGGACCTCGTCCGGCGACTCGAACGACTCGGCGCCACCGTGGTCCTCACCCGGCGCTCGAACGACGGCGTCGGGCCCTGCGTGAACGAACGGGCGGCGATCGCCAACCGCGCCCACGCGGCGGTGGCGCTGTCGATCCACGCCGACGGCAACGAAGCCGCGGGAGCGCACGGCTTCGACGTGATCCACGCGACCACGACCGAAATGGTCGCGCCGTCGATGGCGGGGCCCTCGCGGAGGCTGGCCGAAGACGTCCGCGACGCCCTCGTCGAAGCCGGCGTGCCCCCGGCCAACTACGTCGGCAGCGATGGGCTCGACGCCCGCTCCGACCTGGCGGGGCTGAACCTGGCGCGCGTGCCCGCGGTCCTGGTGGAGCTGGGCAACATGCGCGACGCCGAAGAGGCATCGAGGCTCGAGGACCCGGCCTACCGTCGCCGCCTGGCGGATGCGCTCGCCGCCGGCACCGTCGCCTTCACCCGCCGCGGTTAGCCCGGTTTCAGCGGATTCATCTATATGGTCAGTGCTCGATCGGGCATTCGGTCACCATGAGCCACCGGGACCCCTACAGCCGAGACCGCCACGACAGCTTCTGGGAGGAGGGACAGACGACCCCGTCCTGGGCCAAGGTGGTGGCCGCCCTGATCCTCGCCGTCGGCGTCGGCACCGCCGTCGCGGTCTTCCTGTCCCGGCAGTCCCAGGACGCCGAACCGGTCGCCAAGGTGGTGACGGTCAGGAAGGCGAAGCAGCGGCCGGAAGCAGGGCCGGGGCAGTCTGGAGCGCAGCAGCGGAACGCACCCCCGGCCGAAGCGACGCGGGGCTCGGGTCACGGAGGAGCCTCGCCACACGGCGCCTTCCTCGGTCCCGGAGCGGACGCCTCCTTCGAATCCCTCTCCTCTTCCCTGTCGGCCTCCGTGGGGCTCGCCGTCCAGCCGCTCGGGGGCGGCGAGGCGCGCGAATTCGGCACCCTCCGGGAAGGCGGCCACGCCTGGAGCACGATCAAGGTGCCGATCCTGGCGACCTTGCTGCGCGAACAGGGCGAATCGCTCGGACCCGAAGAAGAATCGTGGGCGACGAGGGCGATCACCGCCTCCGACAACGATGCGGCCGCGGCGCTCTTCGGCAAGATCGAGGAACGGCAGGGAGGGCTCGAGGGCGCCAGCGCGGCGGTCGGGGAAACCCTGCACGAGGGCGGCTCGACTTCGACCGAAGTCGCGACCGCGCCGCCACCCCCCGGCGCCGTCTCCACCTACGGCCAGACCGAGTGGCCGGTCGGGGAAGCGGCCAGGTTCTTCGCCTCCCTCGGCCGTTGCGATGTGCTCGGGCCGAGCGGGACGCGGTACGTCGAGTCGCTGATGGAAGAAGTGATCCCCGAACAGCGGTGGGGGCTCGGGGAAGGCGGCTTCCCGTCCGGCTGGCGGGTCGGGATGAAGGGCGGCTGGGGGCCGGAGGCGGCGTCCGGCGGCGCCTACCTCGTCCGCCAGTCGGGCCTGATTCAGGACGCGACCGGGGGGGTGGCGGTGGCGATGGTCGCGATGGACTCGTCCGGCAGCTACTCCGCCGGGGCCGCGGACCTGACGCGGATCGCTCAGTGGCTGGCCGGGGAGCTGAAGGGGCTGGGCCCGACCTTCCACAGCTGCGCGAGCTGACTCACGGGGCGAAGTAGACCCTGGCTTCACCCGGGCCGGTGCAGATCACCGGCGACGAGACTTCGCAGGTCATGGTGATCGTTTCGCCGGCTTCCTCGTCGATCGCGATGAACTTGCCGCGGCCGCCTTCTTCGTACTGGTCGTGGATCTCTTCGCCGATCGCGCAGGAGACGTGTTCGACGCTGAGCTCGCCGCCGCCGCACTCGGTCGGTCCGCCCGCCGGCGCGGCGCTCGCTTCGCGGCCGGGCGATTCCCGTTCCTTCGACTTGCCGGCTTCCACCCGTTCGGTGACGGTCCTGGTCCGAGTCACGTCTTCCGTGCCGCCCCCGGGGAGGATGAAGGCGAGAGCGATCAGGACGCTGGACGCGGCGATCGCGCCGACGATGAGCGTCGCCGCGCGCATCTAGTAGACGCGCACGGCTTCCATCGGGAAGGTCACCAGCGCCCCGTTGCCGCCGGTGCAGGTGACGAAGTCGGATGCGAGGGCGCATTCCATCCCGTAGCTCTTGTCGGTCGTCGGGCTGTAGGCGGAAACGTACGTATACGGTTCTTCTCCGTACGCTTCGTATTCTTCCCAGTAGGCGACGAAGACGTTCTCGGCGAACGGGCAGCTGGTGGCTTCGTTGACCGAGATGTTCTGGTCGCATGACTTGGTCGCCGCCGGGGAGCCGCTCGGTTCGGGGGTGGGAGTCGGTTGCGGCGCGGGCGGGGCGCTCGTGTCCTGCCCCGTGGCCTTCGCCGAGTTGAAGTAGACGGCGGCGTTGTTGCCGCCCGTGCAGGTGACGAGGCTCGAGCCCTTGCAGGCCATGTCGTAGGTCACCCCGGTAACCGGACTGTAGACCTGAATCCTGTCGGCGCCCCCGGCTTCCGCGTAGGCCGAGCGGGTGTTCATCGCGAACGGGCAGCTGGTCACCCCGTTGACCCAGAGGCCGCTGGCTTCGGGACAGGGGGAGGACCCGGCCGGAGGCTTGACTTTCTTCTGGCTCGCCGGTCGCTTCTGCTTCTTGGACGCCTTGGCCTGCGCGGCGGTCTTCGCGGTCGTCGCATCCCCGGCGCCGTTGAACACGCCGGTAGCCGCGAGCACCGCGGCGGCGATCCCGACGACCGCGACCGCCGCCAGGAGGATCAGGGCCAGCGGGCTGCCCGACCGGTCGTGCTGGGGCGGCGGCGGGGTGACGTAGCCGTACGGCGCGGGGGTCGGCGCCGGCGCCGCCGCGCCCGCCGCCGGCGCCGGGGTGACCGGCCCGATCTTGGTCGGCTCGTGCGTCGGCCCCGGGACCGCGGTCGGCCCGGTGTCCCTGGCCGCCTCCTGCACGGCCGCCAGGGCCTCGGCGAAGTCTCGGCCCGAATCGAATCGCTGCTCGGGCTCGATCGCGAGAGCGGTCTGGAAGAAGGCGTCATAGCGGTGCCCCAGGTCGGGCAGGGTCTGGCTCACCAGGGGCCTCGGGTCCTGCGCGTGGGCCCAGCGCACGGCAAGCTCGTTGTCGCCCCGGAACGGGGTCTTTCCGGTCAGCATCTCGAAGGTCAGGCAGCCGAGCGCGTAGAGGTCGCTGCGCGGCCCCGCCTCCCTGCCCTGAATCTGCTCGGGCGAGAGGTAGCCGGTGGTCCCCACCGTCGACCCCGTCCTCGTCAGGTTCTCCAGGGCTTCCGGCGGCTTGGCGATGCCGAAGTCGGTCAGGTAGGCGTGGTCCTTGCCAGCGACCTCGCGCAGCAGGACGTTGGCCGGCTTGACGTCGCGGTGGACGAGTCCGGAGACGCCGTGGAGGGCGTCGAGGGCGCCGGCGAGCTGGGTCCCGAGCGCGACGGCCCGCTTTGGCGGCAGCCGGCCGGAGGAGTCGAGCAGCTGGCGCAGGTCCGTACCGTCGATCCACTGCATGACCAGGTACAGGCGCCCGTCCTCGTCACCCACGTCATACACCGTGACCACGTGCGGGTGATCGACCGAGGCGGCCAGCCTGGCCTCGCGCAGGAAGCGCTCTCGGTACTCGGGCTCGCTGGCGATCTCCTCCCGGATCACCTTCAGCGCGACGTCGCGGTCGAGCGATTGCTGGCGCGCCTTGTAGACGACGCCCATGCCCCCGGCGCCTGCGATCCCGACGATCTCGAAGTCGCCGAGCCGGTCTCCCACCTTCATTTCCTCTGCCATGAGCGGACTCTCGATGCTCTATTTGGGAACTGGTGTGGGGCAGCCTACCCAGATATTCACCGAGTGACCAGTATTGATCGAGTGTTCATACATTGACCTATCGTGAGAGCATTCCCGCGTGGACAGGCGGCGGGCAGCTTCGGGAGAGTGGGAGATGGAAGTCGGCGGCCTGCGTCTGCCGCTCGGGACGACGGTCGAGATCGGGCGCGATCCCACCTGCGTCGTCCCGCTCGAGGACGAGCGAGTGTCGTGGCGACACCTGCGGGTCGAGCCGAAGGACGGTCAGCTCGAGCTGGTCGACCTGGACTCGAAGAACGGGACCTTCCTCAACGGCCGCCTGATGGATCCCGGCCCGGCCTACGTGAGCGCCGACGCGCTGGTCCAGGTCGGCAGCACGAGGGTCAGGCTGCGCCGGGTGGTGTCGACCGGCAACGAGGAGAGCGGGATCTTCCGTCGCGTGCCGATCCGCGGTCGCACCCTGCGAATCGGCCGCGCCCCGGACAACGACGTCTGCCTCGAGGAGCCCAACGTCTCCTGGCATCACGCCGAGCTGCGGTCCGGAACCCCGGTGACGATCGTCGACCTGGGCTCGCGCAACGGCGTTCGCCTCGACGACGAGCTGGTCAGAGGGTCCCAGCCGCTGGTGCCCGGCGCGGTCGCCGGCATCGGCCCCTACGGGCTGCGGGTCGAGCACGACGAGCTGGTCATCAGCCTCGAGCGCGGCGCCAGCCTCTCCGCCGCCGGCGTCTCGGTGAAGATCGGGCGCCGGACGATCCTGCAGCCCACCAACCTGACCGTCGCCCCGGGGGAGTTCATCGCCCTGATCGGCGCCAGCGGCTCGGGGAAGACGACCCTGCTCAAATGCATGACCGGTGTCAAAGATCCGAGCTCGGGCCAGGTGCTGGTCGGCGCCGACCCGGTCGATCTGCGCCTCACCGAAGTCGGCTACGTCCCGCAGACCGACGTCCTCCACGACCGGCTCACGGTCAGGGAGACGCTGATGTACACGGCGCGCCTGCGCCTGCCGTCGGACACCAGTCGCGCCGAGTGCGCGGTGGCGGTCGAGGAGGTCCTCGACGAGCTGCGACTCGGCGAGCACGCCGGGACCCTCGTCGGCCGCCTCTCAGGGGGCCAGCGCAAGCGCCTCAGCTGCGGAGTGGAGCTGATCGGGAAACCGTCGATGGTGCTGCTCGACGAGCCGACCAGCGGCCTGGACCCCCCGCTGGAGCGGCGCTTGATGTCGACGCTCCGCCAGCTCTCCGACAGCGGCCGGGGCATCGTCGTCGTCACCCACGCGACCAGCAGCCTCGCGCTCTGCGACACGGTCGCGGTGATGGGCGAGGGAGGGCACCTCCTCTTCACCGGCTCCCCCCGGGAATGCCTCGAGCGCTTCGGTGTCGGCAGCTACGACGAAATCTACGGCGCGGCGGAGCTGGTCGAGCCGCCGCCGGCGCCTCCGTCCGGGCCGGCCGGCCGCGCCGGTCGCCGTCCCTCGGGACCGCTGCTGGCCGGGCGCTCGCTGGTCCGCCAGACCGCGACCCTGGTCGGGCGCTATGCCCACACGCTCGGGCGCGATCGTCGCACCGTCGCCGCCCTGATGGGCCAGGCGCCGCTGATCGGCTTCCTGATCGCCATGCTCTACCCGCGCGATGTCCTCGCCCTGCCGGATGCCTCGCCGACGCGCAGCGCGCAGTTCATGTTCCTCCTCGTCACCGCGGCGCTGTGGCTGGGGCTGATCGACTCCTGCCGGGAGATCGTCAGGGAGCGGGCGATCATCCTGCGCGAGCTTGCGGTGGGCGTGCGGCTCGACGCCCAGATCATCGCCAAGTCGGCGATCCTCTTCGCGGTCGCCGCCGCGCAGTGCCTGCTGCTGCTCGTCGTGGTGGCGCTACTGAGGCCGTTCCACTCCTCGTTCGACAGCTACGCGGAGGTCTACGCGCTCCTCACCTTGACCAGCTGGGCGATGGTCGGGCTCGGCCTGCTCGTCTCGACGCTCGCGCGCAGCGTCGACCAGGCGACGAGCGTCATCCCGCTCCTGCTCATTCCCCAGCTCCTGTTCGGCGGCGCGCTCGTCGCCCTCGAGCGTATGGGAACGGTGATCGAGATTCTCGCCGACCTGACCGTGAGTCGCTGGGCGTTCGCCGGCGCCGGCAGCGCCGTCGCGATGAACTCGCGGCTGGCCGAAGAACCGAAAGCCGCGAACCTGAGCGGCTACGGCACCCAGTTCTTCTCGATCCAGCCGGGGGTGTCCGCGCTGGTGCTGGTCGGCTTCACCG
This sequence comes from uncultured Actinomycetes bacterium, assembly GCA_963810455.1. GTDB lineage: Bacteria > Actinomycetota > Thermoleophilia > Solirubrobacterales > 70-9 > VAYN01. The sequence continues at coordinate 30,724 of CAWEOH010000014.1, forward strand.
CGGCCGCCCTGCTGGCGGCCTCGCTGGTGCTCGCCAGGCGCAGCCGCGACATCTGAGCGGCGCCGAGGACGCCTCCGCGCTGTGCCCTGTTCGCGAGGGCGTCCGCTTCATGCTCTCCAAGGAGATCCGCGGGCAGCTCGCCGCCCGCGCCTGAGCGGAGCGCCTGCGCCCCGGGGTTGACTGGCGGGTCGTCGGTAGAGGAGACTCGCAGCGGCTCGGCCGCCGATCGAGAGGAAGGGGCAGTGGCATGTACGTGAGGATCGCGCGCTTCGAGGGCGGTGAGCGCAACTGGGAGGACTTCGCCGCGGGCATCCGCGAGTCGATTCGCAGCGGCGGCGTGGGCACTCCGCTGGAGGATGTCCATAACGCGATTCAGCGGGTGATGCTGCTGGCCGACCGCGAGGGCGGCCGCGGCGCCAACCTGGTCATCTGCGAGAGCGAGGACGATGTGCGGCGGGTGGATGCCGCGCTGAACGCGGCGACGCCGGAGGAGGGACGCGGCGCCCGCACCTCGGTCGAGATCTTCGAGGTCGTGCTCGACGAGCAGCCGGGCGCATAGCGGCGCCTACGGCACGCCCGGCGCGAAGCTGACCGACCAGACCCGGAGGCCGGGGGAGGGGCGGAGGACGAGGCTGTGGGCCTCGTGGCTCGGGTGCTCGGCGACCGGGTGCAGGGCGGGGTGGGGGCCGACCGCGATCGGGTCGAGCCAGGTGCCGTCGAGCTCGGCCTCGACCGTTCCCTCGCCCTCGACGGTGACGTAGACGCCGCCCGCCTGGTAGTCGAGCGCCAGCGCCGGGTCCTCCTCGCTCGCCACCCAGGGCCGCTCCCAGGAGCCGCCGGGGAAGATCTCGGCCGTCGGCGCGATCACCTCGATCCCCGGCGCGTCGGTCGGGCGCAGCGGCGCCATCGGCGCCGGCAGCTCGCGCAGGGCGTCGATCTCGCGCAGCTCGTCCTGGATCGCCTCCTCGGTCGCGCGGTACTCGCCCTCGCCGAAGTGGGCCCAGGCGAGGGCGCCGCCCAGGCTCCAGAGGAAGAGGCTGGGCCATCCCTCGCAGCCGTAGAGGTGCCAGAGGTCGCGCCCGGCGTCGATCGCGACCGGGAACTCGATCCCCAGGGCCGCGACGCCGGCGCGCACCGCCTCGGGGTCGGCGCCGAAGGGAAAGCGCGGCGCCTGCACGCCGACGACGCTGAGCCCCATCTCGCGGTAGCGCCGCCACCACTCGCCGAGGTAGGGCAGCGTGCGGACGCTGTTGAGCTGGGCGAAGTCGATGAAGTGGACGATCGCCGGGCCACCCGCGGTCAGCGCCGGCATCGAGTCGGGGGGCTCGCCGAGCCAGATCAGCGACTCGGGCAGATCGGGGGCGGCGATGTTGTCGCGACCGGGGCGCACGGGCCGGGACGTTATCCTGGGCGCCCGTGCTTCAGCTTGGCGCCTTCTTCCTGCCGGCAGTGCCGTTGCTGGCGCTGCTCGCGGCGCTGCTCCTCGGCCGCTACCCCGGCCACGAGGCGATCGTCCGCCTCTCCGAGCGGCTCGCCGCCCGCTCGCGTCCCCGCCGCGCCGCCGGCCGGCGCCCGCGGGCGCCGCGCCCACCGCGCTCTTTCGCTCCCACCGGCGGGCTGCTGCTCGCCCTCGGCCTCTCCGGTCGCGCGCCGCCGCTGGCGGCGTAGTCGCAGGCAAAGCCGCATCCCGTGGTTCCTTGCGGACGGCCCGCGTCCGAAACGAACCGCGCGATGGGACGAACGACGGCGCGCGGGTTCTCGCGCGCCCGATCGAGAGGAGAAGACCTCCTGATGAGACACGCAAAGAAGCTCCTCCTGCTGCTGCTGCCGGTGGCGGCGGCCGCGCTGGCCCTCGCCGCCTGCGGCGGTGGCGGCAACACCGGCGGCGCCACCCAGGCGAGCAGCACCACCGAAACCGGCGGCGACACCGTCACCGGAGCCTTCGCCGCGGTTGCCGGTGCCCCGTCCGCCTTCGCGGACGTCGGCGGCGAAGCCGTCCTGACCCGCGCCGGCGGCGGCACCGAAGTCACGATCGAGCTGACCGGGCTCGAACCGGAAACCGAATACATGGCCCACCTGCACACCGAAGGGTGCGGCGGCTCGGATCCGGGCGGCCCGCACTTCCAGTTCGAAAAGGGCGGCTCCGAAGAACCGCCGAACGAGATCCACTTCCAGTTCGAAAGCAACGCCGCGGGCGAAGGCAAGGCCGTCGCCAAGAGCGACAGGGAAGTGCCGCAGGGCGAAGCCGGCTCGGTCGTCGTCCACTACGGCGGCCAGATGCAGATGAGCGCCCTCCGCTTCACCCACGAAGAAGGAGGCGAAATGGGCCACGAACACGGCGAAAAGCTCGCCTGCGCGCCGCTCGAAGGCGAAGCGGCCGGCGCCTCCGCCGAAGCCGAACAAGCCGGCTCCGGCGCCGAAGAAACCGGCGTCGCGATCCCGACGATCGACTTCGAAAACGGGGAAGCGGTCGGCGGCGTGCAGAAGATCGAAGTCAACGCGGGCGAAGAGGTCCGCTTCTTGGTCCACTCGGACGTCGCCGAAGAGGTCCATGTCCACGGCTACGACCTGATGAAGGACGTGCCGGCCGGGGGCACGGTCGAATTCGACTTCCCGGCCGAAATCGAAGGCATCTTCGAGGCCGAGATGGAGGGCGTCGGCGTGCAGATCCTCGAACTGCAGGTCAACCCGTGAGCTGGCTGCCGTTCGCGCACGCGCTGGTCGCCAGGCAGGACCTGCCGGTCCCCGCCTGGCTCTTCGCGTGGGGGGCGTCGATCGTCCTGATCGTCTCCTTCCTGGCGCTGGCGGCAGCCTGGCGCAAGCCCCGCTTCGAGCGGCTGCACTGGCGGCCGTTCGGGGCGGGGCTCTCCCGCGCCGTCGTCTCGCTGCCGACGCAGGTCACCTGCGGCGCGATCGGCGTCCTCCTGCTCGGCTTCGCGATCTACGCCGGCCTGCACGGCACCGAGGCGCCGGACCGCAACTTCGCCCTCACCTTCCTCTACGTCACCTGCTGGCTCGGCTTCCCGATCTTCTCCGCGCTCCTCGGCGACGTCTTCCGCCCGTTCAACCCCTGGCGCGCGGTCGGCCGGCTCGCCGGCGCCGGCTTCGGCCGGCTCGCCGGCCGGGCCCCGGCGCACCTCGCCTACCCGGAGGCGATCGGTCGCTGGCCGGCGGCGATCGGCCTGATCGCGGTCGTCTGGCTCGAGGTCGTCTACGGCGCCAGCGGCGGCGTCGCCGTCGGCCTCTCGCCGCACGCGGCCGGCGTCGCCGCCCTCGTCTACAGCGCCTACACGCTGGCGATGATGGCCCTGTTCGGGGTCGAGAAGTGGTGCGAGCGCGGCGAGATCTTCTCCGTCTACTTCGGGATGTTCTCCCAGCTCGGCTACTTCGGCGTGCGCGACGGCCGGCTCGGCCGCCGCCGCCCGCTCGCCGCCGCGACCCGCTGGGCGACGCTGCCGGGCTCGGCCGCCGTCGTCATCGCCTCGATCGCGACGACCAGCTTCGACGGCGCCCAGGAGGGCGCCTTCAGGTCGGCGATCGAATGGCTCTTCGAGCGCCTCGCCGACACCGGCATGGACCTGACCACGGCGCTGCGCCTCACCGACACGGTCTTCATGGCCGCCTGCTTCGCCGGCGTCGGCATCGTCTACCTGCTCGGCGTGCGCGGCATGCGCAGCGTCCCCCGCTCGCCGTCCTTCGCCAAGCTGCGCGCCGGCTTCGCCCACACGCTGATCCCGATCGCGCTCGCCTACCTCGTCGCCCACTACTTCAGCCTCTTCGTCTTCCAGGAGCAGGCCCAGTTCACCTACCTGCTCTCCGACCCGCTCGGCACCGGCACCACCGACCTCTTCGGCACCGCCTCCGCCGGCATCGACTACACCGTCGTCAGCGCCACCGCGATCTGGTACGTCCAGGTCGGCGCGCTCATCGCCGGCCACGTCCTCGGCCTCACCCTCGCCCACGACCGCGCCCTCGCCTACTGGCCCGACTACCGCGACGCCTCCCGCTCGCAGTACTGGATGCTGGCGGTGATGGTCGCCTTCACCTGCTTCGGCCTCTACCTGCTCTCGGCCGGGAACGGGTGAGGGGAGGGGGGTGCCTATCCTCGGACTCATGCTCCCGCTGGCCCACCTGGGCCACTGGCTCTGGGTCTTCTACGTGATCCCGGTGCTGGTCGTCGTCGCCGGCATCCTCGTCAGCGGCCGCAAAGCGAAGCGAAGGAACGGAGACGATCCTCCCGCGGGTGGCATCGGGAGGGACCCCGAGAACGGAGGCGAAGCCCCCGCCCGCAGGGATCCGTCCCGGTGACAGGACCCGCGGGCCGGATTGCCTCGTCCTAGAGGATCTCGCCGAGGCGGCGCTCTAGCGCCGCGGAGATCTCGTCGCGGACCGGGCCCTCGGCCAGCCGCTCGACCAGCGACTCGAGGAAGCCTTCGATGATCAGCGACTTCGCCAGCGCCGCGTCGATGCCGCGCGAGGTCAGGTAGAAGAGCTGCTCCTTGTCGATCTGGGCGATCGCCGCGGCGTGCGTGCAGCGGACGTCGTCGGCAAGGATCTCGAGGCCGGGGATCGCGTCGGCGTGCGCTTCCGGGGAGAGCAGCAGGTTGCGGCTCTCCTGGAAGGCGTCGGTCTGCTGGGCGCCGGGGTCGACCTTGATCATCCCCCGCCAGACGGCGGTCGCGCCGGCGGCGAGGACGCCGCGGAAGGCGAGGTCGGAGTTGGTGTTGGGCGCCGCGTGCTCCTGCAGCGTGTCGAAGTCGAGGTGCTGCCCGGCGCCGCCGGCGTAGCCGCCGGTGACCCGCGCCTCCGAGCCCGGCCCGGCGAGCTTGGTCTCCATCCGCACCTTGCCGCGGCCCGAGCCGAAGCCGAGCGCCGACCAGTCGAGGCGACCGTCGCGCTCGACCTGCGCCCGCTGGGTGGCGAAGATCCAGGCGTTCTCGGAGATGTCCTGGGTGTTGACGTAGCGAAGGGTGGCGCCGCCTGGCCGACGCTCAGCTCGACCACCGAGTTGAGCAGCGCGTCGACCTCGTCGTCGGGCGAGGACCAGTGCTCCCAGACCTCCGCCTCGGCGCCCTCCTCGAGCACGATCAGGGTCCGCCAGGCGACCGCGCCGCCGGCCGCGTCGACCGGGACCACCACCCGCACCGGCTCGCTCAGCTTCACCCCGCGCGGGACGTGGACGAGGACGCCGTCGCTCCAGGTCGCCTCGTTGCGGGCGACGAACGGGTCCTCGATCGGCACGAGCGAACCCAGCTGCTCTTCGAGCAGCTGGGGGAGAGAGGAGACCGCGTCACTCAGAGGGATCACGGTGGCGCCCTCGGCGCCGGCGATCTCAGCGGCAGGCGCGACCGGCTCGTAGGCGCCGATGTCGAGCCCGGACAGGTCGGTGAATTCCCAGCCCTTCGCCTTCTGGTCGGGGAGGGGGAGGCTCTCCGTCAGAGAGGCGCCGCGACGGCGCCTCTCTTCGAGCCAGCTCGGTTGCGTCGCCAGCTCAGCCAATGGAGCCCTCCATCTGCAGCTCGATCAGCCGGTTGAGCTCGACCGCGTACTCCATCGGCAGCTCCTTGGTCACCGGCTCGATGAACCCGTTGACGATCATCTTCGAGGCCTCCTCCTCGTCGAGGCCGCGGCTCTGCAGGTAGAAGAGCTGCTCGTCGCCGATTTTCGAGACGGTCGCCTCGTGGCCGATGTCGGCGTCGTTCTCGTCGATCCGGATCGTCGGGTAGGTGTCCGAGCGCGAGTCCTCGTCGAGCAGCAGCGCGTCGCAGACGACCTTCGAGCGCGATTCGCTCGCCCCGTCGGCGACCTCGAGCAGGCCGCGGTAGGTCGAGCGGCCGCCGTCCTTGGAGATCGACTTGGAGAAGATCGAGGACGAGGTCCTCGGCGCGGCGTGGATGATCTTGCCGCCGGCGTCCTGGTGCTGGCCCTCGCCGGCGAAGGCGATCGAGAGGATCTCGCCGTGCGCCTCCGGGCCCGAGCAGGTAGATCGACGGGTACTTCATCGTCAGTTTCGAGCCGAGGTTGCAGTCGACCCACTCCATCGTCGCCTTCTCGTGCGCGACGGCGCGCTTGGTGACGAGGTTGTAGACGTTCTGCGACCAGTTCTGCACGGTCGTGTAGCGGACCCGCGAGCTGGGTTTGGCGATGATCTCGACCACCGCCGAGTGCAGCGAGTCGGTCGAGTAGACCGGCGCCGTGCAGCCCTCGATGTAGTGGACGTCGGCGCCCTCCTCGGCGATGATCAGCGTCCGCTCGAACTGGCCCATGTTCTCGGTGTTGATCCGGAAGTAGGCCTGCAGCGGCATCTCGACCTTGACCCCGGCGGGGACGTAGACGAACGAGCCGCCCGACCAGACGGCCGAGTTGAGCGCCGCCAGTTTGTTGTCGTTGGGCGGGATCACCGTCGCCCAGTGCTCGCGCACCAGGTCCTCGTGCTCGCGCAGGGCGGTGTCCATGTCGGTGAAGATCACGCCCTGGGCCTCGAGCTTCTCGTTGACCTGGTGGTAGACGACCTCGGACTCGTACTGGGCGCCGACGCCGGCGAGGAATTTGCGCTCCGCCTCGGGGATGCCGAGCCGGTCGAAGGTGTTTTTGATGTCCTCCGGGACCTCGCTCCAGTCGCGGCTGTTCTTGTCGGAGGCACGGACGAAGTAGTGGATGTCGTCGAAGTCGATCTGGGCGAGGTTGCCGCCCCATTTCGGGGTCGGGCGCTGTTCGAAGTGCTCCAGCGCCTTGAGCCGGAAGTCGCGCATCCACTGCGGCTCGTCCTTGTAGTCGGAGATCGATTCGACGACCTCGCGCGTCAGCCCCTTCGGGGCTTTGTAGGCGTAGCCGGTCTCCGGGTCGTGGAAACCGAACTTCTCCTTGTAGTCGGCGTTGATGCCGGCTAGCTGTCGTTTCTCCTCGAGTACCTCGGGCGTTGCCATATGTCAGTCGACCTCCAGCTGGATGGTGTCGTCCTCGATCGCGATCGGGAACGTCTGCACCGGCGCGAACGCGGGGAGCGTCTTCGGCCTGCCGGTGGTCAGGTCGAAGAGGGAGCCGTGGCGGGGGCACTCGACGGTGCAGGCGGCGGGGTCGAACTCGCCCTCGGCCAGCGGGCCGTTGTCGTGCGAGCAGCGGTCCTCGATCGCGTACAGGGTGCCCTCGCAGTTGAAGACGCCGATCTTGCGGCCCTCGTGCTCGACCAGGCGCATCGTCCCGGGGCCGAGCTCGGCGGCCGGGCAGACGGCGATCGTCGTTCCCGCGGTATCAGTCAAGAGTTGGTTGCTCCCAGGGGTGGTTGTTGCCGGATAGTGCGTATCGAGACTTAATCCTACTTCCGAAGTCGGATTTTAGCGGCCACGCCTGCCCGGCCCGCGCGCCGCGGCCTCGTCCGCAGGGTCCGAGCGACCCTGGTTCACCGGAAAGCGATGACTTTCGGCGGCCCGGGTGGTCTTATACGCGTACGCCCCACGAGAGGAGACGAGATGAGCGAGAGAACGAGCTACGCACCCGGCACCCCGAGCTGGGTCGACCTCGGGACGCCCGACCCCGACGCCGCCGAAGCCTTCTACGGGCCGCTGTTCGGGTGGAGCTTCGACCCCGGCGAGAACCCCGAGGAGACCGGCGGCTACCGCTCGGCGATGCTGCGCGAGCAGCCGGTCGGCGGGGTGATGGCGCTGATGCAGGAGGGGCAGCCGCCCGCCTGGTCGACCTACATCTCGGTCGAGGACGCCGACGCCACGGTCGCCGCGGTCAAGGACAACGGCGGCAGCGTCGCGATCGAGCCGATGGACGTGCTCGACATCGGCCGCATGGCCTTCTTCGTCGACCCGACCGGCGCCTTCTGCGGCATCTGGCAGCCGAAGACCTTCCACGGGGCCGGCCTCGTCAACGAGCCGGGCGCCTTCGCCTGGAACGAGCTCGAGACCCGCGACCCGGAGGCCGCGAAAGCCTTCTTCGGCGCCGTCTTCGGCTGGGAGTTCGAGGACCACGACATGGGGCCGATGGGCACCTACACCGAGTGGAAGCTGGGGGGCGACACGATCGGCGGGATGGCGAACATCACCGGCCGCGTCCCCGACGAGGTGCCGGCCCACTGGATCGTCTACTTCGCGGTCGACGACGCCGACGCCACGGTTGCCCAGATCGCCGAGCTCGGCGGCACCGTCCACTTCGGCCCGGTCGACATCCCCGCCGGCCGCTTCGCGATGGCCGCCGACCCGTGGGGCGCCCCCTTCGCCGTGATCAAGCTCGCCGAAGAGGCCTAGTCAGGGGAGCCGCCGCGCCGTTGTCGACCTTGTACGGGCCATAGGGCGTACAAGGTCTGCAGCGGCGTCAGAGCGCCGTCGCTTCGGCCGGGCTGCCCGCTTCGCCCTCGTCCTCCCATTCGGCGGGCTCGCCGAGGGCGGCGCTCTTGACCACCTTGAGGCCGAGCATCGCGCACTTCATCCGGGTCGCCGAGATCTCGATCCCGAGCAGCTCGAGGACGAAGTCTTTCGGCAGCGCCAGCAGCTCCTGGCGCGATTTGCCGACCAGCTCGTCGGTCAGCAGCGAGGTGGCCGCGGTCGAGATCGCGCACCCTTTGCCCTCGAAGGCGACCCCGCGACGCGGTCGTTCTCGTCGAGCTGGATCGTCACGTGCTGCTCGTCGCCGCAGAACGGGTTGGTGTCCTCGAACTCGAGGTCCGGGTGGTCGAGGTGGCCGAAGTTGTGCGGCCGCTTGTAGTGCTCGAGGATCTGATCGCGATAGAGCTCGTCCATACGGACGAGGCTAGCGAAGCGCCCCGTGGCGCTAGAGCTCGAACACGCGGCGCGCGTCCAGCAGCCCCTCGACCAGCCGGTCGATCTCCTCGGGCGTCGTGTAGACGCCGAAGCTGGCGCGGGCCGTGGCGGCGACGCCGAGGCGGTCCATCAGCACCTGGGCGCAGTGGTGGCCGGCGCGGACGGCGACGCCGTGGCGGTCGAGGATCTCGGAGACGTCGTGGGCGTGGATGCCGTCGAGCTCGAAGGAGACCGGGCCGACCCGCTCGGCGCCGCGCGGCGGCCCGAACACCCGCAGGCCCGGCACCTCGCCGAGCGCCGCCAGCGCGTAGTCGGTGACCGCCCGCTCGTGGTCGCGCACCGCGTCCATGCCGAGGCCGTCGAGCCAGCGCAGCGCCGACGCCAGCCCGATCGCCTGCGCGATCGCCGGCGTCCCCGCCTCGAACCGCGCCGGCACGTCGGCGTAGGTCGTCCCCTCGCGGGTGACCTTGCGGATCATCGAGCCGCCGCCCATGAAGGGCGGCATCGCCCGCAGCAGCTCGAGCCGGCCCCAGAGCGCGCCGATCCCGGTCGGCGCGTAGAGCTTGTGGCCGGTCAGCGCGTAGAAGTCGACGCCCAGCTCGGCGACGTCGAGCGGCAGCTTCGGCGCCGCCTGGGCGCCGTCGGCGAGGACCAGCGCGCCGGCCTCGTGGGCCAGCCGGGCGATCTCGGCGACCGGGTTCTCGGTCCCCAGCACGTTGGAGACGTGGGCGACGGCGACCAGCTTCGGGCCGCGCTCGAGCAGCGCCGCGAAGGCCTCCATGTCGAGCAGCCCCTCCTCGTCGACCGGCGCCCAGTCGATCTCGGCTCCGGCCCGCTCGGCGAGCTGCTGCCAGGGGACGATGTTGGAGTGGTGCTCCATCTCGGTCAGCAGCAGCCGGTCGCCGGCGCCGAGGTTGGCGTCGCCCCAGGCCCGGGCGACCAGGTTGATCGCCTCGGTCGCGTTGCGGACGAAGATCAGCTCGCGCCGGTCGGCGGCGCCGAGGTGGTCGGCGACGGTCGCCCGCGCCCCCTCGTAGGCTTCCGTCGCCTCGGCCGAGAGCGTGTGCGAGCCGCGGTGGACGTTGGAGTGGTGGCGGCGCTCGTAGCGGTCGACCGCCTGGATCGAGGCCAGCACCCGCTGGGCGCTGGCGCCGCTGTCGAGGTAGGCGACCGGGCGCCCGTGCACCTCCCGCTCGAGCGCGGGGAAGGCGGCGCGGACCTTCTCGATCGGGAAGGTGGAGCTCTGCGCGGCGGTCGGCTCCATCGCTCCCGGGGCTAGGCGCTGGCGCCCGCCCCGACCTCCTCGCGGATCCAGCCGTAGCCTTTCTCCTCCAGCGTCGCGACCAGCTCGGGGCCGCCCTCCTTGACGATCCGGCCCTCGAACATGACGTGGACCTGGTCGGGTTTGACCATGTGCAGGATGCGCTGGTAGTGGGTGATGATCAGGACGCCCATGTCGGGGCCGGAGAACTTGTTGACCCCCTCGGCGACGGTGCGCAGGGCGTCGATGTCGAGCCCCGAGTCGGTCTCGTCGAGGATCGCGACCTCCGGCCGCAGCAGCGCCAGCTGCAGCAGCTCCATCCGCTTCTTCTCGCCGCCGGAGAAGCCGTCGTTGAGGTAGCGGTTGGAGAAGTCCTGGGGGATGCTCGCCAGCTCCATCGCCTCTTTCGCGGTCTTGGCGAAGTCTTTGATCTTGATCGGCTCCTCGCCGCGCGCCTCGCGCTGGGCGTTGATGATCATCCGCAGGTACTTGCTGACCGAGACGCCGGGGATCGCGACCGGGTACTGGAAGGCCATGAACAGGCCCGCCTGCGAGCGGGTCTCGGGGTCGGCCTCGGTGATGTCCTCGCCCTTGAAGGTGATCGTGCCCTCGGTCACCTCGAGCGCCGGGTGGCCCATGATCACGTTGGCGAGCGTCGACTTGCCGGAGCCGTTGGGGCCCATCAGGGCGTGCACCTTGCCCTTCTCGACGTCGAGGTCGAGCCCTTTGAGGATCTGCTTGTCCTCGACGCTCACGTGCAGGTTGCGAATCTCCAGCTCAGCCAATGTCTCTCCGTTTCGGGTTGTGAAGTTCAGGCGGCGCTGCCGAGGGCCGCGGTGCGGCGCTCCTCGCTGTGACTCGAGAACTCGACCAGCTCGGCCAGCGTGGTGCCGGCCAGCGCCTTGGTGACGCCCCCCTGCACCCGCATCCAGAGCAGCTTGGTCGAGCAGGCCTGGTCGCCGTCGCTCTCGTGCGAGCAGAGCACCTTGCCCTCCGGCGTGTCGTGGAAGCACTCCATCGGGGCGATCTGCCCTTCCAGCGCCTCGACCACCGCGTCCATCGTGATCTCCTCGGCCGGTTTCGCCAGCCGGTAGCCGCCGTGGGCGCCGCGGGTCGAGCTGACGAGGCCGGCCTTGCGCAGCTTCGCCACCAGGTGCTCGAGGTAGGAGAGCGGCAGTCGCTCGGCTTCGGCGACCGTGTTGAGCGAGATCGGGGTCGAGCCGGGCTGGCGGCCCAGCTCGACCATCAACCGCACTCCGTACTCGGCTTTGGTCGAGAACAGCATCGGGACTAAATCCTACCGAAGGGGTCGGTTATGCCGGTTGTCACATGCCCGCGGGCGGGACCGGGGGGGCGCTCAGGGCTCGATCAGGCCGCGCCGGATCGCGTAGCGGACCAGCTCGACCCGGTCGCGCATGCCGAGCTTGCGCATCGCGTTGGCGCGGTGGTTCTCGACCGTCTTCTCGGAGAGGTGCAGCAGCTCGGCGATCTGCTTCGTCGTGTGCGCCTCGGCGACCAGCTTGACCACCTCCTCCTCGCGCGGGGTCAGCTCCTCCTCGCCGGCCGAGCCGCGCTCGAGCACGTCCTTGATCAGCATCCGCTGCGCCTCGGGGGTGAGGAACGGCTCGCCCCGCTCGACCGCGCGGATCGCCGCCAGCAGGTCGGTGTCGGCCTGCGCCTTCAGCACGTAGCCGGAGGCGCCCGCTTTCAGCGCCTCGAACAGGTAGCGCTCGTCGTCGTGCATCGAGAGGATCAGGACCGCGATCTCGGGCGCCTGCCGCTTGATCTCGCGCGTCGCCTGCAGCCCGGTCAGCTTCGGCATTTTCACGTCGAGGATCGCCAGGTCGGGCCGCTCGCGCAGCGCCAGGTCCCGCGCCTCGGCGCCGTCGGCCGCCTCGCCGACCACCTCGAGGTCCGGCTGGCGTTCGAGCAGCAGCCGGATCCCGGAGCGGACGATCCCATGGTCGTCGGCAATCAGCACGCGCACGCCCCAAGTCTCCCCGACGCAGCGGTCCCCCGCGCCGACGGGACGATTTCCGCTTCATATCAGCGGAAATCGTCCCGTCGGCCGGGCAGCGTCGAGGCGGACGGTGGTGCCGGCGCCGGGGCGGGACTCGATCGTCAGCTCGCCGCCGATCAGCAGGGCGCGCTCGCGCATGCCGCCGATCCCGAGCCCGCGGCCGCCCTCGTCGAAGGCGAAGCCGCGGCCGTCGTCGGCGACGGCGAGGGCGACGCCGCCGTCCTCGCGCCGGCTCAGCGTCACCCGCACGTGGGCGGCGCCGGAGTGGCGGGCGGCGTTGGAGAGCGCCTCCTGGGCGACCCGGTAGACGACCAGCTGGGCGTCGTCGCCGAGGTCGGAGAAGTCGCCCTCGGCCTCGAACTCGGCCTCGACCTCGCCGCGGCCGAGCTGCTCGACCTGGCCGGCGACGGCCGCCGCCAGGCCGAGGTCGTCGAGCGCCGTCGGCCGCAGCTGCCGGGCGAGGGAGAGCAGCTCGCGCATCGCCTGGTTGGCGAGCGCTTTGGTCTCGGCCAGCTCCGGCTCGAGCTCGGGCGGCGCCGCCTCGCGCGCCGCCTCCAGCCGCAGCAGCAGCCCGGTCAGCGACTGGTTGACCTCGTCGTGGAGGTCGCGCGCGACCCGCGCCCGCTCCTCCTCCTGCGCCGCCAGCGCCGCCGAGCCGGCGCGCCGGCGCTCGGCTTCCAGGCGGCGCAGCATCCGCAGGAAGGCGAGCTCGATCCGCTCGACCTCCTCGGTCTCGCCGACGCCGTCGATCGAGGCCGGCAGCGGCCCGGGGCGGCTCAGGTCGACCTTCTCCATGTCCTCGATCAGGCTCTCCAGCGGCCGGAAGCGACGCCGCATGTGCAGCCCTCGTCCTCCCATTCGGCGGGCTCGCCGAGGGCGGCGCTCTTGACGACCTTGAGGCCGAGCATCGCGCACTTCATCCGGGTCGCCGAGATCTCGATCCCGAGCAGGTCGAGGACGAAGTCTTTCGGCAGCTCAGCAGCTCCTCGCGCGATTTGCCGACCAGCTCGTCGGTCAGCAGCGAGGTGGCGGCGGTCGAGATCGCGCAGCCCTTGCCCTCGAAGGCGACCTCGGCGACCCGGTCGTCCTCGTCGAGGCTGGATCGTCACGTGCTGCTCGTCGCCGCAGAACGGGTTGGTGTCCTCGAACTCGAGGTCCGGGATGGTCGAGGTGGCCGAAGTTGTGCGGCCGCTTGTAGTGCTCGAGGATCTGGTCGCGGTAGAGCTCGTCCATGCGGACGAGGCTAGCGCAGCGCCCCGTGGCGCTCAGAGCTCGAACACGCGGCGGGCGTCTTCGCAGCCCCTCGACGAGCCGGTCGATCTCCTCGGTCGTCGTGTAGACGCCGAAGCTGGCGCGGGCCGTGGCGGCGACGCCGAGCCGGTCCATCAGCACCTGGGCGCAGTGGTGGCCGGCGCGGACGGCGACCCCGTGGCGGTCGAGGATCTCGGAGACGTCGTGGGCGTGGATGCCGTCGATCTCGAAGGAGACCGGGCCGACCCGCTCCGGCGCCGCGCGGCGGGCCGAAGACGCGCAGGCCCGGCACCTCGGCGAGCGCGCGCCAGCGCGTAGTCGGTGATCGCCCGCTCGTGCTCGCGCACCGCCTCCATCCCGAGGCCGTCGAGCCAGCGCAGCGCCGAGGCCATGCCCGATCGCCTGCGCGATCGCCGGCGTCCCCGCCTCGAACCGCGCCGGCACGTCGGCGTAGGTCGTCCCCTCGCGGGTGACCTTGCGGATCATCGAGCCGCCGCCGAGGAAGGGCGGCATCGCGCGCAGCAGCTCGAGCCGCCCCCAGAGCGCCCCGATCCCGGTCGGCCCGTAGAGCTTGTGGCCGGTCAGCGCGTAGAAGTCGACCCCCAGCTCGGTGACGTCGAGCGGCAGCTTCGGCGCCGCCTGGGCGCCGTCGGCGAGGACCAGCGCGCCGGCCTCGTGGGCCAGCCGGGCGATCTCGGCGATCGGGTTCTCGGTGCCGAGCACGTTGGAGACGTGGGCGACGGCGACCAGCTTCGGGCCGCGCTCGAGCAGCGCCGCGAAGGCGTCCATGTCGAGCAGCCCCTCGTCGTCGACCGGCGCCCAGTCGATCTCGGCTCCGACCCGCTCGGCCAGCTGCTGCCAGGGGACGATGTTGGAGTGGTGCTCCATCTCGGTCAGCAGCAGCCGGTCGCCGGCGCCGAGGTTGGCGTCGCCCCAGGCCCGGGCGACGAGGTTGATCGCCTCGGTCGCGTTGCGGACGAAGATCACCTCGCGCCGGTCGGCGGCGCCGAGGTGGTCGGCGACCGTCGCCCGCGCCCCCTCGTAGGCTTCGGTCGCCTCGGCCGAGAGCGTGTGCGAGCCGCGGTGGACGTTGGAGTGGTGGCGGCGCTCGTAGCGGTCGACCGCCTGGATCGAGGCCAGCACCCGCTGGGCGCTGGCGCCGCTGTCGAGGTAGGCGACCGGCCGCCCGTGGACCTCGCGCTCGAGCGCGGGGAAGGCGGCGCGGACCTTCTCGATCGGGAAGGTGGAGCTCTGCGCTGCGGTCGGCTCCATCGCTCCCGGGGCTAGGCGCTGGCGCCCGCCCCGACCTCCTCGCGGATCCAGCCGTAGCCTTTCTCCTCCAGCACGCCGACCAGCTCCGGGCCGCCTTCCTTGACGATCCGGCCCTCGAACATGACGTGGACGAGTCGGGTTTGACCATGTGCAGGATGCGCTGGTAGTGGGTGATGATCAGGACGCCCATGTCGGGGCCGGCGAACTTGTTGACGCCCTCGGCGACGGTGCGCAGGGCGTCGATGTCGAGCCCCGAGTCGGTCTCGTCGAGGATCGCGATCTCCGGCCGCAGCAGCGCCAGCTGCAGCAGCTCCATCCGCTTCTTCTCGCCGCCGGAGAAGCCGTCGTTGAGGTAGCGGCTGGAGAAGTCCTTGGGGATGTTCGCCAGCTCCATCGCCTCCTGGGCGGTCTTGGCGAAGTCTTTGATCTTGATCGGCTCCTCGCCGCGCGCCTCGCGTTGGGCGTTGATGATCATCCGCAGGTACTTGCTGACCGAGACGCCGGGGATCGCGACCGGGTACTGGAAGGCCATGAAGAGGCCGGCCTGCGAGCGGGTCTCGGGGTCGGCCTCGGTGATGTCCTCGCCCTTGAAGGTGATCGTGCCCTCGGTCACCTCGAGCGCCGGGTGGCCCATGATCACGTTGGCGAGGGTCGACTTGCCGGAGCCGTTGGGGCCCATCAGGGCGTGCACCTTGCCCTTCTCGACGTCGAGGTCGAGCCCTTTGAGGATCTGCTTGTCCTCGACGCTCACGTGCAGGTTGCGAATCTCCAGCTCAGCCAATGTCTCTCCGTTTCTGGGTTGTGAAGTTCAGGCGGCGCTGCCGAGGGCCGCGGTGCGGCGCTCCTCGCTGTGGCTCGAGAACTCGACCAGCTCGGCCAGCGTGGTGCCGGCCAGCGCCTTGGTGACGCCGCCCTGCACCCGCATCCAGAGCAGCTTCGTCGAGCAGGCCTGGTCGCCGTCGCTCTCGTGCGAGCAGAGCACCTTGCCCTCCGGCGTGTCGTGGAAGCACTCCATCGGGGCGATCTGCCCTTCCAGCGCCTCGACCACCGCGTCCATCGTGATCTCCTCGGCCGGTTTCGCCAGCCGGTAGCCGCCGTGGGCGCCGCGGGTCGAGGTGACGAGGCCGGCCTTGCGCAGCTTCGCGACCAGGTGCTCGAGGTAGGAGAGCGGCAGTCGCTCGGCTTCGGCGACGGTGTTGAGCGAGATCGGCGTCGAGCCGGGCTGGCGGCCCAGCTCGACCATCAGAGCGCACTCCGTACTCGGCTTTGGTCGAGAACAGCATCGGGACTAAATCCTACCGAAGGGGTCGGTTATGCCGGTTGTCACATGCCCGCGGCGGGACCGGGGGCGCTCAGGGCTCGATCAGGCCGCGCCGGATCGCGTAGCGGACCAGCTCGACCCGGTCGCGCATCCCGAGCTTGCGCATCGCGTTGGCGCGGTGGTTCTCGACCGTCTTCTCGGAGAGGTGCAGCAGCTCGGCGATCTGCTTCGTCGTGTGCGCCTCGGCGACCAGCTTGACCACCTCCTCCTCGCGCGGGGTCAGCTCCTCCTCGCCGGTCGAGCCGCGCTCGAGCACGTCCTTGATCAGCATCCGCTGCGCCTCGGGGGTGAGGAACGGCTCGCCCCGCTCGACCGCGCGGATCGCCGCCAGCAGGTCGGTGTCGGCCTGCGCCTTCAGCACGTAGCCGGAGGCGCCCGCCTTCAGCGCCTCGAACAGGTAGCGCTCGTCGTCGTGCATCGAGAGGATCAGGACCGCGATCTCGGGCGCCTGCCGCTTGATCTCGCGCGTCGCCTGCAGCCCGGTCAGCTTCGGCATTTTCACGTCGAGGATCGCCAGGTCGGGCCGCTCGCGCAGCGCCAGGTCGCGCGCCTCGGCGCCGTCGGCCGCCTCGCCGACCACCTCGAGGTCCGGCTGGCGTTCGAGCAGCAGCCGGATCCCGGAGCGGACGATCCCATGGTCGTCGGCGATCAGCACCTTCATCGCGTCGGATTCTCCCGGCACCGTGAGGCGGACGGTGGTGCCGGCGTCGGGGCGGGACTCGATCGTCAGCTCGCCGCCGATCAGCAGGGCGCGCTCGCGCATGCCGCCGATCCCGAGCCCGCGGCCGCCCTCGTCGAAGGCGAAGCCGCGGCCGTCGTCGGCGACGCGCAGGGCGACGCCGCCGTCCTCGCGCCGGCTCAGCGTCACCCGCACGTGGGCGGCGCCGGAGTGGCGGGCGGCGTTGGAGAGCGCCTCCTGGGCGACCCGGTAGACGACCAGCTGGGCGTCGTCGCCGAGGTCGGAGAAGTCGCCCTCGGCCTCGAACTCGGCCTCGACCTCGCCGCGGCCGAGCTGCTCGACCTGGCCGGCGACGGCCGCCGCCAGGCCGAGGTCGTCGAGCGCCGTCGGCCGCAGCTGCCGGGCGAGGGAGAGCAGCTCGCGCATCGCCTGGTTGGCGAGCGCTTTGGTCTCGGCCAGCTCCGGCTCGAGCTCCGGCGGCGCCGCCTCGCGCGCCGCCTCCAGCCGCAGCAGCAGCCCGGTCAGCGACTGGTTGACCTCGTCGTGGAGGTCGCGCGCGACCCGCGCCCGCTCCTCCTCCTGCGCCGCCAGCGCCGCCGAGCCGGCGCGCCGGCGCTCGGCTTCCAGGCGGCGCAGCATCCGCAGGAAGGCGAGCTCGATCCGCTCGACCTCCTCGGTCTCGCCGACGCCGTCGATCGACGCCGGCAGCGGCCCGGGGCGGCTCAGGTCGACCTTCTCCATGTCCTCGATCAGGCTCTCCAGCGGCCGGAAGCGACGCCGCATGTGCAGCAGCTCGATCGCGAGCGCCGCCACCGCAGCCGCCAGCACCACGATCACCACCACGGTCATCGCCAAAGCCTAGGGCCGGGGCGCATTTGTCCACCCTCGGGAGAGGAATGCGCCCCATCGACATAGGGGGCGCCCCGGGGCGATACAGGGGCTGGCCCCTATAGGTGGATCGCGCGCTTGCTGGCATCCTTAAGACGTGTCCTCGATCACGGGGGCACTTTCGACAGGAGCACACTCGATGACCACTACCAAGCAATCGACCTTCGGCGCCACGCTGCGGACCACGATCCTGATGGCTTCGCTATCCGGCCTCCTGGTCGCGATCGGCTTTCTGATCGGCGGCGGCGGCACGGCGGCGCTCTTCCTCGGCATCGCCCTGCTGATCAACCTCGGCTCCTACTTCTTCAGCGACAAACTCGCGCTCGGCATGGCTCGCGCCAAGCCGATCGAGGAGTCCGAAAACCCGCGCCTCTTCCAGATCGTGCGCGAACTGACGACGCGCGCCGGGCTGCCGATGCCGCGCCTCTACATGATCCCCCAGGACCAGCCGAACGCCTTCGCCACGGGCCGCAACCCGAAGCACTCGGCGGTCGCGGTCACCCGCGGGATCACCAAGCTGCTCTCCGAGGACGAGCTGCGCGGCGTGCTCGCGCACGAGCTCGCGCACATCCGCAACCGCGACATCCTGATCCAGTCGGTCGCCTCGGCGATCGGCGCCGCGATCACCTACATCGCCTACATGCTGCTCTGGTTCGGCAGCGACGACAACTCGCCGCTGGCGATCGTCGGGCAGCTGGCGACCTTCCTGCTCGCCCCGCTCGCGGCGACCATCATCCAGCTCGCGATCTCGCGCCAGCGCGAGTACGCGGCCGACGCCGGGGGCGCCGAAATCTGCGGCAACCCGGAGTCGCTGGCGAGCGCGCTGCTGCGGCTCGAGCAGGGGGCGGCGGCGATGCCGATGCAGGTCAACCAGGCGGCCGAGCCGCTCTACATCGTCAAGCCGTTCAAGGGCAAGGGCATGGCGAGCCTGTTCTCGACCCACCCGCCGATCGAAGAGCGGGTGCGGCGGCTGCGGCAGATGCGGCCCTCGCTGTAGCCAACCGCGAAGAGTTTCCTCGTCCACCCCGGCGGGCGAGGCGGAGCGCACCCCCGGCGCCCCGCCTCGCCCGCGTCACCGGGGTTTTCCGGCCACGGATTCGACCCCGAGCGCAGCGCTCGCTATACTTTATGAAGTAAAAGCCGATCCGATTTAGGGGATTTACTTCATGGCCACTGTCCCAGAGACTGAGCAGATCCAGACGATCGAGGAGATCCAGCCCTTCGAGGCCGCGGCGGAGATCGAGGGCGGCGACGTCGTCCTGATCGACACCCGTGAGCCGCACGAGTACCAGGAGGCCCACCTGGAGAATGGCAAGCTGGTCCCGCCGGGCCTGCTCGGCGACGAGATCGAGGCCGCGGCGCCCGACAAGTCGGCGCGCACGATCCTCTACTGCCGCTCGGGCAACCGCTCCGCCATCGCTGCCGCCCAGCTGCAGGCGATGGGCTACGAGAACGTCGCCTCGATGGGCGGCGGGATCATCGCCTGGCAGGAGCAGGGGCTGCCGGTGGTCTCCGCCTCCGGGATGACCGCCGAGCAGCGCGAGCGCTACTCGCGCCACACGCTGCTGCCCGAGGTCGGGGTCGACGGCCAGGTCAAGCTGCTGAACGCGAAGGTGCTGCTGCTCGGCGCCGGCGGGCTCGGCGCGCCGACCGCGCTCTACCTCGCCGCGGCCGGGGTCGGCACGATCGGCCTCGTCGACGACGACGTCGTCGACGCCTCCAACCTGCAGCGCCAGGTGATCCACAACACCGAACGCATCGGCATGGCGAAGACCGAATCGGCGCGCCTGTTCATCGAAGGCGCTGAACCCCGACGTCAAGGTGGTCGAGCACAACGGCCGGCTCGACGCGAGCAACATCCTCGAGATCATCGGCGACTACGACATCGTCGTCGACGGCGCCGACAACTTCCCCACCCGCTACCTGCTGAACGACGCCTCGGTGCGGCTGCGCAAGCCGGTCGTCTCGGCCTCGATCCTCGGCTTCGACGGCCAGATCTCGACCTTCGTCCCCTACGAGGGCCCCTGCTACCGCTGCCTCTACCCGACGCCGCCGCCGGCCGAGCTGGCGCCGAGCTGCTCCGCCAACGGGGTGCTCGGGGTGATGGCCGGGACGATGGGCACGCTGCAGGCCAACGAGGTGATCAAGCTGGTGCTCGGCGTCGGCGAGCCGCTGGTCGGCCGCCTGCTCCTCTACGAGGCGCTCGGCACCCGCTTCACCGAGCTCAAGGTCCGCCGCGACCCGAACTGCCCGATCTGCGGCGACCACGCCGAGCAGGTGCCGGAGTCGGAGATGGGCAAGTTCCCCGACTACGACGCTTTCTGCGCCGGTGCCGGCGGGGACCGCTGAGCGGCGCCCGCTCCACTAGGATCAGCGCCGATGGCCACCGTCCGCATCCCACCCGTCCTGCGCCCGAAAACCGGCGGTCAGCCCGAGGTCGAGGCGGCCGGCGGCAACGTCGGCGAGGTGCTGCGGGCGCTGACCGCCGCCCACCCGGACACCGCGGCGCAGCTGTTCGGCGAGGACGGCGAGCTCAACCGCTACGTCAACGTCTACCTCAACGACGAGGACGTGCGGGTGCTGAAGGGCCTGGACACCGCGGTCAAGGACGGCGACACCGTCGTCATCCTGCCGGCGATGGCCGGCGGCGCGCGCTAGCGCCTCAGCGGTCGAGCACGAGGCCGAGGAATTTCTTGGTCCGCTCCTGCCGCGGGTTGTCGAGCACGTCGGCCGGATTGCCCTGCTCGACGATGACGCCGCCGTCCATGAAGACGACGCGGTCGGCGACCTCGCGCGCGAAGCCGATCTCGTGCGTCACGACCAGCATCGTCATCCCTTCCTCGGCCAGCTCGCGCATCACGTCGAGGACCTCTTTGACCAGCTCCGGGTCGAGGGCGCTGGTGACCTCGTCGAAGAGCATCACGTGCGGGTCCATGGCGAGCGCGCGGGCGATCGCGACGCGCTGCTGCTGACCGCCGGAGAGCCGCTCCGGGTACTCGTTGAGCTTCTCGGCCAGGCCGACCCTGGTCAGCAGCTCCGTGCCCTTGCTCCGGGTCGCTTCCCGGTTTCGGCCGAGCACCTTTTCCGGGGCCAAGGTCACGTTCTCCAGCGCCGTCTTGTGGGGGAAGAGGTTGAACTGCTGGAAGACCATCCCGACCCGCTGGCGGACGAAGTCGAGGTTCCCGCTGGACTCGCCGCTGCCCGAGCGCGGGCCGCCGCAGATCTGTTCGCCCTCGAGGAAGATCTCGCCCTTCTCGGGGGGCTCGAGCAGGTTGACGCAGCGCAGCAGGGTGCTCTTGCCGGAACCGCTCGGTCCGAGCACGCAGATCACTTCCCCTCGGTTGACGTCGAGGTCGACGCCTTTCAGCACCTCGAGCTCGCCGAAGCGCTTGTGAACCTGCCTGAGCTGGAGCATCCCGTTGACTGCGCTCGACATCAGAGCGCCTCGGAGCGCGCCGTGCCGCGCGTGTACCGGCCCTGCTCGCGGGCGATCAGCTTGTCGACGAGCCGGGCGAGCGGCAGGGTCACGACGAGGAACATGATCGCGCCGAGCGTCAGCGCCGAGCTGTTGTAGGTCGCCGACTGGATGTTGCGGCCGATCAGGACCACCTCGTTGAGCGCGATCACGCTGACCAGCGTCGTGTCCTTCATCAGCGCGATGAAGTCGTTGAGCAGCGGCGCGAAGACTTTGCGAATCGCCTGCGGGACGATCACGTTGCGCATCGCCTGGCGGTGGCTCATCCCCAGCGAGCGGGCCGCCTCCATCTGTCCTCCCGGCACCGCTTCGATGCCGGCCCGGTAGACCTCGGCCATGTAGGCGCCGTAGGTGATCGTGATCGCCATCACCCCGTACCAGAACGGGTCCGGCTCGCCGAGCCACTGCGGGATCCGCAGGCCTTTCGGCAGGAAGTCGAGGAACGGCAGGCCGCCGGAGATGAGAAGGATGACGAGGAGCAGCGGGATGCCGCGGAAGACGTCGATGTAGGCGATCGTGACGCCGCGAACGGGGAGGAACTTGCGGCCGGGGAGCTGGCGCAGAAGCGCCAGGATGAGGCCCCAGGTCAGCGCCAGGGCGCCACCGACGATCGAGAGCTTGATCGTGATCCAGAAGCCTTCGAGGACTTCGCCGAAATGGCTCCCCATCAGGCTGAGGTCGAAGTATCTGGCTGAAGAATTCGTGCATCGGTCTGCTCCTGGATGTCGGGAGAGCCACGCGAAGGGGCGCCGTCGCCGGCGCCCCTTCGTCAACTCGTTGGCTCTACCCGACCTGGGTCATTCTGCTTCGTGCGTGGCCGAGAAGATCGCCTGCGGCGGTTCGACCTTGAACCATTTATCGTAGATCGTCGCGTAGGTCCCGTCTTCCTCGACTTCCTTCAGGCCCTGGTTGATTTCTTCGAGCAGTTCGGTTTCGCCCTGCGAGACGGCGATTCCATACTCTTCTTCGGTCGGCACGTTTTCGGCGATTTCGATGCCGCCCGATTTTTCGACCGCGTCCTGGGCGACCGGCGTGTCGATCACGACCGCGTTGACGACGCCCGATTTGAGCGCGTTGACCGCGTCGGGACCTTCGGGGAAGGGCCGGATTTCGCTGGCGCCGGATTTTTCTTCGGCGAGTTCCTGCCCGGTCGTGCCCTGCTGGACGCCGACGACTTCCCCCTTGAGGCCGGCGAGCGATTCGATCGAGCTTCCTTCTTTGACCAGGATCGCCTGTTCGGAGAGGTAGTAGGGGTTCGAGAAGTCGACCGCCTTCTCGCGTTCCTCGGTGATCGTCGCCGCCGAGATCACCGCTTCGAACTTGCCCTGGGCGAGGTCGCGGAAGATCGTTTCGAACGACGTGTCCTGGAATTCCGCCGTGCGCCCGATCTTTTCGGCGATCGCTTCCATCAGTTCGACGTCGAAGCCCTTGAATTCGGTCTTGCTCTTGCCGAATTCCTCGAAGGGCGGATACGGGACGTCCGAGCCCACCGTGAGCGGTTCGCCGCTGGGGGCGCCGGATTCTTCGGTTTCGGCGCTGGTTTCGCCGCCGCTGGTCGTTTCGCTGCTGCTGCTGCCCCCGCCGCACGCGACGACGAACAGCGCGATAGCCGCGAGAAGAACCGCGAATAGGGCGGTCTGCCGCGTCTTGCTCATCTCCTGGCCTCCGATCCAATCTGTTGCTGGACCCGGGCGAAGATACACTGTCCGATGACCCAGAAGGTTTATCCACCGGGCCAAAGCGCCACGCTATACTTTGTGAAGTAACGGGGGCGGCCAGGACCATGGACCAACTACTCAACAGACCCTGCGGGGGACGCTTCGGCAACATCGTCGAGTCGATCGGCAACACGCCGCTGGTCGAGCTGCCGCGGCTCTCGCCGAACCCCGACGTCCGCATCTACGCCAAGCTCGAGGGCCGCAACCCGACCGGCTCGGTCAAGGACCGGGTGGCGAAATCGATGATCGAGATGGCCGAGGAGGAAGGGGCGATCGAACCCGGGCAGACGATCCTCGAACCGACCTCGGGCAACACCGGGATCGCGCTGGCGATGATCTGCCGCCGCAAGGGCTACCGGGTCAAGGTCGTGATGCCCGACAACGTGACCGAGGAGCGGACCCAGCTGCTGCGCATGTACGGGGCCGAGATCGTCTACTCGGAGGGCGCCAAGGGCTCCAACGGCGCGGTCGAGCTGGCGCTCGACATGGCGCAGGACCCCGGCTACTACATGCCCTACCAGTACGGCAACGAGGCCAACCCGCTCGCCCACTACAACGGCACCGCGGTCGAGATCCTCGACGAGCTGGACGAGGTCACCGCCTTCGTCGGCGGCCTCGGCACCGGCGGCACCCTGATGGGCAACGGCCGCCGCTTCAAGGAGGTCAACCCGGAGACGCTGATCGTCGCCGCCGAGCCGATGCAGGGCGAGCTGGTCCAGGGGCTGCGCTCGCTCGACGACGGCTTCATCCCGCCGATCATCGACCTCTCGATCCTCGACCGCAAGATCATGGTCTCCAACCGCGACGCGATCGTCTGGACCAAGCGGCTGCTCGACGAGGAGGGCGTCTTCGCCGGCGTCTCCTCCGGCGCGATCGCCGCGATCGCCGCCCGCATCGCCGGCGAGCTCGACGGCGGCAACGTCGTCTTCCTCGTCCCCGACGACGGCTGGAAGTACCTCTCCTCCGGCGTCTACACGAAGCCGATCGAGGAGATCGAGAACCTCGACTCCACCGTC
>CAWEOH010000015.1:0-82837 GCA_963810455.1 uncultured Actinomycetes bacterium
CGGCGGCGATCATGAAGGAGGCGTAGGTGTGCCGAGCCTGATGGAGCCGCAGCCGGTCGCTGATGCCGGCCTTGACCCAGGCTTTGTCGGCGACCCGGTACAGCTTCTCGGCCTCGAAGGGATCGCCGCTCCGCACCTCGAACACCAGGGAGTCGCTCGCTGGCTCGCCGACCGCGTTGCGGCGAGCTTCGAGGTGCCGCCGCAGGACGGAAGGCAGCGGGACTGCGCGACGCGATTTCCGCGTCTTCGGCTCGATCGGCCCGACCTTCGGATCCCATGACTCGCGGACTTCGACCACGCCTTTCGCCATGTTGACCGCGCGCCAGCGCAGAGCGCGAAGCTCGCCGTAGCGCAGGCCCGCATAGAGCGCGGTCGCCCAGATCGCCCGATCGTCAGCGGGCACGGCCGCGAGCAGTCTCGCGGCCGTTCGCGGGGCGACGATCTCGACCTCGCTGTGATCGGGCGCGGGGAGTTCAAGATCGCGAGTCGGGTTGTTCGCCACGCCTTCGCGCGAGCGGGCGCGCCGGTAGATCACTTGGAGCGGCTTGATCGTGTTGCGGATGCCCGCCGACGATCTGCCTTCGGCCCCCACTCGTCAACCAGCGCCTGCAGGTCCGAGGTGGTGATCGCGTTCAGCTTGCGAGCGCCGAGCGCCGGCAACAGCCGATCTTCCAGCGACTGCCGGTAGCCGCGCAAGGTCGATGGCTTGAAGGGCCGGCCGGAGCGGTTGCGGAACTCGCCGCGCTCCGCACCGTCGAGCCACGCTGTCGCCGCTTCACGCAGCGTCCTCCCATTCGGCGCCCGCAGGCTGCCTTGATCGAGGGCGCGTTTCGTGCTCGCCCGCCACGACTTCGCTTCCGATTCGCGGGGGAACCGCTTGTAGAGCTTCCGCCCATCCTTCGGTGAGTAGACGTATGCCTGGTAGGAGCCGTCGCACCGGCACCGCCCGCCCCGCCTCGCGGGACAGTCCTTCGTGTGCCGCTTGCGGATGCCCTCAGCCATCGTCGGGCTCCTTGAAGTTCCCGAGCCGGACGCCGCCGGGCCTCCAAATGATCCCCGTCCAACAGCTCCTCCGGATTAGCTTCGAGACTGGCCGCCAGCTTGATCAGCGTGTCGATCCGGGAATCCGAAGCCCGCGCTCCAATTGGCTTACCTCGGTGCGGTGGAGAGAGGCCCGGACGCTCAGCTCCTCCTGGGTTATGTCCGCGGCCCTGCGGCAGCGGGCGAGGTTGTCGCCGAAGACCCCGGCGACATCCATCAGTCCAGCTCCAAGGCGTCGAAGTACAGAGCCGCTCGGCTGGGGGCGAGGAAGAGCCCGTCGCGGTGGACGAGCCCGGCGCCGACGAGTTCGCGGATCGCTCGGTTCGCCGCGTCCTCGGGCCACCCCTGGCTGGGGAAGGCATTGAGGATCAACGCCAGCTCCTCGGTCGTCAGCCGGGTCGGGTGTTCTTCGAGCAATAGCGCGAGGACGACGCCCTCGGTCTGCCGGTCTTGCTGGGCTGGGGCAGGCGGGTCGGTGCGACGCACGACCCGTAGATGGCATGAAGAAAGGGACCTCCGTCCGCCCAGCGGGCGACAGTTGGGCCCGCAATGTCAACTTGGGAGCCAGAGGAGGTCCCTGATGAGCATCGTAGTCGCGGGCTTTCACATCCACCGCGCCCAGATCACCTTCGACGCCCTCGACACCGAGACCGGCGAGGTCAGCGCGGGGAGGATCCCTTCCTCGCCAGAGGCAGTGGCGAGGTGGGTGGAGCGCTACCCAGGCCGAGAGGTCCACGTCGCCCTTGAGGCCGGCACCGGCTGGTACTTCGTCGCCCGGGCTCTCGAGCGCAGCGACAGCGTCCCCCACCTGGCCGAGGTCGCCGAGGAGCCTGGCGCTGCGCGGCCGCAAGCGCCGGGCAAAGACCGACCGCGCCGACGCGCGCTGGCTGCGGACGTTGCTGCAGGAAGGCCGGCTGCCCGAAGCCTGGATCCCGACCCGACCACATCTGCCACCTGCGCCTGATCACCCGCCTGCGCAAGACGCTGTTCGACGAGCGCACCCGCCTGGCAGCTGCGCATCCAGGCGGCCTGTTTCACCCTCGGCATGCCCTCCCTGCCGAAAGGGCTTGCCGGCGAGAGCGCGCGAGCGTGGGTGGCGGCGCTCGATCTCCCCGCGGCGGCCTCGATGCGGATCGATTCCTGCCTGGCGATGATCGAGGCGATCGACGGCTCAGCTAGCCCCGCTCGATCGCCGGCTGCGCGCCGGCTCCACGCCGCCAGCCCGGCTGCCGGGCGCTCGATGGGGCACTCGGGGTGGGTGAGCGCACGGCGCCGACCATCCTCGCCAAGCTCGGCGATCGCTTCTTCCCGCCTGCGGCGCTCCCGCCAGGCCGTGAGGCTGGCCGGCCTCGACATCGGGGTGAGCCGCTCCGATCGGCGCAGCCGGGTGGGCAAGATCACCAAGCAGGGCTCGCCCTACCTGCGCTGGGCGCTCGACGAGGCGGCGCAGTCAGCCTGCCGCAAGCGCAGCCCCGACCACGCCGACTACCTCGCCCTGCGCGAGCGGCGCCTCTCTCACACCCGCGCCTCGCTGACGATCGCCCGCAAGCTCGCGCGGCGCGCTTTTCACAACCTGCGCGAGCTCGGCCCGGAGGCCCTCCAAACCGGCCCAAGATCCGGTAACAGCACCCTTCCGGGACCCCCTTCCCCGCCCCTTGCCCACCAATAGATGACCACACTTCCGGCCGGCTCCCATGCAGAACCAGGCTCCCGCCTCAAGGCGGCGGCCCGCCGTGAAAGAACGAGCGGGCCGGAGCTCGGCTCTCAGCGAGGCGACCCATCAGCCATCATGTCGCCGGCTTCCCGCTCGAAGCCGTGCACCCAGATAAGGCAGGGCGCTCACGGGGCGATCGGGGACGACAGCTTCATCCGGGTCCGCGCTCCGCCGG
Organism: uncultured Actinomycetes bacterium; assembly: GCA_963810455.1. Taxonomy (GTDB): domain Bacteria; phylum Actinomycetota; class Thermoleophilia; order Solirubrobacterales; family 70-9; genus VAYN01. The sequence continues at coordinate 2,931 of CAWEOH010000015.1, forward strand.
GCGACCATGCTTTGCCTCAGGCCGCAGCGCGATTCAGATAAGGGTTTCGATGGGGAGCCATGCAGGCAGGCACTTCTCCTTGTGGTTAGTTAGGCGGCGGCCGAAGTCAGCCGCTCAAGCGCGTGGCGGCCGATCTCGGCGCGTACCGGCGGCATGTCGGGGGCCGGCGGGGACTCCTTGTAGCGGTAGGAGACCTCCACCGTCACTCGGCGGAAGAACCTGTTGTGCAGGCGCTCGAACCAGCCGACCTTGACCGGCTCGATGAGCAGCTCCACGTTGCCGGTGCCCACGACGACAGCGGGACGGCCTTCGTGGAGATAGCGCCAGAGGACGAAGTCCGTGTCCGGAGTCTGCTGCCACGGGATGAAGGCGGCCCCGTAGGGGTAGCCCGGATCCTCATCACTAAGGGAGGCATCGACAAAGGCGTCGTAGGCGGCTTTCTCAGCGGGCGTCGTCATCGTTAATCAGAGATTAGCTCCGGCCAGCCATTCGAGAACCAGTCGAGAATCCTCCACATCGCGTCGTTGGTGCTTGAGACCTCGAAGGGGAGCGGCTCGGATGGCTGCTTCTCACCGCGAAGGTAGCGGTGCCAATGATGCTCGTCAACGTTCCGGTCGCCGTGGGAGTTGTCCGCCGATGCGATCGTCCGCCAGCCCTGTCTGGTTCTGACTTGGAGCAGGATCGCGTATTCGATCGGCCGGTGGCTGGAGCGGCGGAAGACGATCTGCACGTCGCGCGTCCCCTCCGCCGGGTGGATGGTCTCCCTGTCCTTGCTCACGACAGCCAAGCTACCGAGTCTCGGTGGCACCGTCGTGGCACCGGCGGCACCCAAAACAACCGGATTCAGCCGGAGCCAGCCGGACTCGCCTGCTGCCTCGCCGCGCCTCCGCAAACCGCTCTGTAGAGCCAGATTTGGCCCGAAAAGCGGAGGGGGTGGGATTCGAACCCACGAGACCCCTTGCGAGGCCTAACGGCTTTCAAGGCCGCCGCATTCAACCGCTCTGCCACCCCTCCGGGGACCGCAGGATGCGAATGCTAGAGCGCTGGGGCCATGCTCAGGTTTGCTTGTACTTGATTGGATTGGCCGATGCGGCGCTTACTGATCCTGGCCTCGGCGATGGTTTTCTTCGACGTCGCTTTCTTCGCCGCGATCGCGCCGCTGCTGCCGACGTATGTGGACGAGCTGGGGCTGACGAAGGCGGAGGCGGGGATCCTCTCGGCGTCGTATGCGGCGGGGACCCTGATCTTCTCGCTGCCGGCGGGGTTCGTCGCCAGCCGGTTCGGGCCGCGGCGGACCGTGATCGTCGGCCTGCTGATGCTCGGCGTGGCCAGCCTCGTCTTCGGCTTCGCCAAGGAGATGCTGCTGCTCGACGGCGCCCGCCTCGTCCAGGGCGTGGCCGGGGCGCTGATCTGGTCGGGGGCGATGACCTGGCTGATCACCGCCGCGCCGGAGGAGGATCGCGGCTCGGTGATCGGCACGGCGCTCGGGACCGCCGTCGCCGGCGCCCTGCTGGGGCCGGCGCTGGGGGCGATCGCCGCCTCGGTCGGGACCGAACCGGTCTTCGGCTCGGTCCTGGTGGTCGCGATCGGGCTCGCGATCGCCGCCTCGCGGATGGAGGAGGCGCGCGCGCCCGAGGAGCAGAACCTGAAGGAAGTCGTCGAGACGCTGCTCAGTCGGCCGCTGGTCGAGGCGGCGGCCTTCGTCACCGTGCCCTCGGTGATGTTCGGCGCGATCGAGGTGCTGGTGCCGCTGCGGATCGACGCGCTCGGCGGCGGCCACGCGCTGATCGCCGGCGGCTTCATCGCCGGCGCGGCGCTTGAGGCGGTGCTCGCTCCGCTCGCCGGCCGCATCTCCGACCGGGTCGGGCGGCGGCTGCCGTACGTGGTGGGGCTGACAATCTGCGCGGCGGCGATGATCGGCGTCGCCGTCGCCACCGCGATGGGCGGGGTGCTGGCGGCGCTGATCCTCACCTCGCTCGGCGCCGGCCTCTGCTTCGCGCCGGCCCTGACCCTGATCTCCGACGCCGCCGAGGCGAGCCGCCTGCACCAGGGGTTCGCCGCCGGCGTCTCCAACATGTCCTGGGCCTCGGGCCAGGTGCTGGGCGGGATCGGCGGCGGCGTCGTCGCCACCCTCACCGGCAACGGGCCGCCGAGCCTGCTGATCGCGGCGCTGCTGCTGGTGACCGTGCTCTACGCCTTTCGGGCGCTGGCGCCGCCGGCCGAGCCGCGGCCCGTGGGAAGCTAGGACGATGAGCGGGCAGGGGCAGGCGCGCTGGAGCAATTGGACGGGGGACCAGAGCTGCGCTCCCGCCGAGATCGTCCGTCCGCGCGACCGGGCGGAGCTCGCCGCCGCGGTCACCGCCGCCGCCGAGGCGGGCCGCAAGGTCAGCGTCGCCGGCTCGGGCCACTCCTTCACCGAGGCGGCGCTGACCGGGGGGACGCTGGTCCGGGTCGAGGCGCTGCGCGGCGTGCTCGACGCCGATCGCGAGTCGGGCCTGGTCAAGGTCGGGGCCGGCACGGTGCTCGCCGACCTCAACGAGCAGCTGGCCGGGCTCGGGCTGGCGATGGAGAACCTCGGCGACATCGACCGGCAGACGATCGCCGGCGCGGTCTCGACCGGGACCCACGGCACCGGCGCAAGTCTGCCCAGCATCTCGGCCCAGGTCGAGGCGGTCGAGCTGGTGCTCGCCGACGGCAGCGTGCGCGAGCTCGGCGCCGCGGCGCCGCGGCTGCTGGCGGCGGCCCGGGTCGGGGTCGGGGCGCTGGGAGCGATCTCGGCCGTCACCCTGCGCTGCGTCCCCGCCTTCACCCTCGACCGGGTCGACGCCCCGCGCCCGCGCGAGGAGGTGCTCGACCGCTTCGAGGAGCTGGCCGCGGCCAGCGACCACTTCGAGCTCTTCACCTTCCCCTACGCCGACAACGCGCTCGTGCTCGAGCGCAACCGGACGCCGGCGGCGCCGAGCCCGCGCGGCACCGCCGCGGCCTTCCTCAACGACGTCGTGCTCGAGAACTGGGCGCTGGAGGCGCTCGCGGCGACCGGCAAGGCGCTGCCGCGGACGATCCCGGCGCTCTCGCGGCTCGCCGGCCGGCTCGCCTCCGGCAGCCGCACGCGCGACCGCTCCGACCGCGTCTTCGCCAACGAGCGCCGGGTGCGCTTCACCGAGATGGAGTACGCGATCCCGCGCCGGCACGGACCGGAAGCGGCGCGCCGGGTGATCGAGTGGGTGCGGCGCAACCGCTACCCGGTCTTCTTCCCGATCGAGATGCGGGTCGGCGCCGCCGAGGACGCGCTGCTCGGCATGGCCCACGGCCGCGACACCGCCTACGTCGCCGTCCACCAGTACCGGGGGATGGAGTGGCGCCCCTACTTCGAGGCGGTCGAGGCGATCATGGACTCCTACGAGGGGCGCCCGCACTGGGGCAAGCGCCACTTCCAGACCGCCGCCGCCCTCGCGCCCCGCTACCCGGCCTGGGCCGAGTTCCAGGCGGCCCGCGACGAGCTCGACCCGGGGCGCGTCTTCACCAACGAGTACGCCGAGCGCGTCCTCGGTCCCTGATCCCACGGACCTATTGAGGTTTGTAACCCAGAGGGTGACAAACCTCAATAGGTCAGGAGCTAGAGGAAGGTCTTGCCCTCGCCGCGGTAGGTGGGGACGACGTCGACGATCTCGTCGCCTTCGACCAGGTGGAGGGTGTCGAAGCGCTCGCAGAGCTCGCCGGCCTTGGCGTGGCGGAGGTAGACGCGGTCGCCGACCGTGAGGCCCGCCGCCGCCTCGCCGAGCAGCGGCGTCTGCACCTCGCCGGCGCCCTCCTCGGGGTCGAGCGCGAGGCCCTCCGGCAGCCACGGGGCCGGCAGCCGCGCCGGGTCGCCGCTGCCCGAGGCGAGGTAGCCGCCGCCGAGCGCGGTGGCGATCCTCGGCGTCGGCTTGCGCACGATCGGCAGCGCGAAGCCGGCGGCGGGGGTGAGGCTGAAGCGGCTGTAGTGGTCGAAGAGGGTGGGGGCGTAGAAGCCCGAGCCGGCGGTCACCTCGGTCACCGCCGCCTCCGCCGCGGTCAGCTCGAGGCTGCCGGTGCCGCCCCCGTTGACGATCTCCAGGTCGACGAACTCGCTCAGCGCCGCGACGATCGCCGCCCGCCGCGCCGCCAGCTCCCTCCCCGAGCGCCGCTGCATGAAGCGGATCGCGGCGCCGCGCAGCCGCCGCCCCGGCGGCCGGTCGCCGACCCCGGCGATCTGCCCCTCGTAGGCCATCAGCGCGTCGAGTTCGATCTTCGGCCGCCGCTCGATCTCCCGCGCCAGCGCCACCGCCTGCTCGACCGTCCGCACCGGCGAGCGCTTCGGGCCGACCTTGATCCGCCCGCCCAGCGCCCACCAGCCGGCGTCGACGTCGATGCAGACCCGCACCGGCGCCGCGCCGCCGCCCAGCACCGACTCGATCGCGTCGAGGTGCTCGACGCAGTCGACCATCACGATCGGCGCCCCGGCGGGGTTGGCGACCGAGCGCAGCGCCAGCTCCCCCAGCGCCCCGACGTCGGCGGTCGGGTAGGCGAGCAGCAGGTCCTCGAAGCCCTGCTCGGCGAGCCACAGCGTCTCCGGCAGCGTGTAGGTCATCAGCCCGGTGAAGCCGCCGTCGCGGCGCAGCACCTCGCCGATCAGCGCTCGGCAGCGCAGGCTCTTGGTCGCGACCCGGATCGGCTTGCCCCCGGCCCGGCCCAGCATCTCGTCCGCGTTCGCCCACATCGCGTCGAGGTCGACGAAGGCGAACGGGGCCTCGACCTCGGCGAAGAGCTCCTCGTATCGCTCGTGCGACTGATTGGGCGGCGCCACCACCCACGCCAGACTAACCGCGCCGTTCCCGGTCAAGTACCTACAATCGGACGGGACGTGCCCGGAGCCGGGCGCGGACAACCCGGAGAGGTGGCCGAGTGGCTGAAGGCACTCGCCTGCTAAGCGAGTAGGGGGCGCAAGCTCTCTCGAGGGTTCGAATCCCTCCCTCTCCGTCCCCGGGGGCTTCGATCCTCAGGAGTCGATCGGGACGTGGCCGGCTGGGTGCTGCAGGACCTTCGCCCGGTCGAAGCCGTCGTCGGGCAGGTACTCGCTGCCGCCGGCGAGGAACCAGAGGCCCGCCGAGTCGCCGAGCAGCACCCGGCCGCGCGCCTAGTCCCGCCGCGCGCGGACGACGACCCGGGCGCCGCGCGCGGGGATCATCGTCACGTTGCGGTGCTGGGCGCGCTCGGGCTCGGGTCGGTCGGCCTCGAGGTCGAGGCGGCGGGCCATCGCGGTGAGGACGACGCGCATCTCGGCCATCGCCAGGGCGGCGCCGAGGCAGCGGCGGATGCCGCCGCCGAAGGGGATCCACTCGTAGGTGCCCGGCTTGCGGCCGAGGAAGCGCTCGGGGCGGAAGGCGAAGGGGTCGGGGTAGACGTCCTCGCGGTGGTGGACGAGGAGGATGCTGATCGCCACCGGGGTGTCGGCGGGGACGGCGTAATCGCCGAGGCGCCAGGGGACGGTGACGCGGCGGCCGATCACCGGGATCACCGGTCGCGAGCGCATCGCCTCGAGGATCGTCGCCTCGACCCGCTCCTCGGCGTCCTCGCCGCTGCGCACCGCGTGCAGCAGCGCCTCGTGGGCGGCCGGGTTGCGGGTCAGCCGCTCCCAGGTCCAGGCCAGCGAGTTGGCGGTCGTCTCGTGGCCGGCGAGGACCAGGGTGAGCAGCTCGTCGCGCAGCTCTTTGTCGCTCAGCGCCTCGCCCTCCTCGGTCCGCGCCTGCAGCAGCAGCGAGAGGATGTCGTTGCGCTGCTCGAGGTCGGCGGTGCGGCGGCGGGCGGCGATCAGCGCGTAGATCGGGCGGTCGAGCAGCGCCAGGCCCAGGCGCAGCGGCCCGACCGGTTCCTCGCGGCCGATGTGCACGAGTTCGGTCAGCAGCGCCTCCGGCCGGGCCGAGGCGCGGGCCAGGCGCCTGACCGCCCGGCGCAGCGTGGCCTCCGGGCTGCCCGGGGCCGGCGTTCCCTCGACGCCGAAGATCCCGGCCATGATCACGTCGAGCGTGATCGCCTGCATCCGCTCGGTCAGCGCGAAGGGCTCGCCCAGCGGCCAGCGGTCGATCTCCTGTTCGGCCGCGCGGGCGATCATCTGCGTGTAGCGGTCGATCGCCTCGCCGTGGAAGGACGGCAGCAGCAGCTTGCGCTGGCGCATGTGCCGCTCGCCGACCGCGGTGAGGACCGAGTTGGGGCCGACGATCGGCCGCAGCGGCGACTCGCCGGTCAGCGAGGGCGCCTGCTCGGGCTTGGCGGTGAACAGCGAGCGGACGTGGTCCGGGTGGCTGGTGAAGGCGTGCTCGTCGCCGACCAAGCCGCCCATGCGGAAGACCTCGCCGACCTCGCGCCGGGCGCGGAACACGAATTGGATCTGGCGCTGGCTGAAGCGCAGCGTCTGCGCCAGCCGCGGGAGCGGGACCGCGGGCGGTTTCGGCAGCGCCTCGAGCTCCGCGGCCTCGACCGGGCCGGCAGGCGAGGGTGGGGCGGAGCCGACCAGCTCCGGCGCCTCGATCTCCTCGCTGACGGCGGCGGTTGCCATCCCGGCAAAGGCTACATAGATCGGTGTCGCGCCCGGTGGAGACACGTCACAGATAACCCCCAACCGGGGGTGGCTAACCGCAGATTCACCTGCACGTGGGCGACGACGACTACTCTCACCTGCGTGCCGACCTCGAATCCGATCGCCAGGGCCGCCTCCCACATCCCCCGCCGCACCAAGATCGTCGCCACGGTCGGTCCGGCGAGCTGGTCGGCGGGCGTGCTCGAGCAGATGATCGACGCCGGCACCGACGTCTTCCGCCTCAACTTCTCCCACGCCGGGCCCGAGAAACAGGCGGAGACGATCGAGACGATCCGCGCCGCCTCGCAGACGGTCGGCCGCGAGGTCGCGATCCTCGGCGACCTGCCCGGCCCGAAGCTGCGGATCGGCGAGCTGCGCGGCGACTTCGCCGAGCTCGAGACCGGGACGCACGTGACCCTCACCCCGCGGGAGCTGGAGGGCGACGCCGAGCGCATCCCCGTCTCCTGGTCGGGAGTGACCGACCTGCGCGAGAACCAGCTCGTCTACCTCGCCGACGGCGCGATCCGCCTCCGCGTCCGCGACCCGGAGGCCGAGGGGGTGCGGGCCGAGGTCGAGGTCGGCGGCACGCTCTCCTCGCACAAGGGGATGAACATCCCCGGCGGCGCGGCGCTGCCCGCGGCGACCGCCAACGACCTGCGCTGGGCGGAGTTCGCCGCCAAGCACGGGATCGACCTGATCGCCGTCTCCTTCGTCTCCACCGCCCACGACCTGCAGCCGGTGCGCGAACGGCTCGACGAGCTCGGCTCCGACATCCCGCTGATCGCCAAGATCGAGCGCCAGCAGGCGGCCGAGAACGTCGAGGAGATCGTCGAGGCGGCGACCAGCGGCGTGATGGTCGCCCGCGGCGACCTCGGCATCGAAGTGCCGCTGGCCGAGGTGCCGAACCTGCAGAAGCGGCTGATCCGCACCGCCGGGCGGCGCTCGAAGCCGGCGATCACCGCGACCCAGATGCTGGCCTCGATGGTCACCGCCCGCCGCCCGACCCGGGCCGAGGTGACCGACGTCGCCAACGCGATCTACGACGGCACCGACGCGATCATGCTCTCCGAGGAGACCGCGGTCGGCCAGCACCCGGTCGAGGCGGTGCGGGTGATGGACCGGATCGCGCGCGCGACCGAGCCCGACCTGCCGTTCGGCGAGTGGCTGTTCCAGCGCACCGACCAGGCCAGCCAGGAGGTGGCCGACGCGGTCGCCCAGGGCGCGGTCGGCGCCGTCTACCGGCTGGGGCTGAAGGCGCTCGTGGTGCCGACCGAAAGCGGCCGCACCGCGCGGCTGATCTCCGCCCACCGCCCCAACGTGCCAGTGCTGGCGCTCAGCCCGCGGATCGAGACCGTGCGCCGGCTGAGCCTCCTCTTCGGGGTCACCGCGGTCGAGTCCGAGCACCCCGAGGACGTGCGCGAGATGCTCGACCTCTGCGCCCGGATGGCGACCCACCACGGCGTCGCCGAGCCCGGCGACCTGATCGCGATCACCGCGACCCTGCCCGAGCAGGAGCTCGGCACCAACCTCTTCGAGGTCCACCGGATCCCCGGCGGGTAGGACCGGCCGGCCGGGGGGTCGCCACCTGGGCCTCGGCGGGTTACCCTTGCCAGATGCCTGGGGTGCCGGGAATGCCGAACGTCGACTTCGACGCGATCGCCAAGGGGATGGCGATGGCCGTCCCCTTCGTCGGCCACCTCGGCCTGGAGATCGCCGAGATCGGGCCGGGCGAGGCGACTGTCGTCCTGCCGCGCAAGCAGGAGCTGACCAACCACGTCGGCAGCCAGCACGCCGGCGCGCTCTTCACCGTCGCCGAGACCGCCTCCGGCGCGGCCTTCGTCGGCGCCTTCGCGGTGCGGATGGCCGACGTGACCCCCCTCGCCCGCCGGGCCGAGATCGAGTACACGAAGATCGCCGGCGGCCCGATCACCGCCAGCGCCCGCCTCGGCATCGACGCCGCCGAGGCCCTGGCCACGCTCGACGCCGAGGGCAGGGTGGAGTTCCCCTGCCTGGTCGAGCTGACCGACTCCGCCGGCGAGACCGTGGCGATGGCGACCGTCGACTGGCACGTGCGCCTCAAAGAGAAGCAGTAGCGCGCCCACAACCGGCCCCGCCCCATGGCCGATCCCCGATCCCTCTAGAATGCCGCTTCCCGCCTCGCGGCCTCCGCAACCCGGATGCCCGCGACGCCGGGCACGCGCCTGTAGCTCAGTTGGATAGAGCGTCGGTCTACGAAACCGAAGGTCACAGGTTCGAATCCTGTCAGGCGCGTTCCTCTGTGTTCCTCGGGAGGCCGCGCATTTCCCTTGGCAGAGCGGTTCGCGCGGCTGGGGGTTGAGAGCGCGTTCCGTGCGGTTCCGCACAATGCCGGGGCGTTCCGGCGCGCGAGTGTCTCATTTCTGTCTCATTTCGGCGGCCGCTTGCCCGCCGACGAGGCGCCTATTGGTGCTTCTCGGAGAGCGTCGCCAGCTCGCCGATGGAGACGCCGAGCGCGTCGGCGATCCCGAGGACGGTGCCCCAGGTCGGGTTGGCTTCGCCACGCTCGATCAGCGAAAGCGTGTTCGGCGTGATCCCGGCCTCGGGCGCGAGCGCTTCCTGGCTTATCGCCCCGCTTCTCACGTAGCTCGCGGATCGCCTTGCCGAGTGCTGGCTGAGGCTGCGGAGTCTGTCGCGGATTCTGTTTCACGATATATCTGGAGAAGCTGGTAGGCTCGATCTCCAAACATAAGTGGGGCCGCGCGAGTGGAGTCGCCGGCCCCGTGGCGACCGGCTCAGCAGATCACCAGGCCGATCGCAGCGGGAACGGTAGCTGGCTGCCGGCTCCAAGAAGCGGCCCCCGGCCGGCGGTGGAACGCCAACCGAGGGCCTGACCACAAGGAGACGTGACGCTCCTCATGGCTACCGACGACCCTACGTGCCCTCGCGCGGAAGGAACCGCATCCGACAGACCGCCGCACGGAACATGCCGTGCTCGGCTTTCTGCTCGATGAGCATCCGACGCGGCTGACGTTTGACGAGATCCGTCTCGCCTTCGACCCCAAGGACTACGCGGAGAAGGACGCGATCCGCCGCGCGGTCCGCGAGCTGACCGGCGCCGGTCTCCTGCGCAGGGACGGCGAGCTGATCGGCCCGACCCGAGCCGCGATCCACTTCGAGCGCCTGGGGGCCCGCTGATGGACCTCGCAGCCCGCTTCGGCGACAACCTCGTCCGCCAGCGCAAGCTCGCCGACATCACCCAGGAGGAGCTGTCGATCCGCGCCTCGCTGCACCGCACCGAGGTCAGCCAGATCGAGCGCGGCCTGCGCGTCCCCCGGATCGACACGCTGATCAAGCTCGCCGCCTCGCTCGAATGCGACGCGGAGGAGCTGCTCGACGGGATCCGCTGGGCGCCGGGGGAAACCCGCCACGGACACTTCCGACCGACCTGAGCCATCCGGAAGACCTCCCGATGCCTAGCTCCGTCCACTCGCAGAGCAGCCAGCCGACCTCGCTTCCGCGCCTCGGACCGCGCACCGCCAGCGGCAACACAGCCGGACCGCAGCCCCTGCCGCGACCCCCTCACGCACTATCAGCCGCTCGCGCAATGGAGCCGAACCTCGACCCCCGACACATTATGAACGCGGAACATTCGTCTGCATTTCGTGCCTGAGAGCGGCTTTCCGGCCGACTCGCGCCGTTTGACCTTCGGTCGGCCTCCCCACCGCCGATTGTGGCGCGGCTGCGCCGCGCATTTGGCGGGTGTGGAGGCCGACCCAGGAGCGGTCGCCGGGGAACCGCGAGGAATTTCCGCGGGCGTTCGAGGCTGCGGTCGGACGTAGGAGGCATGGAACGGAAAGAACGACCGCAGTCGAGCTTCTTCACCGAGCGCACGCTCGCCGCCTACCTGGCCGTCTCTGACCGGACGGTCCGTAACTGGATCAGGCGTGGCGAGCTGCCCAGCTACAAGCTCGGCGCTGCCCGCCGGATCGACCCGGCCGATGTCGAGGACTTCCTCGCCCGCCACAGGGACGCGGCATCGTGAGGCGCGAGGCACCGATCAGGCGGCGCAACCCCTCGGGGCAGGTCGTCTGGGTCGCGCGGTACACCGGCCGCGACGGAAGGCAGCAGATCGCCAAGCCCTCCTGGAATCGCGGCAAGGGCACGTTTCGCAGAAAGGGCGAAGCGCAGAAAGCGATAGACGAGGCATACGGGCTTTCGGATCGCCCCGACACCCTCGGCGACTACTTCGCCACCTGGACCGACCGGCATCCACGATCCGAACGGACCAACGCGACCAACGAGCACCGCATCAGCCGCGTCGCCGACGTGGAGATCGAGGGCGTCCCCTTCAAGGACTGGCCCCTGCGCGAGCTGCGCCGCCGCCACGCGCTCGCCCTGGTCGACCACATGCTCAGGACCGAAGGTCGCGCCACCACCGGGGCGGTCGGGATCCTCCGGTCTCTTTCGGCGATGACCGAGGACGCGATCACCGACGAAATCTGCGACCTCAACCCATTCAAGGGAATCCGGATCCGAGCGAGCGACCCCAGAGCCAAGAAGAAGCGCCGCCCGATCCGCGTCTTCACCTTCGAGCAGATGCACGCCTTCGCCAAGGCGGCCGGGAGCTACGAGGCAATGGTCCGGACCTTCACTGACACCGGCATGAGGCTCGGGGAGGTCCTGCCCCTGCGCCGCGAAGACTTCGACGGCGAGACGCTGAAGGTCCGGCGCACCGCCCATGAGGGCGCGATCCTCGAGGGCACCAAGACCGACCACGGCGAGACCGACGCCGGTCGCATCGTCCCGGTCCCCGCGACCCTCGCCTGGCTCCTCCAAGCTCAGATCAACCTCAACCCCGAGGACACCGACCTCATCTTCACGACCCCCAGCGGCCGCATGTGGCGCGAGCGCAACTTCTACCGCGACCTCTGGAAGCCGACCCAGCAAGCCTCCGGCCTAAACATCCGCCCCCACGAGTGCCGCCACTCCTACGTCACCCACCTCCGCGCCGCCGGCATCAACGACGCCGACCTGGCGGAGATCGTCGGGCATCGAGTGGAGACGATGCTGTCGCGTTACACGCATGCAGTCGGCGGCTCTTTTCTAGCTATTAAGCACGTAATTCGGTAGGTCCGTCGGAGGGGTCGGGGTGAGCGGCTACACTCTCTGAGAGTCCGCTCCCTGAGCGGCGTTGCGGGCGGGTTGGAGCCTTTGGCATTTCGACCCTCCGTAGAAATACGAAAAGTGACCTGGGCTCTGCCCGCCGGTCCAAATATTGGAGAGTCACATGACGCTTAGCGATCTTCGCTATCAGGCTAGCCGTGAGTGGATGGAAGCCGAGATTCATGCTGGTCGACCAGTCCAACACCGTCGCCAAACCCTTTCGGTTTCGCTCGACGACCTTGATTCTGTCCGCGTCAGCCGAGTCGAAGCGGTGCTCGATGCAATTGTCCTGAACGCCGACGGGACGAAAGTCACCGTGCTCGATTCCGGCATCGATCCAAACAAAAAGTTCGGGCCCGCCAAAGACAAGCTCGAACCGATGGATGCCCCGATTGTGCAGGCCATTGGCGCACTTCCTGAGCTTCGCGAGCCCACGGACGATCTCGACGAAGTGCTCACCGCTTGGGAAGCCTGGCTAGCGGCGTACTGCTCGAAGGCTCTCTTGGCGATTGATGCCTTGAATCAAGAGCGGCCAAAAGGGGAGAACCGAGTCGGCTCTGAGGTTTCCTGGACTGGGATCCGCGTCTCCTTCGGTCCAAGTGCGGAGACGTCAGTCACACCGGAGGACGGGCCTCGGGCCATGCGGGACGCTCGTGCAGCTTGGGCATGGAATCGCGCGGCGCATGAAAGGTTCAGCTCGGAAAGCGTGGAGGCGGCCAGAGAGGCCACGATTCCACCGAGTGACTTGAGTCGCGAATGGATTGACACGCTCGATCCCGAGGCGGTCGCTGCGCGATTTCTTGAACGCGTCCGGAAGATGCACGCTGCGGCGAAAGCGCACGATGCAGCTCGGCGGGCCCAAGAACCCAACTTCGATGCCCAGATGGCTGAGTGGGCTTCCAAGCATGGTTCCTCTCGACTCCAGCTCGGGATCGAGGATGGATACAGGATGAACGCTCGCTACTTGGCGGAGCGCCTTGCTGCAGAGGCCCCTGGTTTTTTCGCGATGCCAGCGAAGTCTGCGAAGCAGGGCTGGGCGCGCCGGACGACTTCTCCGTCTGAGCAGGCGCTCCGACTTCGCCGTCGTGTCGAGACTACGATGACGAAGACGGCTCCTGTCATCGAGAACCACCCGCTCGAAGTCGAGATCATGACGGTTACGGAACCGCCGCCGCAGATGTATTTGGCCGACGACGAGCCTTTTGCCGAATCGGATCTCCCCGACAAAACGGGGTGGCCATGGTGGTACGACGAGGAGAATGATCCGTACGGGTATGACGCAAAGCCATTCGAGGCCGTCGTCGTGAAGAACTGGCTTGGTCGTTTCCATCTTGTCGGGGGTGTTCCAGACGAGTCCGGCGTGGGTCCGGCGGGTATCTGGGCTGTGCCGGAAATCCGTCGGTTTCACGAAGACGGATCCGTTGAGGCGCAAGATCCAGATAGTCCGCCACCCAAAGCAGCCAAACGAAAGCCTCCCCGCCCAGGCGAAGACGACATTCCGTTCTAAGGGCGGTTGGCCGAGATGCCATCCCGAGCGCCGACCCGCGACGAGGGGTCTCAACGGCGTCGTACGGCGCGATTTGACCTAGCCTTTCGCGCTCTGCTGGTTGGCTCACTTTGGACTCTGCTGCGGTTGCTTGGAGGGAGCCTCGACTCGTTTGTCTCAATCTCAGTTCTGGTTGCGATCTTCGGTCCGGATGCTCTGCGGGTCGGTCGCGAGTGGCTGTCGGAAGGGATAGGTCCTCCACGGCGCCAGTAGCGAGGTCTCCTGTCCGACACGTTGTCGAGAAGCCTGCAAACTCCGGCCCCTCAGGTTGCTGGGCTTGTCGACTCTGGCTGGTAGCGTCGTTGTATGGCAACCGCGACTCGGCCGGAATGGGCTGAATCAATCGTCTCTCGGCACCATCCCTTGGGCGCTTCGACCGGATACATGGCGGATCTACGAGGAGATTGGCTGCGACAGATCGAAATGGCTTGGGAAGTCTCCCCCTTCGCTGTCGAGCTTTCTGCTCTGTCCGAGCCTGAGCTCCCGTCGCTTGCGGAATTTCTTGAATCTGGTCGCAGACTTCCCTTTCGCTACATCAGCATCCATGGCCCTTCGAAGAATCTGATGGGCGATGAGGAGCGGCTAGTAGCCGAACTCGCAAGGCTCTCGCGCTATGCGAATGCCATCGTCATGCACCCCGACACGATCGAGGAGCCTTCGAACTTCCTTGCCTTAGGGCACAAGCTCCTTCTGGAGAACATGGATGCCCGGAAGGACTCGGGTCGAACTCGGCGAGAGCTGGAGCCTCTATTTGGCGAGCTACCCGATGCCGGCTTTTGCCTCGATGTTCCCCATGCTTGGTCGGTTGATCCGACGATGGAGGTGGCCGGGGAACTTCTCGATAGTTTCGGACCTCGTTTGCGCCACGTCCATATCAGCTCCCTTTCGGACGATCTCCATCATGTGCCGTTGAGAGCCGAGGACGAGGCGCTCTTTGGCGCCACGCTCAAGCGCTGTCTTGACGTCCCCTGGATCTTCGAGGCTCCACCCCGCAACACGATCTAGCCGTGGCCGCTGCTGGCGCGAGCCCTCTTGAGGACCTTGCCGAGCTTGCGAATCGCGACTTTCCCCGGCTGTTTGCGGCGCGGCAGCGGACGGAGGAGGGGCTGGCCGAGCGCTCGGAGCGCTTAGCGGGTCTTCCTCACGACGGCGACGTCGCCGTCGTCCTAATGGGGTCTTGGGGGAGGGGTGAGGTCACGATGTCGAGCGATGACGATTTCATGCTGCTCGTCCACGGGGGCGAGCGTTCCAGTGGCGAGGTCGAGCCATCGGTCGAGGAAGTCGCCGAGGTGTTCAACAGTTCGCCTGGGGCGCAGGGCATATTCGGAGTGCCGGCTTTCAGCGATCGACTCGTCCAGGACATCGGCCTCGATGAAGACGACAACAGCAACTTCACGAGGCGCTTGCTTCTTATGCTGGAGTCGGTTCCGGTGACGGGAACCGATGCCCACGGCACAGTCCGCAAGGAAGTACTCGATCGTTATCTGGATGAGTCCGTAAAGGCGTACCGACCACCTCGCTTCTTTCTCAACGACGTGGTCCGCTATTGGCGCACGATCTGCGTCGATTTCGCCGGAAAAGAGCACGAAGGTCCAGAGAAGTGGGGCCTGCGTAACGCCAAGCTACGCACCTCGCGCAAGATTCTTTTCGCGGGCGGCTTGTTGCCCATCCTTGAATGCTTCCGCTTCGATCTTCCGGACATCCGCGACTACTTGGAGGGACAGCTCAACATGGTCCCTACGGATCGGATCGCGCAGTCCTTCCTCGTCCACAGCGCCATTGAACCGGGTGCTCGCACGTTTGGCGCGTACGACGAGTTCGTCGGTCGTATGGACGATCCGGAGTTTCGCGAGGAGCTGACCAGCGTCGTGCGCGACAACGCCGACGCCTCTTCGGCCTTCACGGATGTTCAGCGGCTAGGTCGTGAGTTGCAGGGCGGGCTCCTGGCGTTGCTCTACGAGACGAGGGAGCTGCCGCAGGTGGTCCGCGACTACGCGATCTTCTAGGCGCCTGATCGCGGTGGGGGTCGCATCCCCGTCACAACGCCGTCGCAAACCGCTCTACCAAGCGGCCCACGGCCAGCCTACGAAACCGAAGGTCACAGGTTCGAATCCTGTCAGGCGCGTTGTGGAACCCCTGCAAATGCGGGGGTTCCGTCGTTCTCCGGGAAGAAGCGGGAGCGGCGGTTGCCGTTAAGTTGCCGTCATTCTGGGATCAGCCGATGAGTCGGATAATCGGGCTACGACCTGCGCTCGGGGTCGAAGAAGAGCGGCAGGAGGCGCGAGTTAGGTCGCGGAATCCATTCCTGCTCAAAAAACAGGACACGTTCGGGTCACCACGGCGACACAAGACGCCCATTTGGGGCCGTTTGTTCGCTTTTACTTGACACAATCGTCCTGTCCTAGTTAAGGTCGCTCAGGGGCCAGGGCAGGCCTGATGGCTCCCATGGACGGAGGTTGGGAATGCCAAGAGACAGGAGAAGAGATATGGAGTCCTCGTCGTTGAGAGGCCATTTGACCAAGAGCGACCTCGCTAAAGGGATGCCTTGTGGTGATCCGCTGTTCACCGAGCCGCCGCACTACTGGCAAGACATTGAGCGGGTGACGTTGACCTGGAGAACCAATCTCGACGCGTGCCTAGAGCTGTGTCCAGACTGCATGGAGGTAGACCCCTCACCGACCGCGAGGGTCATTCTCTACAACTTCAACTTCTGCTCCGCGGGCCCCTACCACGAGGCGAGCCTTCAGTTCCGAGTCAACTTCGAGGGTGAGCCCTATTGGTTTGAGTGCAAGAACATCGTTGACTCGGATGTCGGCTTTGCTGCCGGTCGCGAGCTCTTCGGGATTCCCAAGAAGATGGGCTGGGGTAGGTGGGAGAAGTCCAACGAGTACGGCATGAAGATCGAGTACGGACGCGGTTCGGCTACCCCACTCATTGCCGCTGCCTTCTTCCCGAAAGTCCCGTTCGAGCCAGAGGGCGAGCTGGCCAGCCTTACGGTCCGCGTGATCCCGACCGGTGTCGGAGGGGACCCAGAGATCAAGGTGTTCAACGGCAATGACCCAACGGAGACCGAATTTAAGATCAAGGAGGGTGGATACGCCTACAAAGGGCTGGGCTCTGTTGCCTTCCAGTCTCGGTCGCTGATGGATGCTTGGCACAAATTCGAGGTCCTCGAGATGCTCGACGCGGAGTACATCGGTGGCTCAACGTTCTTCAAAATGGGCAACGGCCAAGTCCTCTACGAGTACTAGCCGGGCCGAAGCACAATCCTGCTCAATGGGGACGGCAGGCGGCGTTGGGTCAATCCAGCGCCGTCTCCTCCCGGACTTACCCGAAGGAGTGGAAGAGATGGGAAATCTTGACGGACGCGTCTGCATGATTACCGGCGCCGCTCGCGGCATTGGCCGCGGCCTGGCTCTTAGGCTCGCCGAAGACGGTGCAGCTGTGTGCGTCGCCGATCTCAACGGCGACGGCGCGGAGACGGTCGCCGAGGAAGTGAAGGATTCCGGCGGCGCAGCATTGGGCGTCCAACTCGATGTGACCGATCGGCCCAGCGTCGCTACCGGAATCGGTCAAGCGGTGGCCAAGTTCGGCCGCCTGGACGTCTTCTTCAACAATGCTGGTGTCTCGATGCCCCACCACTTCATGGACGTAGAGGAGGAGGACTTTGAGCGGATCATGCGGATCAACGCACTCGGAGTCCTCATAGGAATGCAGGAGGCTGCGGCTCAGTTCAAGCGTCAGGAATCGGGAGGCAAGATCGTCAATACCGCATCGATTGCCGGGAAGGTGGGGTTCGGATTGTTTGCTGCCTACTGCGCCAGCAAGTTTGCCGTGGTCGCCCTCACTCAGGCCGGCGCCCAGGATCTAGCCGCCGACGGGATCACCGTCAACGCATTCAGCCCAGGCGTCGTCGACACCGAGCTTTGGGAGCAGCTCGATGGCCAGTTCATGGAGCTGGGCGAGACCGATCGACCTCGTCAATCGCTCGAGGAGTTCAGCGCCTCCATCCCCTTGGGCCGTCTTTCCACGCCAGACGACATCGTGGGACTCTGCTCCTTTCTCGCGTCGGCTGACTCGGACTACATCACGGGGCAGTCGATCAGCGTGGATGGCGGGATGCTGATGAACTGAGCAACGGCCATGGCCGAGACCAGCATCGCAAGCCCCATGCATGAGGACGGCACCCGTGAGGCAAGAATTGGCGCCCGGCTGCGAGATGCTCGCCGCGAGCAGGGCTGGAGCCTGCGGAGACTGGCCGAGCACGTTGGGATTTCGTCCAGTGCGCTCTCGCAGATAGAGACCGAAAAGTCGTCTCCTTCAGTCCGAACTGTCTATGCCATCGCCTCGAAGCTCGGGCTTTCCTTGGACGAGCTATTCAAATCGCCGGACGAAAGCAAGGCGTCGGGCAACTTGACGAGGATCGTGCAGCCTAGGGAGTCCCGCGTGGTGCTCCACCTCGACTCGGGCGTCACTTGGGAGAGGCTGACGCCGCTGCCGGATGGGGACGTCGATTTCGTCGAGGCGACCTACGCGGTTGGCGGTGCTTCGGGGATCGACGGTCAGCGGATCCGCCACATGGGCCGCGAGTACGGGATCGTGCTGAGTGGAGAGTTGGAGCTCACCGTCGGCTCCGAAACCTTCCTGCTCGGTCCCGGCGATTCCTGCTCTTTCAGCTCCGACGATCCCCACCGTCTTGCCAACCCCGGTCAGGAGCCAACCAGGGTCATTTGGCTGGTGGTCGGCCGCCGGGGACTTGACCCGCGCCGATTCAATCTCCAGGGCGAACTCGACCGTTGAGGACTGCCACAGGGTAGTGCTGCTACTTCCTCTCGCGTAAGTCGTCGCGATCCGCCGCAGGGCGCGCTAGGGTCGCCTCGTCCGTTGCCGAGAGCCGGAATCCAAGGTTCAGGACACGCACTCCCCCTTTGAGGCGCGGACGGTCATAGGGGCGCGGGTGAGCCAGGCCGGGTTTGACGGAGACCCAGAAACCAGGGATCCACCCTGGAAGAAGGGAACTCCCAAGCCATGGCAAGACAGAGGAAATACCCCGATGAGCTGCTCGATCGCGGCGCCCGGATGGTCATCGAGTCCGGACGCCCGATCGCCCACGTCGCCCGCGACCTGGGCATCCACCACGAGGCCCTGCGCAAGTGGGTGCGAAAGACCGAGGCCGACGAAGGCAAGCGCAAGGACCTGCTCTCCTCTCAGGAGCGCGAAGAGTTGAAGGCGCTGCGCGGCGAGGTGCGCGTGTTCGGCTCGGTCGGACGCGGCGAGTCGGGCTCCACCGGCGATCTCGACCTCCTCGTCGACATCGCGGAGGGCCGCAGCTTGTTCGACCTGATCGCGCTGTCCAGCGACCTGGAGGAGAGCCTTGGGGTGGAGGTGGACGTCGTCACCGAGGCCAGCCTGTCGCCGTACATTCGCGACCGCGTTCTCGACGAGGCGGTCGCACTCTGAAAGACGAGAGCCCTGGGGCAACATGCCCCACAGATCCCCAGCCGCACTCGGTCGCCCCTGGCGGTGGCTGGTTTCTCGATTTGGGGATGGACGCCGGGTCGATCCAGATCGGGCAATCGCATCGGCCGGGGGCCGAGTGCGCGCTCCCGCCATGCGACGGGCGATCCGCGGCCCCGAAGAGAGGCCGGTGGAGGCGCTGGCATCCTTCTGCTACTTTCATGTACATGAGCGAGTCGGTCGGAGTTGCAGAGTTGCGGCAGAACCTGAGCGTCTACCTGCGGCGAGTCAGCGGCGGAGAGAGGCTGCTTGTCACCGATCGCAACCGGCCGGTAGCCGAGCTGGGTCCGGCACCGAGCACCGGGCCCGATCTCGACCGGCTCATCGCCGAAGGTCGAGTGTCGCGCCCGACGCGTTCTGGCTTGCCGGAGCCGTTGGAGCTGGCGGGCGACCCGCAGGCCCTGAGCCGTGCGCTTGACGACATCCGCGGCGACCGCTGAGCCGTGCCCGTCTTCTACGCGGATGCCTCCGCGCTGGTCAAGCTCGTTCGCGACGAGGCCGAGTCCGAGGCGCTGCGTGCCTTTCTCGCCGATGCGGACCTCGTCACCAGCGAGTTGGTCCTGACGGAGATTCCCCGGGCGGTGCGCCGCGCCGTCGCGCAAGATCCAGCGTTGCCTTTGGGCCTGTTGATCGAGCGAACCGCCGCGCTGATCGACGCGCTCGCGCTACGTCCGCTCGACCGCGCTCTGCTGGAAGGCGCGGGGGCACTTGCCGAGCCTGCGCTGCGCGCCCTCGACGCGATCCATGTCGCGTCCGCGGTCGCCCTCGATTCGATTGAAGTTTTCGTGACCTATGACGAGCGCCAAGCTGCCGCTGCGCGGCTCGCCGGCCTGCGCACGATGTCCCCAGGGACTGCCTGACATGGTGCAACGACCGAGGCGGAGACCATGAGCGTCGACAACGGACGCTCTCCCGCCGCCGAGGTCATGGACGAGGCGATTGACCGCGCGATCGAGGGGCACTCGCCCTACCCCGAGCGAGCCGCGTTCATCGACGCCGACACCGCCTCGGCCGGTCATGAGATCAAGCGTGCGGCTGACGAAGGCCTTTCCGTCGTCTTGGTCGCCGAGGACGGCAGCACGCGCGTTCTGACGCCCGAAGCCGCGACCCGCTGAGCGCATCGCTGGGGCAACAACTGGGGCAACAGGCCCCACGGATACCAGCCGATCTCAGCCGCACTCGATTCGCCGCAAACCGCTTTAGATCGCGCCCCAGGTAGCCCAGCCGACCGCCCGGATCAGGCTACGAAACCGAGGGTCGCTGGGATACCTATTGGACCCACGGCGCGATCACCCCGAGGGTCGAGACACTCGACGGCCGGGGCTCAGCCCTCGGCGTAGACGAGCTTGCCGGTGGTCTGCGGACCGCAGCCCTTGAGCTTCATCGAGTACCTCGCCCTCTTGCGCGAGGTGAACTTGCCCTTGAGCGTGAAGTCCCTGCTGGTCTGTCCGGCTGGCGGCGTGGTCGCCCCGACCAGCTTGAACCTCTTCTTCTTGTTGATTGCAATCGGAATCGGCGGGTTCTTGAAGTTGTGGTATCCGCTCTGGTCGCCGCAGCGCCAGTAGATCAAGAACCTGGTCAGCTGCTTGTGGTTCTTCGTCACCTTGAACTGGATCGAAGAGAAGTTGTTTTCGTCGTTGGGGTCGACTTCAGGCGCGTACCAGTCGCCCGACTTCGGCTGGAACGCGCTCGCGGGAGCCGCGACCGCCAGCGCCGCGAGCATCACAACGAGGAGGCCAATCAGGGTCTTTCCCATCGTCACTCGTCACCGTCCTTGGATCGCGTGCACGTCTGAGGGAGCGCCGGCAGGGTACACCAGCCCAGCTAGACGTCGGTCGCGGTGCCGAACAGCGTCAGCACGGAGACGGCGACCAGCGCGATCGTCCCCGCCACCAGGACGGACGCCGGGTGGAGGTCGGCGTAGCTGAGGATCTCGCCGGCGCGGGCCAGCACGGTGACGGCGACCAGCAGGGCGGCGGCGATCGCTCCCGCCTCCAGCACCCTGCGAGCGGCCGGGCTCGGTGCTCGTGGCCGCGCTCGCCCCCGGGCAAGCGCCGCGATCGGCTCGCCGCGGCGCAGGAGGGCGAGCGCCGCGAAGCCGAAGGCCGCGGCGACGAGGATGCCACCAAGGACGTCGCTCGGATAGTGCCAGCCGAGGATCAGGATCGAGATCGAGACCGCGAGGAAGATCGCCGCGCCGGCGGCACCGGCGACGGCCCGCAGGCGCTCGGGCGCGACCAGCAGCATGGCGACGGCGATCGACATCGCCGACGTCGCGTGGCCGCTCGGGAAGGCCGCCGCGTCGACCTGGTTGACACCGAGGATCGGCTGGTAGCGGGGGTGGGCGAGGACAACCTTGAGAACCTGGGTGGTGACGTTGGCGCCGATCAGCACGGCCGCCGCGGCGAGCGCCTGGCGGCGGCGGCCCCAGTGCCAGCCGAGGAAGACGGTGCTGACGAGCGCCACGAGCAGCGCCGGCGGCCCGCCCAGCTGCGCCAGCACCGAGGCGAGGTGCCCGATCGTCCCCCCGTCGAGCGCTTCCAGCCCGTGCAGGGCGGCCGCGTCGAGGCGCTGGGCGGTGTCGCTGCCGTAGGCGATCGCACCCGCGCAGCCGAGGGCGACCAGGCAGGCGACCGCGGCGAGGGCGGCGGCGCCGGGGCTCCTGAGGTCGGTGCGTTCCATGGAGAAACGGTAGCCCCTATGCTCATCCGGCCCTCCACCTCCCTCCGCGACCATCGACGCACAGCTACACGAACGGCAGCTAGCGGGAGTCGCGGCGGGGTTGATCGCCGGCGTCGCGATCGGCTGGAACGTGGCCAACGTCGGCGCGGTGGCGGCGGCGATGGCCGACTCCTACGGCATCGCGCTGGCCAGCGTCGGCCTGTTCACGACCGCGCTCTTCCTCACCCACATGGCGATGCAGGTGCCGGGCGGCCGGCTGGCCGACCGCTTCGGCGCCCGCCGCGTCTGCCTGGCCGGAATGGCGATCATCGTCTGCGGATCGGCGCTGGCGATGGTCGCTCCGGTGGTCGAGCTCGGGCTCGGCGCCCGGGCGCTGACCGGAGTCGGGACCGGGCTCGGGTTCGTCTCCGGCAGCGCCTACGTCCGCCGCTGCGGCGGCTCGCCCTTCGCCCAGGGCCTCTACGGCGGGATCGGGCTCGCCGCCGGCGGCGTCGCCCTCGCGCTCGTGCCGCAGCTCCTCGGTGAGCTCTCCTGGCGGGCACCGTTCGCGACCGCCCTCGCCCTCGCCCTGGTCGCGCTGGCTGTGCTGGTCGTGGCGCCAGCGGACCACGGCGACCGGCCGGCGGCCGCCGGCGGCTCACCCGCCGGCGTTCTCTCCGACACCGGCCTCTACCCGCTGGCGCTGCTCTTCTCCGCCACCTTCGGGATCACCGTGGTGCTGAGCAACTGGGTCGCCGAGCTGCTCGAACGGGACGGGGTCGGCGAGGCCGGCCTGATCGGCTCCCTGATCCTCGTCCTCGGGGTGATCTCGCGGCCGCTCGGCGGCTGGATCGTGCGCCAGCACGGCCCCCGGCTGCGGTCCGCGGTCGGCCTCAGCCTGCTCGCCGGCGGCCTCGGCAGCGCCCTCCTCGGCCTCGTCCCGTCGACCCCCGGCGCGCTCGTCGGCTGCGCACTGCTCGGGATCGGCGGCGGCATCTCGTTCTCGCCGGCCTTCACCGGCGCCGCCATGCTCCGCCCGGACGCGCCGGGCGCCGCGGTCGGCTTCGTCAACGCCACCGCGGCGACGACGATCCTCGTCTGCACGCCCCTCGTCGGACTCACCTTCTCTCTCCCGGGCGACGGCCGCATCGGCTTCGCAGCGGCGACGCTGGCCTGGGCCGGCGCCCTCGCGGCGCTGCCGGATCGCCGTTCGCTCGGCGGCTGACGGCGCCTCTTCGCCGAGCGCGCCGGGTCCGAGGAGATTCCATTATTCATGCGCTCGATGTCGAATCGATAGGTTTGGGTGCACTCTGGGAGACGCGACGACACCCGCGCCGTCTGAGGGGCCACCGCCAAAGGCACGGCGCCGCGGCCGCCTCTGGAAGGTTCTCGCCGGCACGGCGATCCTGGTCGTCGGCCTCGCCGTCTTCTTCGCGCTGCAGGGAGGCGGCAACGGCGGCGGGCCGCTGAACGCGATCGCCAGGGCGGCCGAGAAGACGCAGCAGGAACCGGGTGGGCGTGTCGCGATCCACGCCGTCGTTACCTTGCCGGGGAAAGAACTGACGATGACGGGCCATGGGGTCTTCGACGGTGGGCCTCGCACCCGGGTCGTGATCACGATGTCGCCGACCGATTCGCATCGGTCGACGAACATGGAGCTCGTCGCCGATGGGCTCGCCATGTACATGCGCTCGAGCGAGTTCGGCTCGCTGCCGGAAGGACGGAAGTGGATGGGAATGGACCTGTCGTCCTTCATCGGCGAGGAAGGCTCGGTTCCGGCGGGCGGCGACCCAAAGGGAGCGCTGCAGATGCTCGAAGCGGCGACCGGCGATGTGCAGAAGCTCGGCAGGGAGAAAGTGCGGGGGGTGCCGACGACGCAATACCGCGCCACGATTGAGCCCGCCGACAGTGCCAGGCTGCTGCGGGAACGTGGGGCGGAAGACGCTGCCGTGAAGATCGCGGAAGACGGCCAACCGCTTCAGGTCGAGGCTTGGATCGACGACGGCGGCAGGGTGCGGCGCATGGGATACGTTCAGACGCAGCCGCGGCACGAAGGGAAGGGCCCGACGACGGTAGACACGCGCATCGACTTCTTCGACTTTGGCCTCGAACCCGCGATCGAAGTGCCCGACTCCAGCGAAGTGTGGGACGCGACGTCGCTGGTCAAGGAATCCGCGGCCAAGGGCTGAGTCGCGGGACCAGCCGTCGAGCCCGCGCCGCGCCGGGTTTGCCGTTCGGGCGCGGGGGAAGTGGTGAAGCAGGATGCTCGCGCTTGTCACCGTGCTCGCCGTGGTCCTGCTCTCCCTTATCGTCACGCGGATCGCCACGGTTGCTCTCACCCTCACCGGGCTCTCCCGGGAGACCGCCCGGTTCCAGGCGCGCTCGGCGCTCAGCGGGGCCGGCTTCACCACCCAGGAGTCAGAGCAGGTGGTCAACCATCCGGTGCGGCGCCGGATCATCCTCAGCCTGATGCTGTTCGGCAGCGCCGGGCTGGTCGCGGCCGTCGCCTCGCTGGCGGTCTCCTTCGGCGGCGCCGACTTCGACCAGCGGCTGCGCCGCGGGCTGGTGCTGGTCGGCGGCCTCTTCGTGATCTGGCGGCTGGCGCTGAGCGGCTGGGTCGACCGGCGCCTCTCGGCGCTGATCGGCCGCCTGCTGCGCGCCCGCGGCTTCGGCGTCCGCGACTACGCGAGCCTGCTGCAGCTCGCCGGCGACTACGAGGTCTCCGAGCTGCTGGTCGAAGAGGGGGACTGGCTCGCCAACCGCTCGCTCGAGCAGCTGCGGCTCCGCGACGAGGGGGTGATCGTGCTCGGCGTGCACCGCGCGCAGGGGGACTACCTCGGCGTGCCGACCCGCTCGACCCGCCTGCGGCCCGGCGACACCCTCGTCCTCTACGGGCGCGACGGGCGGATCGGGGAGCTGGACCGCCGCGGCAGCGACTGGCGCGGCGAGGTGCTGCACGTCGAGGCCGCCAGCGAACACCGGGCGAGCCTCGACGCCGAGCGGGCCGAGCGCCCCTCCGCCTGAGGTCCGGCCGCCGCCCGTGCCCTCGCCCGCGACCGCCGACACGGCAGGAAGGCGGGCGCTGAGGCACGCGCGCCAGCTGCTCTGGCGCAGCATCGGCGAGCACTTCGACGACGGCTGCACCCAGCTCGCCGCGGCGATCTCCTACTACACGCTGTTCGCGCTCTTTCCCCTGGTGATCCTCGCGGCCGGCATCTTCGGCCTGGTCGAGGGCAGCGAAGCGGCGCGGCAGGACATCGTCAACCTGGTCACCGAAAACGTCGCCCTCACTGCCGGCGGCCGGGAATCGCTGGAAGAATCGCTCAGCGACGTCGCCCAGAACGCCGGCCTGTTCGGCGTCGTCGGGCTGATCGGCCTGGTCTTCTCCGCCAGCGGCGTGATGGGGGCGATCCGCAACGCGATCAACACCGCCTTCGACCTCGACGACAGGCGCGCGGCCCTGCACGGCAAGCTGGTCGACATCAGCCTGATCGCGCTGGTCGGCGTGGTCGCCGGGATCTCGCTGGGGCTGAGCCTCCTGCACCGCCTGGTCCCCGACCTGATCGGCAACGGCTGGGTCGTCGGCGCCGGCTTCGCGCTCGCCCCGATCGCGGTCAACTTCGCGATCTTCACCTTCCTCTACCGGATCCTGCCGGCGACCGAGGTGCACCTGCGCGACGTCTGGCCCGGCGCCCTGGCGGCAACCCTGATCTACGAGGCGGCGAAGTACGGGCTGACCTTCTACCTGGCCAACTTCGGCCACTACAGCGCCGTCTACGGGCCGGCCGCCACCGTCGTCGTCTTCCTCTTCTTCGTCTTCATCGCCTCCAACGTCTTCCTCTTCGGCGCCGAGATGGCCTCCGAGTGGCCCCGGGTCCGCGACGGCACCTACGACCGCGAGGAGGCGAGCCGCGGCCGGCAGCCGCTATCCCGCCAGGTGCGTGTCCAGGTCCGGCGGCTGCGGCGCCGGCTCCCGGTCTAGATCCAGTTGAGGATCGGCCCGAAGGCGATCAGGGCGGCGGCGACCAGACCGGCCATCGCGCCGACCACCTGCAGGCGGCGGCGGTTGTCGGGCAGGTCGTAGACGTAGGCGGCGATCAAGAAGAACCAGAGGTAGCCGAAGACGACGATCGGCAGGACGAAGGGCCAGTTCCACCACCAGTAGTCCCAGTGGAAGTAGCCGGTGCCTTTGAGCAGGACCTCGACGAAGACGGCGAAGACCGAGAAGCCGAGGCCGATCGCGAGGCGGTTGGGCATGCCGAGGAGCTTCAGCTGGCGGTCGGCGGGCAGCGACTTGGCGAAGACGATGCCGGAGATCGCGAACATGAAGGAGATCTCGATCGTCAGCCCGATCAGCACCAGGTATGCGGTGTCGCCCGTCACCGTCCAGAGCGCGGCACGGTGGCTGAAGTGGAGGATCAGCGAGTTGACGATCTCGTTGATCCAGTCGGCGAGCCAGAAGGCGAGGCCGGCGAGGACGATGTCCCAGCGCCGCCGCTCGACCTCGACCGAGTAGACGTAGAGGACGAGGATCAGCAGGGTGACGACGTACCACTTGAACTGCGCCGGATCGCGCAGCAGCCGCTGCGCTTCGAGCGTGAAGTCGGTGACCCCCAACACCGACGGTCAATCTAACCCTTCGCGCGCGCCCGTGCCGGTCCGGTCGCGACAGCCCGGACGACGCCGACACGGCCGGCCGCCACTCGGCGGCCGGCCGTGTCTTCGGAGGAGCCACCTCCGGCTGGGCTGGGCTTTCTCAGGTGACGGTGACGTGGCCTTTCATGAACCCGTAGTGGCTCATCGACCACGGGTCGCAGGGGAGCGCGCAGAGCCATTCGTAGCTGCCCGCCTTCTGCGGGGCCGTGAAGGTGAAGGTGGTCTTGCTCGGCTTGTTCGCGGATCCCGCCGGGACTTCGGCGTTCACTTCCAGGCCGGCGGCGGTGAAGCTGTGCGGCATGTCGTCGTAGTTGTAGACCGTGACGTGAACGGTGTCGCCGGCCTTGACGGAGAAGTTGGCCGGCAGGTAGGCGTCGTGCCACTTCCCGTCGGATCCCTTCTTCCCGTGCTCCTCGTCGGACTTGATCACCAGCTTCACGCTCTCGCTTCCCTGGACCTGAGATGCGGGCTGAGGCTGGCCTGACTGGGACGCGGTCGCGAGCGCGCTGCCGGCGCCCGATCCAGATGCGCTGGACCCGGACGTGGTCGCGGTCGTAGCGGTGGCTCCCCCACCTCCACAGGCACTCAGTACCAGTGCCAGAATGGAGGTCACACCGAACCCCGCAAGCACCGGCCAGCGGCGCCAGGCTGCGGCCCCGGGGCTGGTGTCGTGGTTCGATCTCATCTTTGTCCTCCTTGCTCGTCCCCTTGAGAGGGGACTGTGAATTCGATGATGAGATCTTCGAACCGAACCGTCCGCTCCGGTAGACCCAGATCGGTTGCGGCGGTCAGAACCGGGGGTTATCGGCGCCCGGCCCGGCCGGCGTCGAGGAGGTGGCGCAGGAGGGACTTGGCGGCGCCCTGCAGTCCCTCCTCGCCGGTGTGGATCAGGACGAACCGTCGCTCGAAGCGCACGCCCCGGGCGCGGCGCACGGTGAGATCGGCGCGGCTCGGCGCGGCCAGCGAGGAGACGAAGACCGGGGCGCCCTCCGAGACGGCGGCGCTGAGCGCCGCCGCCGTGCTCCCGATCTCGGCCCGCGGCGGCGCCGGCGAGAGGCCGCGCGCCTCCAGGGTGGCCCTGATCACGCGGCGGCTGCTGGCCCCCGGGTCGCGCATGATCATCGGCGTCGCCACCAGCTCGTCGAGGTCGACCTCCTCCTCTTCCGCCCAGGGGTGCCCGGCGGGAACGCCGATCACGATCTCGTCTTCGCAGAACGGCGCCTCGACCAGCCCGGCGGGGGAGACCTCCGGCGGCGCGGCGGCGACGACGCCGAGCTCGGCCCTGCCGTCCAGCACCATCGTCCGCGCCGCGCTCGAGTTGGCCACCGAGAGCTCGACCGAGAGGTGCCGCTGGTGCCGGCTCTCGAGCTCGACCAGGATGGAGGGCAGGACGAACTCGGCCATCGTCGGGCTGCAGGCGAGCCGCACCGGTGCCTCCTCGGTGTCGAAGCCGACCATCAGCTCTTCGATCGCCTCCGCCTCGGCCAGCAGCCTGCAGGCCGCCTCGTGGAGCCGCTCCCCGGCCTCCGTCGGTTTGACCCCCCTGGTCGAGCGCTCGAGCAGCTGCGAGCCGGTCAGCCCCTCCAGGGCGCGCAACCGCTTCGACAGCGCCGGTTGGCTGACGCCGAGCAGGCGCGCCGCCTTGCCGAGGCTGCCGAGGTCGACGGCGGCGCAGAACGCGCGCAGCTCCGCCAGCTCGGGCGTGCGGACCAGCTTGGCCATCCTGCGGCATTCTCCCTCGTTCTCGGCTCGTAAGAAGTGCCGCCTAG
The DNA here is from genome assembly GCA_963810455.1 of uncultured Actinomycetes bacterium. Classification (GTDB taxonomy): domain Bacteria; phylum Actinomycetota; class Thermoleophilia; order Solirubrobacterales; family 70-9; genus VAYN01. Next base: position 30,817 of record CAWEOH010000015.1, read on the forward strand.
GGTGCCGGCCGTGCGCTGGGGCTCTCTCGTCATCCTGCTCGCCGCGCTGCTCGGTGCCGCGCTCGCCGGCTGCGGGGGAGCGGGCGGGTCCGGGCCGACCTCGGCCGCCGAGGCGGGCGCCGCGCGCGGGGCGATCGCGCCGACCCGGCCCCTGACCGGCGGCGTCGCCGACCGCTCCGCGAGCCCGGCTCCCTGGCCGCAGCTTTCCCGCGACGCCCGCCGCAGCGGCGCCGCCCCGGTCGCCGGGCCGCGGAGCGCCCGCACGCGCTGGCGCCGGCAGCTCGAGGGCGCGGTCGTGCCGGGGCCGGCGGTCGGTCGGGGCGGGGTCGTCTACGCGGCCAGTAACGGCGGCGTCCTGCACGCGATCGACCTCGCCAGCGGCAGGGACCGCTGGAGCTTCGACGGCGGCGCGCCCTACGGCTCCGACCTCTCGACCGTCCCCGCGCTGCTCGCCGACGGCACCGTGCTCTGGCCCGGGCCCCGGGACACCGTCTACGCCCTCGACCGCCGCGGCCACCTGCTCTGGAAGGAGCGGCTCGCGGCGCAGCCGCTCTCGCCCGCGCTCGCCGCCGACGGCACCGTCGTCCTCGGCGACATGGCGGGCACCCTGGAGGCGCTGCGCCCGCGCGGGGCGGCCAAGCCGCGCGTCCTCTGGCGCGCCTCGGTCGGCGGCACCTCCTACGCCAGCCCGGCGCTCGCCGCCGACGGCACCGTCTACACGACCGCCGACGAGTCGCTCTACGCGGTGCGCAAGGGCAAGGTCGCGTGGTCCTTCGCGGGGGGCGCGATCAGCGAGGTCTCGCCGGCCGTCGCCCCGGACGGAACCGTCGTCTTCGGCACCAACGGCGTCGAGTATGGGATCTCTGCGGACGGCGAGCAGCTCTGGGAGTACCGGATCGGGACCCGGACCTACTCCTCGCCGATCGTCACCCGCGACGGCCTCGTCTACTTCGGCGACAACCACGGCCGGGTGACGACGCTGGACGCTGCCAGCGGCGAGCGCATTGCTCGCGTCGTCGGGCTCGAAACCTCGGCCGGCGTCTGGACCGCGCCGCTGGTCGACGCCAACCACGACGTCTACTTCGGCGCCGCGACCGGCGCGATCTACGGCTTCGACGCCGACGGCCACCGCCTGTTCGAGCTCGAGACCGGCGCCACCGTCGCCTCCTACCCGGCGCTCGCCGCCGACGGCACGCTGCTGATCGGCTCCAGCAACGGCACCCTCTACGCGCTCGGCGGCAGGTCCGGCACCCCGCGCCCCGAATAGACGGGCGTGTTCGTCTCCGTGCTCGCCCGCCGCCTGCGGCCCGGCAAGACCTACGAGGACTTCGTCGCGGCCTGGTACCCCGACAAGGGCTTCGGCCTCCCCGGGCGCGGTCCCTACCTCGCCCGCGACATGGCCGACGAGCGCGAGATCCTCGCCGTCGCATTCGTCGACCTGCCGACGCGCGAGGCGGTCGCCGAGGCGCTCGAGCGGGTCGGCGCCCAGGAGGCGGTCCGCCACGAGCGGATCGACGCGGTGATCGAGAGCACCTCGCTGCGCGGCATCTACGAGGTCGTCGAGGAGTTCGACTTCTCGACCGACGAGACGGTCGCCGCCGGCCGGCCGGGCTACGTCGAGCGCGACTGACGCCGCGCTCCCGGCCCCACGGTCGGAATTCGGTCAGGCGGCTTGAGCGACGCGCGGCGCTGGCCCTAGGGTCACGGCGTGGCTCGCGGCAAGGACAGCGGAGGCGGCCGCGGCGTCGCCGACCAGCGCGCGGCCGACGACCGCCGCGCCGACGACGCCCTCGCCCCCGACCAGGGCCTCGATGCCGCGACCGCGGCCGCGCGGCTGCGCCGCTACGGCCCGAACACGATCGCCGAAGAAGAGCGCAGCACGCTGCTCGAGCTGCTCTCCCAGTTCTGGGCGCCGATCCCGTGGATGATCGAGGCGGCGCTGGTCCTCACCGCGGTCACCGGGCGCTGGGCGGACTTCGGGATCATCCTCGCGCTGCTGGCGCTGAACGGCGCCGTCGGCTTCTGGGAGGAGCACCAGGCGGCCGGGGCGCTGGCGGCGCTGAAGCAGCGGCTGGCGCGGCGGGCGCGGGTCCGCCGCGACGGCGAGTGGGGGACGATCGCGGCCGGGGAGCTGGTGCCCGGCGACCTGATCGCGGTCGCCCGCGGCGACGTCGTCCCGGCCGACGGCGGCCTGCTGGAAGGCGAGGGCGAGGTCGACGAGTCGGCGCTGACCGGCGAGTCGCTGCCGGTCGCCAAGGCGGCCGGCGACCCGCTCTACTCGGGCACGGTCGTCGCCCGCGGGACGCCGACGATGCGGGTGCTCGCCACCGGCTCGGCGACCTCCTTCGGCCGCACCGCCGAACTGACCGCCGAGCGCGGCCCGACCAGCCACTTCCAGACCGCGATCCTCGCGATCGGGCGCTACCTGATCCTGATCGCGTTGGCGCTGATCGCGCTGATCGTCGCCGTCTCGCTCGCCCGCGGGACCAGCGTCGCGACCACGCTCGAGTTCGCCCTGGTGGTCGCGATCGCCTCGATCCCGGTCGCCCTCCCGGCCGTCCTCTCGGTGACGATGGCGGTCGGCGCCCGCTTGCTGGCCCGCCACGAAGCGGTCGTCAGCTACCTGCCGGCGGTCGAGGAGATGTCCGGCGTCGACGTGCTCTGCGCCGACAAGACCGGGACGATCACCCGCAACGAGCTGGCCGTCGCCGACGTTGCCGTCGTCGTCCCCGGCGGCGATCGCGAGGACGTCCTATGGCAAGCGGCGCTGACCGCCGAGGGCGACGGCGGCGACCCGATCGACGCCGCCGTGCGCGCCGCCTGCGCCGTCGGCCCCCGACGGCGAGGTCCTGCACCTCGACCCCTTCGACGCCGATCGCAAGCGCGCCGAGGCCCGCGTCCGCGACTCCACCGGGCACGAGTTCCGGGTCGCCAAGGGGGCGCTGCAGGCGATCCTCGACCTCGCCGGCGCCGACGCCGCGGGCGCCGAGCGCGCGAGGGCCGCGACCGCCGGGTTCGCTCGCGACGGCCAGCGGGCGCTGGCGGTGGCCCGTGCCGACGACGGCGAGTGGCGGCTGACCGGCGTGCTGGCGATCGCCGACCCGCCGCGCGAGGACTCGCGCCAGACGCTGGAAGAGGCGCGCCGCCTCGGGGTCGAGGTGAAGATGGTGACCGGCGACCGGGTCGAGATCGCCCGCAGCATCGCCGCCGAGGTCGGGCTCGGGGACGAGGTGCGCGAGGCGGCGACGATCGAGCGGCTCGAGGGCCCGGAGCTGGCCGCCTGCGCGGAGCAGGCCGACGGCTTCGCCCAGGTCGTGCCCGAGGACAAGTACCGGATCGTCACCGCGCTGCAGGCCGGCGGCCACATCGTCGGGATGACCGGCGACGGGGTCAACGACGCGCCGGCGCTGAAACGGGCCGACGCCGGCATCGCCGTCTCCGGCGCCACCGACGCGGCGCGGGCGGCCGCCGAGATCGTCCTCCTCGCGCCCGGCCTCTCGGTGATCGTCGAGGCGATCCACCGCGCCCGCGAAGTCTTCCGGCGGATGACCAACTACGCGATCTACCGGATCACCGAGACGATCCGCGTCGTCGTCTTCGTCGCCTTCGCGATCGTCGCCTTCGACTTCTTCCCGGTTACGCCGACGCAGATCGTCCTGCTCGCGATCCTCAACGACGCCGCGATCCTGACGATCGCCTACGACCGCGTCCTGCCCTCGCCGCGGCCCGTGCGCTGGGACATGCGCGAGGTGCTGACGATCGCCACCGTGCTCGGCCTCTCCGGCGTGGTCGAGTCCTCGGTGCTGCTCTGGATCGGCCACGGCCCGCTCGGCCTCTCCGACGACGCGGTGCGCACGCTGCTCTACCTGAAGCTCTCGGTCGCCGGGCACCTGACCCTGTTCGTCGCCCGCACCCGCGGCCGGTTGTGGTCGCACCGGCCGGCGACGATCGTGCTCGTCGCCGTGATCGGCACCCAGCTGCTCGCCACCGGGATCGCCGCCGGCGGCTTCCTGATGACGCCGATCGGGTGGGACCTGATCGCCCTCGCCTGGGGGTACGCCTTCGCCTGGATCCTGCTCCTCGACCAGGTCAAGCTCGATCGCCTACGCGGCGCTCGACCGCTCGCGCGAGCGGACCGGGGCGCGGCGGCCGGACCGGCCCGCGCCGGCGCCTCTGTAGGTTTCGGTGCCGTGCAGCAGGAGCGAACATGAGGGCGGTTCGGTTCGACCGCTACGGCGGCCCGGAGGTGCTCGAGGTGCGCGAGGTCGAGGGCCCGGTCGCCGGCATCGGCGAGGTGCGTGGTCGCGGTCCGCGCGGCGGGGATCAACCCGGGCGAGATCGCGATCCGCGAGGGCTGGCTGCACGAGAAATGGCCCGCAACCTTTCCCTCCGGCGAGGGCTCCGACTTCGCCGGCGTGGTCGCCGCGGTCGGCCCCGGCGCCGACGGCTTCGGCGTCGGCGACGAGGTCCTGGGCTGGACCGAGCAGCGCGCCTCGCACGCCGAGCTGGTCGCCGCCCCGGCCGCGCACGTCACCGCCAAGCCGGCCGCGGTCCCCTGGGACGTCGCCGGCGCGCTCTTCGTCGCCGGCATGGCCGGGCTCGCCTGCGTGCAGGCGGTCGAGCCGGGGGAGGGCGACACCGTGGTCGTCTCCGCCGCCGCGGGTGGCGTCGGCAGCGTCGCCGTCCAGCTCGCCCGGCACGCCGGCGCCCGCGTGATCGGCCTCGCCGGCGAGGGCAACCACGCCTGGCTGCGCGACCGCGGGGTCGTCCCGGTCGCCTACGGCGAGGGGCAGGAGGAGCGCGTCCGCGCTGCCGCCGACGGCCCGGTCGACGCCTTCATCGACACCTTCGGCGGCGGCTACGTCGACCTCGCGGTCGCGCTCGGCGTCGCCCCGGCCCGGATCAACACGATCATCGACGGCGAGGCGGCCGAGCGGGTCGGCGCCCAGATGCTGGGCAGCCACGCGATCGCCACCGCGGCGCTGCTCGCCGAGCTCGCAGACCTCGTCGCCGCCGGCGAGCTCGAGGTGCCGATCGCCGCGACCTACCCGCTCGATGAGGTCCGCGAGGCGTTCCGCGAGCTCGGCGAGCGCCACACCCACGGCAAGATCGTGCTGCTTCCCGGGGCCGGCGCTTGACCGACTACGGCCACGAGCTCGAATTCGGCACCTTCACGACGCCCGCCAACGAGGCGCCCGAGGCGGTGGTGCGGCTGGCGGAAGCGGCGGAGGAGCTCGGCCTCGACCTGGTCAGCTACCAGGACCACCCCTACCAGTCGCGCTTCCTCGACACCTGGACGCTGCTCAGCTACGTCGCCGCCCGCACCAACCGGGTGAAGCTGGCGCCGAACGTGATCAACCTGCCGCTGCGCCCGCCGGCGGTGCTGGCGCGGGCGGCGGCGAGCCTCGACCTGCTGAGCGGCGGCCGGGTCGAGCTCGGCCTCGGCGCCGGCGCCTTCTGGGACCCGATCGAGGCGATGGGCGGCGCGCGGCTCTCGCCGGGCGAAAGCGTCGACGCGCTGCAGGAGGCGATCGCCGTGCTGCGGGCGCTCTGGGACACCGAGGCGCGCGGTGGCGCCCGCCTCGAGGGCGAGCACTACCGGCTGCGCGGCGCCGCCCGCGGGCCGGCGCCGGCGCACCGGATCGGCCTCTGGATCGGCGCCTACAAGCCGCGCATGCTGCGGCTGACCGGCCGCCTCGGCGACGGCTGGATCCCGACCGTCTCCTACCTGGCCGAGCCCGACCTGGCCGCCGGCAACGCGGCGATCGACGAGGCGGCGGCCGCCGCCGGGCGCGACCCGCGCGAGGTGCGCCGCCTGCTCAACCTCACCGGCGCCTACGCCGACGGCGCCGAGGGGCCGCTTGCCGGTCCGCCGCAGCGGCAGGTCGAGGAGCTGGCGCGGCTGGCGCTCGAGCAGGGGATCTCGGGCTTCTTCCTGGTCGGCGACGACCCGCGCGCCCTGCAGGGCTTCGCCGCCGAAGTGGTGCCGGCGGTGCGCGAGCTGGTCGCCGCCGAGCGCGAGCGGCGGGCCCGCGGTGCCGCGGACGAGGGGGCGGAGGCGGCCGCGGCGCTGCAGTCCGGGCTCGCGCCGGGCGGCCCCGAGACCGAGCAGCTCGCCGGCGAGGCCGTCGCGGGCGCCTCGGCCAGCCCGACCGAGTCGCCGGCCGTCACCGAGTACGAGCGGCTCGGCGTCACCCCGACCCCCGACGACGGCCGCCGGCTCGCCGCGCCGCAGTGGGACGAGTCGACCCGCCCGCACCGCGCGCCCTCCGGCCCCCAGGTCGAGTACACGCCCCAGGGCCAGGCGATGGGCCAGCACCTGATCGACGTCCACGACCACCTGCGCAAGGAGCTGGCCGAGCTGCGCGACGTCGTCGCCCAGGTCCGCGACGGGGCGCTGTCGGCCGGTGAAGCGCGCTCGGCGCTGAACGAGATGGCGCTGCGCCAGAACGACTGGACGCTGGGCGCCTTCTGCAGCCGCTACTGCCGCGCCGTCGCCCAGCACCACACGCTCGAGGACGACTCGGTCTTCCCGCACCTGCGGCGGGCCGACTCCCAGCTCGGCCCGGTGATCGACCGGCTCACCGAGGAGCACCTGGTGATCCACGATGCGATCGAGGAGGTCGACCGGGCGCTGGTCCACCACCTCGAGCACCCCGACGATTTCGACCGCCTGCAGACCGCGATCGACGTGCTCAGCGACACCCTGCTCTCGCACCTCTCCTACGAGGAGTACGAGCTGGTCGAGCCGCTCGCCCGGGTCGGCTTCTACGGCGGCCAGCTCTGAGCCCCGGGGTCCCCCCTGGGTTTTTGCCTTCCCCCGGGCGAGACAAGACTGGGGTTGGCGGGTACATCCGCGTTCGCTAAGTTCCCGCGCCTTATGCGCAAGGCCGGTGCACTCGTCCTCGCCGGCGTCGCGGCCCTGGTTCTCGTCCTCGGCGTCGCCCCGGCCGGCGCCGTCACCTTCGGCGCGAACCTCGCCCGCACGCCGGACAACGCGGCAACCTGCGTCAACCTGCAGCTGATCGTCAACTCGCCCACCTGCACGGTCGAGTCGACCAACCTCGCCACCGGCGAATCGGGCTTCCCGCCGGCCGGCGACGGGATCGTCACCAACGTCCGCCTCCGGGTCGGCTCGCGCACCGGCCCGATGCAGATCGTGCTCGAGCAGGCGCTGCGCCAGCCGAACCCGTTCGAACCCGGCAAACCCAACTACGCCTGCTGCACGCTGATCGACGCCAGCCCGGTCTTCACCCCGACCGCCAACGCGGTGACGACGGTGCCGGTCAACTTCCGCGTCCTGCAGTCGACGACGCCCGACGAAAACGGCTACTACGTCGACCAGCACCTGGCGCTCTCGGTCCTCGACCCGACGGTGCCGATCCCGGCCAGCCTCAACCCCAGCGCCATCGTCGGCGCCTGGTTTCCGGCCTGGTCGCAGATCGGCGAACTGAAGGTCGGCCCGTCCGGCTCGCCCCTGCAGGCCGACGTGCTGATGAGCGCCGAATGGCAGCGGGTCTCGGGCTCGACCGGGGGCAGCAGCGGCGGCGGCACTCCGACCCCCCTTCCCACGGTCCCCGGGTCCCCGCTGCAGCTGCCGCAGGCGATCCGGCCGGTGCGCAACGACCGCGCCTTCATCCCGCTGCTCTGCGGCCGGGACACCGCCTGCGTCGGCCGCCTGCTCCTGCAGAGCCGCCAGGGCGGCGCCGCAGCCCGGCTCGCCACCGTCGCCGCCCGCAAGAAGAAGGGCACGAAGCACGCCAACGGCAAGCAGGGCAAGAGCCGGGTCCTCACCTACGCCAGCGTCAAGTTCCGCGTCCCCGCCGGCAAGAGCAAGACGATCCGCGCCAAGCTGGGCAAGGCGGGCAAGCGGCTGCTGCGCAAGCACAAGCGGGCCAAGGTCTGGCTCAACGTGCGGATGAGCGGCGCCAGCGTGGAACCGGTGCGGCTGACGCTGAAGCGCGGCGGCAAGCAGAAGCACGCCAGCGCCGGACGGCGTTAGAGCCGGGACGCCGTGGCGCGCAGGATCTTCACCACGTGGGCCGGTTCGTGCTTCACCTGGTGATGGGAGAAGCGCAGGGGCGTCAGGCCCGAGGCGGTCTGCAGCTGGAAGCGCAGCGCGTCGCGGGTCTGGGCTGCGGGGGTGCGGTGGTAGCGCCAGCCGTCGGTCTCGACACGAGGCCGAGACGCAGAAGAAGTCGACCTCGAACTCGTTGACCATCTCCTTTGATCTCGGGAGGGGGAGGCCGGCCTCCCTGGCCAATGGGTGGAAGAGGAGTTCCAGTTCGTCGTCGGAGAGCAGGAACGTGTCCTTGTCGAGGACTTTGCGCAGGAGACGCACGCCGGGCTGACCGGGATAGCGTTCGATCGCCCGCCGTAGCGCCTCGGGGTCGATGTGGTCGCGCTTGTCGGCCTCGTTGACCGCGCGCTGCAGGCGGTTGGCAGGTTCGAGGGTGGCGAGGTCCAGCAGGGTGCGGACGATCCCGGTGACCGGGATCTCCCGGCGGGAGGTGAGGTCGTGGCTGGGCAGGGAGACCCGGCGATGGACCCGCAGGCCGTCCCGTCGCGCGCCCCCCGATCCCGGAACGCTGAGTTCGATCAGCGGGGTCGTGGCGTCGGCGGTGCGCTCCCATACCTTCTCCTTGCCGACCCCCCAGAGGGCGGCGGCGCTGCGGTGGCTCAGCACCGCCCCGTCCCCGCAGGCGAGAACCGCTCCCATCCACCGCCCCTCCTCGCCGACCTGGCGCCGGCCCACCGCGTAGATCCCGCGCCCCAGCGGGTGCAGGCGGCCACTCCTCAGGCGGTGCTCGATCGCCTTTTCGGAGTAGCCGAGGTCGCGGAGTTGGCGCCGCGCCACCACCCCGTGCTGGCGTTGGGCGAGCCGCCAGGCGGCCGAGCTTCGCGTCTGCGTCCTTTCACCCCCCATGGGGGGTGAAAGGCAGAAGGCGGGGCTTGTTCTCCCCCTGCCGCTCTTCGTCCTAGGACCCCGGCAGCGAGCGAGCGCGCTGGGCGATCACGCCGGCGGCGGCGGTGACGGCGCCGGCGACGAAGATCAGCGTTCCCATCGCGAAGACCTGCGGCGGGATCCCGACTTTGACCGCGCCGTAGACCCATAGCGGGAAGGTCAGGGTCTGGCCGGCGACGAAGCTGGTGATGATGTAGTCGTCGATCGAGAGGGCGAAGGCGAGCAGCGCCGCGGAGAGGATGCCGGGCATGATCAGCGGCACCGTCACTTTCCAGAAGGCCATCCAGGGAGTGGCGTAGAGATCCTGCGCGGCCTCCTCGATCGAGCGGTCCAGCCCGGTCAGCCGGGCGCGGAGGACGACGATGACGAAGGCGACGTTGAAGGCGACGTGGGCGATCAGGATCGTGGTGAAGCCGCGCGGCACTTCGAAGGTGACGTAGAGCCCGAGCAGCGAGGCGCCGACGACGACCGAGGGCGCGGCGATGTCGGAGAGGATGACCGCGTCGGCGATGCCGCGCCCGTGGAAGCGGTGGCGGGTCATCGCCAGCGCCGCCGGCGTGCCCAGCACGACCGCGATCAGGGTGCTCAGCGCCGCCACCTCGAGCGAGGTGACGAGGGCGCTGGTCAGGTCGGCGATCGCGAACAGTTCGCGGTAGGCGTCGAGGGTGAAGCCGTTCCAGGCGAAGGTGAGGCGGCCGTTGGGCGCGCGGTTGAACGCGTAGGCGATCATCACCGCGATCGGCACCAGCGTGTAGAGGAAGACGAGGAAGACGTACGCGGTCAGCAGCCGTTCGCCGCGCTGGCCGGGGCGCCGGGGACGCCGCCGCCGCGCCGCCTCCGCCGCCGGCTCGAAGGTCGCCGCCTCCATCAGACGTACTCCTCCAGTTTGCGGGTGCCGAAGGCACGCGCGTAGAGGAACATCCCGATCAGCAGCGTCGCCATCAGCAGCAGCGCCAGCGCCGAGGCGACCGGGTAGTTGGAGTTTTCGACGTACTGCGTCTGGATGATGTTGCCGATCATCGTCGTCCCCGGACCGCCGAGGATCGCGGCGGCGACGAAGTCGCCGACGTTGGTGATGAAGACGAGGAGGATGCCGGCGTAGATGCCCGGCGCCGAGAGCGGCACGATCACCCGCCAGAGCCGCTGCCACGGGTTGGCGTAGAGGTCGGCGGCGGCGTCCAGCTGCGACGGTTCGATTTTCTCCAGGGCGACGTAGATCGGCAGCGCCATGTAGGGGAGCTGGTCGTAGGCGAGCCCGCCGACCACCGCGGTCGGGGTGGAGAGGATGTGGGCGCTCTGCGGCAGCAGGTGGATGTCCTTGAGCGTGCCGAGGACCATCCCTTCGTCGGAGAGGATGAACTGCCAGGTCAGCATCCTGATCACGAAGGAGACGAAGAACGGCAGCAGGATCAGCAGCAGGTAGACCGATTTGTAGCGGCCGCCGCGGAACGCGATCCAGTAGGCGACCGGGTACATCACGACCAGCGCGATCAGGGTCGAGAGCCCGCCGTAGAGGAGCGATCGCCAGAACTGCGCCGAGTATTGGCTGATCACGTCGGGGAAGACCTGGAAGTTCCAGGTCAGGGTGAAGCCTTCGACCGAGTTCCCCGTCTGCAGCGAGAGCGAGAGGATCGCGAACAGCGGGACGAGGAAGAAGAGCCCGAGCCAAACCCAGGCCGGCAGGCTCAAGAAGTAGGGAGCGGCCGCCCTCCGCAACTTCGACATCGGCGGGTCAGCTCACGACTGGATGATCGGGTTGAAGATCGAGTTCCATTCTTCGAACTCTTCGACGTTCTTGAAGGTGTAGTACTCGACGAACTTCTGGCGCATCGCCGGCGTCGCGAAGATCAGCGGGCTTTCGGCGATTTCCGGTTCTTCGAATTCGTCGGCGATCACTTCCTGGGCTTCGGGCACCGGGCAGAGGTAGTTGACCCAGTCGGCGACGATCGCCGCGATTTCCGGCTGGTAGTAGAAGTTGATCCATTCCATCGCGTCGACGGGATGCTTGGCGTGGGCCGGGATCGAGAAGTTGTCGTGCCAGAGCATCACGCCCTCCTTGGGAACGACGAATTCGAGCTCCGGGTAGCCCTGTTCGTTGGCCTGGAAGATGTCGCCCGACCAGGCCTGGCTGATGATCGTGTCGCCGTCCTCGAGCGCTTTGATGTAGCTCTGGTCGTAGTACTGGCGGACCAGGCCTTCGTCGCGCTGCTTGGCCATCAGTTCGGCCGCTTCCTTCCACTGGTCGGGGGTGGAGGAGACGGGGTCGACCCCGTTCAGCAGCAGGCCGGCGCTGCCCAGCTCGGTGTTGTCGGACATCATCCCCACCTTGCCCTTGAAGGCGGGGTCGAAGAGGTCTTTGAGGCTGTCGATCTTGCGATCGATCTTCTTCTTGTTGTAGGCGATGCCGGTGAGCCCCGACTGGTAGGGCACGGTGTATTTGTTGCCCGGGTCGTAGTCGGGGTTCTTGGCGTCGGCGGCGGCGTATTTTTGGAAGTTCGGCATCCGCGACTGGTCGAGCGGGATGTTCCACCCGTTTTCGATCAGCTGCGTCTGCTGCCAGCCGTTGGTGAGGACGATCAGGTCGTAGCCGATCCCCTGGCCGTTCTGCAGCGAGGGGCTGATCTGGGCGTAGAACGGCGCGTTGTTCTGGATCACCGGCTTGTAGTTGACCTTGATGCCGGTCTTCTTTTCGAACAGTTCGAGCGATTCGTGCTTGCCGTTTTCGGTGTCGATGTAGAGCGGCCAGTTGGCCCAGTCGAGCACGCCCTGCTTTTTCTGTTCCTTCCAGAAGGCGGTCCAGTCGACGTTCTGTTCGCCGCTGGACTTGGTGCCGCTGACGCCGCAGGCGGCGAGCAGCGAGCCGGCGCTGAGGACGGCGAAGCCCGCTCCCGCGCCTTTGATCAGCTGGCGCCGCGAGAGACGCTCCTCGGTCAGCCCTCGGAGGAGGGAGGGGGGAACGTCCTGCGGGCTATCGGAACCGCTCAATCTCGACCGTCACCTTCGTGCCGTGTGCGGATCCGCATCGTATGACCCGCCCGCGCCGATGTAACAACGTGTCTGTCAGCGAACTGACAGACGGGCGTGCGAGAATCCCGCCGCAAATGACCTCCGCCGCCGAGCGAAGCCGGTTTCCGGAGATGCGCGCACTCGCCGCGGCCTGCGCCTGCCTGGCGCTGCTCGTTCCGCTTGCCGCCGCCGGCCCCGCCGCGGCCAAGGCGCCGCGCACCGAACGCGAGTGGATCCGGCACTCGCTGGCGCGGATGACGCTGAAGGAGAAGGTCGGCCAGCTGTTCGTGATCAACGGCTTCGGCACCGGCCTGCACGACCGCAGCCCCGAAGCGGTGAAGTTCAACCGCAAGTTCTACGGCGTCTCGACCATCGCCCAGCTGATCCGCAAGTTCGACCCCGGCGGGATCATCTACTTCGACTGGTCCAACAAGCTCGAAGACCCGCTCGAGATCGCCGGCCTCTCGAACGGGATCCAGCGGCTCGCCCGCCACCAGCACGCCCGGGTGCCGATGCTGATCAGCACCGACCAGGAGGAGGGCGAGGTGACGCGGATCGGCTCGCCGGCGACCGTCTTCCCCGGCAACATGGCCCTGGGGGCGACCCGCAAGGTGAAGCTGGCGCGGCGGGCGGCGCGGATCACCGGCGAAGAGCTGCGCGCGATGGGAATCAACGTCGACAACGCGCCGGTCGTCGACTCCAACGTCAACCCGCTGAACGAAGCCGACGGGATCCGCTCCTTCGGCGACCGGCCGCCGTTCGTCGCCAGGTACGGCCGGGCGGCGGTGCGCGGCTACCAGGAGGCGAGCGGCTCGACCGGGGTGGCGGCGACGGCGAAGCATTTCCCGGGGCTCGGCGACGTCGCGATCAACCCCGACGACGGCGCCGTCTCCTCGTCCCAGACCCTCGCCCAGGTGCGGCGGCAGAACTACCCGACGCTGGAAGCGGCGATCGGCGCCGGCGTCGACCAGATCATGATCACCCACATCCTCTTCCCCAAGATCACCGGCTCGAAGTACCCGACGAGCCTGCTGCCGTTCTGGGGAAAAGGCCAGCTGCGCAAGCACCTCGGCTACCGCGGCCTGGTCACCACCGACGCGCTCGACGCCGCCGCGGTCAGCTCCTTCCCGCCCGCCCGGGTGGCGCTGAAAGCGCTGCGCGCCGGCAACGACCAGCTGCTCGAGATCGCCCAGCCCGAAGAACTGGAAGGCTCCGACAAGCCGCCCGCCGACCTGCTCGCCGCCCGCCGCGCGGTGCTCCGCGCGGTCAAGCGCAACCCCGCCCGGATGCACGCCATGAAGGCCTCGGTGATCCGGGTCCTGCGGCTGAAGTGGCGGCTGGGCCTGGTCGAGCACCCGTTCACCAGTCCGGCGCGGGTGAAGCGGACCGTCGGCACGCCGGCCCACCTGAAGGTCGCCAGGCGCGCCTCGCGGCGCTCGATCACGCTGCTGCGCAACGACGCCGGCCTGCTGCCGCTGACCCCGGGGACCGGCCAGAAGGCGCTGGTCACCGGCTTCGGCGTGACGACGACGGCGACGCTCGGCGCGGCGGTCGAAGCCCACGGCCTGCCGGCGCAGGTGCTCGACACCGGCTTCGACCCCGAACCGGCGCAGATCGCCGAAGCGGTCGCTGCGGCCCAGCAGAGCGACGTCGTCTTCGTCTCCACCTTCAACGCCTGGACGCCTGGGGTGAGCCAGATCGCCCTGGTCAACGCGCTGCTGGCGACCGGCAAGCCGGTCGTCGTCACCGCCGTCGGCACGCCCTACGACGCCGCCTACCTGCCCAGCGCGCCCACCTTCATCACCAGCCTCGACTACCAGCCGCCCTCGCTGGAAGCGATGGTCGAAGCGATCTTCGGCGAGGTCGACCCGACCGGCAAGCTGCCGGTAACCGTCCGCGAACCGCCCCCCGCAAAGGGCGTGCTCTACCCCTTCGGCTACGGCCTCAGCTACCCCTAGCCCACGTCCCTCGCGGCCGACGGGCCGATTCCCGGGCTATGCGCGGCTTTTCGTCCCGTCGGCGGTGAGGACCTGGGCCGCGGCGCGGCGGCCGCTGCGCAGGGCGCCCTCCATCAGGCCGTGCCACTCGCCGGCGGTGTGCTCGCCGGCGAAGTGGAGCGGGCCGACCGGGCGCTGCAGGTCCGCGTCGCGGATCGGCGAGGAGAGGCTGCGGGCCGAGTAGGAGCCACGCACCCAGGGGTCCTCGTCCCAGCTGGAGAGCAGCGCCGCGGCCGGGTCGGCGTCGAGGTCGAGGTCGGGGCGCAGCGCCGCCAGGGCCGCGACCCAGCGCTCCGGCTCGGCTGAGCCGCCGAGCGCCTCGATCGCCGCCGCCGTCCCCGTGTAGCCGACGACGAACGGCGCCGGCTCGCCGCCGGGGCCGTTCTGGGTGTACGTCCAGAAGTGGCCGGCGACCGACATCACCGCGCTCGGCGGCGCCGGCGAGCGCAGCGGCAGGAAGAGCTTCGAGTTCTGGCCGTAGGTGACGGCGCGCAGCGCCGCCGCCGTCGCCCCCTGCAGCGGTGGGTCGAACTCGACGTCGGCCAGCGGCCGGGTCGGGATCGCGATCACCGCCGCGTCGGCCTCGACCTCGCCGCCTTCGGTGTCGACGGTGACCGCACCCTCGGTCCAGCGCACGCGCCGCACCGGCGCCGAGAGGTTGACCGCGTCGCCGAGCTCGGCCGCCAGCGCCGTCGCCAGCCGCATGTTGCCGCCCTCCAGGGTGTGGTTGTCGAAGTCGCCGAAGGTCGAGGCGCCCTCGACCAGCACCGCCGCGTCGAGGTCCTCGGCGGGGTGGCCGTTGGAGATCGCGACCCTGGCCTTGAGCAGGCGCGCCAGGCGCGGCTCGAGGCCGAGCCCGTCGATCGCCGCGGCGACGCTCTCGCCGGGCGGCAGCGGCCCGGCGCCGATCCGGGCGAAGGCCGCCTCCAGCTCGGCCTGGGTCACCGCCTCCTCGCCGACCGGGATCCGGCGCCCGTACGGCGTCCCCTTCAGCACCAGCGGGATCGCGAACCGCGCCGCCATCTCCTCCATCACCGCGTAGCCGGGGAGGATGAACTCGGCGCCGCGCTCGATCGTCGCCCCCCGCGGGCCGAACGGCACCGACCAGACGCGGCCGCCGACCCGGTCGCGCGCCTCCAGCACCGTCACCTCGGCGCCGCCGGCGCGCAGCGCGTCCGCCGCCGCGAGGCCGGCGAAGCCGGCACCGATCACGACCACCCGCTTCATCGGCCGCCAGTTAACCGCAGCGACCCTGCCGCGGCAATCGCCGGTTCGGACAGAGGCGCGGCCGGCTTTGGGCCGTTACGCAGCCTGGTCCCCGGCCGCCAGCCACTCGCGCTCGCCGGTGCCGATCAGCGGCCAGTCGGCGTCGTAGGCGAAGACCTCACGCAGCGGGGCGGAGCCGTAGCGCTCGCTGACGACCTGGAAGTGGTCGGCGGTGACCAGGGCGGGGTGGGGGACGCCGCAGGTGCGGGCCAGGGCGAGCAGCTCGGCGCGCAGGGTGGTCAGGTAGCTGGCGGCGCGGTGGGACTTGAGCGCCGGGTCGAGGCCGTGCATCAGCCACCGGTTCTGGGTGGCGACGCCGGTCGGGCAGCGGCCGGTGTGGCAGCGCTGGGCCTGGATGCAGCCGATCGACATCATCGCCTCGCGGCCGACGTTGATCATGTCGCAGCCGAGGGCGAAGGAGAAGAGGGCCGCGTCGGGGAAGCCGAGCCGCCCGGAGCCGACGAAGACGAGGTCTTCGGCGAGGCCGCGGCGGGCGAAGGTCGAGTAGACGTGGGCGAAGCCGAGCTTGAACGGCAGCGCGACGTGGTCGGCGAAGGCGAGCGGCGCGGCGCCCGTGCCGCCCTCGCCGCCGTCGACGGTGACGAAGTCGGGGCCGCCGCCGGTGTCGTTCATCCGGTCGGCGAGGTCGCGCCAGAACGAGTCGTCGCCGACCGCCGACTTGATCCCGACCGGCAGGCCGGTCTCCCCGGCGACCGTCTCGACGAACTCGATCAGCCCGTCGACGTCGGCGAAGGCCGAGTGGGCGGGCGGGCTGACGCAGTCGACGCCGGCCGGGACGCCGCGGCAGGCGGCGATCGCCGGCGTCACCTTGGCCGCCGGCAGCAGGCCGCCGAGGCCCGGCTTCGCCCCCTGGGAGAGCTTGATCTCGATCGCCCGCACCGGCGCTTCCGCCAGCCGCTCCCGCAGCTGCTCGAGCGAGAAGCGGCCGGCCTCGTCGCGGCAGCCGAAGTAGCCGGTGCCGATCTGGAAGACGAGCTCGCCGCCGTGGCGGTGGAACTCCGAGAGCCCGCCCTCGCCGGTGTTCTGCAGGCAGCCGGCGAGCGCCGCGCCGCGGTTCAGCGCCTCGATCGCGACCGGCGAGAGCGAGCCGTAGCTCATCCCCGAGACGTTGACCACCGAGGCGGGGCGGAAGGCGTGGCGGCGGCCGTGCGCGCCGCCGAGCACCTTCGCCGCCGGCACCTCGTAGGCGGGCGCGGAGCCGGGCTCGCCGGCGGCCGGCTCGGGCGCGGGGAACGGCGACTGCTTGACGATCGTCAGCGTCTCGACCGCCTCGACCTCGTCGTCGGTGCCGAAGCCGAAGACGTTCGGCCGCCCCTCGGCCGAGGCCTCGATCCAGCGCCGCTGGTCGCGCGAGAACGGCCGCTCCTCGTTGTTCGAGGTGACGATGTACTGGCGCAGCTCCGGCCCGAAGGCCTCGAGCAGGTAGCGCAGGTGGCCGACCAGCGGGAAGTTGCGCAGCACCGCGCGGCGCCGCTGCGCCAGGTCGTAGCCGACCAGCCCGGCGAGCGCGGCCAGGGCTGCGCGGGACTTGCGGCTGGCGAGCATCGGCGCAGCTTACGGTCTCGGATGCCGGCTCCTCGGCGCCCACCCGCACGCCTACGTCTCGCCCCGGAGCCTGCTCGGGTACGTCGCCGCGCAGCCGCTCGAGTTCGCCCCCGGCTCGGCCTACGAGTACTCGAACACCGACAACGTCGTCGTCGGCCTGATCGCGGCCGCGGCCGAAGGCCGCAACTACAGCCAGGTCCTGCGCCGCCGCGTCTACCGGCCGCTGCGGCTGCGGGACACGACGCTGCCGGTCGGCTTCCGGCTGCCGGCGCCGCACGTCCACGGCTACGCCCTGGCGCCGCCCGAACCGCCGCAGGACGTGACCACGCTGCTCGGCATGTCCGGCGCCTGGGCCTCGGGCGGGATCCAGTCGACCGCCGCCGACCTCAACCGCTTCGTCCGCGGCTACCTCGGCCGCCGCCTCTTCGGCGCCGCGGTCCAGCGCCGCCAGCTGCGCTTCGTCAAGGGCCACTCCGAGCCGCCGGGGCCCGGCGTCAACGCGGCCGGGCTCGGGATCTTCCGCTACCGCACCGGGTGCGGCGATCGTCTACGGCCACACCGGCAACATCTCCGGCTTCACCCAGTTCACCGCCGCCAGCCGCGGCGGCCGCCGCTCGGTCACCGTCTCGGTCAACGCCCAGGTCACGCCGGGCTCCGGCAGCGCCGCCGTCCGCGCCGCCTTCAGGACCCTGCGCCGCGCCGAGGCGCTCGCCGTCTGCGCCGCCCTCGCCGGCCGCTGAGCCGCACCGGGGGCCGACGGCCCGTCGGCGGGTGGGGTGGGGCATAGGATCGAGCCCGATGGGTTCGGCGCGGAGGAGGGCTACGCTGGTCGCGACGGTCGCGTCGGCGGGGATCGTGCAGCTGCCGACGGCGGCGATCGTCGTCGCGCTGCCGACGATCCACGGCCAGTTCAACGCCTCGATGGCGGAGCTGCAGTGGACCGTGACCGCCTTCTACATCCCCTTCGCCGCCTTCCTCATCGTCGCCGGCCGCGCCGCCGACGTCTTCGGCCGGCGGCGGATGCTGCTCGGCGGCGCGGGGCTGTTCGCGCTCGGCGGCGCCGTCGCCTTCGCCGCGCCGAACGCGCAGCTGCTGATCGTCGGCATCGCCCTCTCCGGGATCGGCGGCGCGCTGCTGATGCCGTCCTCGATGTCGCTGCTGACCAACGTCTTCACCGGCGCCGGGCGCGGCTTCGCGATCGGCATGTGGGGAGCGGCGACCGAGCTCGTCTCCGGGATCGGCGTCGTCATCGGCGGCGTGCTGACCGGCGACCTCAGCTGGCGCTGGATCTTCGGCGTCGACGTCCTCGTCGCGCTCGGGATCGCGCTGCTGGCGATCGCCTGGGCGCCGGAATCGCGCGACCCGAACGCGACGCGCCGGCTCGACCTGGCCGGCGCCGCGCTCAGCGTCACCGGCCTCACCTCGCTCACCCTGGCGCTGATCCAGGGCGCCTCCTGGGGCTGGGGCTCGGCGCCGATCGTCGTCCTGCTGGCCGCCGCGGTGGCGCTCTTCGCCGGCTTCGTCGCGGTCGAGCGGCGGGCGGCCGAACCGCTGCTCGACCTCACCTTCTTCCGCCACCGCAACTTCACCGGCGCCACCACCAGCGTCTTCGTCATCGACTTCTCCTTCGGCGCCCTGCTCTTCTTCCTGCCGCTCTACTTCCAGGAGATCCTCGACTACTCGCCGACCGAAACCGGGGTCCTGCTGCTGCCGCTGACCGGGCTGATGGTGATCGCCTCGCCGCTCGGCGGCCGGATCGCGGCGCGCGTCGGGCCGCGACCGCCGATCGTCACCGGCCTGCTGGCGATGGCGGTGGCGATCTTCTGGATCTCGAGCCTCGACCTGGCGACCACCTACGCCGACCTCTGGGTGCCGACCGCGATCATGGGCTTCGGCATCGGCCTGGCGCTGACGCCGATGAACCTGGCGGCGATGAACGCGGTCTCGCGCGACCACGCCGGCGCCGCCGCCGGGGTGCTGGTGACGCTGAGCGGGCTCGGCGCGACGCTCGGCGTCGCCGTCACCGGCGCCCTCTTCCAGGAGCTGCAGACGCAGCGCACGGTCACCGACGTCGGCGCCGCCGGGGTCGAGATCGGCCGCGAACAGGCGCAGACGCTGAGCGGCGTCCTGGCCGGCTCGCCGGGCGGCGAACAGACGCTGGAACGGCTCGCCGGCGGCCACGCCCACGCGGTCGAAGAAGCGGTCCGCGAAGCGTTCGTCTCGGCGCTTGGGACCAGCCTCAAGGTCTCCGCCGTGCTGGTCGTCCTCGGCGCGCTGCTGGCGATCGGGCTGCTGCGCCGCTCGCGCCCCGCCGACGCCGCCGCCAGCGAGCAGCCGGTCGGCTCGGCGACCCCGCGCCCCGCACCGCTCGGCGCCGCCGACGCCGGCGCCCTGGTCGGCGCCGACCTGAGGGGGTAGGCTGCCGCCGCCCGGGCGCCGCGGTCGCCCCGAAACGAAGGAGCCGAGATGAAGCCGAAGCTGACCTACGCCAACGTCGTCGCCACCCTGGCGCTGTTCCTCGCCCTCGGCGGCGTCGGCTACGCGGCGACCAAGCTGCCGCGGCACAGCGTCGGCCGGGCTCAACTGAAGTCCGGCGCCGTCAACTCGCGCAAGGTGAAGAACAACTCGCTGACCGGCGCCGACGTCAAGACCGGCTCGCTGACCGACTGCCAGGCGGGGATGAAGCTGGTCGCCGGCACCTGTTTCGAGACCGCCTCGCGCCCGGCCACCATCTACAGCGCCGCCCTCTTGGAATGCGCCGAGGAAGGGCTGCGGCTGCCGACCCAGGGCGAGCTCGTCGCCTACGACGTCCTCGAGTACGCCCGCAACGAAACCAGCGCCTTCGAATGGGTCGAACCCAGCACCTCCAACGGCAGCAGCGAACGCGCCAACCTGCTCCGCGCCATCGGCGGCGGCTACGAGCAGGACTCCGACTCGGTTGAAGCCGAGTACGCCTACCGCTGCGTCGTCGGCCCCAGCTACTGAGCCGCCGGACGCGCCGGAGCTGCGGCTCGCGGTCGGCCGGCGCAACTACCGCCGAGTTGTAGGGTTCGTCCCAGGGAATCGGAGCGTGAGGGCCGGCGGCGCGCCGGCGGTCGTCTGGGAACGCTCTCAAGTCGAGTTTCGAAAGGAAACGGGATGAGGGTCTTCTCGAGGAGCTTGTTGCTGCTGTCAGTCGCGGTGCTGGGCGTTGCCCTGCTCGCTGCCACCGCCTCCGCCGCGTCGGCGCCGCCGTCGAAGGTCCACCGGGCGCACTCGAAGGCGAAGCCGAAGGGCAACCTCAAGGTGCGGATCCTCGGCAAGAGCAAGAAGCAGGGGACGATCCTGCGCAACAAGGGGATCGTCGTCAAGGTCCACTCCTCGAAACGGCGCAAGGTGAAGCTCAGCGGCTTCTCGGTCACCTACGATGCCGGCCGCAAGCAGCTGACCAAGAAGAAGGTCATCCGCTTCCGCCGCGCCGGCACCAGGAAGGTGAAGCTGAGGCTGCTGCACGGCACGATCAAGAACGTCAGGGGCTGCACCGCGCGCAAGATCCGTATCCGCGCCGGGGGGGCGAAGTCGCAGGTCCAGATGCAGCGCACGCTGGGCCCCTGCCGGCTGCCGTCGATCAACCTCGGCAAGGCCAAGAAGTGCGACTTCATCGCCGATCCCGGCAACGCGCTCTGCATGCTCCCCTTCCCCGACAACTACTACACGGCGACCGACTCGAGCAGCGAAACCGGCCGCCGGATCGACTTCAAGACCAACGCGATGCCGGCCAACGCCTTCGGCGAACACATCGACGCCAGCCCCTACAACGCTTCGAACGGGTTCAGCCAGGGGGAGACGATCCTGGTCAAGATCCCGGGCATCGAAACGACCGCCGACGTCAAGGCGATGGGCGCGACGCCGATCAACCACATCGGCCGCTACAAGCGCAAGAACACCTCGGTCGTCGTGATCGACGCCAAGACCGGCAAGCGCTGGCCGATCTGGGCCGAGATCGACTCGACCGCCGAAGAAGCTTCGCAGCGGGTGCTGGAGATCCACCCGGCGGTCAACTTCGCCTCCGGGCACCGCTACATCGTCGCCATCCGCCACGTCAAGAACGCCGCCGGCAAGAAGATCGAAGCGCCGGCCGCCTTCCGCTACTACCGCGACGAAGTGGCGAGCAAGCAGGGCCCGATCAACGCCCGCCGCAAGCACTTCAAGGGCATCTTCAACAAGCTGAAGAAGGCCGGGGTCCGGCGCGAAAGCCTCTACCTGGCGTGGGACTTCACCGTCGCCACCGACATGAACAACGCGCGGCGGCTGCTGGCGATCCGCGACAACGCCTTCGCCCAGCTCGGCGACACGAACCTCGCCGACGGGGTCGTCCAGGGTGCCTCGCCGAGCTTCGCAGTCGAAAGCTCCGAAGCCGAAGACGAAGGGAAATTCACCCGCATCAAGGGGACCTACGGCGTTCCCTGCTACCTCTTCCCGAGCTGCGCGCCGGGCGGGACGTTCAAGCTCGGCGCCGATGAAGTGCCGCAGCAGAACGGCACCTACCAGGCCAACTTCGACTGCATCGTCCCGGCGGTCGCCAAAACGACCCCGGGCCGGCCCTCGCTCTACGGGCACGGGCTGTTCGGCCGCGCTGCCGAGGTCGCCTCGAGCCCGCAGAAGGAACTGGCCGAACGGCACGACATCGTCACCTGCGCGACCGACGAGATCGGGATGTCCGCGGAAGACCAGGCGCCGACGCTGGCGATCCTGCACAACCTCAGTTACTTCCCGCGCCTCGCCGACCGCCTGCAGCAGGGGGAGCTCAACGAGCTCTACCTCGGCCGGCTGATGATCAACGCCGGCGGCTTCGCCACCGATCCGGCCTTCCAGAACGGGAGCGGCGGCTCGGTGATCGACCCCGCCCACCTCTACTACAACGGCAACAGCCAGGGCGGGATCGAGGGCGGCGCCCTGACCGCCGTCTCGCCGGACTTCACCCGCGCCTCGCTGGGCGTGCCGGCGATGAACTACTCGGTGCTGCTGCCGCGCTCGGTCGACTTCGATCAGTTCGCCGAATACCTCTATCCGTCCTACCCGGAAGAAATCGTGCGGCCGCTGGCGCTCGACCTGATCCAGATGCTCTGGGACCGGGGCGAGCCGAACGGCTACGCCCACCGGATGACCGACAACCCGCTGCCGGACACGCCGGCCCACCAGGTGGTGATGAACGTCGCCCTCGGCGACCACCAGGTCACCAACTACCAGGCCGACGTCGAGGCACGCACGATCGGCGCCTCCGCCCACAGCCCGGCGCTCTACGAAGGGCGCTGGCCGAACACCGAATACCTCTGGAACGTGCCGGCGATCGACTCCTACCCGTTCACCGGCTCGGCGATCTACTACTGGGACACCGGCCCGATCCGGCCCAGCCCGACCGAACCGGGCAAGACGATCGGGGTGGAACCGCCCCCCTACGAAAACCTGCCCAACCGCCTCGGGGAAGACCCGCACGGAGCGCCGCGGGCGACGCCGGCCGAGCAGGACCTGGTCTCGAACTTCTACGCGAACGGGATCCTGGTCGGCGACAACTGCGGCGGCGGCCCCTGCTACGCGGGCGGCTTCACCGGCCCCTGAGCGGCGCCGGCAGCAGCCCACCGGCCCGGCGCCCGCCGGGCCGGCCGGGGCTGGCCGCGGGGCGCGACTGGGCGGTGTGCTTCAATCGGATCACCAGAGAAAGGAGGTGGTCCTAAGTTGATTCACATGCTTGATGGGACTCTGGAGGTGCAGGGCCGCTAGGCGCCGCACTGGTTCGGGCGCCCGGTGGAATCCAACCCGGGCACCGGCGAGTCGCAGGGAGCCGGGTCTTGTCCCGCTCGGCAGCCATTCCCGCGCTCGCTCGCATGCACCAGAGAGGGCCGCCCTTCGGGGCGGCCCTCTTCATTTGCCGCTCAGCAGGTGGCGAGGAAGCGGTCGAGCAGGTTCTCGATCCCGGCGCGGTCGATGGCCGGGCTCGTTTCCTGCAGCTGGTCGACCATGACGCCGTCGAGCACGGCGATCAGCTGCGGCGCGTGTGTGTCGGGGTCGTTGCAGCCACCGGCGCGCAGCAGGACCTCGGCGAGGCCGGTGAAGCGCTGGCGCGAGTCGTCCATCACCTCGTGCAGGGAGGGACGGCGGGTCGACTCCAGCGCCAGCTCGTAGCGGGCGGTGAGCAGCGCGCGGCCGGCCGGGTCGAGCAGGCGGTCGAGGTGGGCGAGCAGCAGCGCCCGCACCTGCTCCCAGTTGAGGACCGCGTCCGGCTCGGCGATCGCGTCGACGTCCGCGGTGGGCGGCAGGTCGAGCTCGGCGTGGCGGCGGGCGGCGGCCTCCAGCAGCGCCTCGCGGGTGCGGAAGTGGTTCGAGGTCGAGCCGGGAGGGAGGTCGGCGGCGTCGTCGACGGCGCGATGGGTGAGGCCGCGCGAGCCGCTCTCGCCGAGCACCGCGAGCGCCGCGTCGGCGATCCGCAGCCGGCGCCGCTCGGGCTCGGGGGAGCTTCTGCGTCGCCTGCCGGAGCCGTCTGCCACGGGCGCAGCCTAACGGTCGTTCTCCCGCCTGTCGGTCGCCCCCGGCCGGGCCGCCGAGCGCCACCGGCGACCTGGCAGACTGCCTGCCCGGATGGCCGACCGCGAGAGATTCGAGCAGGGTCCCTACCAGCTGCCGCCGGGCTCGACCGAGATCGTCCTCGTCCGCCACGGGGCCTCCGAAGCGGCGGTCGCCGGCAGCCCCTTCCCGCTGCTCGACGGCCACTCCGACCCGGCGCTCTCGGAGGCCGGCAGGGCGCAGGCGGAGATGGTCGCCGCCCGGCTCGGCGCCGGGGGCAGCTTTCGCGGCGTCTTCGTCTCCAGCCTGCGACGCACGCAGGAAACCGCGGCACCGCTCGCCGCCGCGACCGGCCTGCGGCCGCAGGTGGTCCCCGAGCTGCGCGAGGTCTTCCTCGGCGAGTTCGAGGGCGGCGAGTACCGGATCCGCGCCCACCGCGGCGACCCCGTCGTCCAGCGGGTCTTCGCCGAGGAACGCTGGGACGTGATCCCGGGGGCGGAGCGCTGGGAGGACCTCTCCGCCCGGCTGACCGCCGGCATCGACCGGATCGTCGCCGCCACCGGGCCCGACGCCAGCGCCGTCGCCGTCGTCCACGGCGGCGTCATCGGTCAGCTCTGCCGGCAGGCGACCGGCAGCCGCCCGTTCGCCTTCGTCCACTCCGACAACGGCTCGATCTCGCGCCTGGTCGTCGGCGCCGACGGCGGCTGGCTGCTGCGCGGCTTCAACGACATCTCGCACCTGAGCGTGCGGACCGGTCCCGCCGGCTGAGGCTCTCAGCCGGCGGCGTCGTCCTCGCGGGTCGCTTCGAGCAGGGCGATCAGCTCGGGGGGCGTTTCGGCGACGTCGTAGCGGTCCGGGTCGGCGGCGCCGGCCCGGGTGCGGCCGACGGCGCCGGCGGACTCGAGGACCCGGGCGTGGTAGGTGACCGCGCTGACGTTGGCGCCGGGTGCGAGCTCGGCGACCAGCTGCGGCGCGGTGAGCGGTCCGTCGGTGGCGATCAGCGCCCGCAGGATCTGCCGGCGCAGCGGGTGGTCAAGCGCTCCAGTCGGGTTCATGCCGAATGGTTCGACGCCGGGACGCGATCAGATCACAGCGCGCCAAACAAACGGGTCTGTGTTTCCACACCAGCGGTTCCGCGGGGTGCCGCGGGCTCTTCTTCAGCGCCTGACGTGGGCGCCGGCGCCCGCGGCGCGTTGCGCTACATGCGGAAGACGGGGGCGGCGCGGTCGGCCAGCGGGGCGTTGGCGCAGGCGCCGAGCGCGAGGCCGAGGACGCGGCGGGTCTCGAGCGGGTCGATCACGCCGTCGTCCCAGAGCCGGGCGGTGGAGTAGTAGGGGTTGCCCTGGCGCTCGTACTGGTCGCGCAGCTCGGCGCCGGTCTCGGGCTGGCCGACCTCGGTCATCACCGTCGCCGCCTGCTCGCCGCCCATCACCGAGATCCGCGCGTTGGGCCACATCCAGAGGAAGCGGGGCGAGTAGGCGCGCCCGCACATCCCGTAGTTGCCGGCGCCGAAGGAGCCGCCGACGATCACGGTCAGCTTCGGCACCCGGGCGGTGGAGACGGCGGCGACCAGCTTCGCCCCGTCCTTGGCGATCCCGCCCGCCTCGTACTCGGGCCCGACCATGAAGCCGGTGATGTTCTGCAGGAAGAGGAGGGGGACGCGGCGCTGGTCGCAGAGCTCGACGAAGTGGGCGGCCTTCAGCGCGCTCTCGCTGAAGAGGATGCCGTGGTTGGCGACGATCCCCACCGGGTGCCCGTGGATGTGGGCGAAGCCGGTGACGACGGTGGTCCCGTACTCGGGCTTGAACTCGTGCAGGAGGCTGCCGTCGACGACGCGGGCGACGATCTCGCGCGGGTCGTAGGGGGTGCGGCTGTCGGGGGGGACGGCGCCGTACAGGGTGGCCGGGTCGACCGCCGGCTCGGCGACGGGTTGGCGCTCCCAGGGGAGCGGCGGCTTCGGCGGCAGGGTGGCGACGATCGAGCGCACGATCCGCAGCGCCTCGCCGTCGTCGGCGGCGAGGTGGTCGACGACGCCGGAGGTGCGGGCGTGCAGCTCGCCGCCGCCGAGCTCCTCCGCCGTCACCTCCTGCCCGGTCGCCGCCTTCACCAGCGGCGGGCCGCCGAGGAAGATCGTCCCCTGCTCGCGGACGATCACGGTCTCGTCGCTCATCGCCGGCACGTAGGCGCCGCCGGCGGTGCAGGAGCCCATCACCGCGGCGATCTGCGGGATCCCCCGCGCCGACATCGTCGCCTGGTTGAAGAAGATGCGGCCGAAGTGCTCGCGGTCGGGGAAGACCTCGTCCTGCATCGGCAGGAAGGCGCCGCCGGAGTCGACCAGGTAGACGCAGGGCAGCTCGTTGTGCAGCGCGACCTCCTGGGCGCGCAGGTGCTTCTTCACCGTCATCGGGTAGTAGGTGCCGCCTTTGACCGTGGCGTCGTTGGCGACGACGACGACCTCGCGGCCCTCGACCCGGGCGATGCCGGCGATCATCCCGGCGCCGGGCGCGGCGCCGTCGTAGAGGTCCTCGGCGGCCAGCGCCGAGAGCTCGAGGAAGGGCGAGCCGGGGTCGCAGAGGCGGTCGACGCGCTCGCGCGGCAGCAGCTTGCCGCGCGCGGCGTGGCGCTCGCGCGCCTGCTCGCCGCCGCCCGCCGCGGCCCGCGCCAGCCGCTCGGCCAGCTCGGCGGCGAGCCGCCGGTGCTCGGCCTCGTTGGCCTCGAACTCCGGCGTGCCGGGGTGCGCGTGGGTGCTCAGCCGCGTGCTCATGCCTCCTCCAGCGCGACCAGCGCCTGGCCGCGGGCGACCTGCTCGCCGGCGGCGATCGCGACCTCGGCGACGACTCCGTTGCGCGGGCTCTGCACCGCCAGCTCCATCTTCATCGACTCGAGGACGACGAGGACGTCGCCCTCGCCGACCGCGGCGCCGGGCTCGGTGCGGACGTCGATGACGACGCCGGGCATCGGCGCCTGCAGCGAGCCGGCGCCGACGCCGCCTCCGGCCCGGGCGCCGAAGGAGCCGCCGACGATCACGGTCAGCTTCGGCACCCGGGCGGTGGAGACGGCGGCGACCAGCTTCGCCCCGTCCTTGGCGATCCCGCCCGCCTCGTACTCGGGCCCGACCATGAAGCCGGTGATGTTCTGCAGGAAGAGGAGGGGGACGCGGCGCTGGTCGCAGAGCTCGACGAAGTGGGCGGCCTTCAGCGCGCTCTCGCTGAAGAGGATGCCGTGGTTGGCGACGATCCCCACCGGGTGCCCGTGGATGTGGGCGAAGCCGGTGACGACGGTGGTCCCGTACTCGGGCTTGAACTCGTGCAGGAGGCTGCCGTCGACGACGCGGGCGACGATCTCGCGCGGGTCGTAGGGGGTGCGGCTGTCGGGGGGACGGCGCCGTAGAGGGTGGCCGGGTCGACCGCCGGCTCGGCGACGGGTTGGCGCTCCCAGGGGAGCGGCGGCTTCGGCGGCAGGGTGGCGACGATCGAGCGCACGATCCGCAGCGCCTCGCCGTCGTCGGCGGCGAGGTGGTCGACGACGCCGGAGGTGCGGGCGTGCAGCTCGCCGCCGCCGAGCTCCTCCGCCGTCACCTCCTGCCCGGTCGCCGCCTTCACCAGCGGCGGGCCGCCGAGGAAGATCGTCCCCTGCTCGCGGACGATCACGGTCTCGTCGCTCATCGCCGGCACGTAGGCGCCGCCGGCGGTGCAGGATCCCATCACCGCGGCGATCTGCGGAATCCCCCGCGCCGACATCGTCGCCTGGTTGAAGAAGATGCGGCCGAAGTGCTCGCGGTCGGGGAAGACCTCGTCCTGCATCGGCAGGAAGGCGCCGCCGGAGTCGACCAGGTAGACGCAGGGCAGCTCGTTGTGCAGCGCGACCTCCTGGGCGCGCAGGTGCTTCTTCACCGTCATCGGGTAGTAGGTGCCGCCTTTGACCGTGGCGTCGTTGGCGACGACGACGACCTCGCGGCCCTCGACCCGGGCGATGCCGGCGATCATCCCGGCGCCGGGCGCGGCGCCGTCGTAGAGGTCCTCGGCGGCCAGCGCCGAGAGCTCGAGGAAGGGCGAGCCGGGGTCGCAGAGGCGGTCGACGCGCTCGCGCGGCAGCAGCTTGCCGCGCGCGGCGTGGCGCTCGCGCGCCTGCTCGCCGCCGCCCGCCGCGGCCCGCGCCAGCCGCTCGGCCAGCTCGGCGGCGAGCCGCCGGTGCTCGGCCTCGTTGGCCTCGAACTCCGGCGTGCCGGGGTGCGCGTGGGTGCTCAGCCGCGTGCTCATGCCTCCTCCAGCGCGACCAGCGCCTGGCCGCGGGCGACCTGCTCGCCGGCGGCGATCGCGACCTCGGCGACGACTCCGTTGCGCGGGCTCTGCACCGCCAGCTCCATCTTCATCGACTCGAGGACGACGAGGACGTCGCCCTCGCCGACTGCGGCGCCGGGCTCGGTGCGGACGTCGATGACGACGCCGGGCATCGGCGCCTCCAGCGAGCCGGCGCCGGCGACGCCGCCCTCCGGCCCGGCGGCGAGCGCCAGCTCGAACCGCTGCGGCTCCGCCCCGTCGTCGACCAGCCAGAGCGCATCGTGGCGAGCGCCGGGGGCGCCGTCGTCCTCCCAGAAGACCTCGATCTCCCGCGACTCGCCGTCGGCTCGTAGCCTCCGCCCGTCCCACCCGAACGCCCCCGAGCCGCCGCCGACCTCCCACTCCCAACCCCCGTGGCAGAGCTTTCCTACGCTATGCGTACAAAAGCTCTGCCACGCCAGGGAGCTGGGGGGTGCCGGGGGAGAGGTGGGGCGGATCGCGACCTCGGCGTCGCCGGCGCTCGTCGCGAGGCGGGCGCGGGCCCAGGCGGGGCCGGTCGCGCGCCAGGCGTCGCGGGCGTCCCAGGGGTCGTCGCCGGGCGGCGGGCCGAGCAGCAGGGCGAAGGCGAGCGCCGGCAGCGCCGGGTGGGGCGGGGGCGGGGCGACGGCGTCGCCGAGGCGCTCGATCAGGCCGGTGTCGATCTCGCCGGCTTCGACCTCGGGCCGCGCCAGCAGCGCCCCCAGGTAGGCGGCGTTGGTCACCGGCCCGAGCGCGACCAGCTCGCCGAGCCCGGCCCGCAGCCGCGCCAGCGCCTCGCCGCGGTCGGCGGCGTGGGCGATCAGCTTGGCCAGCATCGGGTCGTAGTCGGTGCCGACCTCGGTGCCGCGCTCGACCCCGCTGTCGACCCGGATCGCGCCCGCCGGCCCGCCCGGCCCGCCGAACGCCCCGGCCGGCTCGCGGTAGGCGACGACGCGCCCGGCCGAGGGGAGGAAGCGGTGCGCCGGGTCCTCGGCGTAGAGCCGCGCCTCGACCGCGTGGCCGTCGAGCCGCACCTCCTCCTGGCCGAAGGGCAGCTCCTCGCCGGCGGCGACCCGCAGCTGCAGCTCGACCAGGTCGAGGCCGGTGACCGCCTCGGTCACCGGGTGCTCGACCTGCAGCCGCGTGTTGACCTCGAGGAAGTAGAAGCGCTCCGGGTCGTCGCGCTCGGCGATCAGCTCGACCGTGCCGGCGTTGACGTAGCCGGCCTCGCGCACCAGCGCCACCGCCGCCGCGCCCATCCGCTCGCGCAGCTCCGGCCCGACCACCGGCGAGGGCGACTCCTCGACCACCTTCTGGTGGCGGCGCTGCAGGCTGCACTCGCGCTCGCCGAGGTGGACGGCGCTGCCGTGGGCGTCGGCCAGCACCTGGACCTCGATGTGCCGGGACGCCTCGACGTAGCGCTCGACCAGCAGCCGGTCGTCGCCGAAGGCGCCACCGGCCTCGCGCCGCGCCGCGGCGATCGCCTCCGGCAGCTCGGCCAGCTCGCTCACCACCCGCATCCCCTTGCCGCCGCCGCCCGCCGCCGCCTTCAGCAGCAGCGGCAGCTCCGCCTCGCCCGCCCAGGCGACGATCTCCTCGTCGCCCAGCGCCGCCCCGCTCAGCCCGGGAAGGACCGGCACGCCCGCCGCCTCGGCGGCCGCCTTCGCCGCGACCTTGTCGCCGAGCAGCGCCATCGCCTCCGCCCCCGGGCCGACGAAGACGATCCCCGCCTGCTCGCAGGCGCGGACCAGATCCGGGCTCTCGGAGAGGAAGCCGTAGCCGGGGTGGATCGCCTCGGCGCCCGCCCGCCGCGCCGCCTCGATCACCCGCTCGACGTCGAGGTAGCTCTGGGCCGCCGGCGTCGGCCCGATCCGCTCGGCCCGGTCGGCCGCCCGCACGTGCGGCGCCCCGGCGTCGGCGTCGCTGTAGACGGCGACCGACTCGATCCCCAGCCGCCGCAGCGTCCGCGCCACCCGCACCGCGATCTCGCCGCGGTTCGCGACCAGCACCCGCGAGAACAACCCCGCCGACGGGCCGATTTCCCTGGCTATAGCCCCCATTTTCGTCCCGTCGGTCCCACGTGGCGTCCCCTTGGCCCCCGGGCTAGGCGCCGAGGGCGCGGGCGATCACCATCTGCTGGACCTCGTCGGTGCCCTCGCCGATCGTCAGGATCTTCGCGTCGCGGTAGAAGCGGCAGACCGGGTACTCCTCGATGTAGCCGTAGCCGCCGTGGATCTGGACCGCCTCCTCGGCGCAGCGCACCGCCAGCCGCCCGGTCTTCAGCTTCGCCTGTGCCGCGGTCAGGGAGAAGCTCTCGCCGCGGTCCTTCTGCAGCGCCGCCTTGTAGACGAGCAGCCGCGCCGCCTCGATCTCGGTCGCCATGTCGGCCAGCTTGATCTGGATCGCCTGGTACTTGGAGATCGGCTTGCCGAACGCCCGGCGCTCCTTGGCGTAGGCGAGCGCCTCGTCGAGCGCCCCCTGCGCCAGCCCGACCCCCATCGCGGCGACCCCGATCCGGCCGATGTCGAGCACCTGCAGGAACTGGCGGAAGCCCATCCCGCGCGGGCCGAGCAGGTTGCCCTCCGGCACCCGCGCCCCCTCGAAGGTGAGCGGCCGCGTGTCCGACGCGTTCCAGCCCATCTTCCGGTAGGGCTCGCCCTGCTCGTAGCCGGGCGTCCCGTTGGGGACGATCAGGTTCGAGATCTCCTCCTCGCCGGTGCGGGCGGTGATGCAGACCATGCCGGAGATCTCGGTGCCGGCGTTGGTGATGAACTGCTTGGCGCCGTCGATCGTCCATTCGCCGTCCTGCAGCCGCGCCCGGGTGTGGACGTTGCCGGCGTCGGAGCCCGCTTCCGGCTCGGTCAGCCCGAAGGCGCCGAGCTTCCGCCCCGAGCAGAGCTGCGGCATCCACTCCTGCTTCTGCTCCTCGCTGCCGAACAGGTAGATCGGCTGGGTGCCGAGCGAGGTGTGGGCGCAGAGCGTGATCGCGACCGAGGAGTCGACCCGGGTCAGCTCCTCGACGGCGATCGCGTAGGCGAGCGAGTCGCCGCCGCCGCCCCCGTACTCCTCGGGGAAGGGGATGCCCATCAGGCCGAGGTCGCCGAGCTTGGCGACGATCTCGTAGGGGAAGCGCTTCTCGCGGTCCAGCTCCTCGGCGGCCGGGGCCACCTCCTGCCGGGCGAAGTCGCGGACGGTGTTCTGGATCAGGCGGTGCTCGCCGGAGAGGTCGAAGTCCATGGCCGGGACTTATACCGAATGAGCCCTCTAATTTCGAGGGCTCGTTCGGTTTTGCATAGACTTTCCACGATGGCAGGCGCGCCCCCTCCGACCCGGCCGGCGCTGCGCGAGCGCTACGAGCGCAAGCAGCGCGAGGTGATCGCGACCGCCGCCAGCCTCTTCGCCCGGCGCGGCTACCGGGAGACCTCGATGGGTGACCTGACCGAGGCGACCGGGCTCGCCGCCGGCGGCCTCTACCACTACATCGAGAGCAAGGACGAGCTGCTGATCAGCATCTGCGACGAGCTGCTCGACCCGCTGCTCGAGCAGGCGGGCGAGATCCTCGCCGTCGAGGCGCCGCCCGAGCGCCAGCTGCGCGACCTGCTCCGCGTCTGGCTCGCCCACATCGCGACCCACCGCGACCACATGCTCGTCTTCGCCCAGGAGCGCCACGTGATCGAGCGCGAGCCGCAGTGGCGCCGCGTGCGGGCCCAGCGCAAGCGGTTCGAGAAGCTGCTCGACGACGTCCTCGCCCGCGGCGAGCGCGAGGGCGCCTGGCACTTCGAGGACCGCGGCTTCACCCTCCACGCGCTGCTCGGGATGGTCAACTACACGCCGCAGTGGCTCGACCCCCGCGGGCGCCTCAGCCCCGAGCAGATCGCCGACGGCTACTGCGACCTGATCCTCCGCGCCGCCGCCTGAATCTCAGCCGGCGCTCGGTTCGCGCAGGCCGTGCCGGGCCTTGGTGAGGAAGAGGGAGGCCTGGCGCCACTTGCTCTGCAGCTCGGCTTCGATCGAGGCGGCTTCGCAGCCGCTGGTTTCGACGCATTCGGTCCACGTGTTGCCGGCGGCGATGTAGCGGTTGAGCGCCTTCTCGCCGGGCGTGCCGGCGGCCTCGAGGCAGGAGAGCGCCAGCGAGTCGACCGGGATTCCCTCGTAGCTGCGGCGGATTCGCTTCAGTTCGCGGACGTAGCCTTCGTAGTCGAGGCCGGCGACGAGGTTCCTGCGCAGCGCCGCCATCCCGTCGAGGAATTCCCCGACCTGGCGCGCGCAGGCCTTCGCCGCGGGCGGCGGGTCGGTCTCGCGCGCCGTCGTCGTCGCCTTGCCGGCGCTCGTCGCGCCGGTCGCCGTCTGCCCGTCCCGCGCGGCGCCACCGCCGCCGCAGCCGGCGAGCGCCAGCGCCACCGCCGCCAAGCCAACCGCCATCCCCTTGCGCATGCGCCACAGGCTAGATCAACTACCGGGACGCCCACACCGGGCCGGGCCCGCCGCTGCGGCGGTCCACCGAGTCCGGTACAACCTCTTCGATGCGAGGTTGGAAGAGGGCTGTGGGGGCATGGACCGCGGCGGCGGTCGTCTTCGCCGTGCCGCTGGTCGCGGCTCCGGTCGCCGGCGCGGCGCCGCGCGCCAACGTGCTCGTCGTCGGCGACAGCCTCGAGGAACTGACCGGGCCGCACATCTCCCAGTTCCTGCCCGGGGTGAAGGTGACGGTCGACGCGGTCGGCGGCGCCAACACCTTCAAGATCCGCGAACTGTTCGAAGAAAGCTACGAACCGTCGCAGTCGGTGGTCGTTTTCGACGGCGGCACCAACGACAACCCGAACTATCCCCAGATCCTCGAAGAAAACCTGGCCAAGGTCGCGGCCGCGGTCGGCGACCGCTGCATGGTGGTGCCGACGATCCACGGCTTCACCGTCGAAGGCACCGGCAACCGCGGCAAGAACGCGGTCGTCCACCGCTTCGCCGCCTCGCGGCCGGGGACCCAGACGCCCGACTGGGCCAGCTTCGTGCGCCACCACCCGCAGCTGATGGCCGACGAGCTGCACCCGGACGCGACCGGCGCCGAACGGCGGGCGGAACTGATCGCCGAAGGGATCCTCGGCTGCATCGCCTTCGAGGAAACCGCAGGCGCCGCGACCGCCTCGGCCGCGTCCGCGTCCGCGGCGCCGGTCGAAGTGAAGACGGTGCGGCTGGCGCCGGTCGGCCGCCTCGCCCGCCGCGAACGCCAGCTCTCGCGCCGGCGCGCCGAAGGTCGCATCCCGGTGGCGACGGTGCTGGCGACCCTGCGCTCGATCCTGCCCGGCGGCTGAGTCCCTTGCCCGCGGCCGGTTCGAGGCCGACCCGTGCTGTAACACTTCCCTGCTCGTGAGCACCCCACCGCTCCCCTTCGACCCGATCGAGGAGGCGCGCCGCCACTGGCGGGCGCGCTGGCCGGAGGCGGCGGCGACCGAGATGGTCGCGGTGACCTCGATCATGCGCGCCCAGCAGATCCTGATGGCGCGCCTGAACGAGCTGCTGGAGCCCTTCGACCTCACCTTCCCGCGCTATGAGGCGCTGATGCTGCTGCACTTCTCCGGCGCCGGCTCCCTCCCCCTGGGCAAGATCGGCGAGCGGCTGCAGGTCCACCGCACCTCGGTCACCAACACGGTCGACGGCCTCGAGAAGCTCGGCCTCGTCCGCCGCACCCCGCACGCCTCCGACCGCCGCGCCGTCCTCGCCGAGATCCTCCCCGAGGGCCGGCGCGTCGCCGAGGCGGCCACCGAGGCGCTCAACGCCGCCGACTTCGGCACCCCGCCGCTCTCCGCCGAGGACCTCGAGCAGGTCTTCGCCACCCTGCGCAAGCTGCGCACCGGCGCCGGCGACTTCGCCGCCTGACCGGGGGCTTGGGCGGCGCGGCGCGCTTGTGTCGCGGGAAGTTGCGTGGTATTCCTACAATCTGTGCGGCGCGTATCCCCAGACGAGCGCGCCGGCGCCGAGGCCGAGCGCGGCGAGGGCGCCGCGGCCAAGCGCTGGCGGGAGAGCTACGAGGCGACGCCCGAGCGCGACGCCGAGTTCTCGACGATCTCCGGCCAGCCGGTGGAGCCGCTCTACACCGAGGCCGACCTCGGGGACCGCGCCGGCGAGGACCGGATCGGCCACCCGGGCTCCTACCCCTTCACCCGCGGGCCCTACCCCTCGATGTACCGGGGGCGGCTGTGGACGATGCGCCAGTTCGCCGGCTTCGGCACGGTCGAGGAGACCAACGAGCGCTTCCAGTACCTGCTCGACCACGGCCAGACCGGGCTCTCGACCGCCTTCGACATGCCGACCCTGATGGGCTACGACTCCGACCACGCCCGCAGCCTCGGCGAGGTCGGCCGCGAGGGGGTCGCCGTCGACACCCTCGCCGACATGGAGACAGCTCTTCGCCGGGCATCCCGCTCGGCGGCGTCACCACCTCGATGACGATCAACGCACCGGCGGCGATCCTGCTTGCCTTCTACGTGCTGGTCGGCGAGGAGCCAGGGCGTGCCGGCGGAGAAGCTCGGCGGCACGATCCAGACCGACATCCTCAAGGAGTACATCGCGCAGAAGGAGTGGTGCTTCCCGATCGAGCCGGCGATGCGCCTGGTCACCGACATGATCGAGTGGTGCAGCGAGCAACATGCCCCGCTGGCACCCGGTCTCGATCTCCGGCTACCACATCCGCGAGGCCGGCTCGACCGCCCAGCAGGAGCTCGCCTTCACCCTCAAGGACGGCTTCACCTACGTCGAGCGGGCGCTGGAGCGCGGCCTCGACGTCGACGACTTCGCTCCGCGCCTCTCCTTCTTCTTCAACTCCCACATCGACTTCTTCGAGGAGATCGCCAAGTTCCGCGCCGCGCGGCGGATCTGGGCGCGCGAGATGAAGGAGACCTACGGCGCCAAGCGCGAGGAGTCGATGCGGCTGCGCTTCCACGCCCAGACGGCCGGCGTCTCGCTGACCGCGCAGCAGCCGCTCAACAACGTCGTCCGCACCACGATCGAGGCGCTCGCCGCGGTGCTCGGCGGCACCCAGTCGCTGCACACCAACTCCTTCGACGAGGCGCTGGCGCTGCCGACCGAGGAGGCGGTCGCGGTCGCCCTGCGCACGCAGCAGATCATCGCCAACGAGACCGGCGTCGCCAACACCGTCGACCCGCTCGGCGGCTCCTGGTTCGTCGAGAAGCTGACCGACGAGATGGAGGCGGCCGCCTACCGCTACTTCGCCCGGATCGACGAGCTCGGCGGCATGGTCGAGGCGATCCGCCGCAACTTCCCCCAGCGCGAGATCGCCGACGCCGCCTTCACCTACCAGCGAGGAGCTGGACGAGCGGCGCCGCATCGTCGTCGGCGTCAACGACTTCACCCGCGAGGACGAGGAGGCGCCGGCGATCCTGCGGATCGACCCGGCGCTGGAACGCAAGCAGGTCGAGCGCCTGCGGCGACCCGGGCCGGCCGCGACGCCGCCGCGGTCGAGCGCGGCGCTGGCCGAGCTGAAGGCGGCCGCCGCGGGCGAGGCGCAACCTGATGCCGCCGATCGTCGAGGCGGCGCGGGTGCAGGCGACCGAGGGGGAGATGATCGCCGCGATGCAGGAGGTCTTCGGCACCTACACCGAGACCCCGGTCTTCTGAGCCGACACCGACGAGGAGCGAGATGACGATCGCCGAGCAGGGCGCCGGCCTCTACGAGATCCCGCAGGAGATGCAGGACTTCCAGCGAGACGATCCGCCGGATCGCGACCGAGAAGATCGCCCCGCGGGCGGCCGAGATCGACCGCAGCGCCGAGTACCCGTGGGACGTGCGCAAGCTGCTCGCCGAGCAGGACATCCTCGGCCTGCCCTTCGCCGAGGCCTACGGCGGCACCGGAACCGGGACGCTGATGCTGCAGATCGCGGTCGAGGAGATCGCCAGGGCCTGCGCCTCGAGCGCCCTGATCCTGATGGTGCAGGAGCTGGGGACGCTGCCGATCCAGCTCTTCGGCTCCGAGGAGCAGAAGCAGCGGTGGCTGCCGCGCTGCGCGAGCGGCGAGTCGTCGCCGGCCTTCGCTCTCTCCGAGCCGGAGGCCGGCTCCGACCCGGCCTCGATGCGCACCACCGCGGTCCGCGACGGCGAGGAATGGGTGATCAACGGCCAGAAGAGCTGGATCACCAACGCCGACGATCGCCGACTTCTACGTCGTCTTCGCCTCGACCGACCGCGAGAACCGCCGCACCAGCGCCTTCGTCGTCGAGAAAGAGCGCGAGGGCTTCGACCCCGGCCAGCTCGAGCACAAGCTCGGGATCAAGGGCTCGCCGACCGGCTCGCCCTCCTTCACCGACGTCCGCGTCCCCGCCGAGAACCTGATCGGCGAGGAGGGCAAGGGCCTCGCGGTCGCCCTCGGCACGCTCGAGCGCACCCGCCTCGGCGCCGCCGCCCAGGCGGTCGGGATCGCCCAGGGCGCGACCGACTTCGCCGCCTCCTACGCCTCCGAGCGGGTCGCCTTCGGCAAGCCGATCAACCAGCTGCAGGCGATCCAGTTCAAGCTCGCCGACATGGAGGCGGGAACCGCCGCCGCCCGCCAGCTCCTCTACAAGGCCTGCGCGATGGCCGACCGCCCCCAGCGCCCCGCCGACCTCGGCAAGTGGACCTCGATGGCGAAGCTGATCGCCTCCGACAACGCGATGAAGGCGACGGTCGAGGCGATCCAGGTGCTCGGCGGCTACGGCTACGTCAACGAGTACCCGGTCGAGCGGATGATGCGCGACGCGAAGATCACCCAGATCTACGAGGGCACCAACGAGATCCAGCGCCTGGTGATCGCCCGCGCGATGGCCTGACGGTGGCGGGCGGGCCCTCGCACCGGGCGGCGAAACCGGTTGCGGAATGGCACAAAAGCGGCGGGACGAAACCTGGAGCCGGGCTCTCGCCAGCCGGTAGGCTCGCCGCGTGAACCGGGTGGAGGATACAGAGCCGGCGAGGCTCGAACGGACCGAGACCGGCCTGGCGGTGCTGACCCTCGCCAGCCCGCCGCTCAACCTGTTCGACCAGGCGATGATCGACGCGGTCGCGGCCGCGGTCGACGACCTCGCCCTCGAGCCGCCGCGAGCGGTCCTGATCCGCGCCGAGGGCCGCGTCGTCTCGGGCGGAGTCGACGTCTCCGTCTTCTCCGGCCTCAGCGTCGAGCAGGGAGCGGACCTGTGGACGAGGCTGCTGCAGATGATCACGGCGCTCGAGCGCCTGCCCGCCCCGGTCGTCTTCGCGGCTCACGGCCTGACGCTTACCGCCGCGTTCGAGATCTCGCTCGCCTGCGACATCATCGTTGCCACCCCTGAGGCGCGGTTCGGCCTGGTCGAGAAGGTGGTTGGGGTCACGCCGTCGATGGGCGGGACCCAGCGGCTCGCGGAGCGCGCCGGCTCCGGCCGAGCCCGCGACTTCGTCCTCAGCGGGGAGATCGTCGATGCCGAGACGATGCGCGACTGGGGCGTCGTCAACCGACTCTTCGCCGCCGACGAGTTCGAGCGGCGGTCGCGCGAGCTCGCGGAGACGCTGGCGGCCGGGCCAACCAAGGCGCACGCGATGACCAAGCTGATCCTGCGCCGCTTCCGCGAAGGCGGGATTCCGGCCGCCGACGAGGCTGTGCGCACCCACGCGGGCGACCTCTTCGCCACCGAGGACACGATCGCGGCGGTCGCCACCTTCCTCGAGCACGGCGGCCCCGGGCACGCGACCTTCCGGGGTCGCTGACGATGGCCGGGGTGGCGATCGTCACCAACGTCCGCCACTACGCGGGCGCCGGAGCGGTCGAGGCTCTGGCGGCCGCCGGCCACACGGTCGTCTGCCAGGACCGCGCCTTCTCCGACGCCGCGGCGCGAGCCGAGCTGGAGAGCGGCAAGGGCAGCCTCGTCGCAACCGCGGAGCGCGATCCGACCGCCCTGGTCGAGGCGGCCCTGGCCGAGCACGGGAGGGTCGACGTGCTGGTCAGCAACGACTACGTGCCGGGCGAGTCCTGGTCGCCGCTGCCGGAGCCGGTCGACCCCGACCTGCCGGTGATGCGCCGCGTCGCCGTCGACGAGCTCGAGGTCGAGGACTTCCGCGCCACACTGGAGCAGCTGGTGGTGAAGCCGTTCGAGCTGTGCCGGGCGGTGCTGCCCTCGATGAAACAGCGCGAATCGGGCTGCATCGTGCTGATCACCTCCGCCGTCAGCTACCGGGCCAACCCATGGGGCGAGGCCTACAGCAGCGGCCGCAGCGCCGCCACCAGCCTGGCCCAGGGAATCGCCTGGGAGGCGGCCC
Source organism: uncultured Actinomycetes bacterium (assembly GCA_963810455.1). Lineage (GTDB taxonomy): Bacteria > Actinomycetota > Thermoleophilia > Solirubrobacterales > 70-9 > VAYN01. The sequence continues at coordinate 68,725 of CAWEOH010000015.1, forward strand.
CCTACAAGATCCAGGTGAACCCGATCGGGCCCTCCTGGTTCGACAACCCGACCTACTACCCGCGGCGGGACCGGGACCGGTTCTGGCCGGTGGTCGAACGCAAGGTGCCGACCGGGCGCCTCGGCAGTCAGAGCGAGATGGGGGCGTTGATCTCCTACCTCGCCTCGGGTGAGGCGCTCCCGGTCACTGGGCAGTTCATCCCGTTCAGCTCGGGCACCCGGCTGGGGGCCGCGTAGGCCGCCGTGGGCTCGGACTCCTCACGCGTGACCGTCGAGGTCGGCGCCGGCGTCGCCGACGTCCGCCTCAACCGGCCCGATCGCCACAACGCCCTCGACCAGCCGATGTTCGAGGCGATCCGCGACGTTCAGCGGCGCCTCGCCGGCGAACCGGTGCGCGCGGTCGTCCTCTCCGGCGAAGGGCCGAGCTTCTGCTCCGGCCTCGACGTCGGCGCGCTCGCCGCCGGCGAGCTCGACTTCGCGACGCTGGTCGAGCGCCCCGCAGGCGAGGACGCGAACCTCGCCCAGCTCGCCTCCTACGGCTGGCGGCGGCTGCCGATGCCGACGATCGCCGCGATCGAGGGCGCCTGCTTCGGCGGGGGCATCCAGATCGCCCTCGGCACCGACCTGCGGGTCGGCGCGCCGACCGCGAAGCTCTCGGTGATGGAGGTCAACCTCGGCCTCCTGCCGGACATGGGGATCAGCGTCGCGCTGCCGCGCCTGCTGCGCGAGGACGTGGCCAAGGAGCTGGCCTTCAGCGGCCGCGTCGTCGAGGGGCGGGAGGCGCTCGAGCTGGGCCTGCTCACCCGCCTCGCCGAGCGCCCCCGGGGGACGGCGCTGGAGCTGGCCGCGGCGATCGCGGCCCGCTCGCCGGACGCGGTGCGCGCGATCAAGCGGCTCTTCGACCAGACCTGGGAAGCACCCCCGGGCCCCAGCCTCGAGCTCGAGACCGAGCTGATGGAATCGCTGATGGGCACGCCGAATCAGCTCGAGGCGCTGCGCGCGGCCCGGGACAGGGATCGGGCCGTGTTCACCGATCCTGCTGCCTGAGCGCCGATCGGCGCAGCTTCCCGGTCTCGGTTCGCGGTAGCTCGTCGACGAAATCGACCAGCCGCGGGTAGGCGTGGCGCCCGATGCGAGTCCTGGTCATCTCCTGAAGCTCGGTCGTCAGCCGCTCGGTCGAGCCGGACCCGGCGCGGACGACGACCGCGCGCACCACCTTGCCGCGGGCCGGATCGTCGGCGGCGACGACCGCGGCCTCGGTGACCTCGGGGTGGCTGAGGAGGACCGCCTCGACCTCGGCCGGGCCGACGTTGTAGCCGGAGGTCACGATCAGGTCGTCGTCGCGGCCGACGAACCAAAGGTAGCCGTCCTCGTCGCGGCGGAAGACGTCGCCGGTCGAGAACCATTCGCCGCGCCAGCGTCGCGCCCACAGCTCCGGCTCTCGCCAGTAGGTGATCGTCGCCTGGTAGCGGGGCCGTTTGACGTGGAGGACGCCCTGCTCACCGGTCTCCTCGCCGTTCTCGTCGAACAGCGCCACCTCGAAGCCCGGCGTCACCGACGCGAGGGCGCCGGGGCGCAGCGGCTTCTCGTCGTCGGCGAAGTTGGCCAGGACCATGCCCAGCTCGGTCTGGCCGTAGCCGTCCTGCAGGTCGCTGCCCGTCAGCTCGCGCCAGCCGCTCGCCAGCGACGGGTCGAGCGGCTCGCCGGCGCAGGTCGCGCCCCTGAGAGAGTCCGGCGCCGGCTGGCGGCGGCCCGCCGCGACCAGCTGGCGGAAGGCGCTCGGCGCGCCGCTGGCGTAGGTCACGCTCTCGCTCTCGATCGTCTGCAGCCAGGCGGCCCCGCTGAAGTCGCCGGTGTACATCACCCGCGGGTGGCCGAGCCCGGAGACCGCCGCGCCGGTCGTGTACAGGCCGTAGGCCCAGCCCGGGTCCGCGCCGGTGAAGAACATGTCGCTCGGCTCGAGGCCGAAGGTGTGGTTGAGGAAGGGCCGCTGGGCGAGGATCAGGGAGTGGGGCATGACGCAGCCCTTGGGCGGCCCCGTGGTGCCGCTGGTGAAGAGCAGCGTCGCCGGCTCGTCCGCGGTGGTGGCGACCGTCTCGAAGCTCGGCGCCCGGCGCTCGAGCTCAGCCCAGAAGCTGCGGTCGCCCGGCAGCAGGCCGCGACCGCGGGGACCGCTGACCGTGATCACCGCCGGGTCGGAGTCGAGCAGCTCCCGCGCGGCCTCGTAGGCGCCGCGGAAGCGGCGGTCGACGAGCACGGCGCCGGGCTCGCCGGCGCCCAGCCGCTGCGCCAGCGCATCGGCGCCGAAGCCGACGAAGAGCGGCAGGTAGACGAGGCCGGCCCGCCAGGCCGCGAGGGCCCCGATCCAGGCCTCGATCTGACGGGTCAGCAGCGCGGCCACCCGGTCGCCCCGCTCCAGGCCCATGCCGCGCAGCGCCGCCGCCATCCGCATCGACGCGGCGGAGAGCTCGGCGAAGGTCCAGCGTTCGCTGCCGCCGTCGGGGTCGCGGACGATCAGGGCCAGCCGGGCGCGGTCCCGGGCCCAGCGGTCGCAGGCCTCGTGGGCGGTGTTGATGCCCTCCCGCAGCGGCCGGTCCAGCTCGTCCTCGTAGATCGCCCAGAGCTGCTCCGGCGGCAGCCGCCGCTCGGCCAGCAGTCGCTCGCGGAAGCCTCCCTTCATGGCTTCCTCGTGTCCGGGGCCCCCCGCATCTCAGACCCGCTGCAGCAGCGTCCCGGTCCCGATCCCGCCGGCCGTGCACATCGTGACCAGCCCCAGCTCGCCGTCGCTGCGCTCGAGCTCGTGCAGGGCGGTCGTGATCAGGCGCGCGCCCGAGGAGCCGAGGGGGTGGCCGAGCGCGATCGCGCCGCCGTTGACGTTGACCCGGTCCATATCCGGATCGAGCTCGCGCCGCCAGGCCGCGACGACCGAGGCGAAGGCCTCGTTGATCTCGATCAGGTCGATGTCGGCGATGCCGAGGTCGTTGCGCTCGAGCAGCCGCTCGGTGGCCGGGATCGGGCCGGTCAGCATGATCACCGGGTCGACGCCGACGGTGACCGCGTCGACGATTCTCGCCCGCGGCCGCAGGCCGAGCTCCTCGGCTTTCTCCCTGGCCATCAGCAGCACGGCGGCCGCGCCGTCGGAGATCTGGGAGGAGTTGCCCGCGGTGACCTTGCCGTCCTCCTTGAAGGCGGGCTTGAGACCGGCGAGCGCTTTGAGGCTGGTGTCGCGCCGGATTCCCTGGTCGGTCGCAACCTGCTCGTCACCGGCCTGGACCGGGACGATCTCGCGATCGAAGCGGCCCTCGTCGGCGGCGCGGGCGGCGAGCTGGTGGGAACGCAGTCCCAGCTCGTCGAGCTCAGAGCGCGGGATCTCCCAGCGGTCGGCCACCATCTCGGCCGAGAGGCCCTGCGGGACGAGGTCGTAGCGGTCCATCAGCGCGGGCGGGAAGGGGGTGCCGAACTCGTCCTCGTGGGCCGTGTTGGAGAACATCTTGACCCGGCCCATGTGCTCGACCCCGGCGCCGATCGCGACGTCGTGCACGCCGGCCGCGATCAAGCCGGCGGCGTAGGAGACCGCCTGCTGCCCGGATCCACACTGGCGGTCGACGGTGGCGCCGCCGGTGCCGACCGGCAGCCCGGCCTCCAGCCAGGCGTTGCGGGCGATGTTGTTGGACTGCTCGCCGACCTGGGTCACGGCGCCCGCGGCGACGTCCTCGACGATCTCCGGGTCGATCCCGGCACGCTCGACAACCGCCTTGTAGGTGGCGCCGAGCAGCTCGTTCGGGTGAACGTCGCGGAACTGCCCCTTCTCGGGGTGACCGCGCCCGATCGCGGTCCGCGCCGCCTCGACGATCACGACCTCGCGGCCACGCCAGTTTTTCGCCACGCCTTTGGGCATCGAGACCTCCTCGCGGGGCTCTCCGGCCCCTGGGCAGGGCGGTGAGCCACCCGTTGCTTTTCCAACTTGACCGTGCTCAGCTAAGCAGGCCGGGACCGCCGGGGGCCGGTTTCGCCGCCGACGCCGTTGTACGTTGCTCCCAAGCCGGTTTGGTGATCTCGCCAGTCCGCGGCCGGATCGCGGCGCCGCCGGCCGCGATCCGGCCTGTAGCGTCGGCCGCCGGATGGGCGCGGAGACATCGAGACGCCGGGCCTCGGTGCTCACCACGGCGCGCGAGGCCGCCGAAGCCGTTCGGCCCGGCGACACCGTCGCGATCGGCGGCATCCTCAACACCAGCCACCCGATGCCGGTCGTGCGCGAGCTGGTCCGCCTCGGAACCGGCGACCTGCATATCGTCGGCATCGCCTCGGGGCTCGAGGTGGACATGCTGATCGCCGCCGGGCTGGTCCGCCGCCTCTCGACCCCGACCGTGCAGGGCGAGTCGCTGCACCCCGGCGCCGGCCCGGCCTTCCGCCGCGCCGCCCAGCGCGGCGAGCTCGAGGTGGACGAGGTCGACGAGGGGATCGTCGAGGTCGCCCTGCAGGCCGCGGCGCAGCGGCTGCCCTTCGCCCCCTGGCTGGGCGGTCTCGGCACCTCGCTGCCGCAGGTCAACCCGAACCTGGTCGAGATCGAGGCCCCGTTCGGCGGGCAGCGGGTTCTCGCCGTCCGGGCGCTGCCGGTCGACGTCGCCTTCCTCCACGCCGCCCGGGCGGACCGCTTCGGCAACGTGCAGGCGGTGGGCAGCGGCTTCGGCGACAAGGCGATGGCCCGCGCCGCGCGCCTCATCTTCTGCACCGTCGATCGGGTCGTCGCCAACTCCACTGTCCGGTCCCAGCCCTCGGAGACCCTCGTCCCCGGCGCCGACGGGGTCGTGCAGGCGCCGTTCGGCTCCCACCCCTTCGCCTCGCCGGGCAACTACCTGACCGACGCCGAGCAGGTGCGCGGCTACGTCGACGCCGCCGTCGCCTGGTACCGGGAGGACGACCGGGCTCCGCTCGACCGCCATTTCGAGCGCTGGGTCAGCGGCCCCCGCGATCACTGGGAGTACCTGGAGCGGGTCGGCCCGCGGCGCCTCTACGAGCTCGAGGAAGGGCTGCACCCGTGAGCCGCGAGTGCAGCGTCGCCGAGCTGCTCGCCTGCGCCCTCTCCCACGAGTTCGCCGAGGGCGAGAGGGTGAGCCTCGGCGCCAACGTCAACTTCGCCCGCGCCGCCGTCCTCCTCGCCCACCACCTCTGGGCGCCAAGCATGAAGATCATGATCGGCAACTCGTGGACCAACTTCGCCGGCGAGCGCGAGATCGGGCTGCACGCCGACACCAGCGACTTCCGCGACGCCCGCTGGGCGGAGTCGTGGCTGGTGCAGGCGACGGCGATGATCGACTACCGCTTCTTCTCCAACGCCTTCGTGATCGGCGGCATGCAGGTCGATCCCTTCGGCAACACCAACCTGATCGGGATCGGCTCCGACCACCACCGCCTCCGCGTCCGCGGCCCCGGCCCGATCGGCACCACCAGCCACGGCACCTACTGCGACCGCTTCTACATCGCCGCTCCCCAGCACAACCCGAAGGCGTTCGTCGAGCGCTGCGACTTCGTCTCCGCCGTCGGCTGGGGCGAGGGGGGGCCCGAGGGCCGCTCCAGCCTCGGCCTGCCCGGGGAGGGGCCGCGCCTCTGCCTGACGCCGATCTGCATCTTCGACTTCGACGAGGGCTCGCGGCGGATGCGGTTGAAGTCCGTCCATCCGGGCCACAGCGTCGAGGAGGTCGTCGCGCAGACCGGGTTCGAGCCGGTGATCCCCGCCGAGGTGCCGGAGACGCCGCTGCCCGAGCCGGGCGAGCTGGAGGCGCTGCGCACGGTCGTCGACCCCGGCGGCCTGCTCGAGCGCGGCATCTGAGCGCCGCAACGGCTGCAGCTGCCGGCTAGGGCCTGGTGCCGAAGCTCGGCGGGCCGGCCAGCGGCGGCAGCAGCGCGTACGCGTCGCGCACCCACTCGCACAGCAGTGGCCGGGTCTCGCGCGGGTCGATCAGTTCCTCGACGCCGAAGCGGTCGGCGGTGCGGAACGGGGTCCGCACCTTCTCCAACCGCTCGCCGATCTCGGCCAGCAGCCGCTCGGGGTCCTCGGCGGCGGCGAGCTCGGCTTTGTAGGCGGCCTCGATCCCGCCCTCCACCGGCAGCGAGCCCCAGTCGGCCGAGGGCCAGGCCCAGCGGCGCGCGAAGGTGTGGCGGTTGACGATGCCGGCGCCGCCGACCCCGAAGGCGCGGCGCACGATCACCTCGGCGATCGGGACGCGCGCCTGGTAGACGGCGGCGATCGCCCGCACGCCGTGGCGGATCGCGGCGCGCCGCTCGCCCTCGAGGCCGATCACGACGCCGGCCTGGTCGGTGAGCGAGACCAGCGGCAGGTGGAAGGTCTCGCAGAGGTCGACCAGCCGGGTCAGCGCTTCGCCGCCCTCGGTGGACATCGCCGCTCCCTTGTAGGGATCGGTGGCGACCACGCCGACGGGGTGGCCGTCGAGGCGGGCCAGCCCGGTGTAGACCGAGCCGCCGTAGCCGGCGTAGTCGAGCACCGAGCCGCGATCGAAGACCGCGTCGAGGATCGGCCGCAGCTTGTAGATGCGGCGGCGGTTGCGGGGGATCGCCGAGAGCAGGCGCTCCTCGCGCCGCCGCGGGTCGTCTTCGCTCGGCCGCGGCCGCGGCAGGAGACCGGCGTTCTGGGGCAGGTAGTCGAGGAAGCGTCTGATCAGCTCGAAGGCCGCGGCCTCGCTCTCGACCACGCGCTCGACCGCGCCGCTGCGCTCGTGCACCGCCGCCCCGCCCAGCTCCTCTTTCTCGAGGTCGGCGCCGGTCGCGTGCTTGACCAGCGGCGGTCCGGCGACGAACAGCTGCGCGGTGCCGCGGACCAGGATGCAGAGGTGCGACGCGGCCGCCCGCGCCGCCCCGAGGCCGGCGACCGGGCCCATGCAGGCGGCGACGACCGGCACGTTGGAGAGGTTGTCGACGACCGCGTCCCAGCCGGGGTTGACTGGGACGTAGGTGTAGCCGTCGGTCTCCAGGGTGCGGACGCTGCCGCCGCCCCCGGTCCCCTCGACCAGCCTCACCAGCGGGATGCCGAGGCCCTGCGCGGCCTCCTCGGCCCAGATCTGCTTGGCCGCGATTGAGGCGTCGGCCGCGCCGCCGCGAACGGTGAAGTCGTCGGCGCCGAGGGCGACGCGGCGGCCTTCGATCCGGCCCAGCCCGGCGACGAAGTTGGCCGGCGTCAGCCCGCGCAGCTCGCCCTCCTCGTCGTAGGAGGCCGTGCCCGCCATCGCCCCCACCTCCTCGAAGCTGCCCGGGTCGAGCAGGGCCTCGATCCGCTCGCGCACGTTGAGGCGGCCGGCCAGCCGCTGGCGCTCCAGCTTCTCCGGGCCGCCCATCGCCGCCGCCAGCCGGCGACGGCGATGGATCTCATCGACCTCCGGCTTCCACTCGCCGCTCATCTGGTCGCCTCAGGCGGTCGGCGCGGTCATGATCTGGCCGCCGTCGATCAGCAGGGTCTCGCCGGTGATCCAGGCGGCCTGGTCGGAGGCGAGGAAGGCGACCGCGGAGCCGACGTCGCGCGGCTCGCCGATCCGGCCGAGCGGCGTCGCGGCGGCGACCTCGGCCTCGTGCTCCTTCCACAGCGCCTCGGCCAGGCGGGTGCGGACCACCCCGGGGGCGACGGCGTTCACCCGGACCCCGGGCGCCAGCTCCAGCGCCAGCTGCCGGGTGAGGTGGATCAGCGCCGCCTTCGAGGCATGGTAGACGCCGAGGTCGCGGCCGACCACCATGCCGCCGAGGGAGGCGGTGTTGACGATCGACCCGCCGTGCTCCTTCATCCAACGCCGCCAGGCAATGCCGCTCCACAGCGCCGGCGCCCAGACGTTGACTTCGAAGGTTTTCGTAAAGCGGCCATGGTCCTGGTCGACCACCGGGCCGTAGGCGGGGTTGGTTCCGGCGTTGTTGACGAGGATGTCGGCGCCGCCGAAGCGCTCGACCGCGAACTCCAGGCACGCCTCGGCCGCGTCCTCGTCGAGCACGTGGGCGCCGAAGCCGGCGGCGCGCTCGCCGACCTCTGCGGCGGCCGCCTCGGCCGCGTCGGCCTGTCGGGCGGTGAGGACGACGCTCGCCCCCTGCTCGGCGAGAGCCTGGGCGCAGGCGAGCCCGATCCCCCGCGAGGCGCCGGTGACGACGGCGGTGCGGCCCTCGAGCGCGCCGCTCACCGGCCCGCTCCGTCTGCGGCCGCCGGCTCGCGGTCGCGGAAGCGGCGCAGCTCGCTACGCGAGATCGTCCGCTTGTGCACCTCGTCGGGGCCGTCGGCGAGGCGCAGCGTGCGCTGGTGCGCGTACATCTCGGCCAGCGGGAAGTCGCCGCTGACGCCGCCGCCGCCGTGCACCTGGATCGCCCGGTCGATGATCTTCAGCGCCGTCTGCGGCGCCGCCACCTTGATCGCCGCGATCTCGGTCCGGGCGTGCTTGTTGCCGACCGTGTCCATCAGCCAGGCGGTCTTCATCGTCAGCAGGCGCACCATCTCCAGCTCGATCCGGGCCTCGGCGATCCAGTCCTGGATGTTGGAGCGGCTGGCGACCGGGGCGCCGAAGGTCTCCCGCGCCAGCGCCCGTTCGCACATCAGGTCGAGCGCTCGCTCGGCCATCCCGATCGAGCGCATGCAGTGGTGGATCCGGCCGGGGCCGAGCCGCGCCTGGGCGATCATGAAGCCGTCGCCCTCGCCCGAGAGCACCGCCGATACCGGCACCCGCACGTCGCTGAAATCGACTTCCGCGTGGCCCTCGCGGTCCATGTAGCCGAAGACCGAGAGGCCGCGGACGATCCTCACGCCGGGCGTGTCGAGCGGCACCACCAGCATCGACTGCTGTTTGTAGGTGGGTCCCTCGGGGTCGGTCTTGCCCATCACGATCAGCACCCGGCAGTTGCGGTGCAGGGCGTTGGAGGTCCACCACTTGCGGCCGTTGATCACGTACTCGTCGCCGTCGCGCTCGATCAGGGTCTCGATGTTGGTCGCGTCCGAGGAGGCGACCGCCGGCTCGGTCATCGCGAAGGCCGAGCGGATCTCGCCGTCGAGCAGCGGCCGCAGCCACTTCTCTTTGTGCTCGTCGCTCCCGAACAGCGTCAGCACCTCCATGTTGCCGGTGTCCGGTGCGCTCGAGTTGGTCGCCTCCGGCGCCAGGTGCGGGCTGCGGCCCATGATCTCGGCCAGCGGCGCGTACTCGGCGTTGGCCAGGCCGGGGCCCCACTCCGGGTGCGGGTGGAAGAGGTTCCAGAGGCCGCGCGAGCGCGCCTCCTCCTTCAGCTCCTCGAGCACCGCGGGGTGGTGGTTGGGGTCGCCCGAGGCCGTCATCTGCTCCTCGTAGACGACCTCGGCGGGGTAGACGCGCTCGTCCATGAACGCCTGCAGGCGTTCATGGAAGGACTTGCAGCGGTCGGTCAGCTCGAAATCCATGACTGCTCCTCCAGGGGTAGCCGGTAGTGGAGACCGGATCCAGACGAATCTAGGCGCGATCGCGTCCACCGCAAGCGCCGCCCTGCCGACGTATTGTCGGGAACTGACAGGGGAGCCGCGCGCCGGGCGCCGTGCCGCCGGCGGCTCAGGCGCTTTCGATCCGAGCCTGAAGGCGCTGCATGCCGCCGATCCAGCGATCGTAGTCGGAGCCCTTGCGACGGTAGAAGTCGAGCACCTCCGGGTGCGGCAGGATCAGGAAGGTCTCCTCGCGCACCGCCCCGGCGACCTTCTCCGCCACCTCGTCGGGCTGCAGGACCTCGCCGGCGTCGGCGACCACCCGCGCGCCGACCCCCTGGTCGCCGTCCTGGTCGAGACCGCTGTTCAGCATCGCCGTGTCGACCCCCATCGGGCAGAGGCAGGAGGCGCGGATCCCGCGGCCGCCGTAGGTGACGGCGAGCCACTCGGCGAAGCCGACCGCGGCGTGCTTGGTGACCGCGTAGGGGGCGAGGCCGATCTGCGTCAGCAGCCCGGCCGCCGAGGCGGTCGCCACGAAGTAGCCCTCGCCGCGCTCCAGCCAGCGCGGCACCAGCAGCCGGGCGGCGCGGACGTGGCTCATCAGGTTCACCGCCAGCGTCGCCTCCCACTCCTGCTCGGTCGCGAGCCCGGAGCCGCCGCCGATCCCGGCGTTGGCGAAGAACAGGTCGACCGGCCCCAGCTCGCGCTCGGCACAGTCCAGCAGGCCGCCGATCGCCTCCTCCTCGGTGACGTCGGCCTCGACCGCGAGCGCCGATCCGGGGGCGTCGCGCTCGATCGCCGCGGCGACCGCGGTGGCCGCGGCCCCGTCGAGGTCGGCGACGGCGACCCTCGCGCCGCCGGCGACGAGGCGTCGGGCGATCGCCCCGCCGATCCCGCCGCCACCGCCGGTCACAACCGCCACCCGTCCCTCTATCTCCATTGCCTCTCGCCTTCCGGCCGCTGATCTGCGCGGGCGCAGCGCGACCTTGCCGAAGTTTCGCTGTCGACGGCCTACTCCATCACGAGCGGGGCGATCGCGACGGGGCCTCGTTGTAGATGCCTCCGACGCCGGCCCGGCCGGTTCGGGCCCGCGGCCCGGGCGCGGGCTAGGTTTGCCGCCATGGGACGATCGGGCTCCGGCCGCAGTCGCGCCCTCGCCGCCGTCGTCGTGGCCGTCCCCGACCTGGACGCGGCGATCGAGGCATACGGGAAGCTCGGCTTCGCCGTGCGCGACCGCTCGCTCCGCGAGGGGTGGGGCATCGAAGCCGCGATCCTCGAGGTCGACCGCGGGATCTTCGAGCTGATCGCCCCGACCGATCGCTCCCTGCCGGTCGGGGCCGCAGTCACCAGATTCCTCGAGAAGCGCGGGCCCGGCCTCTACATGGCCTCGCTCGAGGTCGACGACATCGAGTCCGAGTACGAGGCGCTGACCGCCGCCGGCGTGCCGCCCCCGGCGCCGCCGGTCGATGCGCCGGGCGACGCCGGCATCCCCGCCCGGCTTCTGTGGCCGGCCCTCGACCAGACCGAAGGCGCGATGCTCGAGTTCATCGAGTTCGCCGGCGGGTAGCCGAGGGCCTGCTTGGTCGACGACTTCACCTGGCGAGACGCCGATCGCACCGTGCTGCTGCGCCGGGACGGGTTGGCGCGGGCCGCCGGCCTGCTTGAGCGACGCGGCTTCGAGCACTTCGAGCTGCTGGCCACGCGGCGCAGCCTCGACGGGGCCGCCGAGCTGGCCGCGGCCGCGGCCGCCGTCCACGAGGTCGCCCCCGGCGCGGTCGCCGACGCCGCCGCCGCGCTGCTGCCCGAGCTCGACGCCCGCCTGCCCCTGGTCGCGCTCGGCGGCGGCCGCGTGGTCGACGCCGCCAAGGCCGCCGCCGCCGTGCGCGGCCTCGAGGTGGCGACGCTGGCGACGACGATGTCGGGCGCCGAGATGACCGACCTGCACGCGCTGCCTGCCGCCGCCGCCGCCGTCGCCAGGATCAGGCCGCGGCTGGTGATCGCCGACCCCGATCTGATGTCGGGCGCGCCGGAGCCCGAGCTGCGCGCCAGCTCGATGAACGCCCTCGCCCACGCCGGCGACTCGCTCTGCACGCCGCTCGCCAACCCTGCCTCGCGCTGGGCCGCGGGGCACGGCGCCGAGCTGATCGCGACGGCGCTCGACCGCCCCCGCGCCGAGCGCGACGGCGCGGAGCTGGCGCTCGGCTCGCTGCTCTGCGGCTATGCGATCGACTCCGCCGGCTTCGGCCTGCACCACGTCGTCTGCCAGACGCTGGCGCGGGTCTGCGGCACGCCCCACGCGCAGAACAACGCGGCCGTCCTGCCGGCCGCGATGGCCTGGCTGGGCGAGCGCGCGCCGGACTCGATCGCCCCCTTCGCCAACGCGCTCGGCTGCGACCTGGGTGAGATGCCGCGGAGGCTGCGGATGCTCGGCGGCGAGCTCGCCGGTCTCGGCGCGCTCGGTGTCGACGAGGGCCTGATCGAGCCGGCTCTGAACGCGATGCTCGCACGCCGCGAGCTGGGCAATGCCCCGGGCCCGCCCGGTCGCGAGGACCTGCGATCGATCGTCGAGGCCGCCTGGTGAGCGGGCGGCGGGGAACCGGGCGAGTGGCGCTCGTCACCGGGGCGAGCGCCGGGATCGGCGCCGCGACGGTGCGGGCCCTGGCCGGCGTCGGGATGGCCGTCGCCTTCTCCGCCCGCGCCCCGCAGGCCGTCGCGGAGCTGCAGGAGGAGGTCACCGCGGCGGGGGGCAGGGCGCTCGGGGTGGTCGCCGACATGGCGGTCGCCGAGGACGTCGACGCCTTCCTCGGCCGGGCCAGCGCCCAGCTCGGCCCCGCCGACGTGCTGGTCAACAACGTCGGCCAGGCGCCCTCGCGAAACTTCCTGCGGATGAGCGACGACGAGTGGCGAGCGCTGCTCGACGTCAACCTGATGGCGGCGGTCCGCTGCACCCGGGCGGTGCTGCCGCACATGCGCGAGGCGGGCTGGGGGCGGATCGTGATGGTCTCGTCCGCCGCCGCCAAGATGCCGAACGCGGCGCTGATCGACTACGGCGCCGGCAAGGCCGCGCTGCTCGCCACCGCCAAGGCGCTGTCACGCCGCTACGGCCCCGACGGCGTCCTCGTCAACACGGTCCTGCCGGGGCTGATCCGGACGCCGATGTGGGACCAGGCGGCGGCCGAGATCGCCGCCGCCCGCGAGGTCGAGCCGGAGGCCGTCTTCGCGGAGATGTCGAAGCAGGTGCCGCTCGGCCGCTACGGCGAGGCCGAGGAGGTGGCGGCGGTGATCGCGTTTCTCGCCAGCGACGCCGCCTCCTACCTGAACGGCGCCGCGATCGATATCGACGGCGGCATGAACCCGCACGTCTAGGCCGGCCAGACTTAGCCGAAGGCGCCTCCGGCGCGCGCCTGGCTGAGACGTTCGCGGTCGTAGCCGCAGAGCTCGGCGAGCAGCCGCTCGCCGTCCTCGCCCAACGCCGAGGCCGGTTCGCGGACCGGATCGTGGCCGCCGACCCGCAACGGGCTCGCGACCTGGCGGATCGTCCCCAGCCGGGGGTGCTCGTACTCGACGATGCCCTCGCGGGCGGCGACCTGGGGGTCGGCCAGCGCCTCGGCGACGCTGTTGACCCGGCCGACCGGGACGCCGGCCGCGCCCAGGACCTCGACCCATTCCTCCGCGCTCCGCTCGGCGAAGCGACGGCGCAGGAGCGGCAGCAGCTCGTCGCGGTTCTCGAGCCGCAGGCCGACGTCGAGGAAGCGCGGGTCGGCGGCCAGCTCGGGCATCTCGATCGCCTCGCAGAGGAGCTCCCAGAACTTCTGCTTCGGGCAGGCGACCGTGATCCAGCCGTCGCTGGCGTGGAAGGCCTGGAAGGGGACGATCGAGGGATGCGCGGACTCGCCGCGGCGCTCGGGGACGTAGCCCCTGCTCGCCGACCAGGAGCCGATGTAGCTGAGCAGCGAGAGCGCGACCTCGAAGAGCGAGATGTCGCAATCGCAGCCGACCCCGTCGCGGCGGGCACGCCAGACCGCTCCCATCAGCGTCGTCGCGAGGACGTAGCCGCCGCTGAAGTCGACCAGCGAGAGACCGGACTTGACCGGCGGGCCGTCGGGCTCGCCGGTTAGGCTCATCCAGCCGGACATCGCCTGCAGGACGTAGTCGTAGGCCGGCTCGGCGGCGCGGGGCCCGGTCGCCCCGAAGCCCGAGAGCGTGCAGCAAACGATCCGCTCGTTGCGGTGGCGCAGCGCCGCGTGGGTGAGGCCGAGCTTCGCCGCCTGGTCGCCGCGCAGGTTGGCGGCGACGGCGTCGGCTTCGGCGACGAGGTCCTGGAACACCGCCCGCCCCGCCTCGGTGCGCAGGTCGAGCGCGATCGAGCGCTTGCCGCTGTTCATCGACTCGTAGTAGACGGAGTCGCCGCCGGCGGCGTAGGGCGGGACGTAGCGGCTGGCGTCGCCGCCGGAGGCCGGGTCCTCGATCTTGATCACCGTCGCCCCCAGGTCGGTCAGCTGCATCGTCCCGAAGGGTCCGGCTCCGAACTGCTCGAGGGCGAGGATGGTGAGGTCGGCGAGGGGGGCGGCGGGATCGGGCATCGCCGACGATTCTCCGCCGCCGGCCGGCGCGACCGAGGCGCCGCCGCCGCGCGCCCGGTTGCTTTCCACAACGGCGCCGCGACCGCCCGGGCCGAGGTCCGGGA
>CAWEOH010000016.1:0-150322 GCA_963810455.1 uncultured Actinomycetes bacterium
GCCGGCCGTCCCGACCTGCTCGCCGAGGTCGTCCTCGCCGCCCGTCACGAGCAGGCGCGCTCGGTCGCCGACGTGCTGCTGCGGCGCACCCGGCTGGGGCTGCTGGCGGCGCCGCAGCTGCGCGACGCGGCCGCCGCGCGGCCGGTGGCCGAGGTCCTCGGCGCGGAGCTGGGCTGGTCGCGGCGGCGGGTCAAGCAGGAGGCCGAGGCGTGGCCTGAGGCCGCTGCCGCCGAGGGCATCGACCCCGCCCGCACCGTCGCCGCCGGTTGAAATAACCTGCCATTGAGATGACGAAATCCGAGCTGGAATCCAAGTCCCTGTCAGAGCTTCACTCCCTCGCCGCCGAGGCCGGGGTGCCGAAGTTCCGGATGCTGAGCAAGGCCGAGCTGGCCGAGGCGCTGAGCGACGGCAAGGGCGGCGGCGGAGGCGGCGCGCCAGCCCGCGAGCGCGGCTCCGAGCGCGAGGAGCGCTCCTCGTCGTCGGGGCGCCGGCGGCGCCGCCGGCGCGGCGGTGGCACCGGGGACGAGCTGGGCGACGAAGCCTACGGCGGCGACACCGAGGCCGTCCGCAAGGGCGACAACGAGGACCATCCCAAGGCCCCCGACCTGCCCTCGCCCCGCACGCAGGCGTCGCGCGAGGAGGAGCAGCCCGCCAAGGAGGAGCAGCCAGCGCCGCAGGCGCAGCCGTCGCAGCCGGCGCCCGAGCCGGCGCGCCCGCGCCGCCGCCGGCGCCGCCGCTTCGGCCGCCGCAGCAAGGAAGGCGTGACGATCCAGGACCTGCTGCTGCCGCCCGAGGCCGGGCGCCAGGCGATCCTCGCCGCCACCGACCGCGCCGCCTGCACGGCGCTGCTGCGCGGCGTCGCCGCCGATCTCGCCGCCGCCTCGAAGGGCCCCGACCCGGTCGTGCTGCTGATCGACCCCTCCCCGGAGGAGCTCGCCGACTGGAAGCGCGAGGCGCCGCAGGCGGAGATCGTCGCCGCCGGTCAGCCCCGCCACGCCAGCGACGCCCTCGCCCAGGCCGCCGCCCGCGCCGGCGGCGGCGAAGACGTGATGCTGCTGGTCGACTCGCTGACCCGCCTCGCCACCGACTTCGCCGACACCGAAACGGCGAAGGAGTTCTTTGACGCCGGCCGCGTCCAGGGCGGCGCCGGCGGCGGCTCGCTCACCGTGGTCGCGGCGATCGAGCGCCCCTGATCTAGCTTCGGAAGCGGGAGCGCGCGGCTAGCGCCGGTACGCGATGCGGCGCCAGCTGGGCTCTTTGGAGAGCTCGATCAGCTCGTCGCTGCGGTCCGGCTGCACGTAGCCGAAGGTCTGGGTGCGCTCGTCGAAGACGATGTCGAGCTCGCCCTCCTTGACCCGCTGGTCGAGCCAGGCGCCGCGGAAGACGAGGCGGCGGATCCAGTGGACGAGGCTGCGGTTGGCGGGGCCGACCAGGTCCTCCCAGTTCTCGTTGATGTGCTCGCCGAGGCGCGAGCTGGGCTCGGCGATCTCGCCGCTGACGGCGAGGTCGAGGAGGTCGTCGAGCTCCTCCTGGGTGAGGCCCTGGTTGACGAACCCGAGCTTCACCGCGGCCTGCTCGACGCGCTGCCCGAAGTCCTCCTCGTTGAAGGCGAACCGGAGCTCTCCGTACTCGAGCACGTAGTCCGATCCGGACTCGTAGTTGCCTCTGCGGGTGGTCTTCTTGTCCATGAGTTGAAGCCTGAAGCCTCTGCCTTCGCAAGCCCGGCGTCGGCAGGTGCATGATCTTGCCGATCATCCTAGTCCGGTGCCTGCTCGGGGTAGGACCTGAACGTCGGGTTGCACTCGCAGGGGTCCGGCGAGCGAGGTCGAAGCGAGGTGCGTTTGCGCCTTACCGACCTCCATTGCCACATCCTCCCGGCGATCGACGACGGGGCCCGCGACATCGCGGATTCGGTCGCGATGGCGCGTCAGGCCGCGGCTGACGGCATCCAGGCGGTCTGCGCGACGCCGCACATCCGCCACGACCACGACGTCCGCATCGACGAGGTAGCCGACCGGGTCGGCGCGCTCAACGCGGTGCTGCGCGAGGAGGGCGTCGAGGTCCGGATCCTGACCGGCGGCGAGGTCGCCGAGACCGCGGTGACGGCGCTGACCGAGGAGGAGCTCGGCCACGTCTGCCTCGGCTCCGGCCGCTGGATCCTGCTCGAGCCGGCACCCGGCCCGCTCGGCGAGAGCCTGCTGGGTCACGTCGAGGCGCTGGCCGAGCGCGGCCACCGCTGCCTGATCGCCCACCCCGAGCGCCACCTCTCCGACGACATGTTCGAGCGGATGGCGGCGCTGGTCGGGGCCGGGGCGCTGATCCAGGCGACCGCGGACTTCTTCCTGCGCGAGCAGATGGCCGCCGGGATGGCGGCGATGGCGGCGGCCGGGCTCGTCCACGTGCTGAGCAGCGACTCGCACAGCTCGGCGGCCGGGCGGCCGCTGCGCCTGCGGCCGGCGCTCGCGCGGCTGGCCGAGATCGAGAGCGTCGCTCCCCACCTGCAGTGGATCGCGGAGACGGCGCCGGCGGCGATCGTCGCCGGCGAGGACGTGGGCGCGCCGCCCTTCGAGCCGCGGGTGTAGGCGCGTTCGCCACATTGACCGTGCCCTGGTGCCGTCAATGTGGCGAACGGCCCGGCGCCGACGCGGTGCTCCCGACACTGACCACGCTCTGGCGCGGTCAGTGTCGGACTCGCTAGTCCAGCGGGCGCAGCTCGACCCGCGGCACGAGCTCCTCGACGACGCCGCGGGCACCGGAGCCGAGGCCGTGGCGGAGGAAGTTGGCGGCGCCGGCGGCGCCGCCGATCCGCAGCGCCTCCTCCCAGGGCCGGCCGGCGGCGAGCGCGGCGGCGAGGCCGCCCATCATCGAGTCGCCGCAGCCCTCGCGCGAGCCGCGCTCGAAGCGCGGCGGGACCAGCTCCCAGGCGTGCCCGTCGCGGACGACGAGCGCCGGGTCGCCGGCGCGGGTGACGATCGCCGCCGCCGCGCCCTGCTCGAGCAGGCGCTCGGCCGCCGCGCGCAGCCGCTGCGGCGTGTCGACCGGGCCGTAGACGAAGGCGGCCAGCTCCCAGTCGTTGATCTTGACCAGGTCCGGCTTGCCCTCGAGGGCGCTTTCCAGCCGGGGAGGGGAGAGGTCGACGATCACCGGGGTCCCGTTCTCGCGGACGTCGGCGACCAGGTTGCCGTAGATCTCCAGCGGCAGCGCCTCGCCGGGGTAGGAGTTGCAGAGGGCAAGCACGTCGGCCTCGAGCGCCGCCGCGCAGGTGACCGAGAAGAGGTCGTCGATCTCGTGCCGGGAGGGCGGCGGCGCGGCCCGCTGGGCGACCGGCCGCCGCTCGCCGTCGCGGCGGTCGTGGACGTAGGAGCCGGTCTCGGCGGCGGTCTCGATCAGCCGCAGCTCGACCGGCATCTGCTCCAGCAGCCGGGTGAGGACGACGCCGGTCTCGCCGCCGGCGAGCCCGCAGAGGACCGGGTGGGCGCCCATCTCCGCCGCCATCCGCGCGACCCAGACCCCCTGGCCGGCGGCGTGCACGTGGATGTCGTCGCCGCCGTCGGTGCCGAGCTCCTCGATCACGATCGAGAGCAGCGGGTTGGGGCCGAAGACCGCCACCCAGGGCGCGGTGGTCGAGGGTGGGGCATCGCTCATCGGCCAGAGAGTAGAACGGCGAGGCGCTGTCCGCCCGGGGGCGGGGGAGAGATCGCCGCCGCCCCGCCCTTGCCAGGGCATGCGACCACCGCGCCGCTTCCGCCGCCTGCCGCGCCGCCGCCTGCTCGGCCGCGAGGTCCCGGTCGCGGTCGGCTTCCGCGCGCGGCTGTTGGGCCTCGCCGGGCTGCCGCGCGAGCGCGCTGGGGCCGGCCTGCTGATCCCCGCTGCGACGCCGTCCACAGCTTCGGCATGCGCTTCGAGCTCGAGCTGGTCTTCCTCGACGCCGGCGGGCGGGTGCTCGCCCGGCGTCGGCTGCCGCCGCGTCGCCTCGCTCGCCACCGCGGGGCCGCCGCCGTGCTCGAGTTGCCCGTGGACGCTCCGGGGGGAGAGTCCGCCGCCGCCTGGACTTAGAGGCACATGCTGCCAAGGAGAAACGAGATCGCCCGGGTCGTCGTCTGCGAGGACGACGCCGTCACCCTCGACCTGCTCTGCGACCACCTGGTCGCCGACCGCTTCGGCGTCCTGCCGGCGCCGAGCGCCTCCGACGCGCTCCGCCTCTGCCGCTTCAACCACCCCGACCTCCTTCTCCTTGACCTCTCCCTTCCCGACGCCTCCGGCCTCGACGTCCTGCGCGAGATCCGCCAGGCCGACGGCCTCGCCTCCCGCTTCGACCCCCGCCTGCCGGTCATCGTCCTCACCGGCCGCGGCGCCGAGACGGACCGCGTCCGCGGCCTCGACTCCGGCGCCGACGACTACGTCACCAAGCCGTTCTCTTACGGCGAGCTGCGCGCCCGCATCGGCGCCGTCCTGCGCCGCCTCGGCCGCGGCAGTGGCAACAAGGTCGGCGAGCTGGTCATCGACCCCCTCGGCCGCAAGGTCACCGTTGCCGGCCGCCCCGTCTCCCTCTCCCGCAAGGAATTCGCCCTCCTGCGCGTCCTCGCCAACGACCCCACCCGCGTCTTCTCCAAGGAAGAGCTGCTGCTCGAGGTCTGGGGCTTCCGCGACCCCGGCAAGACGCGGACGCTCGACTCCCA
Source organism: uncultured Actinomycetes bacterium (assembly GCA_963810455.1). Classification (GTDB taxonomy): domain Bacteria; phylum Actinomycetota; class Thermoleophilia; order Solirubrobacterales; family 70-9; genus VAYN01. Next base: position 4,680 of record CAWEOH010000016.1, read on the forward strand.
CGCCTCGCGGCTCAGGCGCAAACTCGACCCCGAGCACGGGCGCTACGTCGTCAACTGCTGGGGGATCGGGTACCGGCTGGTGGACGGGTGAGGGACGATGCGGCCTAGCTGACCTCAGCCCTCGTGTGAGAGCGCCGGCGGCTGGGCGCGCCGCGGTCCGGCTCCTTTGGTGGAGAGGGTGTTGCGGAGGACGCCGATGCCTTCGGCCTCGATCTCCACCGTGCAGCCTTCGGTCAGGAAGCGGTCGAGCTCGAGGCCGCAGCCTTTGCCGACGGTGCCGCTGGCAAGGAGGTCGCCCGGGTGGAGGGTCTGCTCGAGGCTCGTCCAGGCGATCACCTCCTCGAAGGAGAACTGCATCGCCCCCAGGGTGCCGCTCGACCAGACCTCGCCGTCGACTCGGGTCTCCAGCGCCGCGGTCTCGCGCGCGAACTCGTCCGGCGTGGCGATGCACGGGCCTATCGAGGTGGCGAAGTCCTTGGAGCTGGAGACGCCGATGCCGACGCTCATCTCCCGTTTCTGGATGTCCCGGGCGCTCCAGTCGTTGAAGATCGTGTAGCCGGCGATGTGCCGGGAGGCGTCGGCCTCGCTGATCCGCCGTCCCGGGGCGCCGACCACCGCGGCGATCTCGAGCTCGTAGTCCATCAGGTCGGTGTAGACGGGCCAGGGGACAACGTCGTCGGGCCCGTAGATCTCATCCGGGTTGCCCTTCCAGCAGATCGGCATCTCGTACCAGGCCTCCGGAATCTCGGGGATGAAGCCCCGGTCGACTCCGCCCTGGACGTGCTCCTTGACGAGGAAGTAGTCGCGCAGGCTGTTGGGCCGGGGCAGGGGCGCGCGCAGCTGCACCTCGGAGCCGGCCAGACGGATGCCGCGGCCGTCGAACTCATCGGCCCCTTCGTCGGCGGCGAAGGCGAGGGCCTGGCGGGCGGCTTCCATCGTCTCCTCGCCCCCGCGCAGCAGCTCGAGCATGTCGGTCGGCACACCGGGGCCGCCTCGAGCGGAGTCGGCTGCCGCGAGGTCGATGACGTCGTCGTCCAGCAGGGCGCCGGTCCGCTGCTCGACGCCGTCCTCGGTGGCGCGCTGGTAGGTGACGAGTCTCATTGGAAGGACCTCCTTGTCTCGGTCGGAGGCTGGAATCTCGCACGGCGCCGGGGCGAGAGAAACGTCCCGGCCAGACGAGTAATCCGTCCGGGTCGCATCCGGTGGAGACGAACCGCTCAGGCCGGCTCGGGCGGCTTGAGCGAGACGCCGTCGAATGGCGCCAGCCCGATCAGCTCGAGGACTTCGGCGACCTCGAAGGCGAGGCTCAGCTCGAAGCGGGCGCGGGGGTCGGCGAGAGAGCGGTCGAGGATCTCGGAGATCCGCCCGAGTCGGTACTTGAGGGTGCTGACGTGGATGTGGCAGCGGGTCGACGTGGTGGGATGGTGGCCGCCGCTCTCGAGGAACGCCCGCAGGGTGAAGAGGAGTTCTCCGTTGCGCTTCGCGTCGTGATCGGCGATCGGCTGGAGCATGCCCTGGACCAGCGCGACCATCTCCCTGGTGTTGGGGGAATCGAGCATGAACCGCAGCGGGCCGAGGTCGTCGTAGTTGACGACCGGCTCCCTGGTGGCCCCTCTGAGCGCCAGGCCGAGGGCGCCTTCGGCCTCCAGCAGGGCCACGCTGAGCTGCTTGCTGCCGCTGATTCCGGCCCGGACGTCGGTCGGCTTGGCCCGGTCGAGCACCCTCGTCACCAGCTGCTCGCAGGTGGCGGTGGCGGTGTCCGGGATCGCGGCGAGCACCCGCTCGCCCCGCCGCGCGGCGAGGCTGCCCTTGTAGGCCTGCCGCTGCAGCGACTGCCGGACGAGGTGCAAGAGGGAGGCGGAGTCATGCTGGTCAGACTGGAAGACGGCGATCTGAAAGCCGCGCGCCGGGTCTACCCCGAACCGCTCGGTGCGCTCCAGCAGGCTTTCGGAGTAGTCGCCCTTGGCCCGGAGCAGCTCCTCGAGCAACTCTCCCTGCAGTCGCCACTCGACCTCCTGGGCGGCGTATTCCTTGATCCGCTCGAGTGCGATCACGATCGCGCCCTGCTCGAGTGCCTTGCGCTGCGGGGGCGAGATCGTCGACGCGCTCAGCACCTGGATGGCGCCGAGCTCGGTGCCGCCGGCGACGATCGGGAAGCCGGGCCCGGCGAGCTGGTCGGCGAGCGCGTCGAGGTCGACCTCGGCCGGGGCTGTGACCTCGGGGAGGCACGAGTAGCGCCGGCTCCTCATGCCGTCCAGTGAGACCACGAGGTCGTGATCGACCAGGCGCGAGATGCGGAACGCGATCTCGTCGAGGCCGACGCCCGCCAGGGCGGCATCGGTGAGGAAGCGATGGATCTCGAAGGCCTGCTCGAGCGCGTCGTTCTTGGCGGCGAGGTCATTGCATAGCCGTGAGTTCTCGATCGTGACCGCCGCCTGGGAGGCCAGCGCGGAGAGCAGCGAGAGGGAGTCCTCGGAGAAGTCCCGCGGGGTGCGGGTGCCGACGTAGATGGCACCGACCATGCTGCCTTCGCGGATCATCGGGGCGCAGAGGACCGAGATCACACCCTCGTCCTGGAGCGCCCGGTGGACGGCGTCCGGCAGGCCGCGATGATGGGTCGACGAGTCGCGGATCGCGACCGCGCGCTGCTCCTTCACGGCGAGCCCGCCGATTCCCTGGCCGATCTTGACTTCCATGCGGCCGAAGTCGGGCGTGCTGGCCCCGGACGTCGCGGCGATGCGCAGGTGCTCCTCGCGCTGGTCCACCAGCGAGAGCCAGCAGAGGTCGCTGGCGAGCAGGTCGCGGGCGTGGTCGACGATCAGGGCGAAGATGGCCGCCGCGTCGACTTCGGCGGCCTGAATCTGGTTCCCGATCTCCAGCAGGGCGCGGTACGCGGCCTCGCCGGAGCTCTGCACGACGCCTGGGCTCTCGCTCGGGTCGAGCCGCGGCGGGTCCACGAACGGCCTTGCCGCGGGGTGAAGCTGTGCCTGTGGCATTTACTCCTCCTTGCGCCGGCTTCCCATATCCCGACGGGCGTCAAGGTATACCCGACGAACGTCAGGTGCAACCCAACGAGCGTCAGAATAGAGAAGGGCGTTCAGCTCGAAGGGACGGAACCCCCGCCCGCCCATCGTCTCGGTGAGACGAGGGGAGGCGGCGGGCCGCCTACGGCTTGACCGACGGCAACGGCAGCGCGATCTCGGAGCCGATCAAGATCACGCTGTCGCCGGGCTTGGGGCAGGCGGAGAGGGGAGCGTCGATTCGACGCAGCGACGGCACTCCCTCGACGGCGACGACCGCGAGCGCGTACGGGGCGTGGAAGCCAGGCGGCGAGGTCCTGATCACGACGACCGCGCGCACGGTCCCGCTGTCGGCGTCGCCGGTCACGCGGAGAGGATGGTCACGGTGGCGGTCGCGCCGGTCCCACCGAGGTTTTGGGCCAGGGCGAGCTCCGCGCCCTCGACCTGCCGGTGGGCGACGCCGCGGATCTGGCGCACCAGCTCGTTTACCTGCGCCAGCCCCGTCGCGCCGACCGGGTGGCCGCGGGCGAGCAGACCGCCGCTGGGGTTGACGACCGCGGCGCCGCCCCCGAAGGTGGTCGCGCCGTCGGCGATCGCCGCGGCCGCCTCGCCCTTGGGCAGCAGCCCGAGGTCTTCGCAGTCGACGATCTCGGCGATCGAGAAGCAGTCGTGCAGCTCGACCACATCGATCTCCGCCGGCGAGACCCCGGCGGCGGCGAAGGCCCGCTCGGCCGCCGCTTGAGTCGCCTCGAAGCTCGTCAGGTCGGCGATCTGCCCGACCGCGGTCGCGCCGGATGCCTGCTCGCAGGAGCGGATCCGCACCGGTCTGTCCTGCGCCCCCGCGGCATTCGCCCGCGTCGTCACCACGACCGCGGCGGCGCCGTCGGAGATCGGCGAGCAGTCGAAGAGGCGGAGGGGGTCGGCGATCGGACGCGAGGCGACCACTTCCTCCAGCGAGACTGGGCGGTCGAACATCGCGGTCGGGCTGCCCTCGGCGTGCGCCCGGTTCTTCACCGGCACCGCCGCCAGCTCCTCGCGGCTGGTTCCGTACCTGGCCTCGTGCGCGGACGCCACCAGGGCGAAGAAGCCAGGGAAGGTCAGGCCCAGCTGGCGGTCGCCGCCGGATTCGAATCCCTCCGCCAGGCCGCCGGTGACGCTTTCGGTGGAGAAGGCGGTGAGGTGCTCGACGCCGAGGCAGAGGACCGCCTCCGCCGACCCCGAGCCGCAGGCCAGGACGCCATGTCGCAGCGCGATCCCGCCCGAGGCGCAGGCACCCTCGACCACGGTGGTCGGTACCGCACCGAGCCCGAGCCTGCGGGCGACGATCGACGCGAGGACGCCCTGTTCGTGCAGGGACTGGCCGAGGAAGGTGCCGAGGTAGACAGCGTCGATGTCGTCCGGGTCGAGCCCCGAGGCGCTGATCGCCTCGCGGGAGGCCTGCACCGCCATCTCCACGGGGCCAGCCTCCGGGTGACGACCGAAGCGGGTCATCGCACTGCCGGCGATCACCAGGTCCTGTCCGCCCTCGCCCTCACTCGCGCTTGCCATCTTGCCGCGAAGGTACGCGCGGCGAGGTCCGTGGAAAAGGTCCCAACTGGACTAACCCGGCTTCCGGGCCTCGTCTCGCATATCCATTGTTGCCGGCTGCGACGGCGCCTAGCGTCCGGCGAGGAATCCGTCCGAGCCCTCGATGCCGCCCGAAAACGACAGCCAGCCCCCGACCCCGACCTTCCCGCAGCCCTACGGTCCGTCCACCTGCCGCAGCGTCGCCGGCATCCTCCGGTCCGGAGCCGAACGGCATCCGGACCGCGAGCTGCTGGTCTGTGAGGACGAGGGCGGCGAGGTCACCTCCTACACCTGGGAGCAGTTCCTCGACCATTCCAGGGGCGTGGCGTCCCGCTTCGAAGCGGCGGGGCTGGGGCGCGGGGATCGCGTTCACCTCCACCTGAGGAACCGTCCCGAGTTCCTCTTCGCCTGGTTTGGCGCGGCGCTGATGGGCGCCAGCATCGTCCCGACCAACATCGCCTCCAGCGTCGACGAGCTCGCCTACATCGTCGAGTACGCCGAGGTGAAGCTCAGCCTTACCGAAGCCTCCGAGCTCGACACCGTCACCCGCGCGCTCGGGCAGGGTCGGCGGACCGTTCCGGTCCTCTGCTGTGAGGAGGACGGTCTGGCGCTGGCGACGGCGGCGCCGCTCGGCGCCGAGGAGTGGATCTCCCCCGACGAGGAGCTCGCCATCCTCTTCACCTCCGGCACGACCTCGCGGCCAAAGGGCGTGATCGTCAACCAGGCCAACTACGTTTTCGCCGGCGAGGTCTTCGCCAAAGGGCTCGGCGTCACGCCCGACGACCGCCTCGTCGCGACCCTGCCGCTCTTTCATGCCAACGCGCAGTACTACTCGACGATGGGCGCGCTGACGGTCGGCGCGACCCTGGTCGTGCTCCCTCGCTTCAGCGCCAGCCGCTTCATCGAGCAGTGCATCGCGCATCGGGCGACGGTGGCCAACCTCTTCGCCGCGCCGGTGAGGATGATCCTGGCGCAGGAGCCGAAGCCGAGCTGGCGCGACCATCTCCTGCGGGTGGTCCTCTTCGCGCAGAACCTGACCGACGAGGACCTGCAGCGCTGGGACCGGACGATCGGCGCCCCGCTGCTGCAGATGTACGGGATGACCGAGACGATCGGGCCGCCGCTGATCAATCCGGTCTGGGGGGAGCGGCGCCCGATGTCGATCGGCCAGGTCAGCGTCGGCTACTGGTGCAAGGTGCTCCGCGAGGACGGGAGCGAGGCGGGAGTCGGCGAGACCGGCGAGCTGTTCGTCGGCGGCGTGCCCGGCGTCTCGCTCACCCCGGGCTACCTGTCGGACCCGGACGCCACGGCGGCTGTCCTCGGCGACGGCTGGTTGCGTACCGGCGATCTGGTCAGCGTCGACGCCGAGGGCTACTTCTCGTTCGTCGACCGCGGCCGCGACATGATCAAGCGGGGCGGCGAGAACGTGGCCGCCAGCGAGGTCGAGGGGGTGCTCGCCGCCAACCCGGCGGTGATGGACGTCGCCGCGGTCGGGGTCCCGGATCCGATGCTGGACGAAGCGATCGTCGCGTTCGTCGTCGGCCGCCCGGGCGTGACCACCACGCCGGACGAGTTGATGGCCTGGTGTCGGGAGCGGCTGGCCAAGTTCAGGGTGCCGAGCGAGATCGTCCTCCGGGACGCGCTCCCGCGCACCGCCGTCGGCAAGGTGCAGAAGCACCTGCTTGCCGACGGACATTCTCAGGCAACGATCAAACAGGAAGGGAAGACAGATGGCTGAGTTGAAATTCGTCGATCTCAGCGTGCCGATCCAGGAGCCGCTCGAGGGCGAGCTCGAAGGCGATCTCGCGGTCGCCCTGGCAGCGAAGATCGACCGCAAGCAGCACGCCGAATCAGAGCGGGACGCGACGGTCTTCGGTTGCACGGTCGAGGACCTGCCGGAAGGGCTGGGCTGGGCGGGGGAGACCCTCACCCTCTCGACTCACGCCGGCACCCACCTCGACGCGCCCTGGCACTACTACCCCACCTGCGAAGGAGAGCCGGCGAAGACGATCGACGAGATCCCCCTCGAGTCGTTCTTCGGCCCCGGCGTCGTCCTCGACCTGACCGAGTTCGGTCCGGGTGAGCGGGTGCACGTCGACGCGGTGAAGAAGGCTGTGGAGGCGACCGGCGGGCCGCTGTCGCCGAACGAGATCGTCCTCCTGCGGTTCGATGCCGATGCCACCTTCGGCACCGGCGCCTACTGGTCGAAATATCCGGGCCTGACCGCCGAGTCGACCGAATGGCTCATCGAGCAGGGCGTGAAGCTGATCGGCACCGACGCGGTCGGGTTCGATCGCGACTTCGGGTCGATCGCCGCCGACTTTGCACGGACGGGCGATCGCTCGCTGATCTGGGAGGCCCACCGCGTCGGGATCGAGCACGAGTACTTCCAGATCGAGAAGCTGACGAACCTGGCGCAGCTTCCGTCCCGCGGGTTCGTGGTGGCCTCGTTCCCGGTGAAGATCCGCGGGGCGAGCGCGGGGTGGTGCCGGACGGTCGCGATCTTCGGCCTCGACGGGGTCGTCCCGGCGAGCTGAACGGGCGCCCGTTTCGTCGCCTCGGCGAGGCCTGTCCCGAGCCGAGATCGACGTCTAGATTGCGACGCATGACGACGACTCAATCCTCATCAGTCAGCGGTGCCCACCTCGTCGGCAGCGTCCCGCTCAGGAGCGCTGAAGACGTCTTCCTGGTCGCCTCCAGGTGCCTCGGCGATCGTCTTCAGCGCATCCCTGACGGTGAGACCGGCGACCGCGGCGAGTGGATCCACTTCCAGATCCCGATCATCGCCTCGACTCCGGGCCTGAAGGAGATCCACTTCCAGATTCCCGAGGACGTGAAGCTACCGCCCGACGTGCCGCGCGAAGGTGTCTGCTACGGGATCGAGAGCGAGGCCGCCGGCAGGGAGCTCAGCTTCGGGAACCTGCGCTACGCGGACGAGGCGATCGCGTCCTATGCCCGTTTCCGGGAGCTGAAGGAGGAGGGGCGGATACCTGAGCACGTCCGCTTCCAGGTGAGCCTGCCGACGGCGATCGCGGTGATGTCCTGGATCGCCCCCGACGATCGCCCCGCGGTCGAGCCCCTCTATCAGCAGGCGCTGCTCCGCGAGGTCGAGAAGATCGCGTCCGCGATCCCCCACGATCAGCTCGCGATCCAGTTCGACCTCTGCATGGAGGTGTTCATGTTGGAGGGGTTCCCCTTGCTGCCTCCGTGGTTCGAGGATGTGCTGGAGGGCATCGTCGATCGGGTCGAGGCGCACGTCGCCGCCGTCCCCGAGGACGTGGAAGTCGGCTTCCACCTCTGTTACGGCGACTGGAAAGGCGAACGTCAGGCCGAGCCGACCGACGCGGGCAACCTGGTGCTGCTGGCGAATGCGATCTCGGAGCGGGTCGCGCGGCCGATCGGCTGGATGCACCTGCCCGTCCCGCGGGGCATGGACGCGGGCCCCTGGGCGCCACCGCTCGCCGATCTGAACCTGCACGAGGAGACGCGGCTCTACCTCGGCCTGGTCCACGGCCCCGACTCCCTCGAGGAGTCGCGAGAGCTGACGGAGCTGTGCTCCCAGTACGTTTCGGACTTCGGCGTTGCCACCGTCTGCGGGATCGGTCGCCAGCCTGAAGAGGCCTTCGAGCCGATCCTCGAGGTTCACCGCGCGATAAGCGCCGCCGTGAGCTAACAGGGCGTGGCGGGCTTCGTTCTCGTCCACGGGGCCTGGCACGGAGCCTGGTGCTGGCGCGACGTCGTCCGGGAGCTCGAGTCGCGCGGGCACGCGGTGGAGGCGGTCGACCTGCCCGGCCACGGCGAGAATCCCGCCGCACCGGGCAGCGTCGGCTTCGACGAGTACGTGGACACGGTCTGCGCGGCGGTTGCGCGGGCTCCGCGTCCGCTGGTCCTGGTCGGCCACAGCCTCGGCGGGCTGCCGATCACCCAGGCGGCCGAGCGCCTGCCCGAGCGGATCGACCTGCTCGCCTACGTCGCTGCCTTCGTGCCCGCCGACGGGCAGGCCCTGAGGGACCTGACGGCCACCGATCATGAGGATTCGCTGATCGTGAAGAACCTCGTCGTCGACAGGGTCGCGGGCACGTCCAGGGTCGACGCCGCCGCCCTCCGCGAGACCTTCTACGGGGAGTGCGATCCGGCCGGCGCCGAATGGGCGGAACGCCAGCTCGTGCCCGAGAGCCTGCGGGCCCTGTCCGAACCGGTACGCATCACGTCCGGGCGAGGTGGCGGGGTGCCGCGGATGTACGTCGAGACGCTTCGTGACCGGGCTGTCACCGTACGCAAGCAACGAGCGATGCAGGCTGCCGTGCCCTGCGGGTTGGTGCGTACGCTCGAGGCGGATCACTCACCCTTTCTCTCGGCCCCGCTGGAGCTCAGCGCCTGTCTGGAGGAAGGCGCCGATGCGGTCCGCCGGAGTGGCTAGATGAGTAGTTCCACGGCGGGGTGTGACTGGGGGCGCACCCGGCCGAGCAGATCAAGGACGCAGGGCGCCGTTCTTGCCGGGTGCGTCATCCAGGCGTGCCCGGTCGTGGAACTACTCATCTAGGGGGCGCGCAGGCCGATCGCGCCGATCCAGGCCTCCGAGACCGTCTCGATCGTCGCCTGGTGCTCGTCGGGGTCACCGCCGCTGAGAGTCACTATGTAGAAGTTGCGCTCGAACATCCAGATCAGGCACTCGGCGAGCCGCCGGGCGCGATCGACGTCGCGCAGCTCGGGTACCCGCGTGTGGGCGACGATCGCCTTGGCCAACGGCTCCCGGGTGTAGAGGACGGCCTGCAGCCACTGTTCCCGGATCTCCGGCATGCGGGAGAAGAGGTCGACGCCGGCACACAGCAGCTGTGCGTGGTCGACCCACATCGTCGCCGACTCGCGGACGATGTTGCGAACTAGCTCCTCGGGGTCTTCGGCTGGGTCGTCGACCCTCGGGATCCAGCGCTGCATCGTCCGCTCGAGGGTTCGGGCGACGAGCTCGGCGAGCAGCTCCTCCTTGCAGGAGAAGTAGAAGTAGAAGCCGGGGCGCGAGAGCCCGGCCTCGCCCGCGATCGAGGCGATCGGCGTCTCGTTGAACGTCCCTTCCCCGACCAGCCGCTCGCCGATCGTCAGCAGCTGCGCCTCGCGGTCGTCGCCCCGGGCGTCGGGGGCGTCGAGCGTGCGCCGGGCCCGGCGCGACAGGGGTCTTCCCTCAGCCGGCTTGGATTGGCGGTTCGACACTGGCACGGGACAGTACAGAGGCTCCGCCGGCAAGCTACCAGAGCTTTTCGCTGGCCAGGCGCGCACCCTCGACTAGGACTCCGAGCTTCGCCCAGGCGATCGAGGGGGGCACGTTGTTCCAGGCGACGAAGGTCCCGAATCCGCAATCGGTGGAGGCGATCACCCGCTCCCGGCCGACCAGACCGGCGAACCTCTCGATCCGCTGCGCCACCAGTTGCGGGTGCTCCAGCCGCGGGTTCTGCACGTCGATCACGCCCGGCATGATCACCTTGTCGTCGGGGAGCTCGACCGCGTCGGCGAACAGTTCCCACTCGTGCTCGTGGGTGGGGTTCGCGCCCTCGAATGAGATCGTTTCCACGTTCGCCGCGAAGACCCGGTCGATGATCTCGCCGAGCGGCACGTCGTGGTTGTGTGGGCTGACGTAGTTGCCCCAGCACAGGTGCAGCCGGATGCGCTCGGGGGGAAGGCCCGCGAGCGCCCGGTTGATGGCGGCGATCGCGCTCTCGATGTGGCCCATGTGGTCCTCGATCTTGGGCCCCATCTGGTAGTGGCCGACCATCGCCAGATCGGGAGAGTCGAGCTGCAGGTTCAGCCCGGCGTCGACGATAGCCCTGTACTCGTAGCTGAGCGCGTCGGCGGCGGCCGCGAGGTACTCCTCGTGCGAGCCGTAGTAGTCGTTCGGATTGTTGAAGGCGATCTGGCCCGGAGTCGGCGCGTTCATGAACGCCCGCTCGAGCGGGAAGTCGCCCAGGGCGCTGGTGAGATTCGCGATGTCGGTCTTGACGAGCTCGGGGTTGACCAGCGCGATCGGCTCGACGCAGTGGCGCATCGTGACGTGCTCGAGCGGGTACATCTCCGCGAAGCGCTGGGTCATCTCGGGGAAGTCTTCGAGGTCGCGCGCCTGGGCGAGGTCTTCGACCGGCGGGCCGAACCCCGAGTAGCGCTCGTAGATGTAGGTGCTGAATCCGGACTTGCTGAGCTCCCCGTCGTTGATCAGCCCCAGCCCGACCTCGCGCTGCCTGGCGACGATCTCCGCGACGGCCTCTCGGATCCGGTTGCGCAGGTGCTGTTCGTCGGACTCGCGGCCCTCGTCGTGGTCCCAGACCAGCTGGGCGAGGTCGTCGGGTCGCGGCAGGCTCCCAGTGTGGGTCGTCGTGATCGAGTCGGTGTTTTTCATCTGGCTCCTCGCTGGCGGCGGACTGTCGAAGTGGCCTGAACCTAGGTTCCGGGGTCAGCGGTGAGGAGGTCTGAGGTGGACAAAATGCGATCGGCTCGTTTGATCGCCTGCGATCGGCTGGGGAGGGGCAGACAGCCGCCGCCGGCGTCGGCGCCCTAGCCCGATCGGGACGGATTTCCGGGTGGGTCTTCGTCCCCGCTCGACAGCGAGATCACTCCGGTCCCGGGCGACGCCCCGCCGCTCGAACGCCTCGGCCCGACCAGACGAAGCCGGCCGCCCACAGTTGGTACGCGGCAGACGTAGGAACCCCGCCAGGGCGCAACTAGCTTCATCAACCGTTACTGCGTCCAGTAGTAGGAGGAGAAGAATGAAGAAGCTTTTGGCGCTCGGCGTCGTTTTGGCTGCGCTCGCAGGCATTGCGGCCGGCTGTGGCAGCTCGGGTTCAAGCGGCGGCTCGACCGCTGCTACGGACGAACAGGCCTCGACCGAAGAAGCGAGCTCCGGTGGCTCGAACGTGGTCGAAGAAGCTGAAGCGAGCATCGCGGAACTCACTCAGGAACCGCCGGAACTGAAGATCCCGCCGATGGAAAAGGCGCCGCCGACCGGCGTCGACTTGTCCTTCGGCGGCTGCCCGCTGCCGGTCTGCGTGGCGGTCGAAGAAGGTGCGGAAGCAGCCGCGAAGGTCCTCGGCTGGAAGGTCAAAGCGGTCAACCAGGGCCTCACCCCGGCCACCGTCCAATCGGCGTGGAACGCGATCGCTCAGGATCCCGGCGAAGCGGTCATCGCCACCTCGATCCTGCCCAACGAAGCGATCTCCAAGCAGCTCGAAACGGTCAATAAAGCTGGCGTGCCGTACGTCGGCACCGCCGTCGGCGCTCCGCTCGACAAATGGATGGAGGGCGAGGTGGCCGCCCCGAACCAGATGGAAAGCGACGGCCAGCTGCTGGCGGACTGGATCCTCGCCGACTCCGGTGGCGAACCCGGCGAAATCATCTACGTCTGGGACCCGATCATCAACGCGCTGATCCCCGCGCACGAAGGCTTCCACAAGACGATGGAGGAAATGTGCCCGGAATGCACGGTCACCGACCTGAAGGTCTCGACCGGCGACATCGGGACGAAGATGCCGGAAGAGGTCGTGAACGCGCTCCGTACCCATGACGCGGCCTACCTCGTCTTCAACCTCGGCGACTACACCGTCGGCGTGCCGCAGGCGATCAAAGCAGCGCATCTGAGCTCGACGCCGACGCTCCTCGCCAGGGCGGCGTCGACGACGAACATGGAACAGATCAAGAACGGTGAAATGGCGACCGCGTTGACGGCCGAGACGGTGGAATCCGGCTGGCGAGCGGCGGACCTCATGGCTCGCCTGCTGAACGGAGAAGAACTGTACGAAGAAGGCATGCCCCTGGGTGGGCGGACCTTCCTCACCAGCGAAAACCTCCCTGCGGACATCTCAGTCCCATTCACGGTGCCCGGCTTCGAAAAGACGTTCGAAGAAGCGTGGGGCAAGTAACACACACGGGAGGTGGAATGCGGCTCGAGAACGTCTCCAAGACGTTCTCGGGCCGCCGCGTCCTCGACGGGGTCGACCTCGAGGTGGCTCCGGGGACGGTCCATGCCCTGGTCGGCGCGAACGGATCGGGGAAGTCGACCCTGATCAAGGCCCTCGCCGGCTATCACGCTCCTGACGCGGGAGCTCGGGGCTGGGTCGGGGGCGAGGAGATAACCCTCGGCTCGTCGGCCGCCGCCGCCGACGCGGGAGTGCGCTTCGTGCACCAGGACCTCGGTCTTCTTGTCGACATGACGGTTGCCGAGAACCTGACGCTGGACGAGGAGTCGGGGGCCTCGTGGTGGGTCAGGAACCGCGACGATGCCGGCCGCGCGCGGGAGCTGCTGCGGGAGTACGACCTCAACCTCGACGTCGGCGCGACAGTCAGCGAGCTCGGTGCCGCCGAGCGGACGATGCTGGCCGTCGTCCGGGCGATCCGCGGCGGCCTCGACGAGGTCGCGCTGCTCGTCCTCGACGAGCCGACCGGCACCCTCTCGACCCACGAAACCGGTCAGCTGTTCGAGCTGCTGCAGCAGCTGCGCGAGCGCAGCGCCTCGGTTCTGTTCGTCACCCACCGGCTCGAGGAGGTGTTCGAGATCGGCGACCGGGTCACGGTGCTCCGTGACGGGCGGAAGGTGCTCGACGCCGCCACCCTGGAGATCGACGAAGAGCGTCTGGTCGAGATGATCGTCGGCCGGCCGCTGGAGGAGTTCTATCCGGATCCTCCCCCCGTCAACCGCGAGACCCTGCTCGAGGTGAAGGGGCTGAGCGGGCCCAACGTCGACTCGGTCAGCTTCGTCGTTCACGGCGGCGAGATCCTCGGCTTCGCCGGCCTCACCGGCTCGGGCAGAGAGGTGATCGCCTCGCTCCTGGCCGGGGTCGTGCCCTGGCGGGCGGGGGAGATGGCGATCGAGGGAAGGCGGTACCAGCGCCTCGATCCCGCCGGTGCGATCGCGGCTGGCATCGGGTACGTCCCGGCCGATCGCAAGGGGCTCGGCTCGATCGGCGAGCTGACGGTGCGCGAGAACCTGACGCTGCCGCGCCTGCCGAAGGGCGCTGGGCGCTGGCTCAGCCTGCGTGCGGAGCGCGCCGAATCGGTCCCCTGGCTGGAGCGGCTCGCGGTGCGGCCACAGGCGCCGGAGGCGCTCTTCTCGACGCTGAGCGGCGGCAACCAACAGCGGGTCATCCTCGCTCGCTGGCTGCGTTGTGGCTCACGCGCGTTCGTCCTCGACGAGCCGACCCAGGGCGTCGACGTCGCCGGCAAGGCCGACATCTACGAGGCGCTCGTCGCCGCGGCGCGGGCCGGAGCCTGCGTGGTGATGGCCTCGACCGACGCCGACGAGCTGGTCGCTACCTGCGACCGGGTCCTCGTCTTCGGCGCCGGCCGCCTCTGCGCCGAGCTGACCGGGGACGGGCTGACTCCCCACGCAATCTCACACCACGAACACCGCGGCTAGCGCGGTGCAGAAGGAGACCCGATGAAGACCTCGGCAGGCGACACCCTCTCCCGCTTCAGCGGGCTCTTCCTCTGGGCGGGCTTCATCGTCCTGTTTGCGCTCTGGGTTCCCGACACCTTCCTCACCCTGGGCACGGCACAGTCGATCGCCTCGACCCAGGCGGTGACCGGGCTCGCGGCGATGGGCGTGGTCTGCGCGATGGCAGGTGGAGCTTTCGACCTCTCCTTCGCCAGCGTCCTCGGGCTGAGCTCGACGATCGGCGCCGCGCTGATGGGCAAGTCAGGTGCGAGCCCGGCCGTCGCGATCGTCGTCTGCCTGCTGATGGGGATCGGGGTCGGCGCCTTCAACGGCTTCCTCGTCACCAGGGTCAGGATCAGCAGCGTCGTCGCCACGCTCGGCGTCAGCTCGCTCTTGCTGGCCGCCGACAACAAGATCACCGACGGCCAGTACATCACCGGCATCCCGAAATCCTTCAGCTCGCTGGTCGAAAGCCAGCCGCTGGAGGTCCCGATCGCGACGATCTACCTGCTGGTCGCCGCCTTCGTGGTCTGGGCCTTCCTCGAGCACTCCCGGCCCGGCCGACGGCTCTACGCGACCGGGATGAATCCCGACGCGGCTCGCCTCGCCGGCGTCAGGACCGACCGGATGACGTTTGTCTCGCTGGTCCTCTCGGGCGGCTTCTCGGCCCTGGCCGGGCTCGTTCTGCTGGCTCAGATCGGCTCGGGCACGCCCAACGTCGGCGCCGGCTACCTGCTGCCCGTGTTCGCCGCCGTCTTCCTGGGGGCCACCCAGGTCAAGCCCGGGCGCTACAACGTCTGGGGCACGATCCTCGCGATCTACCTGCTGGCGACCGGGGTGCAGGGCCTGCAGCTGGCCGGTGGCCAGTTCTGGGTGAACGACGCGTTCAACGGCGCCGCTCTCCTGATCGCCGTCTCCTTCGCGAGCCTGACCTCGCGACGGCGCCGGGCGGCGCCGGTCGACGGCCACGAGGACCGGGAGGAAAACGATTCGATCGCGACGGCCCCGCCGCAGCTGCAGGGGGGCGGCAGCCAGTGAGCGGCTCCGAGGCGAATCACCAGCAGCTCACCCCGCTGCGCTTCCTCGAGCGCTCGGCGGAGGTCTTCCCGTCGAAGACGGCGCTGATCGACGGCGAGCGGCGCTGGACCTATCGTGAGCTGGCAGCCGAGGTCGAGCTGGTTGCGGTTGCGCTGCGCTCCAGCGGGCTCGAGGTCGGCGATCGCGTCGCCTACCTCTGCCGCAACGTCGCCGAGCTGCTGATCGCCCACTACGCGGTCCCGCTCGCCGGCGGCGTGCTCGTCGCCCTCAACACCCGTCTCTCGCCGGCCGAGATCGCCTACATCTGCGACCACTGCGGGGCGCGGATGCTGCTCGTCGACCATGAGCTGGGGCCTTCGATCGAGGAGGTCCGCGAGGCGGCGGCCCCGCCCGAGATCTTCGCCATCGGCGGCGAGGTCCCCGGAGCCGGCTCCTACGAGGATCTCCGGAGGCGACGGGGAGCCGCCGGCGATCCCTGGCCGCCAATCGGCGAATCCGACACGATCACGATCAACTACACGTCGGGCACGACGGGCAGGCCCAAGGGCGTCATGTACAGCCATCGCGGCGCCTACCTGAACTCGTTCGGCGAGGTCGTCCACTCCGAGTACGACGCCGCCACCGTCAACCTCTGGACGCTGCCGATGTTCCACTGCAACGGGTGGTGCGAGACCTGGGCGGTGACCGCCGTCGGCGGCACCCACGTCTGTCTGCCCGCGGTTCGCGGCGGCGAGATCTGGCGCCTGATCGACGCCCATGGCGTCACCCATCTGAGCGGCGCCCCGGCGGTGATGTCGACGATCGTGACCGCAGCCGAGGCCCACCCCCTCGATCCACCCCTGACCGTGACCACCGCCGGCGCGGCCCCGGACCCGGCGACGATCAGGCGGCTCGAGGAGCTCGGCGCCAAAGTCATCCACGTCTACGGCCTGACCGAGGTCTACGGGCCCTACTCGGTCTGCGAATGGCAGGCCGGCTGGAGCGGGCTCGACCCCCAGCAGCGGGCGGCGATGCTGGCCCGCCAGGGCGTCGGGATGGTGCACGCCGACCGGGTCCGCGTCGTCGACGAGGAGATGAACGACGTGCCGGCGGACGGCGAGACCTTCGGTGAGCTGGTCCTGCGTGGGAACGGCGTGATGAAGGGCTACTTCCGCGACCCCGAGGCGACGCGCGAGGCGTTCCGCGGCGGCTGGTTCCACTCCGGCGACATCGGCGTCATGCACGCCGACGGCTACGTCGAGATCCGCGACCGCGCCAAGGACATCGTCATCTCCGGCGGCGAGAACATCTCGACGATCGAGGTGGAGCACGTGCTCCTCGACCACCCCGCGGTCGCCGAGGCGGCGGTGATCGGAGTTCCCGACCCCCGCTGGGGAGAGCGGCCGATCGCCTTCGTCGTCCTGGCCGCCGGCGCGGCGCTGCCGGCGGAGGCGGAGCTGCGCGGGCACGTGCAGGGTCGGCTCGCGAAATACAAGGCTCCCGACCGGATCTCCTTCGTCGAGTCGCTTCCCCGCACCTCCACCGGCAAGGTGCAGAAGTTCGAGCTGCGCTCGATCGCGGCGGAGGGTGGTGAGGGATGAGGGCGGCGGTCGTCCGCGAGCGGTCTGGGCCGTTCGTCGTCGAGGAGCTGCGCGATCCTGAGCCGAGGGCCGGGGAGATCCTGGTCGAGGTTGCGGCCTGCGGGGTCTGTCACACCGATCTGCACATCCACGACGGCTCGGTGCCGTTCCCGCTGCCGTGTGTCCTCGGGCATGAGGTCTCGGGGACGGTCGTCGAGGTCGGCGAGGGAGTCGAGGCTCTGAGCCCCGGTGACAGGGTCGCCGGAGCCTTCATCATGCCCTGCGGGAAGTGCGAGCAGTGCCGCCGCGGGCGGGTGGAGCTCTGCGAGCCGTTCTTTGCCCACAACCGGCTCAACGGCACCCTCTACGACGGCGAGACGCGCCTTTTCGACGCGGCCGGGGATCCGGTCTGGATGTACTCGATGGGCGGGCTGAGCGAGCTGGCGGTGATGCCGGCTCTCGCCGCGGCGCCGATTCCGGCCGGGCTGCCGACGGTCGAGTCGACGATCTTCGGCTGCGCCCTGCTCACCTCGTTCGGGGCCGTTCACCACGTTGCCGGCCTCGAGGTGGGGGAGACCGTCGCGGTGCTCGGCGCCGGCGGCGTCGGAGCCAACATCATCCAGGTCGCGCGGGCCCGCGGGGCGGCGCGGATCATCGCCATCGACCTCGCCGCCGACAAGCTCGAAGCCGCGACACGCGCCGGCGCGACCGCGGTCGTCGACGCCAGCGAGGAGGACGCCGTGGCGATGGTGCGCGAGCTGACCGACGGGCGCGGGGCGGAGGTCGTCTTCGAGGCCATCGGGCACCCGGCCACGTTCCGCCAGGCGACCGAGATGGGCGCCGACGGGGCGCGCATCGTCGCCGTCGGCATCGCTCCGGCGGGCGCGCTCGGGGAGGTCGAGATCACCCGCCTCGTCCGCCGCAAGCTGCAGCTGCTCGGGTCGTTCGGAGGCAGGCCGCCCGGCGACCTCTCCGAGCTGATGCGGATGGCCGCCGCGGGCTCGCTCGGGCTCGACTCGGTGATCAGCCGCCGCTTCCCGCTCGCGCAGGCCGGCGATGCCTACCGCCTGCTCGCCGAGGGCGAGATCGTCGGGCGGGCGATCGTCGAGATCGGCCTCTAGGTCCGCGATGGGGAGAGCGATGGAGCTCGATGGATCGGCGATCGACGAGCTGCAGCGGGGCGGCGTCGCGGCGGGGGCGTTTCACGGCGTGGCCGCCACCGTCGTCAACAGCGACGGCGTGCTCTACGAGGGTGCGTTCGGTGACGCCACGCCGCAGACGACGTATCGCAACGCGTCGCTGACCAAGGCGCCGACGACGACGGCGGCGCTGCAGCTGGTCGAGGCCTCCCGGCTCGACCTGGATGCGACGGTCGAGTCGATCCTGCCCGAGTTCGGCGAGCTCCAACTGCTGGAGCGGATGAACGGCGACGAGCCGGTCCTGCGGCCGCCCGCCTCGAAGCCGACGGTCCGCCAGCTGATGACCCACACCTCGGGGCTCGGCTACTTCTTCGGTAGACGGAAGCTGCACGACTACTGTGCGGCCACGGGAACGCCCTGGTCGCTGTCGGGCAGGAGGGCTGCCCTGGCCGCGCCGCTGGTCAACGATCCCGGCACCGTCTGGGAGTACGGCACCAGCGTCGACTGGCTGGGCCTCGTCGTCGAGGAGATCAGCGGCCGGTGCCTCGACGCCTATCTCACCGAGTACGTATGGGGCCCGCTGGGGATGACGAGCTCGACCTTCCACCCGAGCGACGCAGACCGTGACAGACTGCTGCCGATTCGGCTGCGCGACGCGGACGGCGCGCTCGTTCCGATCGACTTCGACCTCCCGGTCGATCCGGACCTCGACGAAGGCGGCAGCGGCTCCTACGGGACGATCGCCGACTACGGGCGGTTCCTGCGCGCCTGGCTCCGCGGGGGCGAGCTCGACGGCGAACGCGTCCTCGGCGAGGAGACGGTGGCGCTGGCCCTGACGGATCAGATCGAAGGCGTCCGCCAGCCGCAGGGCGCCCCTTCGGCGGTCCCGTGGCTCTCCAACGACGTGCCGTCGTTCCCCTTCGCGCAGGGATGGGGCCTCGGGTTCCACCTCACGAAGGAGGACGTTCCGGGGCTGCGCCGGGCCGGCACGGCGGACTGGGCGGGCCTCTTCAACTGCTACTACTGGATCGACCGCGCCACTGGCATCGGTGCGGTGCTGATGACGCAGGTGCTCCCGTTCTTCGACGCCAGGGTGGTCGAGACGCTGATCGGCTTCGAGGCCGCCGTCTACGAGCAGGTCTCCGCTGCCACGTCGCTCCCTCGGTGACGGTGCCGTCGCCCGGCAGGGCTCAGAAGACGAGCACGCAGCGACCCCTGAGCCCGCCAGCGTCCATCTTGCGCTGTGCCGCCGCCACGCGCTCGGGCGGGTAGGTGGAGTCGACTCGGAGCTCGACGCCCCCGCTGCCGGCCAGCCGGCCGAGATCTTCGAGCCAGTCGGTGCGCTCGAGCGCGGTACGTGAGGAGACCTGGGTCACCTCGATCCCGCGGACCGGGGTGTCCGGCGACCAGTAACGGACGCTGGCCATGGCGCCACCGTCGCGGACCGCGCCGATCCCACCCTCGTTCAGCGCGGCCGTGTCGAAGAGGCCGTCGGCGCCGTCCGGCGCGGCGTCCCGGACCGCGGTCGCGAAGTCTCCGCCGCGCGGCACCACGACGTCGGCGCCGAAGGAGCGGACCAGCGCCTCGTCCTCCTCCTTCGCGTCCGCGATCACCCTCAGGCCGAGCTGGAGCTTCGCGATCGCGATCGCGTAGGAGGCCAGCAGCCCGGCGCCGCCGCTGACGGCGAGGGTCGCGCCGGCCGGCAGCCCCATCGACTCGAGGCCGAGGCGCGCGGTCAGCCCGTTCATCGGCAGGGTCGAGGCCTGCTCGAGGCTGGCGCCGCCGGGGATCGGCACCGCGCTGGCCGCCGGCACGACGAGCAGCTCCGCCTGCGCGCCGCCCTGCGGCCTGCGGGCGCTGACGGCGGCCATCACGGTCTCGCCGAGCTCGAGCCGCTCGACGCCGGCGCCGAGC
Source organism: uncultured Actinomycetes bacterium (assembly GCA_963810455.1). Classification (GTDB taxonomy): domain Bacteria; phylum Actinomycetota; class Thermoleophilia; order Solirubrobacterales; family 70-9; genus VAYN01. The sequence continues at coordinate 24,328 of CAWEOH010000016.1, forward strand.
GACTCGACCACGCCGGCGGCGTCCATCCCGGGGATCCAGGGTGGGGCGACGTCGGGATTGCCTTTCACCCGCAGGACCGAGTCGGTCGGGTTGACGGCGGCGGCGCCGACGGCGATCCGCACCTCGCCCGGCCCCGGCTCCGGGGCCTCGCGCTCGATCACGTCCAGCACCTCGTATCCGCCCGGGGCGGTGATCGCTACGGCTCGCATCGGTCTTGTTCCCTCCTTGTCGGCATCTCGATCGCGGTCAGGCGTCCTTGGCGAAGATCGGGGTGGAGAGAAAGGGCGAGAGGTCCTCGGGACGGACCTCCTCCAGCCGCGCCGGCGCCCAGCGCGGTTCCTGCTCCTTGTCGACGACCGCCGCGCGGATGCCCTCGACGAAGTCCGGAACCGCGAGGAAGGCGGTGCTCACCTCGAGGTCCTGGGCCAGGCACTGCTCGAGCGTGTCGAGCTCCCGGGCGCGGCGGATCGCCGCCAGCGTCACCTCCTGTGCCGTCGGCGACCACTTCCTGATTGCCGCGGCCGCGGCCCGGGCCGGCTCGCGCCCGTCGGCTTCGAGCGCGGCGACGATCGCCGCCGCGCTCTCCTCCCGGTAGCAGGGGTCGAGGACCCCGCGCCGGGACGTCAGCGGGGCCTCGTCGGCCGCCGGCTGGCGGGCGAGGCCGGCGATCGCCACGTCCGCGGTCGACGTCCGCAGCGCGTCGCGCAGTTGCGGCAGGAGCGCGGCCGGCACGAGCGAGTCGGCCAGCCCGCATGCGACCGCGTCGCCGGCACCGATGCGATCCGCCGTCAGCGCCAGGTGCAGGCCGAGCTCCCCGGGGGCGCGGCCGAGCAGCAGGGGGCCGCCGACGTCGGGGCAGAAGCCGATGCGCACCTCCGGCATCGCCCAGACCAGCCGCTCGGTGGCGACCCGGTGGCTGGCATGCCCGGAGAGTCCGACGCCCCCACCCATGACGACGCCGTCCATCAGGACGACGACGGGCTTCGGGTAGCGGGCGATCCGGGCGTCGACCGCGTACTCGTCAACCCAGAACTCCCGTGCCGCGCCGTCGCCGGCGAGGGCCGAGGAGCGGAACATCACGATGTCCCCGCCCGCGCAGAGGCCGCGGTCGCCGGCGCCCTCGATCAGCACGGTCTCGACCGCGTCGTCGTCCTCCCAGCGGTCGAGCGTCGCGGCGATCAGCCGGACCATCGGCGTGGTCAGGGCGTTGATCGCCCGCGGGCGGTTGAGGGTGATGGTCCCCAGTCGGCCCTCCACGGTTAGCAGGACGTCGTCGGCCATCGAGGACGACCGAAGCTAGTGCGGGCGCGCGCGGCCGACCATGAAGGGGCACGACGAAACGGGCGCCCGAGGACTGTCGGATCGAGCCAGTGACCAGGGCCGTCCGCATGCTCAGGATTGACGACTGGAGATCCACGGTCCTGAGAACGAGTCACGAGAAAGCCATGACGGTCACCACCAAGACGATCGAGCACCACATCGCGGGGTCGCCGACCGCCGGGGAGAGCACGCGCCGCGCTCCGGTCTGGGACCCGGCCACCGGTGAGCGCCAGGCGGAGGTGCTGCTGGCCGAGCCCACCGACGTCGACCGCGCGATCCAGGCCGCCAGGGCCGCGTTCGCCTCGTGGAGCAACGTCTCGCTCGCCCGGCGGGGGCGGGTCATGTTCGCGTTTCGCGAGCTGGTCCACCGGCACACCGACGACCTCGCGCGCATCGTCTCCTCCGAGCACGGCAAGGTCTTCGAGGACGCCAAGGGCGAGGTGATCCGAGGGCTCGAGGTGGTCGAGTTCGCCTGTGGCATCCCCCAGCTGCTGAAGGGCGAGTTCTCCGAGCAGGTCTCTTCCGGCGTCGACGCCCACTCCTTCCGCCAGCCGCTCGGGGTCTGCGCCGGCATCACCCCCTTCAACTTCCCGGCGATGGTGCCGATGTGGATGCACCCGATCGCGATCGCGACCGGCAACACGTTCGTGCTGAAGCCCTCCGAGCGCGACCCCTCGGCCTCGCTGCTGATCGCTGAGCTCTATGCCGAGGCGGGCCTGCCCGACGGCGTCTTCAACGTCGTCCACGGCGACAAGGTCGCGGTCGACGCGCTGCTCGACCATCGCGACGTCGCCGGGGTCAGCTTCGTCGGCTCGACCCCGATCGCGAAGTACGTCCATCAGCGCGCGACCGCGGCGGGCAAGCGCGTCCAGGCCCTCGGCGGGGCAAAGAACCACGCCGTGGTGCTGCCGGACGCCGACCTCGAGTTCGCCGCCAACCACCTCACCGCGGCCGGCTTCGGCTCGGCCGGCCAGCGCTGCATGGCGATCTCCGTCGCCGTCGCCGTCGGCGACGCCGCCGACGGCCTGGTCGAGCGCCTCGCGCGCAAGGCACGCGAGATCCGCGTCGGAGCCGGGCTCGACCCCGCCTCCGAGATGGGCCCCGTGGTCACCCCCGAGGCGCGGGAGCGAATCGTCGGCTACATCGGCGAGGGCGTCGAGGCCGGCGCGGCGGCCGTCGTCGACGGTCGCGAGCTGGAGGTCGGGGGCGACGGCTTCTTCGTCGGGCCGACCCTGTTCGACCGGGTGCGGACCGACATGTCGATCTACCGCGACGAGATCTTCGGGCCGGTGCTGACGGTCGTCCGCGTCGACACCCTCGACGAGGCGATTCGCCTGATCAACGAGAACAGCTTCGCCAACGGGACCGCGGTCTTCACCTCCAGTGGCGGCGCGGCGCGGCGCTTCCAGCGCGAGGTCGAGGTGGGGATGATCGGGGTCAACGTGCCGATCCCCGTGCCGATGGCCTACTACTCGTTCGGAGGCTGGAAGGACTCGCTGTTCGGCGACCATCACATCCACGGCGCCGAGGGCATCCGCTTCTACACCCGCGCGAAGGCGATCACGACCCGCTGGCCCGAGGAAGACGCCCTCGAGGGGCACCTGCACTTCCCGACGGCGTCCTAGCGCTCGAGGAAGGCGAGCAGGCGTTCGGCGGTGACCCGCGGACGGTCCTCGGGCAGGAAGTGAGAGGCGTCGACGGCGGAGCCCGACAGCCTGCTCGTCCACGGCCTCCAGACTGCAAGGACGTCCCCGTAGAGGCGAGGGAGGACACCGCGACTCGCCCACAGGGCCAGCACCGGGCACTCGATCCGCCGGTCTGCCCGGCGGTCGGCCGCGTCGTCCTCGAGGTCGACGGTTGCGCCGGCGCGATAGTCCTCGCACATCGCCTCGACGGACGCGGGGTCGTCGAAGGCGCGGCGATAGGAGTCCAGCACCGCGGCCGGCGGGCGCTCCGGCTCGCCGCCCAGGCCCAGCTGCCCGCGCACGTGGAGGTCGAAGAAGGCACCGGGGTCGCCGCCGATCAGTCGTTCGGGAAGGGGCGCCGGCAGGGAGAGGAAGGACCAGTGCCAGTAGAGACGGGCCAGGGCCGCGTTCGCGCGCGTCCACACCTCGCTCGTCGGGACGATGTCGAGGACGGCGAGTCGGCTTACCTGCTGGGGATGGTCCAGCGCCAGCCGATAGGCGACGCGGCCGCCGCGGTCGTGGCCGGCGACGGCGAAGGAGTCGAAGCCGAGCGCCGCCATCGCTTCGACCTGGTCGCGTGCCATCGCTCGCTTTCCGTGCGGCCGGTGGTCCGCCGCCGGACGGGGCCGAAAGGACCCGCCGTAGCCGGCCAGGTCGCTGGCGACCACGGTGTGGGCCTCGCTCAGCAGCGGGGCGGTGCCGTTCCACATCAGCAGCGACTCAGGGTAGCCGTGGAGCAGCAGGAGCGGCGGGCCGCTGCCGCCGACCATCACGTTCACGGGACCGCGCGAGGTCGGTACCAGGCGGCGCTCGAATCCGGGAAGCAGCTTTCCTACCAGGGGACGCCGGTGCCGTCCCAGGAGAAGAAGGCGCCGTTCGGGCCGTCGTCTCCCAGGAGCGCGAGGCGGACCGCGCCCGCGGCACCCTCGGCGGGATCGCCGCCGAGGTCGGAGGCACGGCGATTGAGGTTGGTGGCGCGCAGGCCCGGCGCCAGCGCGTTGACCTTGAAGCCGTCGTCGGCGAGCGCGAGACCGTAGAAGGTGGTGAGCGCGTTGAGCGCGGTCTTCGACGAGCGGTAGGCGGCGGCGCCGCCCCCGAGGGTCTGGAAGGGGAAGCTCGGATTGGGGCCGGTGCTCCAGGCCAGCGAGCCGACTCCGCTGGAGACGTTGACGATGCGAGGGTGGGCCGCGCGGCGCAGGGCGGGGAGGAACGCGTTGGTGACGGCGACCACGCCGAAGACGTTCGTCTCGTAGGTGCGGCGGAAGAGGTCCGGGTCGGTCTCGCTGGGCGGCATCCCCTCGTCGATGCAGATGCCGGCGTTGTTGACGAGCACGTCGAGCGTCTCGACCTGCGCGGCGGCAGCGGCGATCGAGCTCTCGTCGGTGACGTCGAGGGCGATCGCGCTGGCCCCGTCGCCGAGCTCGGCGACGGTCCTGCGGCCGCGCTCGGCATCGCGGGCGCCGACGAGGACGCGCAGGCCCGCGTCGAGCAGCTGGGCGGCGATCTCGCGCCCGATGCCGCTGGTCGCGCCGGTCACGAGCGCGGTCGTTTCGGTCGCTGCGGGCACCGGTGCCGTCCCTCAGGCGAGTTCGCGTCTCGCGACCTGGTCGAAGCTGGTCGGCTCGCGCCCGAGGAGCAGGCGGGTGACGTTCGAGTTGCCCAGCAGGCCGTTCTCGGTGTACTCGTCGCACATCGCGGCGAAGTCCGCCATCGAGTCCCAGAGCCAGTCGGGGAGCTGCAGCTCCCAGGGGCGGGCGGACTCCGGCTCGGCGTCGATCCCGCGGAGCTGGGCGACGAGGGCGAGCATCTCCCGGCAGCTGACCGGGGGGTTGCCGACGAGCTCGTAGCCCGCGTAGAAGTGATCCTCGCCCTGCAGCACGGTGGCGGTGACCTCGGCGATGTCGTGGAGGTCGACCACGGTGAAGCGCGAGTCGACGTCGAAGGGAGCCAAGATCCGCCCGGCGGGGGATCTGTCGGCGAACAGCAGCACCGTCTGCGCGTACATCGACGGCTGGAGGATCGTCCAGGGGACCTCGCCGGCGCGCAGGGCGGCCTCGCCCGCCGCCTTGCGCATGTGGTGGCGCATCGACGGGGTGTGTGGGTGGAGGACGGAGTGCAGGACCACGTGGCGGACGCCGGCGGCCCGGGCGGCGAGCGCGGCGTTGGCGATGTAGACGTCCTCGGGGGTGTAGGACGGCGGCACGATCACGACCCGCTGGACGCCGGTCAGGGCCTCGGTCAGCTGGTCGACGTCCGCGTAGTCGGCGGCGGTCGCGGTGGCGGCCCCGGCCTCCCGGACCCGGTCGAACTGTTCGTCGGTGCGGGTAACGGCAAGCGGTGCGAAGCCGCTCGAGTCGAGGGCCCGGAGAATCGCGAGCCCGGTCCGGCCGGCGGCGCCGATGACGGCAACTTGATCGCCCATGCGATCGACCCTAGAGAGAGGGCATCGCCGCGGGTCCGTCTGACCGAGGCGAAGCTGGAGGGGGATGTTCGCCCCACGAGCGGGAGTCGAGCCGCGCCACCCTGGGTTAGCGTGCGCCGGCAATGCGGGCCGCAACCATCAAAGACGGCGAGGTTCTGTTCGAGTCGCACCCCGACCCCGAGCCGGGGACGGGCGAGGTGCTGGTCGAGGTTCGCGCCGCCGGGGTCAACCGCGCCGACCTGCAGCAGAAGCGCGGCCTCTACCCGGCGCCGCCGGGCTCTCCGGCAGACATCCCGGGGATGGAGCTGGCGGGTGAGGTCGTCGCGCTGGGACCGGACTGCTTCCGGTTCGCGATCGGAGACCGGGTGATGGCGGTGGTCGGGGGCGGCGCCCAGGCCGAGTTGTGTGTGGTCAACGAGCGGGTTCTGATGCCTGCCCCTTCGACTCTCGATTGGCCGGCCGCGGGCGGCCTGCCCGAGGTGTTCATGACCGCGCACGACGCTGTCTTCACCCAGGCGGACCTGAAGGCCGGCGAGCGGCTGCTCGTGCACGGCGCCGCCGGCGGGGTCGGCACCGCGGCCGTCCAGCTCGGCGTCACCGCCGGCGCGACGGTCACGGCAACCGTCCGCAATCCAGACCATCGCTCCGCGGTCGCCGCGCTCGGCGCAACGGCGATCGAGCCGGGCGGGTTCGCCGACTCCGGGCCCTTCGACGTGATCCTGGAGCTGGTCGGCGCCCCCAACTTCCCGGACAACCTCCTCTCGCTCGACCTCGGCGGCCGGATCACGGTGATCGGCATGGCGGCCGGAGCGCAGATCGATCTCGACCTCGGGGCGTTGATGCGCAAACGCGCCAGGATTCACGGCTCGACCTTGCGCAGTCGTTCGCTGGAGGAGAAAGCGCTGGCCAGCCGCGCGGTCGAGCGCCAGGTGCTGCCTCTGTTCGAGTCGGGGCGGCTGACCGTCCCGGTCGCCGACAGCTTCCCCCTCTCCGCCGTGGAAGCGGCCTACGACCGCTTCGCGGCCGGGGGGAAGCTCGGCAAGATCGTCCTCACCAACTGACGTCCCCGACGGCGGCCCCGGCCACCCGTCGCAGCCGTTCTTCGGCGACGGAATCCGGCGGGACGACGAAAACGCGCAGCGTCTGGCCCCGGTCCTCGGTGAGCAGCAGCTGCAGATCGAACTCGATCGGCCCGACCTCGGGATGGATGATCATCTTGCGTTTCTGGTTGCAGCGGATGACCTCGTGCTGAGCCCAGAGCTGGGCGAATTCCGCGCTCTCGGTCAAGAGCGTGTCGATCACGTCACGGGCGCGTGAGCTCCAGCGGGGGTCGGCGACCGCTCGCCGCAGGCCGGCCACCAGGAAGCGGCTGTGTTCTCCGTGGTATTCGTTCGGATAGATGGTGCGCGATTCGACGTCGGTGAACCAGCGATAGGCCTCGATGCGGGCGAGCCCTGTGTGGGCGGTGTGGTCCCCGAGCAGCAGCGTCGCCAGCCGGTTGCTGGCGAGCGTCTCGCCGATGTCCGAGACGACCAGCGCCGGAGTGTCGTCGAGGCGGTCGAGCAGGTGTCGCAGCTCCGGCGTGGGCTCGGTCAGGCCGTCCACTCCTTCCGGTGCGGTGTGGCCGGCGAGCCGGAACAGATAGTCCCGCTCGTCCCGATTGAGGCGCAGTCCGCGCGCGATCGACGCCAGCATCGCGGTGCTTGGTCGCGGTCCTCTCGCCTGCTCGAGCCGGGTGTAGTAGTTCACCGACATGCCGACCATCTGCGCCACCTCTTCCCGGCGGAGCCCCTCTATCCGTCGCCTCTGGCCGGCGGGGAGCCCCACGCCCGCGGGGGTCAGCTCCGCCCGGCGCCTGCGTAGGAAGTCGGCGAGGTCCGCTCTGTTCATGCGCCCATTTTGATCCATCGTCGGAGCGCGAAGGGGGGACCGTCGATCCCCCCTTCAGCGGGGCTCTTGTGCCGGTGGCCTGCCGGGTGGATCGTGGTCGCCGCAATCGATCCGGTCGCGATGCCGACCAGCCTCAGAGAGAAGGAGCTCACATGACCACATCCCCCAAGGTGGCGCTCGTCACCGGCGCCAACAAGGGCATCGGCCTCGAGATCTCGCGGCAGCTGGCCGAGGCCGGCGTTCGCGTCCTGATGGGCGCCAGGAGCGTCGAACGGGGAACCGCGGCAGCGCGGGCACTGACCTCGGCGGGGCTCGACGTCGGCTTCCTCGAGCTCGATCTCGCCGACGAGGCCGGAATCGCGGCCGCCGCGGCCAGGATCGCCGACGAGCATGGCCGCCTCGACATCCTCGTCAACAACGCGGGAATCGTCGACCCCGACGACGGCGCCCCCGGCAGCGCCTCGCCGGCGGCGGTCCGCCGCATCCTCGAGGTCAACTTCGTCGGCACGCTCTGCGTGACCCAGGCGATGCTGCCGCTGCTTCGCGCCGCCGACGCCGCCCGCATCGTCAACCTCTCCAGCGCCCTCGGCTCGCTGGCCGTCAACGGGGATCCGAGCTCGCCGTACTACTCGGCTCGGCTGATCGGCTACAACGCGTCGAAGGCGGCGGTCAACATGCTGACCGTCCAGCTCGACGCCCAGCTGCAGGGGAGCACGGTCAAGGTCAACTCGGTCAGCCCCGGCTACGTCAGGACCGACTTGACGGGCGGCGAGGGGTTCATGACGCCGGCCGAAGGCGCGACCCTGCCCGTGCGCTACGCGCTGCTGGACGACGACGGCCTCTCGGGTCGGTCGGTCGCTCCCGAAGGCGAGCTGTCGTGGTAGGGCGGCCCGCGGCGGCGCTCAGGCGCGGTCAGGCGGGGCCGGGAGCGAGCTTCCGAGACGCCGCCGCAGATCGGAGTGCAATCCACGTGATTCCAAGTCGGCGGGCGCTGGTCGGTGCGATTGGCTCAGAGAAGGGCCAATGACGAAGGTTCTGCGTGGCAGCCCACCTCCGGAGCTCAGTCGCTGCCCCGGCCCACCGGGATCGGCCCAAACAATTGATAAGAAGGCAAGCCGTTCTCCTGCGGCGAGCTGCGCGCCCGCATCGGCGCCGTCCTGCGCCGCCTCGGCCGCGGCGGTGGCAACAAGGTCGGCGAGCTGGTCATCGACTCCCTCGGCCGCAAGGTCACCCCTCCGAGGAAGAGCTGCTATTGGAGGTCTGGGGCTTCCGCGATCCCGGTAAGACCCGGACGTTGGATTCCCACGCCAGCCGCCTGCGGCGCAAGCTAGACCCCGAGCACGGCCATTACGTCGTCAACTGCTGGGGGATCGGTTATCGCCCGTGGATGGGTGAGCGAATGCACCATCCATTCCTGTGATTGACTGGCGGAGGGTCCAGGCAAGACTGCGCCCGTCCCACAGACACCGACGGAACGGAGACACGATGCCGGCATTTGCAGCACCGCTTGCGGCCGACAAGCTTGGCGCGTGGGAAGCATGGACCGTGGAGTTGACCGGTCCGCGAAAGGCCGCGTTCGAAGACATGAACGGCCGCCTTGGACTGGAGGAGCATCGCGCCTACCTGCAGCCGCTGCCCGACGGCAACTTCCTCACCATCGTGGTCGTCGAGGGACCCGGCGCCGACGGCTTCCTCGAGAGCGTGGGAGGGTCGGATCACGAGTTCGATCAGTGGTTCGCCGGAAGCGTTGCCGATCTGCATGGGATGGAACCGGGCGGCGAGACGCCTCCTTTGGCCGCGCGCAAGATCTAGCTCGGGGATTCACGCCGGGGCAAGGGGGGTTGGTCCGGCGACCAGCCCCTTTGTCCCGTCCTCGGGGATCGGGTATCGGCTGCTGGATGGGTGATTCCGCTCAGTAGGCGGAGTGGGGCGGGGCTATCGCTTTCACGTGGATGCGAGCGTGAGCGCAGGGCGCCGGGGGGCTAAGCGGCCCGCTCGTGCGGGGCAGCGCATCAACCCCCGTCCGCCGCGCTCACCCCAGCAGCCGCACCAGCCCCTCGGTGATCGCCTCCTGCGCGGCCTCGGGGTCGAGCCCGTAGAGCCTCTGGTGGACGAACATCCCCTCGGCGAAGGCGAAGGCCTGGGTGGCGAGGGCCTCGGGATCGCGCCCGGCCTCGATCCAGCCCCCGGCGGCCAGAGCGGCGAGGAACTGCGCCAGCTCGGCGTGCCAGCGCCGATAGACCGCCGCCATGCGGTCCCCGACCTCGCCGTCGCCGCGGTGCTGCTGGTGGAAGTCGACCATCACCAGCACCCAGCCGCCGACCCCCTCGAGGCTGGCCTCGAAGTGGGCGAAGGCGCGCCCCAGCACCACCTCGAGGCTGGCGCTCTGGGGATCGAGGCCCTCGAGCACCTCCTCCCACCACTCACCGCGCAGCTGCTCGCGGCGCTCGACCACCGCCCAGAAGCACTCGCTCTTGTCCTTGAAGTGGAAGTAGAAAGCGCCCGAGGTGTGCCCGGCGCCCTCGACGATGTCGGCAACCCTGGTGGCGGCATAGCCCCGCTCGGCGAAGCTGCGCATCGCCGCGTCCAGCAGCGCGGCGCGGCTGGCCTCGCGCTTCACGTCCCACTTGGTTCTCGTCTTTGCGGCCAATGTCCCTTTTTCCGTAGATCGGTCTATGTACTCTCGCACGGCGATGACTCGCCGCGCAACACAGGAGGAGGAGACCTTGAAGCATCGCCCCGCCGTCCGCCGCCCGTTCGCCCGCCGCACCGGGCGGCGGACGGCGACCCTCGCCCTCGTCGTCTGCCTGCTCGCTGTGGCGGCATCCGCGACCCCCTCTCCGGCGGCTGCGGCGAGCGCCGGCGAGCTCTACGCCTTCGGCTGGAACCACTTCGGCCAGCTCGGGAACACGGCCAACAACAACACGGAAAGCCCCAACCCGACGCCGACCCAGGTCACCCTGCCCGGAGCGAGCGGAGCGGTGATCCAGGTCGCCGCCGGCCAAGACCACAGCCTGGCGCTGACCTCGACCGGGCAGCTCTACGCCTTCGGCCTCAACACCTACGGCCAGCTGGGGAGCACCGCCAACAACGGCACCTTCAACCCCAACCCGACGCCGACCCAGGTCAGCCCGCCGGGGGCGAGCGGCCCGGTGACCCAGATTGCCACCGGCGCCCTCCACAGCCTGGCCCTGACCTCGACCGGGCAGCTCTACGCCTTCGGCGCGAACTCCTACGGCCAACTGGGAAGCACCGCCAACAACGGCACCGAAGCGCCCAACCCGACCCCGACCCAGGTCAGCCTGCCGGGGGCGAGCGGGCCGGTGACCCAGATCGCCGCCGGCGGCCGTCACAGCCTGGTGCTGACCTCGACCGGGCAGCTCTACACTTTCGGCGAGAACAACCACGGCCAGCTGGGGAGCACCGCCAACAGCGGCACCCTCAACCCCAACCCGACCCCGACCCAGGTCAGCCTGCCGGGGGCGAGCGGGCCGGTGACCCAGATCGCCGCCGGCGGATACCACAGCCTGGCCCTGACCTCGACCGGGCAGCTCTACGCCTTCGGCGAAAACGACTACGGCCAGCTGGGGAGCACCGCCAACAACGGCACCGAAGTACCCAACCCGACGCCGACCCAGGTCAGCCTGCCGGGGGCGAGCGGAGCGGTGACCCAGATTGCCGCCGGCCAATACCACAGCCTGGCCCTGACCTCGACCGGGCAGCTCTACGCCTTCGGCGAAAACTACTACGGCCAGCTGGGAAGCACCCCCAACAACGGCACCGAAGTACCCAACCCAACCCCGACCCCGGTCAGCCTGCCGGGGGCGAGCGGCCCGGTGACCCAGTTCGCCGCCGGCGGATACCACAGCCTGGCCCTGACCTCGACCGGGCAGCTCTACGCCTTCGGCGCGAACTCCTACGGCCAACTGGGAAGCACCGCCAACAACGGCACCATCAACCCCAACCCGACGCCGACCCCGGTCGACCTGGGGGCGGGGACGACGATCGACACGATGGCAACCGGCAGCACGGCCTTCCACTCGCTGGTCGTGGTCGCCGACCTCGCGGTCACCACCGGATCGCTGCCCGCCGGGCAGGTCGGCGCCCCCTACAGCGCCACCGCCACCGCCTCGGGCGGGGCCCCGCCCTACTCCTGGCAGGCGAGCGGGCTGCCGGCCGGGCTCTCGATCGACCCTGCCAGCGGGCAGATCAGCGGCACGCCGAGCGCCGCCGGCAGCGCCCAGGTGACCCTGACGGTCACCGACCGCTTCGGCATCCTCGCCGCCTCCGCGACCCAATACACCGTCGCCAAGGCCACCTCCTCGGTCCTGCTCGGCGCCTCGCCGAGTTCCGGTGCGGCGCCCGGCCAGGCGGTGCGGCTGCTGGCGAGCGTCAGCGGCGCCTCCCCCGGCGGCAGCGTCGTCTTCAAGGTCGGCAAGAAGCCGATCGGGGAAGCCACCCTCGGGGCCAACGGCCAGGCGAAGCTCGCGACCCGCTCGCTTGCCCCCGGCCGTCACAAGATCAGGGCGCTCTACTCCGGCGACGCCAACAACCAGGGCTCAACCTCCCCGCCGCTCAGGTTGAGGATCGCCCCGCTGCCAAAGCCGCGCCTTCACCACACCCCCAACACCCCGCACCAGCCCAACCCCAAGGGCGGCCCCCGCTACACCTTCGTCTTCTCCGACCCCGCGGCCGGCGCGCGCTTCCAGTGTCGCCTCGACAGGCAGCGCAAGTGGCGGCGCTGCTCCTCACCCAAGGTCTACCGGCACGTCAAGCGCGGCCGCCACGTCTTCCGCCTGCGCTCCATCGACCGCGCCGGCAACCGCTCGCCGGTGCGGGCGGTGCGCTTCTTCGTCGGGCGGCGGCGCTAACCGCCGCAACGCGCCGCATCCACCCACTCGTCTTTCCGGCCAGGCTTTGAACTTACGTAGATTGCTCTATGTACCTTTCAGGGAACAACTCGACGGCGAGAGACCACCTCGCCGTCCCTCAATCGATCAGGAGGACTCCGTGCTGCAGACCCGCCAGGGGATCGCCCATCTCGACCTCGCTTCGCTCTCCCATCGGTGGGGGCGAGCCCTGGTCGCTGCCGTCCTTGCCCTGCTGGCGCTGGCGACGGTGGGGGCGGCGAGTGCCGCCGCGGCGCCGGCGTGGCTTTCTCCGGAGGACCTCTCCGCGTCGGGGCACAACGCATACGAACCCCAGGTCGCGGTCGACCCCCAGGGCGACGCCGTCGCGGTCTGGCGGCGCTTTGACGGCAGCAAGCACATCATCCAGAGCGCCACGCGCCCGGTCGGCGGCAGCTGGTCGGCGGCGGCCGATCTTTCCGCGCCGGGGGAGAACGCTTCCGAACCCCAGGTCGCTGTCGACCCCCAGGGCGTCGCCGTCGCGGTCTGGCGGCGCTCCGACGGCACCAACTACATCGTCCAGAGCGCCACGCGCCCGGCGGGCGGCAGCTGGTCGCCGGTGACCGAACTCTCCAAAGCGGGAGAGGACGCCGAACACCCCCAGGTCGCTGTCGACCCCCAGGGCGACGCGGTCGCGGTCTGGTCCCGCTCCAACGGGACCAATTCCATCGTCCAGAGCGCCACCCGCCCGGCGGGCGGCGGCTGGTCCGAAGCCACCGACCTCTCCGCGTCGGAACAGAATGCCGAATACCCCCAGGTTGCTGTCGACTCCCAAGGCGACGCGGTCGCGATCTGGCTGCGGTACGACGGCGGCCACAACATCGTCCAGACCGCCACGCGCCCGGCGGGCGGCAGCTGGTCGCCGGTGACCGAACTCTCCAAAGCGGGAGAGGACGCCGAACACCCCCAGGTTGCTGTCGACCCCCAGGGCGACGCGGTCGCGGTCTGGTCCCGCTCCAACGGGACCAATTCCATCGTCCAGAGCGCCACGCGCCCGGCGGGCGGCAGCTGGCCGGCAGCGGCCGACCTCTCCGCGCCGGGGTACGACGCATACCTACCCCAGGTCGCGGTCGACCCCCAGGGCAACGCGGTCGCAGTCTGGGAACGCGAAGACGGCAGCAACTGGATCATTCAGAGCGCGACCCGCCCGGCGGACGGCAGCTGGTCGGCGGCTACCGACCTCTCCAAACCGGGACAGAACGCATTGGCGCCCCAGGTCGCCGTCGACCCCCAGGGCAACGCGGTCGCGGTCTGGGAACGCTCCGACGGCAGCAACTGGATCGTCCAGAGCGCCAGGCGCCCGGCGGGCGGCAGCTGGTCGGCAGCGACCGACCTCTCCGGTGTGGAACAGAACGCCGAATACCCCCAGGTCGCGGTCGACTCCCAAGGCAACGCGGTCACGGTCTGGGACCTCGAAGAAGCCGGCAGCAACCAGATCATCCAGGCGGCGGGCTACGACGGTGCCGGCCCGCAGCTGCGCTCCCTCTCGATCCCTGCAAGCGGCACCGCCGGGGAGCCGCTCTCCTTCTCCGTGTCCCCGTTTGACGTCTGGTCGGCCTTGGGCGCGACCAGCTGGAGCTTCGGCGACGGCGGCTCGGCGAGCGCCGCCGCCGCCACCCACGCCTACGCAGCGGCCGGCACCTACCAGGTGACGGTCACCGCCGCCGACGCCCTCGGCAATGCCACGAGCGCCACCGGCACGGTCACGGTCGCCGCGGCGCCGACGACGGTCACGGCCGCGGGAGGCGGGCGAGCCTTCGCCGCCCGCCTCGCCCGCCGCAAGGGCAACAAGGTGCTGCTGCGCCTGCGCTGCCGGGGCGCCGGGCGCTGCCGGGGCGCGGTGAAGCTCTACTTCCGGCGCAAGCTGATCGCAAAGCGGCGCTTCGGCATCGCCAGAGGCAAGGCCAAGACCCTGCGCGTCAAGCTCAACGGCCGGGGCAGGACGCTGGTGCGAAGGACCCACAGCAGCCACCTCAAGCTCAAGCTGAGGGGCCGTGACGTCAAGAATCGCGTGGTGGTGCTGAAGGGGCTCTGAGGGAAGGCTCGAGCTGCGATCCCTGGCCATGTTGGCCACCCGGGCTTGGCTGCGTTAAGGCTGTTGCTATGAGGTAGCTCCAGCTCGAGCTTGGTACCGTCGACCGCGAGCACCGCCACGTCGAGGATCCCGCTCTCGCCGCAGAGGCCGAGCACCTGGCCGAAGAGGTCGGCCAGAGCCTCCTCGTGACGGACGCCGAAAGCGGGCGACCGTCCCGTGGTCGGGGGTCTGGTTGGCGCAGATCACCCGGAAGGCGACGTCCTCTCGGCAGCGGCGCTCGATCCCTCGCGAGTTGCGCCCGCCGACCGCGTAAGCGTAGGCCGGCAGGGTCAGCATCATCTTCGGCTCGTGCGCGGCGCGGCCGTGGCCGTCGGTGCGGTAGGAGCCGTAGAAGGGCTCCAGGTCGAGCTCCTAGATCGCCGCGATCACGAACCAGGCGAGGCGGTCCTCCGGCAGCCAGTCGCGCAGGTCGGGCGGCAGCAGCAAGGGTTGGTCACGGTCACAGGTGGCTGGTTGATCAAGGCTCGCCTGCTTCCCGCCGATCCACCTGAAATTGTCTCCCGCCTCGGCACCCTGGCGGTTCTTGCCAGCGGTGCGTCGTCCCGCAAACCGGAGGCAGCCCTTTGAAAGCAGTTCGCAGCAAGGTCACCTACGCCAACTTGATGGCGACGATCGCGGTCTTCATTGCCCTCGGTGGAGTCAGCTATGCGGCGGTGAAGATTCCCGCCGACAGCGTCGGTCACCGCGAGCTGAAGAGACATGCGGTGAGGAATTCCAACATCGAACCCGAAACGATCGGGGCGGGCAAGCTCGCCAAGGGCTCGATTGCCTGGGATCGGATTCGCGATGAAGCGATAACCGGCGACAAAGTGCGGGACGGATCGCTCTACGCGAAGGACTTCGCCCCCGGTCAGCTGCCTGAAGGTACGGAAGGGCCCGAAGGAAAGGAAGGGCCGCAGGGACCGGAAGGGCCGCAGGGACCGGAAGGGCCGCAGGGACCGCAGGGCGAACCGGGCCCTGACTTCGGCGCCGACTCGGGCTCCTCGTCGCAGCTCGCGACCGTCGGCACCTCGACCGTCGTGGGAGGTGCGGACGTTCCCTTCTCAGGGCCGAGCAACCTCGGCGCGAGCATCAGCCACACGAACGGGACGACCACCTTCACCGTCGTTGCCGGTGGCCGCTACCGGATCGGCTGGGGGGTGAACTACACGGCCGGCGTCGGCGCGGCCTTTGCGGTCGCGGTGAACGGCACCGTCGCAGGCCAGACCGACGTGGACGTGCTGACCGCGACCGGGCATGTCGGCGGAGAAGCGGTCCTCACGTTGGCGGCCGGCGACGTGCTCACGCTCCGCAACAACTCGGCGACTGCCGTGACGACGGATCTGTCGCCTGGCGTCGGCGCCAGCCTGGTGATCCAGCGGATCTCCTGACGTAGGCGTCGGCAGGATCTCCACTGGGCAAGAGCCCCCGCCCCTCCCGGAGTGGTCCGCCGGGGGCGGGGCGTTCCGCCCTCTGGGGAGAAATATGAGACATCAGCCCCTTTGTCCCGTTCGCAAGGATCGGGTACCGGTTGCTCGACGGGTGAAAGCCCAGCGGTCGTTCGAATCCGCGCTACTGCTCCGCGCGAGACGCGGGAGCTCCGCGGCGCTGAGGCCTCTCCGTGGTGTAGCCGCCTCGCGGCGACCTCAATGGGTCACCGACTTCCTGATGGATCGGCGCAGGCCAATGGTCACCAGCAACAGCCCCGCAATCGATCCGTTCCCTGTCGCCAGGTAAAGCATGGGCTCAAGTCCTCGCTCGATCCACCGATGGAGCTGGTGCAAGCCCACTGCTCGACAAAGGACCGAACACTTGAGGACCCCCAGGCTCAGCTACGCGAATGTCGTCTCGACGCTCTGCCTCTTCCTGCTGCTGGGCGGCGGAGTCGCGATCGCCGCCGACCACCTCCCGCGCAACAGCGTCGGCAGCGCCCAGCTGCGCCCTGGAGCGGTCCGCTCATCGAAGATCCACGGCCTCGCGGTCGGCACGCGCAAGCTCGCCCCTCGCTCGGTGCGAGCGGGGAAGATCGCCCCCGGAGCGGTCGGCGGCCGACAGCTCCGCGCCCGAGCGGTGGGTACTCCGCAGATCCGCGACAACTCGATCACCGGCGCCAAGATCGACGAGTCGACGCTTGACCTGGTGCCGGTCGCCCAGGAAGCCCACGAACTGCCGCCGGCTGAAGACTGGCACGTGGTCGGCCAGCCTGGCGAGCCGGAGTTCCAGGGCCAGTGGATCTCGATCAAGGAAGCTCCGGAAGGGGCGGAAGCGCCCGAGCCGAGCCCGGCCTTCTACAAGGATCGCCTCGGGATCGTGCACCTGCGCGGGCTGGCGGTCGGCAAGAACGAAAGCTTCCCGGGAGGCGTCGTGTTCGAGCTGCCACCCGGATTCCGCCCCGCGACCGGGATCGCGCTCACCTTCCCCGCCTTCTGCGAGAGCGCCGGCGGCCCCACCGAAGGCAACTGCGAAGCCGTCGGGGTTTACGGCGGCGGGCAGATCGAATCCCCGGGCGGGCCGGTGCCGGCAGGGTCGATCCTGACCGAAGGCGCGGTCGGGGAGGTCTACCTGAGCGGGATCAGCTTCCGCGCCGAAGGCTAGCCGGCCCGGCGAGCCCTTCCACGCGCGGAACCGCACGCCGGCGACCTTCGGGTTATGGGTGCCTACCGGAAAATTGGAGGCTGCGGCGCGGGCAAGTGTTCGTCGGTGTTCTGCCCGTAGCCTGCGCTCCCGCTTCGCGCGAATTGCAGAGCGTGCACGGGGTCGTCGGAGCGCGATTTTGTCGACCGACGATCCGTCGCGAGTTTGCTGCGTGTCGACATGGAGCTTCCGACTGGGGATATCCCCGTATATACTGACGGCATGAAGGTCGTCAAGATTCGCCGGGTTGGCAACAGCAACGTGGTCTCGATACCGCGCGAGTTCGAGGGGCGCGGCTACGCGGCCGGGACGTCAGTGCTCGTCGAGGAGCTCGAGGGCGGCGAGCTGCGGATCATCCCGACCGAGCAGGTACGCGATCGGATTCGCGGCATCGGGCAGCGAGTCGTCGACGAGCACGCCGAGGCGCTGCAGATCCTTGCCGATCACGATCCCGACGACGAGAGCGCCAAGCGGTAGACAGGCCTCCGGTGGAGGAGAACGAGCCGGTCTACATCGAGTTCGCCGATGCGCTGGAGTTCTACGCCGCGATCATCGGTGGAACCGTTGGGCAGGCCGCCAACCAGCTCCGTGATCAGGCCGGTCTCGAGAGCGCGCTGGGGCGGCCGCGCAACTACGCCCACTACCAAGAGGCCGATCTCGCGCTGCAGGCCGCGGCACTTGCGCACGGCATCGCCGAGAGCCAGGCATTCATCGACGGAAACAAGCGCTTGGCGCTTGTTTCAATGCTGACCTTCCTTGAGATCAACGGCTACCAGGTCACGGCAACGGATCCCGAGCTCGCTGATTGGATCATCGGCCTGAGCGCTGGGACGAGCCCCGAGCAGCTGGGGGACCTGATCCGCTCACGGCTGCGAGCCGTCGAGTAGCCACCCGGAGCCGAGGTGGATAGGACCTCCCTTGTCAACTCGGACAAGGAGAGACCCATGAACCCCATCGCAACTCTTGACGCAGCCGGTCGACCCCGCTCGCCGGCGACGCTGCCCGGCTACCACGCGGGCCGCGCCCCGCGGAACAAAGGCCGCAGATACCCCGCCGACCCACCAAGGGTCGAGGAGATCGTCGCCGTGATGCGCCGGGCCGGAGAGCGCCCGGCGGGGATGCGGTTTCGAGGGCTGGCAGTCGTGCTCTGGCGGGCCGGCCTTCGGATCAGCGAGGCCCTGGCACTATCGGAGGGCGACCTCGAGCCGGCTCGCGGCGCGCTCCTGGTCCGCCACGGCAAGGGAGGCAAGCGCCGCCAAGTCGGAATGGACGATTGGGGATGGCAGCAGCTGGACCCCTGGCTGAAGCTGCGGATGGAGCTGCCGGCAGGGGCGCTCTTCTGCGTGATCAGCGGACCCACGTCCGGACGTCCTTGGTCGGCCGCCGCGGCGCGTACCCAGTTTCGGCGCCTGGCCCTCCGAGCCGGTGTCCGTCGTCGCTTCGCGCCGCATCAGCTGCGCCACGCCCACGCAGTTGAAATGGCGCGAGAGGGCGTCCCTCTGAACGTGATCCAGCGCCAGCTCGGCCACGCCGATCTCGGAATCACCTCGGTCTACTTACAAGGGATCGACAGCGGCGAGATCGTCGATGTTGTCCATGGGCGGCGCGCGCCGGTGATCCCGGCCGCCGTTGCGCTGGGTCCGTAGGTGACTTGACCGACGGTCCGCCTCAGGACGTTGCCTTCACGCGGAAGTGGTTGTGTCAGGATCGCCGCATGGCAGATAAATCGGTCGCGGACCAACTCCGCGGATTCGGCGTGAAGGGCATCCTCGTGCAGATGGCCGAACGTGGGCAGATTCTTGAGCTGAAGTGCGAGATGCCGCAGTGCTATCACCCCAACGGACGCGACAAGTTCGAACCGCTCGCGACGGAGCGCAGGTTGTGGGCGCCCTCGCGCGACCACTACCCGATCCTCAGGTCGGCCGGTGGAAAGCTACGTGCCGATAACGTTCGGCTGTCCCATATCGAGTGCAATCAGCGTGACCACACGCGGCGGAAGCAGATCGGGGAACTGCTTCTTGCAGGCGAATCACTGGAAGACATCGCCGACACGCTGAACCGCAAGAAGACCCCGGCGTTTCACGGAACGAAACGATGGACGGCGGTTATGGTGCGCGAGGCCTACGTGTCCTAGTCCGGGTTCGACGCTGGGTTCCGCTTCGCGCGAGATGCGAGTGCCGAGTGCGTGCCGTTGGTGTGTGCCTCGGTCGAATCCGCCCAGGCGACATCAGGGGATTGCGTACGCCTCGTTGACCGCTGGTGGCCCCCGCATCAGGCACTCGAGTGGCTCATCGTCGTCGGCGGGTCATGGAGCAGATTGTCAGCGAGCGGCTGGCGAGACGCTAGCCTCGCGGGATCGGCGCGAGGAAAGAGGAAATCCCCTGGAAGGCGATTGGTGCGGTCGCGCTCGGCGACGGGCTCGAGGTACGGCGGGTCGGGTTCGGCGGTGCCTGGTTGACCGGGCCGGGAACGTTCGGGCCACCGCCGGATCTCGAAGCGGCGCGGCGAGCGGTGCGCTGCGCGGTCGCTGAAGGGGTGCAACTGGTCGACACCGCCGACTGCTACGGGCCGGAAACGAGCGAGACATTGATTGCCGAGTCATTGCACCCCTATCCGGCCGATCTCGTCATCTCGACCAAGGGTGGGCGCCGCGCACTGGGCGACAACCGATGGCGCGCCGACGGCCGCCCCGAGCACCTGCGGGCTGCCTGCGTCGGCAGCCTGCGGCGGTTGCGTCTGGAGGCGATCGACCTCTACCAGCTGAACGCGGTGGACCCCGAGGTGCCGCTGGAGGAGTCGTTGGGGGCGCTGGTCGAACTGCGCGAGGAGGGTAAGGTCCGCACGATCGGCGTCTGCAACGTCAGCGTCGCCGAGCTCGAACAGGCCCAGGCGGTGACCCCGATCGCCTCGGTCCAGGACCGCTTCGACGTCCGCACCCGCGACAACGAGCCCGTCCTCGACGCCTGTGCCCGCCTGGGCATCGCCTTTCTGCCCTGGTTCCCGCCCTGGCACGGCGAGGCGGCGGCACCGGGATCGCCACTGGAGGAGATCTCTCGACGCCACGCGGCGCAGCCCGCGCAGATCGGTTTGGCCTGGCTGTTGGCGCGCGCGCCGGTGGCCCTGCCGCTGCCGGGGGCCGACCATCCCAGCGTCTACGAGACGGACCTGAAGGCGCTGCGGATCGAGCTGACGTCGGACGAGGTCGAGGAGCTGACGGCGCAGCTCGATCGGCCGCCCGACACGACGAGAGGACCCTCGTCTCTTGGTCGCTAAGCCGGTCGGCGCTCAGAGTGTGCCGCAGTCGCTCCTGCTTCGCGCGAGACGCAGCAGAGTTGTTGTCAACTCGCCAGGGATGTCCCCCGGTCGACGAACCTGGCCAACGTCTGGTTGAAGAGGTCTGGCAGCTGGAGGTTCCAGAGGTGGGCGGCGTCCGGGACGATGCTCAGGTCCGCGGCTGGTATCGCGGCCGCCAGTTCCTTGGAGAGAGGGATGTTGGGGCGGTCCTTAGAGCCGCAGAGGACGAGCGTTGGGGCCACCACCTCGGTCAGGCGCGGACGTAGGTCGAGCTCGGCGATCTCACTCAGCCCGGCGAGAAAGGTGCGCTTGCCGCACGCCCGGAAGTCCTGTTCGGCGGTGCGCTCGTACTCGGTTCGCCCACCTGAATACATTCCGCGAAAAGCACGGGCGAGCAGGGGCTCGGGCGCGATCCGGGTCATCGCTCGCTGCAGCGCGAACCAGCGCGGGGCGTGGGCGAGTCCGGCCGAGAGCAGCAGCTTGTCGATCCGGGAGGGATGCTGAAGACAGGTGAGCAGCGCCACGACCGACCCGCCGGAGATGCCGACGAGATGCGCGCTGCCACCGGCTTCGTCGATCGTGTCTCGAACGGTCTCGACGGCCCTGGCTAGCGTGAACGGCTGCTCCGAGTGACCGTGGCCGGGGAGGTCGGGGGCCAGCACCCGATGGTCGTTGCCCAACCCCTCTACCTGAGGCGCCCAGGCGCGACTGCTTGAGCCGAACGCGTGGACGAGCACGATCGCACTTGTCTCGGAGTCATGGAGGGACCGCATCGAGGACCAGATCCTGTCACGCGGCGGGGCAGCCGTCGCAGCCGCGATCCTCCCAGCTGGGAGGATCGCGCTCCCGCTTCGCGCGAGGAACAACTCACTACGATGAGCCTGTGAGCAGGCAGAGAGTGCCGGGTGGAGTGGTGCATGGGCTGCCCGCTGACCTGCGTGAGGCGCTGATCGCCAACGCGATGGCCCTCGACGCTTGGAGGGACATCACGCCCCTCGCCCGCAACGAGTTCATCTGCTGGGTCGAGGATGCCAAGCGGCAGGCCACCCGAGAGCGCCGTATTCGGCGGACCCAGGAGGAGTTGGAGGAAGGCCAGCGCCGGCCCTGCTGCTGGCCGGGGTGCAAGCACCGCGAGCGCACCGGCACCACGCGACCCGTCTAGGGACATCGACGTCCTCAACAGGCTGTTCGAGCCGCTCCCGCTTCGCGCGAGCAGGGGAAGCGCGTTCGACGCAATACGGCACGGCGACCTTCGACGATCCGAAGGTGGGCGCCCAGATCATCGTCGCGACCAACCTGTCCATGAACTCCTCGACGCCGAGCGGGGACGAAGTCGGTGCGATCGCAGAGCACCTGTATCCAGGCGTTCCAACCCAGGCCGAGGTAAGTCAGCCAGCCGACACCCGGGTGGACGGATCTTCGCCGCGAAATCCCGGGGCCCAGCCCGAGCACGACCTGCTCGGCGTCTTCGGCTTCGCGGAGCTCGCCCAGGGCTACGGTCGCCGCGACCAGTCCGGATCGATCAGCCCGATCCCCGCGTGCGCCGCCTGTCTCACGCCACCGCCGGAGACCCGCACCGTGTAGATGTCGAATTCGACGCCGGTCCCGCGCGCGAAGGCAAGTGCCCGCCCGTTCGGCGAGAAGTCGGGCTGCAGGTCCTCGACCCCTGCGCGGTGGTGGGTGACGCGCCGGCGGTGAGTGCCGTCGGTGCGCATCACGAACAGGCTGCGCAGGCCGAGGGCCCCGCCGTCGTCCCGCGAGAAGGCGATCAGGCGGCCGTTGGGCGAGTAGACCGGATCGGAGTCTGAGCCCGAGCCGCGGCTGACCCGGCGCAGGCCACCGCCCCTGAAGCGCATGCTGTAGATCGCCGAGCCCCTCGCCCCTTCGCGGGAGAAGGCGATCCGCCTGCCGTCGGGCGAGAACGAGACCCCGCTCTCGTCCTGGCGGCTCGTGGTCAGACGGCGCACGCCGGACCCGTTGGCGCGCATCGCGTACAGGTCAGAGCCCGCGCCGCGGTAGATCACCGCGACGATGCGCCGCCCGTCGGGGGAGAGCGCCAGCGACTCGATGCTGGCGTGCTTGAAGCGCTTCACCCGGTGGACGTGGCGGGCCTGGCCGTCGGCGAGGAAGACGTCGACGAAGAAGTCGGCCGGGCAGCGGCTGCAGGGCGTCGGTCGGCTGTTGGCGAAGGCGATGCGACGGCCGCTGGCGGAGACCGAGAGGGCATCGACGAGGCCCTTGCGCAGGCGGTGGCGCCCTCCTCCCTGCGGGGTCATCGCGAAGATCCCGGCGTTGCGGACGCTGGAGTGCACCAGGATCCGGGTGTGGGCGGCCGAGGCGATCGCCTTCTCGGCGCCCGCCCGCTGCTTCCCGCTTGCCGCGCCCGCCGCGCCCAGCAGCAGTGCGACGGTCGCGGCGGCGATCGCGAGCCCCGGACGATGGGCTACGGCGCGCATGGCCCCATGCTAGGAGATCGGCTTCGCTCCTGGACCGATCTACGACGCGCGGCTCGCGCTCCGCAGGACGCCAACGACCATCTGTCAGCACGCTGACAGGACCGAGCCGAAAGCGGACATCTGGTCGATCGGGGATTTGCTCGCCGAGCGGGCCTCGGTTTGAATGCGGGTATGAGAGGAAGAGGTCGGGCCCTGGTCTGCGCCATCTTCGCGCTCGTCGCCGTGGCCGCGCTCGGCGGCCCGCTCACCGGCGCCTCGGCCGCCAGCTGGACGAAGGTGACCTCGATGGGGCAGGTGGGGAACCTCGGCGAGATCGGTCTGCAGCGCACCGCCGACGGCGTCCTGCACGTGCTCTGGCCCCGGGAAGGCGGGCCGAGCGAGCACCAGGTCCTGCACAGCGCGATCTCCGCCAACGGCAAGAACGTGGCCGGTCCCGACCTCGTCTTCTCCAACACTTCCGAGCTGGGCTCGGTCAACCCGAGCGTCGACCTCCTCGCCGGCCCCGGCGGCGGCCTGCGCGCCGTCTTCTCGGGCATCTTCCCCGGCGAGCCCTACGACAGCGTCGTGACCACCGAGACCTCCTCGGCGAGCGGCACCGCCTGGTCGGCGCCGGCCGCCGTCTCCAACACCGGCGGCGGTCTCTCGGTCTACGCCGCCTCCGGGATCTCGGCGGCGCTGACCGGCTCGGGCGAACTGCTCTCGGTCTGGGGCTCGCCCGGCGCCGCCGCCCACTACGGGCTCGATCCCGCCGCCGCCGACGTTCCCCTCGGCGCCACCTGCTGCGTCTACAACCCGAACGTCGGCGTCGACTCCGTCACCGGCGCCGCGGTGATCGCCCAGGCCGGCCCGGGCGAAGGCCTGCAGGTCTCCGGCGCGGTCCCGGTGCAGCAGGTGCCCGGCTCCGGGCTGCCGGCCGCCGTCGCGTCCCAGCGCGTCGGGATAACCGGCCGCATCGGCGCCGCCGGCGTCTACGTCGCCTACCTGCGCGGCCCCTCCGGCAAGGAGAAGCCGGCGCTGTGGCGGGTTGGGTCCGCGAGCCCCAGCGTGATCAGGGTCCCGGCCGGCGCCGCGCAGGACGTGACGCTGGCGCCGGCCCCGGGCGGCAGGCTGTGGATCGCCTGGACGGAAGCCGGCGGCACGATCGCCCTGACGCGCACCAACCCGGCCGCGACCCGCTTCGGCCAGATCGTTCGGGTCAAGCCCCCCGATGGCACCTACGCGATCTACCGCCTCAACATGGAGGGCTCGCGCCGCTTCCTCGACCTCTTCGCGCTGATCGAAAACGACGGCGTCGAGTACTGGCACCGGCGGCTGCGCGCCGGCCTGACCCTGAAGGCGATGCCGCGGAGGGTGAGGCGCGGCCACCGGGTCGTCTTCCGCGTGCTCGACGCCGGCGCCCCGGTCGGGGGCGCCAGGGTGGTGCTGAGGCTCGGCAGCCACAGGCGCAGCGGCACGACGAACGGGCGAACGGCCGCGTCGGGATCATCGTCCCCGGCGGCACCCGGCCGAAGCGATACCCGGCGACCGCCAGGAAGGCCGGCTACGCGAAGGCCCGGATCAAGATCAGGGTCAAGCGATGAGCCGAGGGGGGTGGTCTCCCTTCGCGCTTCGGCTCAGGGCCCTCCTGCCGCTCGTCGGCCTGCTCTGCCTGTGCTCGCTGGCGGCCGCGCCGAAGGCGCACGCCTACCTCTACTGGACCTCCCACGCCGACGGCCTGACGCGCGCCGGCAACGACGGCTCGGGGCTCGGCTTCCTGATCCACACGCCGCCCTTCTCAGACGCTGTCGCGATCGACTCCACCTACATCTACTGGACCACCAGCGACGGCCGCATCGGCCGCGCCAAGCTGGACGGCAGCGAACAGAACCCGAACTTCATCACCGGGCTGGGCGGCAACCTCTTGGGTCTCGCCGTCGACTCCGCCCACATCTACTGGTCCAGCGTGACGAGCATCGGCCGCGCCAACCTCGACGGCAGCGGGGTCGAACCGAGCTTCCGTCCGGTCAGCCGTGCGGTCGGGCTGGCCGTCGACGGGGCTCACATCTACTTCGGGGAAAACGGCTTCGGCCACGTCGGCCGCGTCCGGCTCGACGGCAGCTACTACGAACCCGACTGGATCGAAGCCCCCGGCGACCCCTGCAGCGTCGCGGTCGACTCCAACTACGTCTACTGGGCCGACGCGGCCGGCAACAGGATCGGCAGGGCGGACCTGACCGGCGACGTGGTCGAACCTGACTTCATCGACCCCGGCGCCCGCATCGACTGCGGCGTCGCCGTCGACAGCTCCTACGTCTACTTCGGCATCGACGGCGAACTGGTGGCTCCCTCGAGGATCGCCCGCGCCAACCTAGACGGCTCCGGGCTCAACACCGACCTCTTCTCGCTCGCCACCTACGGCGGCCCCGACGTCCAGCTGGCCGTCAACTCGCTCAGCGCTCCGCTGCCCACGCCCCCCAACTCGTTCAGCATCGTCGGCCTCTTCCGCAACAAGCACAAGGGCTTTGCCCGGGTCAAGGTGAAGCTGCCCGGCCCAGGAAGGGTCGTCGTCTTCGCCAAGCGGGTGCGGAAGGCGGTCCGCAACGTCAGCGAAGCGCGAACGGTCGCGGTGCGGATCCGCCCGAAGCGTGGGCTCGCGAAGCGCCTGCGGCGCAAGCGGCGGGCTGCGGTCCGCTACAGGATTCGCTTCACGCCGACCGGCGGGAGTCCGCGGACGAAGCGCAAGCAGGTGCTGCTGGTCCGGAGGCGCTGAGGACCTTTCGGGTCCTTGCACGGGTGACTGGGTTCGGGTGGCGCGATCCGGGGGCCGCTCAGGCCCCCCGCGGTGGCCCCCGAGTTGTCGCTTCGCGCGAGGAGCGGCGCAGTTGTCGAAGCCGTCGGCGTCCTTGGTCTGAGTGAGGAGCGCCGCTTGCCTTTGGGCTGCGGCTGCCATCGCTACGTCGCCGCTGCATCGGTCCGCACCCGGATCGCCGTCGAGACCTGCCGGACGGCGAAGCCGAAGCCCGCCCGCTGACTGCTGCGGTGAGTCTGACCAAGCGACCCACCGGCGTCGCGGCGGTCGTTTGTGCGCGACCGGCGAGTTTGCCTGTTTAACGTCCCCGCCGGGCGGGTATGCCCGGAGCGACGAAGCCTCGGAATTGGCCATTCCGTCGCCCGGACGGAGGGATCCCGGGGCCAACGAGGAGGAAGAGAGCACTATGGCCATTCCCACTGAGATGGTTGGTTCGCTGCCGCGTCCCACAAAGCTCCAGGACGCCTACGAGGCGTACGACAACGGCGATATCACCTGGGAGCAGCTCCAGGAGGAGCAGAAGGCTGCGGCCGAGGACTCGATCAGGCGCCTCGAGCAGACTGGCGAGAAGCTCGTCACCGACGGCGAGCAGCGCGAGTCCAGCTTCGCGACGTACCCCCTGACGCACTCGCTCGCAGGGACCGGCCTTGCCCCGAATCTCGCCGGCGACGGACAGTACTTTGCGATCTTCGACGACGGCCACCACCGCCAGCTACCGAGGCTGACCGGAGGCCCGTTCGAGTACCAGACCTACGCCGGCGAGTTCGTCGAGGAGAACAAGCAGATCGCAAGCAACGGCGTCAAGCAGGCCGTGATCGCCCCGTCGATGCTGATGCTGCTCTATCCGCTAGATGACGAGATCGACGGCTACCCACGTGAGCAGTTCCTGGACGATCTGGTCGATCAGTGCGAGAAGGACATCCGCACATGCTTCGAGGCGGGTGCCGAGCGCGTCTCGATCGACTTCACGGAGGGGCGGCTCGCGAACAAGAACGACGCCCGCAACCCGTGGACCGGCCGGGACATGCTCGGCGACTTCATCGAGCTCAACAATCGCGTGCTCGATCGTTTCACGGCGGAGGAGCGGAAGAACATCGGAATCCACACCTGCCCGGGCGGTGATTGCGACTCGGTTCATTCGGCCGAGGTGCCCTACGAGAAGCTGCTGAACAGGATGTTCGAGATGAATGCCGGCTACTTCCTGATCCAGTGCGCGAGCGAGCCGGACAAGGAGTACGTCTACAAGCTCGTGGGCGAAAATATCCGCAAAGACGCAAACGGCGTCAAGCAGGTTGCGTTCATCGGCGTGATCGACCCGCTCAATCCGGAGGTCGAGACGCCCGAGACCGTGAGCGACCGCCTGCTCGCGGCTGCCGAGCACATCCCCGTCGACCAGCTGGGCGCGACCGACGATTGCGGCTTCTCGCCGTTCAGCCGCGACCTCAAGCCGAAGCACGGCTCGCCGGATTTCGCCCGCGACGTCGCGATGCAGAAGATCAGCAACCGGGTCAAGGGAGCGGAGCTCGCCAGCGCGGCGCTCGGTGCCTAGGGAGCTGGCCGAAACCCAGCCGCGGGAGCTCAGCTGGAAGCCGCAGAACCCGGCTCGGCCGCCTTCGACTCGGCCAGTTTCCGCTCGACCTCGACGGCGGAGAACTCCATCGTCTCGGCCACGCCTTCGAGGACCTCGATCTCCTCGGACACGGACGGCGCCCCGGGCTGGTTGTCGCTAGCGGCAAGGCTCTGCGCTGAACCGCTCGCGACACCTTCGCCGGTCGTGTCCTCTGGCGCGGAACCCGTGCGAGCATCGACACCAAGGTCGAAGTTGATGGCCAGGCCCTCCGGTTGCCACTTCATGCCGAGAACGATCCGCAGCCTCGAGCCGAGCAGGCCGATGGCCATCAGCACGGCGCCGGCCGCGAAGATCGACAGGGTCCAGGTGGAGCTGGGAACCACCACCAACGCGGTCCCCACCAGCGCGACACCGAAGATCACGCAGGGGGCGCCGGGGCGGGTCCAAACCCTGCGGACGGTGGCGGCGAGGTGAAAGCTGATCCAGCGCGCGGTCGAAACGATCGATCCGGGCAGGGGCGGTGGCGGTGGCGGGATGCGCTTGGCGATATCCGACTCTGGGCGGGGAGCCTGCTCGATGTCCTTATCCATGGTCCTGACCCCGAAGTTCGGGTCCCGCCGGTGCATTCCTGCCAAGGGCCGAGAGCGTCGGAGCAGCGGTGGGCACCCGATCAGCACCTTTGTCACGTCCCCGGGGATCGGGTACCGGCCTGGTGAACGGGCGAGAGGCCAGCGGTCGTTCCGATTTGCGCTCCTGCTTCGCGCGAAGGGCGGGCGTCAACCCGCCGAGGCCAGGAACCGCTCGAGGCTCCCTCTGAACCCCGGCGCCGCGGCGACGAAGTGGCCGGCGCCGGGAGCGACCAGGCGCTCGGCGCTCAGCTCGGTCGCGAGGGCATCGGCGGCGCGCTCCAGGAAGGAGGCGTGGTCGCCGGAAGCCACGAGTGCCGGGATCCCGGCCTCGCGCAGGATGTCTAGCCGCGGACGCGCCTCTCCCGGCGATCGGCCGCCGTGGGCGCGGCGAACGGCGTGGACGACATTCTCGGGAAGCGGCCCGTCGACCGGAACGGGAGAGCCGGCTATCCGCAGGAACTCGCGCAGCCTCGCGGGGTCGGAGTCGAGGCCGTTGGCCAGGACCTCGTCACCGATGAGCTGAAAGCGCCTCAGCTCGGCGTCGTCCGGGAGGAGATGGAAGAGCGGCGGCTCGATCAGAGTCAGCGACCGCACCTGCGCCGGCCGGCGCGCGGCCGCTAACAGCGCCCCAAGCGCGCCGTAGGAGTGGGCGACGACGTGGGGACGTCGATCGAGGAGCGGCTCGATATCGGCGGCGTCGACCTCGAAGTCCTGTCGCCCGTCCCGGGCCGGCGGACTAGGCGGGAAGCCGCGCCGGTGGACGGTGACCAGCGTCCACCGGCTCCGCAGAGGCGTAAGTCCCGTCCACGTCGTGCTCGCGCTGGCGCCGCCGTGGACGAGCAGCAGCTCCGGTCCCTGGCCTGCGCGGCTGACCGCGATCGAACTCACGCCAGGACAGTAGAGGGGACCTGGAACCATGCTCCCGCTCCGCGCGAAAGGCGAATGCCGTCGGACCTACATGCCACGGCTCATAAGAGCGTGCACTCCCAGCCGTTTAGTCCTGCTTAAAGTGCCGGGCTACGGTGGCGTCGCCAGGACGCTCCGGATGGTCGTATCGACCTGGCTCGGCCATCCACAAACAGGCAGCTTCGCCACCAAGGAAGGACATGAACATGGAGACCGTGCTTGCCTTTCACGAGGTTGACGACGTCGACCACTGGCTCTCCTCGCCAAAACGGGAGGAACTCTTTGGGCCGATGGGAGCCACAATCCGCACCTTCAGGGACCCGGCAGGCTCAAACCGGGTCGGGCTGATGTTCGAGGTCCCCAGCAGGGCCGAGTTCGAAGAGGCGCTGCAGACCGAGGAGGCGGCGGAGGCCATGAAATTCGATGGCGTTCGCCCTGAGACGATCTTGGTCCTCGAGGAGGGGTAGGGAGGTTAATTGACTGACGGCATATTCATGAGAGGCTCGGCCGACTCGGCCGACCAACCTCACTAGCCCAGGAGGGCCGGCGGCTTCTTCGTCGCCAACGGCGACCTCCACAAGGGTGTGCTCGAACTGATGGCCGAGCACCCCCTCTACGGCTTCATCAGCTGGGAGGTCAAGCCGCTGTTCGCCTTCAAAGAACGGATCGACGTGGTCAGGGCCAAACTGGTCGAGGCCCAAGCGGCCATGGGTGGCGGCTGAGCCAAGGGGGGCTCCACGGGCGGGTCTTAGCGACCGGAAATCTCAACGAGCTTCGCAGCCGGTTGCGCGCTCGCGCCGCAATCACGCCAGCTCTGCGCCGCTACCTTCTCGAGCCGCTGAAGCTGAAGTCGAAGGCCGGCGCCGCATGGTGGAGAGGACGCGCTCTTCAACGATCGTACGAGTGACTTGTCGTTCGCCGGGCCGAAGCGCTACTTTCGAATGCGTGTCTGTGCGGGTCCTCCGAGCGTCTCTTCGTGGATCGATTCGGCGGCACCTGGGCTCGGGCGCGGCGGTGGCCGTTGCGCTCCTCGCTTGCTCCCTCGTCGCGGTGACCGCGCAGCCAGCGGGCGCCGCGTTTCCGGGCGCCTCGAACGGCCAGATCTCCTTTGTCAGCGACCGCGATCCGCTCTTCTCGGGCGGCGGACGGGCCGTCATCGTCCGCGATCAGGTTTTCGTCATGGGGCCTGATGGGCAGAACCCGACCAACCTCTCGACCAGCTTCGAAGACCACGGAGGCCCCTCCTTTTCGGCGGACGGTCGCCTGATCGCCTTCGCCGGGTTCCCGGACAGCCGCAACGAAGGAGAGGAAGAAAACGAGGAGATCTACGTGATGAACGCGGACGGCACCGACAAGCGGCGGCTGACCGCGACCGCCGCGGACGAGTCCGATCCGGTCTTCTCCCCCGACGGCTCGCGCATCGCCTTCACCACCCTCGCCAACGGCGGCTTCCCGGGGATCGACCTCGTCAACAGCGACGGCAGCGGCCGGACCCACCTGCTCCAAGGGTCTGCGGACGTCGAGTACGGCAACCCCAGCTGGTCGCCCGACGGCTCGAGGATCGCCTACGAGCGCACCGAGCTGCACGGGTTCAATGGCCAGACCGACATCTGGGTGATCGACCTCGCCGGCGGGCAGCAGACGCGCCTGACCGACGGCTTCGAGCAGGAGTACGACCCCGACTTCTCGCCCGACGGCTCCCGCATCGCCTACGTCGTCGACCCGTTCATCGTCAGCGAGACGAAGCTGGTCAGCAACCCGGACATCTGGGTGATGAACGCCGACGGCAGCGGCAAGTCGCGGCTCACCAGCGATCCCTGGGCAGACAGCGAGCCGGCCTGGTCCCCGGACGGCTCGGAGATCGCCTTCACCCATCGCCGCAACGAAACCGATCCGCACACCTACGTCCTCAATGCCCCCAGCGACGTTTACGTGATGAACGCCGACGGCAGCGACGTGCGCAACCTCACCCGCGGCGGCAGGACGGGGGTGCTCGGAGCGGAGGAAGAGGACAGCGCCAGTCACAGCCCCAACTGGCAGCCGGTCGGGCCGGACGCCGACCGCATCCCACCCTCTATCACCGGCACGATCTCGGTACCGCCGCGCCTGGTGATCCCGTCCCTGCCCGCCCAGCCGGGGATCGTCGCCCGGCGGGGCCGCGGTGGCATCGCGATTCGCTTCCGCCTCTCCGAGCGGGCCAGCGCCAAGCTGGCGGTGGAGCGGTTGCAGCGGGGCAAGAAGGTGAAGCGGGGTGGGCGCACCGTCTGTCGAGCAAGGTCGCGGAAGGCTTGGACGAAGCTGCCCCGCCGCACCCGTTGCAAGCGCTGGCGGCTGCAGGGCTGGATCGTTCGCAACGGCAGACGCGGGCGCAACACCGTCCGCTTCAGCGGCCGCATCGGCCGCCGGGCGCTCAGGGCCGGCGGGCCCTACCGGATCCGGGCCGGGGCGGTCGATCGCGTCGCCAACCCAGCGCGCCAGAAGCAGAGCCGGCGCTTCCGGGTCCTCAGGCAGTAGGACGGATCTGGGGCAGGGGAGCTTGACCCCCACACGCTCGCTGAATTGAAAGGAGCCGAATCCGCCGCGGTAGCCGGGACGCCGTTGCGGCTCCTCAAAGATTGCGGACGCGTCGGCCGATGTCTGTGTCGATCGGGTAGTCCGCTGCGTCCCAGAACGCTGCGGCGCTTGCGTCGTCGTAAGCCACGAGCGCGGTGACGCGACGGGCGCCAAGCTGCCGCAGGTGCCGCTCGCCGGCCTGCACGAGCTCTCTCGCGACACCTTGGCGGCGGCTGTCGGGCCGGACAGCAAGCCGGTACAGGTTGCCGCGCCAGCCATCCCAGGCAGCGATCAACGCACCGACCAGGCCGCCGCGGACCTCGGCGACGATGAGCGCGCCCGGCATCGTGGTGACCAGGCGCTGGAGGTCGGCGTCGCGGTCGGGCGCGCTGGCGTGCGCGCTTCGCTCTTGTGCCCACAGCTCGAGCACCTGCGGGATATCTTCCGGCCCCGCTGGCCTCACGATCAGACTGTCACCGCCCAAGCCGGCATCATCGCGCAGTCGCGGTGGCGCTTGCCACTCAGGGGGGACAGGAGCCGACTCCTGCGCTGACGCGCTCCGGCTTCGCGCGAGCAGCGGCAGGACAGCCGCCTGCTCGCACATCGTCCCGCCGACTTGTCACCGCAGTCCGCGTCGCGGCCTCTCTCGCTCCGGTCGCAGTCGCGCTGCTCCACTGGGCGTATCCTTCGGGGCATGAGCGAGAACGCCCGCTTCACGGCCGAGGAGGCCCGCTCCACCGGTGAGCGCATCGGGATCGACTGGACCTCGTCGAGCTTCGATGTCGAGCAGTTTCGGATGGGGATGGACGTAGAGCTCGAGCACGGCACGCAGGATCCCGAGACCAACGTCACCGACGACGACATCGTCGTGACCGCCAAGATCGCCCGAGCGCACCTCAACGAGTTCCCGGACTATTACTCCCGCCTCTCCGCCATGGAGGCGGAGGCGGAGGCCTACTGGGACTCTCAGAACGAGTAGCGCCGCGCCTCCCTCTCTCGGCTTTTCCTCCTCCTCCTCGTATCTGGCCTGGGCCTCAGTCGAGCGCTCGACCCGGATGGCCGCCCGCGCCGGCTCGCCGGTTTCGTCGACCCTGATCGCATCAGTGCTCGTGAGGATCACGGTCGAGAGTCAGGCCGTCCCGACCGTTTCCGTCGTCAAGGCGGGCTAGGGACCACGCCAGCCCCGGTGGGTGCACACGCCGGGGCGTTGGCATCGAACTGTGGCTGGGTCCGGGCGGTCCACGATCCGGGCGCGTTCTCCTCTGCGCGGCCCCGGCGGCGAGGCCGTCCGAACGATGACCGGCGGCAGGCGCGGAGCCCCTGCGATACTGCCGCGCCATGGCGGCTGCCGCGGCGGTGACGGAGATCATGGCGAATGCCGCGCCGGTGATCGAGACGCAGGGGCTGACGAAACGCTACGGGCGCCACCGCGGCATCGAGCAGGTCAGCTTCCGGGTCGAGCCGGCCGAGGTGTTCGGCTTCCTCGGCCCCAACGGGGCCGGTAAGACGACGACGATCAGGACCCTGCTCGACCTGATCCACGCGACCTCGGGCTCGGCCCGGCTGTTCGGCCTCGACCATCACCGCGACAGCGTCGCGATCCACGCCCGGCTCGGCAACCTGCCCGGGGAGTTCGGCTTTGGCCGCGGGACCGGGCGGGAAGCGATCGAGCTGCTCGCGCGCGTGCGGGGGGTCGGCGGGCTCGATCGCGCGGAGGCTCTCGCCGCTCGGTTCCATGCCGACCTCGACCGTCCGCTCGGCGAGCTCTCCCGCGGCAACCGTCAAAAGATCGGGCTGATCCTGGCCGTCTTCCACCAGCCGGAGCTGCTGATCCTCGACGAGCCGACCGGCGGGCTCGACCCGCTGATGCAGGAGGAGTTCCTGGCCCTGGTGGGCGAGGAACGCGAGCGCGGCGCCGCGGTCTTCCTCTCCTCGCACGAGCTCGACGAGGTCCAGCGGGTGTGCGATCGGGTCGGGATCATCCGCGAGGGCCGCCTGATCGCGGTCGAGCGGGTCGAGGAGCTGCTGGCCAGGACCCAGCGGCAGGTCAGCGTCGAGTTCGCCGAGCCGGTCGAGCCCGGCGCGCTGGGGAACCTGCCGGGGGTGTCGGACCTCAGCGTCGAGGGGCGGAAGGTCAGCTTCCGGCTCGCCGGCGACGTCGACCCGGTGCTGAAGGCGCTCGCCGCCCACCACGTCACCGACCTCGACTTCGCCCGCCCGACCCTCGAGGAGGTCTTCCTCACCTACTACCGCGGCGAGGGCGACCGGCAGCAGCGCGGCGAGAACGCGGGCGGCGAATGATGCCGCTGATCTTCGCCCAGCTCCGCGACCGGCGCCGCTCGCTGTTCTCCTGGGGGCTGCCGCTGGGACTGATGGCGGCCTTCGAGGTGGCGATCTTCCCCTCGGTCGAAGAAGCGCTGGTGAAGACGGTCGACCAGTACCCCGAAGCGCTGCGGGAAGCCTTCGGGATCACCGAACTGTCGACCGTCGAACAGTTCCTCGGGGCGGAACTCCTCGGCTTCATCGTGCCGCTGGCCGCCGGCTACCTCGCGGTGCGCTCGATCGCCAGCGGGCTCTCCGGAGCCGCCGAAAGCGGCCGGCTCGAGGCTCTGCTCGCCGCGCCGATCGCCCGTCGCCGCCTGGTTGCGGCCGGGTTCGCCGCGACCGCCCTGGAGCTCGCGATCGTCCTGCTCGTCACCCTGTTGCTGGCCCTGCTGGCGAGCCTGCTCTTCGGCGCCGGCCTCTCGTTCAGCTCGGCGCTCGCCGGCTTCGTCAACGTCTGGCCGCTGGCGCTGTTCTTCGCCGGCCTGGGAATCGTCGTCACCGGCTGGTCGCTGCGCACGAGCGTGGTCACGGGCTCGGTCGCCGGCGTGCTGGTGGCGATGTACGTGGTCGACCTGATCGGCCGCATCGACCACAGCCTCTCGGGCATCCGCTACGTCTCCGTCTTCAAGTACTACGGCAACGCGATCCTCGACGGGATCGACCCGCTCGCCTTCGCCGGCATGACGCTCGCGGCCTGCGCCCTGGCCGCGCTCGGCTCCTGGCTGTTCGACCGCCGCGACCTCGCCCCCTGAGCCGGCCGAAGGCAGCCTAGGTCGAGGTTCCTGCGGGCGCGGCGGGCTCCTCCTCGAGCAGCTGGCGGCGGTAGAGCTCGGTGCCGGCGGCGAAGAGCAGGGCGAAGATCAGGATCCCGAGCGGCCTGTGGAAGGCGCCCACCGGCGCCCAGAGGATCAGCGCCAGGAAGATCAGGAGCGCGGCGCCCCAGAGACCGGCCGGGCTCTGCCGCGCGTAGGGGGCGACGAAGCGCCTGATCGCCACGGCCGGCCTGGTCGGGCCGGCGAGGAGCGCGGCGATCACGACGATCAGGCCGAGGACGATCGTCGAGGTCGCGATCGTGACCAGCATCGAGGTGCCGATGCTCCACACGGCTTCGACCGCGGGTTCGGCCGCCGAGGTCTTGCTCAGTCCGCCGACGACGTAGGTGCCGGCGAACCCGCGGAGCCCGAGCGAGAGCAGGCCGGCGACGATCAGGGCGAACCCGACCGAGCGCAGCGCCTCCCGCCGTCGCGGGCCGCCGAGGTAGACGGCGAGCGCGAAGCAGAGCAGCGCGGCGAGCGTCAGGGCGATCGGCAGTTTGCGCAGCAGGTTGGCGACGTCCTGCGCGAGCGAGAGTTCGTCGGATTTGAGGATCGTGATTTCGCCGGCTTCCGGCGGCAGTTTCGAGACCAGCGCCGCGCCCACGCCCGAGCCTTCGCCGAGTTCGGTCAGCAAGGGGCCGAGCTTCAGCTTCACTTCGCCGTTTTCGGTCGAGGCCGTCGACCCGCCGCCGTTCAGGACCGTCAGCAGGGCTTCGTGCGCTTTGCGGTTGGCCGCTTCCCAGAGCTTCTCGAACTCGGGGCTGGCCAGGAGCCGTTCGGCCACCTGCGGCGCCAGCTGCTGCAGCCCGCCGGCGGCGGCGCTCGCCAGCGGCGCGAGGCGCGGCGGCAGCGCTTCGCGCAGTTCTCCGGCGACGTCGGCGTTGGCGAACAGCTGTTTCGCGAGGTAGTCGGAGAGCTGGGCACGAACGTCTTCGTTCTGCACAAGCCGAGTGCTCGTATTGACCCAGCTGTCGGTGTTCAGCGCCTGGCGGTTGACCCAGATCGAGAAGATCGCGGCGAAGGCGAGGATCGTGCCGAGGATGGTGAGCGCGAGCGCCCAGCGAGGATGCCCTCGGCGGGGCGGCGAGGAGCGGTTCGGGCGAGGCACGCGGGTGACCCTAGTGAACGCGCCGGATCCCTCGCGTTACCCGGGTCGCGGATGCCGTAGAAACGCGCGCCGGGTCGGCGGGCAAGCACGGATGGATTGTCCGTCCGGCGAGGAATAGGGTTGACGGTGGTCAACGGGATCGACTGGGGAGCGGGCCCGCCAAGCCATCCGAGTGCCAAGGAGGGTAGAGATGGGCCAACCCAGTTGGAAGAAGCTGGCGGTCGAGGGATGGGTGTACGTGGTGATTGCGGTGATCGCGTTCGCCGGTGGCTTCGTCGTCGGCGACCTCGGCAGTTCGCCGAAGACCGAAACCGTCGTCGCCGCCGGGGGCGAAGGAGAAGAAGTCGCGGCCGAAGGTGCCGGCGAAGAAGGCGGCGAAGCGGGGGCGGCCGAACCGGGCAAGCAGGTGTTCATCGCCACCGGTTGCGGCTCCTGCCACACGTTCGCGGCCGCCGGCACCACCGGCACCACCGGACCCGACCTGAACGAATACCTGGCGCCCGACGATGACGCGGCCGGGGTCGAAGAAATGATCGTCGACCCCGAATCCGAGATCGCCGAAGGCTACTCGGCCGGCGTCATGCCTCACGGCTACGGGGAAACCCTCTCCAAGGAAGAACTCGAACAGCTGATCCAGTTCCTGGTCAACAACTCACCCGCGGAAGGCGGCCAGGAAGAGGGACCTGGCGGCGAGGAAAACGACATCGGCGGGCCCAGCAACTGAGCGAGAAGCGTTCGATCGAGCCTACCGGCGTTCAGCGCGCGTGACCCGCGGCCCCGAGGCCCTGGCGATCGCGGGCCGCCGCGGAGAGGCGGTCGCCGCGGTCGGCGAAGGCCCGGTCGGCGGAGGAGTCGAGGAGCCGCAGCTCGGCCTCGACCGCCGGCCGCCTCTCGGCCGCGACCGCCTCGCGCAGGTCCTCGAGCAGCGCCCGCAGCCGCCTGGTCACCTGCACCGACCCCTCGCCGAACTGCCGCGTCTCGTCGACGGCGAGGCTGAGGAAGTCCTCCCAGGAGGGCACCGGGTAGACGAGCCGGACGGTGCCGCCGCCGTCGCGGGCGACGCCGGGCCCGAGCCGGCGGCCGCCGAGCTGGCGCAGCAGCAGCTCGATCTGATCGAGCGCCTGGGTCGCGGTGGTCGGATCGTTGACGCCGGGCGAGAGCGCCTTGGCCGAGATGTCGGCGAGCAGCCGGAAGGCGAAGGCGGGGTCCTGTCGCATCGTGCGCTCGTCGCCGACCGCGACCGCGCTCTGCAGCCAGCCGTCATCGAGGGCGCCCCCGTCGTCGTGGACGCGGAAGAGCGGCGCCCCCGGGGCGAGCAGGTCGCCGACCCGCGGCACCAGCTCGACCACCGCCTCGCAGGCGCCGGCGCGCTCGAGGAGCCCCTCGCGGTCGATGCTCTGCAGGACCCCGGGCTCACCGCTGTGGGCGACGGTCCGGGCGCTGCCCGAGGTCTCGGGCCGCCGGCCCTCGCCGTCCTCGCCGGCGGGCTCGGGATAGACGCGGTCGATCACTCCCCGCGCGTCGCGGCCGAGCTCGCCGAGCACCGCCGCCACCCGCAGGCCCTGGGTGGTGCGGCTGACCAGGCGCAGGAACATGATCATGCTGAGCAGCAGCAGGAGCAGGGCGATCGAGATCGAGTTGCTGGGGACGAACGATTCCTGTTCGGCGGTCCCGACCACGCGCAGCACCAGCAGCGCGTAGATGAAGGTCGCCATGAAGATCCCGAGCGAGACCTTGGTCGTCGGGTCGCGCAGGAAGCGGCGCAGCATGCGCGGCGAGAACTGGCTGGAGCCGAACTGGACCGCGAGCAGGAGGATCGAGAAGACGAAGCCGGTGAAGGTGATCATGCCGCCGGCGAGCGCCCCGAGCACGGACCTGGCCGCTTCGGCGCCGAAGGAGATCCCGATCGTCGAGTGGACGCTTTCGTCGACGTCGGGCAGAACGATCCCCATCGCGATCGCGAGGGCTCCGAACAGGGCGGGCACGATCCAGAGGCTGTTGCGTACGTACTCGTATATGCGCCAGCGGGTGCGCCACGACATCGGCACTAGGGTAGGCCGGCGTGCGGTCGCCAACTTCGCCCGGTGCGACGCTGTCGTCGGCTGCGGCGGATCCACCGCTCGACCCCGAGCGGCCCGCGTTTCCGCTGCAATAGACTGGAATCCTCGTCCGCTCACACTTCCACCCGAGGGCCGCGCGAGCGACGATTCCGCGCGAGAAAGGATCTCAACATGTTCTTGCGGAGTCGTGGCAATCATCTCGTGGCGCTTGCGGCCCTGGTCGGGGCCGCGCTGCTGTGCATCGGAGTCGGGTCGGCCAGCGCGGCCTGGCCGGGGAGGAACGGGCCGATCGTCTTCACCGGCGGCGAACCCGGCGCCCCGAGCGGGCTCTGGTCGATCAGGCAGAACGGGAACCGGCTGCGGCAGCTGACCTCCGACTCGAGCGACTCCGAAGTCCAGACTTCCGCGGACGGCCGCTGGATCGTCTTCGCCCGCTCGGTCGAAGTCGGCGGCGAACCGGCACGGCACATCTTCGTCGCCCGCGCCAACGGCCGCGGAGCCACCGAGGTGACGACCGGGCCCGTGTTCGACCGGACGCCGTCCTTCACCCGCTCCGGTCGCCGGATCCTCTTCACCCGCTTCGTCAGCGCCGGCTCCGACGAAAAGTCCTTCGACGTCGAACACATCTTCAGCGTCCGCCGCGACGGCGGCGGCCTGCGGCGCCTCACCTCCGGCGGCTTCAGCGACCGGAACCCGGTGATGTCGCCGAACGGCCGCATCATCGCCTTCGAACGGGCCGGCAGGGTGGGGGTGGAGCCGCACGTCTTCACGATGCGCTCGAACGGGTCCCGGGTCGTCGACGCCACGCCCGGGCTCGCCGGCTGGACCTCGCAGCCCGACTTCAATCCCTCCGGGAACCGAATCGTCTTCGTCCGCGGCTATCCCGGCGCGCCCAACGCCGACCTGTTCACGATGCGCCCGAACGGCAGGGGCCTGCATCGCCTGACGGGCAGGCCGCACAGGCCGGTCGGCTACTTCTCGAACCCGCACTTCTCCCCCAACGGCAGGCTCGTCGTCGCCGCCCGCATGCCCGCATCGGGTCGGTCCTCGACGCTCCGGGTGATCCGGGTGAGGGATCGCTCCCAGATCGCGACCCTCGGCGGCCGGCGGACGCCGCGCTCGCCGGACATGCAGGACCCGGCCTGGCTCGCCCGGTAGCGGCGCGGACGATCGACAAGCGGCGCTCGCTAAGGGGGAGCGCGGCGGTGCGCGGTGCGGATCCGCGGCGCGGCGGCGCGCGACACCGCCGCGTTGACCCCGCCGGCGACGCCCGCCCGG
Organism: uncultured Actinomycetes bacterium; assembly: GCA_963810455.1. GTDB lineage: Bacteria > Actinomycetota > Thermoleophilia > Solirubrobacterales > 70-9 > VAYN01. The sequence goes on from CAWEOH010000016.1 coordinate 63,042, forward strand.
CGCAGCTCGACCGAGTCGACGACGGCCGCCATCAAGGGCCCGGCCGCGGCGCCCAGGCCGAAGCCGGCGAACCCGGCGCCGACGACGATCCCGGCGACGCCCGGGTCGGCGAGGGCGATCCCGGCCAGCGCCGCGCCGGCAAGGGCGCAGCCGCCGCCGACGGGCAGTCGCGGGCCGCGGTCGGCGGCCACGCGTTCGCCCAGCGGCGAGGCGACGACCAGGCCGAGGGCGAAGGGGAGCCCGTCGAATAACACGAGCGCCGTCCCGGTCGTCGCGACGAGCAGGGCGGGCCAGACATCTCGGAGTGAACCGATCGCCCGATGGTTACATGAACGCCGGGAGGCCCTCGCTCACCCCAGGTGGCGGCGGGTCAGCTTCGCACTGGACGGTTGATCGGGTCGCGCTTGCGCTTCGGTGTACCCGGGGTACTCTTGACCGCGAGATGGACCTTACGGTAACCGGCAGGGTGGTTCTCGGCACGGCGCTGCTCGTCCTGACCGGAGCGCTCGCGGTCCTCGCCTTGCCCGCGGTCGGCGCCTGACGCCAGGCTCCGCGCCGCCGCTCGGGGGAGCGCCGCGGGCCACCGGCTGGCTGTTCGCCGGCCAGCCGGTGGCCGCGAGGGCTACTTCGAGGCCTTCTCCGGCATCTCGAAGTGAAGGATCTCGAGCGCGGTCGGGACCGCCTCGCCCTTCTCGTCGGCGAGACGGCTGGCCGACTCCTCCTGGATCTCGATCGCCCGGTTCAGGGTGTCGGCGAGGAGCTGCGTGACCTCGCCCCATCCCTCCTCGTCGAGGAGCAGGGCGGTGCGGCTCACGTGCGAGTCGGAACGGCTGTCGATCTTGCCCGAGATCATCGCGGCGGTGACGTCCTGGCCGATCCCCTCGAGGATGACGCCGTTGATGCCTTTGCGGGCCGAGGCCGGGATCTTCTTCCAGTCGGCGTCGCTGAAGAAGGCGCGCTCGGTGGCACGGTAGAAGTGCTCGACCGCACCGCGACGGGGCTCGGTTTTGACCAGCTCGACGCAGTCGTATTCGAGCAGCGTCTTGACGTGGTAGCTGACGTTGCCCAGCGGCTCGCCGAGTTCCTGGGCGAGCTGGTTGGGGCTCGAGATCCCTTTCTGCAGGGACGAGAGGATGCGAACGCGCAGCGGGTGGGCCAGCGCCTTTGCGAGTTGCTGAGTGATGCCCTCTGGGGACGTTCGGGTCTGAGCCAACGGGGGTGCCTCCGGTCTTGGTTCGTGGGTGGTGGCCGAGGTCTTGTCCACAGGCGAAAACGGGGGTTCGCCACCTGTGTACGTAGTCAAGTATCCCAAAACGCTCGGTCGATCCGGGGCCGCTATCAGCACGAAGGATTGAAAAGAACTGAGTGCTGCAGTTCCGCTGCATCGATTGATGAAGTCATACGAACCGCTCGCCCGGCCGGGGACGGCGGGTGCGCAAAGTGCGTACGGCGCGCGGGCCGCCGGGGGGAAGAGTTCCGCCGGCTCAACCCTTAGCTCGGCATGCGATGCGATGCGGAGGGAGATTGATGCTGGCCGAGCTGGCGCGGTTCGCGGCCGGCTGGCCGCTGGCGCTCTCGCTGGCCGCCGTCCTCACCGGCCAGGGGCTGCTCGCCGGGAGGCGGCGGGTGGCGCTGAACGAGGCGCTGCACGAGCTGCGCAGGCCGCTTCAGGCGCTGGTTCTCGCGCTGCCGGCGGACGCCGGGCGCGGCGGCGCCGAGCTCTCGCGGCAGGCGGCGGCGGCGCTGGAGCGGCTGCAGCGCGAGATCAACGGCGAAGGCGCCGAGCGCGAGCGCGAGCCGGTGGCGCTGGCGCCGCTGCTGGCGGCGGCCGTCGCCCGCTGGGCCGGGCTGGCGGCGCGGGCCGGCTCGCGGCTTTCGCTGCGGCCGGGCGGCGAGGGGGTCAGCGTGCGCGGCGACCGCGGCGAGCTCGAGCGGGCGGTCGACAACCTGGTCGTCAACGCGCTGGAGCACGGCGGGGCGCGGGTGAGCGTCGGCGTCGAGGCGAGTGGCGCGCCGGGGAGTCCGGCGAGCGCGCGGATCGTGGTCCTCGACAGCGGCCCGGCGCCGAAGCGGGGCGCGTTCGTTCACCTATCGCGAACAGATGCGCCTGGCGGCGTCGCCGGCGCGGTCGCGCGGCTCAGCGGGCGGCGGCGCCGTGGCCACGGGCTGCGGGTGGTGCGCCGGGTCGCTGCCGCGCACGGTGGCGACCTGCGGCTGCGGCTGCGGCGCGGGCGGACCGAAGCGGTGCTCGAGCTGCCCCTCGCCGAGGCTGGGGAGAGGGCGTGAGCCGGCGCCGCCGGGCGCTCGGCTTCGGCCTCGCGGCGCTGCTCGCCGCGACCGCCGCGGCGGCGATCGCCGACGGCTACGGCAGGAGCGTCGCCCGCGGCTACGGGGAGCTGCGGCCGGTCCTCGTCGCCGGCGCGAGGCTGCGCCCGGGACGGCCGATCGACCCCGCCGGCGCCGGGCTCGCCGTGCGCCGGGTGCCGGCCCGCTTCGTCCCGCCCGGGGCGCTGCGCGAGCCGGCCGAGGCCGCCGGCCTCGTCCCGACGGCGCCGGTGCCGGCCGGCTCCTACCTGCTCGCGGCGCAGCTGCGGCCGCCGCACGGCGACGGCGACTCCGGGCCGTCGCTGGGGCGCGGGCGGCGCCCGGTCGAGATCGCGGTCAGTGGCGCTGCGGCGCTGGCGGTCGCCGGCGGCTCCCCGATCGGGACCAGGGTCGACGTCGTCGTCACCACCGAACCCTCGGCGACGGCGAGGGGCCGCACCTACGTCGCCGCCGCCGCGGTGCCGCTGCTGGCGCTCGCCCCCGGCGCCGACGGCGAAGCGGCCGGCGGCACCGTCGCGGCGACGCTCGGCCTCACCCGCCGGCAGGCGCTGCGGCTGATCGCCGCCCAGAGCTTCGCCCGCCAGATCACGATCTTCCCCGGCGGCTGATGGCGGCGGCGCGCGAGCGGAACGTCGCCGCGCTGGCCGAGGCGCTGCGCGGGCGTCTGGTCGAGCGTCGCCGCGCCACGGCGGCGACCGGCGTCGCCGGCCCGATCGAGCTCGAGCCGGCGGTGCGCGAGCTGGTCGCGGCGGAGGCGGGGCTGCTCCCGGCGGCCGACCGCGAGGCGCTCGTCGCCCGCGTCGTCCGTGACAGCGTCGGCCTCGGCCCGCTCGAGGTGCTGCTCGCCGACCCGGCGGTCGAGGAGGTGATGGTCAACGGCCCCGGCCACGTATATGTCGAGCGCGGCGGCCTGATCGAGGCGACCGGCGTCGCCTTCGCCGGCGAGGAGGAGCTGCGCAACACGATCGAGCGGATCCTGGCGCCGCTCGGCCGCCGCGTCGACGAGCTCAGCCCGATGGTCGACGCCCGCCTCGCCGACGGCTCGCGGGTCAACGTCGTCATCCCGCCGCTGGCGATCGACGGCCCGGCGCTCTCGATCCGCCGCTTCGGGGCCAGCCGGCCGGGCCCCGACGACCTCGTCGCCTCCGGCACGCTGACCCCGGCGCAGCTCGACCTGCTGGCGGCGGCGGTCGCCGAGCGGCGCAGCCTGCTGGTCAGCGGCGGCACCGGCTCCGGCAAGACGACGCTGCTCAACGCGCTCTCCAGCTTCGTCGGTGCCGGCGAGCGGGTGGTGACGATCGAGGACGCGGCGGAGCTGCGGCTGCAGCAACCGCACGTCGTCCGGCTCGAGAGCCGGCCGGCGGGGGTCGAGGGGCGGGGCGAGGTGACGATCCGCGATCTGCTGCGCAACGCGCTGCGGATGCGGCCGGATCGGATCGTGATCGGCGAGGTGCGCGGTGCCGAGGCGCTCGATCTGCTGGCGGCGCTCAACACCGGCCACGCCGGCGCCCTCTCGACGATCCACGCCAACTCGCCCGCCGATGCCCTCGCCCGGCTCGAGACGCTGGTGCTGATGGCCGGCGTCGGCCTGCCGCACGCGGTGGTCGCCGAGCAGGTCGGGCGTGGGATCGACCTCGTCGTCCACCTCGAGCGCTGCGCCGACGGCGGCCGCGTCGTCACCGACGTCGCCGAGGTCGGGGCGCTGACCGGCGCCGGCGCGACGGTCGCCGCTCGGTGGTCCGGGGGCGCGGAGTGAACGGCGCCGGGCCGCTGCCGCTGCTGGCCGGCGCCGCCGCCGGCGGCCTGCTCGCGCTCGCCCTGCGCGAGGCGCTGCTGGCGAGCCCGGCGGCGCTCGCCTGGCTGCGGGCGGCGCTGGAGCCGCTGCGCCGCGCCGGCCGCGAGGGGTACGCGCCCTCGACCCCGGAGCGGCGGCGGCTGGCGGCGCTCGGTGCGCTCGCCGCGGTCGCCGGCGGCTGGTTCCTCGCCGGGCCGGCGCTGGCGCTGCCGCTCTCGGTCGCCGGCCCGGCGGCGATGGGCTGGGCGATCTCCAGCCGCCGCCGGCGCTACCGCCGCGGCGTCGAGCGCTCGCTGCCGGAAGTCGCGACCGCGATCGCCGACTCGCTCAGCGCCGGTCGCTCGCTGCGCTCCTCGCTGCTCGCGGCGGCGAGCTACCTCGACGGGCCGCCCGCCGCCGAGCTGGCCCGGCTCGGCGCCGAGCTCGACCTCGGCGCCGCGACGCCCGACGCGGTCGCCGGCTGGCGGCGGCGGATGCGCTCGGAGCGGGTCGACGCCTTCGCCGCGGCGCTGCTCAGCCAGCGGCTCGCCGGCGGCGACCTGGCCGGCCTGCTGCGCCGCTTCGCCGCCGGCGCCGCCGAGCGCGACCGGGTCGCCGAGGACGCCCGCTCGGCGACCGCCCAGGCCCGCTTCACCGGCCTGCTGGTGGTGGCGATGCCGAGCGGCGGCGCGCTGTTCGCCGAGCTGATCGAGCCCGGCTTCCTCGCTCGCCTGCTGGCCGCGCCGCCGGCGGCGGCGATGCTGGCGCTGGCGGCGATCCTGCAGCTCGTCGGCTTCGTCGCGATCCGCCGCTTCGCGCGGGTGGTCGATTGAGTGCCGCGGCGCTGCTCGTCGCGCTCGCGGTCCTGCTCGCCGCCGCCGCGCTCGCCGAGCTGGGCCGTGCCCGCGCCGTCGCGGGCCCGGCCGGGGCGCCGGCCGCCGGCATGCCGGCGGGCGACCTCGGCCGCCGCTGGGCGCGAGCGGCGCTGCGGCTCGGTCTGCCGGAGCGGCTGCGCCGCTCCGGGCTGCAGCGGCGAGTGCCGCTCGGCGCGGTGCTGGCGGCGAAGGCGGCGAGCGCGGCCGTCGGCGCGGTGGCGGCGCTCGCGGCGGCGCCGGCGGCGCCCGGGCGGCTGGCGCTGCTGGTTGCGGTGGCGCTGCCGGCGGCCGGGTTCTTCGTCCCCGACGCCCTGCTCGAGCGCGCGGCCCGGCGCCGTCGCCGGCGGCTGCTCGGTGCGCTGCCCGACGCGCTCGACCTGCTCGCGGTCAGCGCCGGCTCGGGGCATGGGCCGGCGGCGGGGCTCGAGCAGGTGGCGCGGGCGGGGGAGGGGCCGCTCGCCGAGGAGCTGGCGATCGTCGCCGCCGAGCTCGCCTGCGGCGCTCCGCTCGGCGCCGCCCTGGGGGCGCTGCGCGAGCGGGTCCCGGGCAGCGAGGTCGCGACCCTGGTCACCGCGATCGAGCGCTCGCGCCGCTTCGGCTCGCCCCTCGCCGAGCAGCTGCGTCGCCAGGCGAGCGCCCTGCGCCGCGAGCATCGTCGCGCGATCGAGGAGCGGGCCGCGCGCGCGGCGCCGAAGATCCAGCTCGTCGTCGCCCTCGTCCTCGTCCCCTCGGTGCTGCTGATGATCGCCGCGGCGCTGATCGCCAACGCCGGCACCCTGCTGTCGGGGTTCTGAGCGGTTGCGATCGCGACAGGATTCGGGCTAGCCTCCCTGAGCGATGTCGATCCTTAGGGCCATGTGGCCGCTACTGGTCTTCGTGCCGGCCCTGCTCGCGGGGGCCGCGGCTGTGGCCTCGACGGTGATGGCGCTCGTCGTGCGCCGGCCGGCCGGGGGCATCTCGCCGGAACGGCGGATCGAAAGCTCGAGCTACGGGATCTTCGCCCTGGTCGCGCTGCTCCTCACCGCGCTGCTGCTGGCGGTCGGGCTCGCGCTGCTGCTCACCCAAGCGGTTCTCCACGACGCTCTCCCGCCGCGGGGCGTCGGGGGCGGTCTCGATTAGCGTCGCCTAGGCCGGTGCGCTCGGTTCGCCGCCGCTCTCGCGGGGGCTGGTTTCGAGCGCCTCCTGCCTGAGGCGCGTCGCCACGGCGCCGGTCGCGGTGGCGACGACGTCGAGCTCCTCGGCGCTCTCCTTGTGGCCGCTGACGTAGCAGCAGAGGGTGCCGTCGACCAGCTCGAAGGCGAACTTCTTCGGCGTCTCGTCGGTCAGCCAGACGATGAAGGTGGGGGCGAAGAGGCGACGCAGCCAGATCGCGTCCTGGTTCTTGCCGGCGAAGATCTCGAACCTGTCGTCGAGCGCCTCGCTCTCCAGCTTCACCCGCTCTTTCGAGCGGCGGAAGACGTCCTCGAGACCCTCGAAGGCGCGGAAGCCGAACTTGCGCTGGCAGTAGAGCTCGGGCACGTGCTCGACGCACTCGGGCACCTCGACCAGGCCGATCGTGTAGCGGTAGTAGTTGGTCTGGCGGTTGCCCTCGCTGTCGGTCGTCTCGTCCTCGTAGGTGTAGAGGGCGAGCATGCCGCCGACCCCGGGCGCGATCTCGCCGCTCAGGGTGCGCTCGGCGTAGCGGTCATCGCCCTTGCGCAGCAGCGGCGTCGCCCGCGGCAGCGAGGTACGGCCGCCGAGCGCCAGGTTGCGTTCGTTGGCGTAGACGGCGAAGAAGGCGTCGGCGGCGCGCGAGTCGGCGATCGCGAAGACGATTCCGAGCCCGACCAGGGCGACGACGACGAAGCCGATCGCGGCGATCCCGGGCCCGGCCGCCGCCGCCAGCACGATCGCGGCGGCGATCGTGAAGCCGGCGAGCAGGCTCGCCACCCACGGCTTGGAGAGCAGCTGCTTGAAGTAGTAGCCGCGGAGGTCGTTGGCGTCGTCGGGGACCTGCAGCTGTTCGGGGTCCTCGCTCACGCCGGCAACCTAGCGCGCAGCGCGTCCGCGCGCCGCTGCAAATGGGGTTGCATGGGAGAGGAGTGTTGCAATGTGGGGGGGAGTGGGTTATTGTGGCGCTCGAGTTGAAGCCCAGGACCGGGGTGGTGAGGCTCCTCCCACCTCATCACCCCGGTCCAATTTCCTTCCTTCCCGTGACCTCCCGCTCAGAAAGGACTCGCCGAAGTGGCATTTCGGGGTCTCTACGAGCACAACCTCGACTCCAAGGATCGGTTGACGGTGCCGTCGCGATTCCGCGCCGCTCTCGCTGACGGAGTTGTTCTGTCGAAGGGCTTCGACCCCTGCGTCTGGGTGCACACGACCGAGGAGTTCGAGCAGCTCTCCGACCGCTTCCTCTCGCCGCACAGCCCGTTCGGGGCTGACGCCAGGCAGCTGCGCCGCCGCTTCCACGGCGGCTCGTTCGACGAGAAGCTCGACTCCGCCGGCCGCATCCGCATCCCCAAGCCGCTGCTCGATCACGCCGGCCTCGATGGCAACTGCGTCGTCGTCGGCGCCGGCGAGTACCTCGAGATCTGGAACGCCGACGCCTGGGCCAAGCAGGAGGAGGAGCTCGACGCGGCGGCCCCCGAGATCGCCGAGGGCCTCGCCGGAGCCGGGACTGCGTGACCATGAGACTGAATGCCGCCCGCACCTACCCCCAACCTCTCCCGCCGACGGGCCGATTTCCCGCGACTATCCCGGGAAATCGGCCCGTCGGCGTGGCGCGCCGCGCCGCGGGGCCGCTGGAGGCCGCGATGATGCCCGGGCACGAGCCCGTGCTCGCGGCCGAGCTGGTCTCGCTGCTCGCTCCCGAGCGCGGCCAGGTCGCGGTCGACTGCACCTTCGGCGCCGGCGGCCACGCCCGCCGCGTCGCCGAGCTGCTCGGCTCGGAAGGCCGGCTGATCGGGATCGACCGCGATCCCGCCGCCGAGGCGCGCTTCGCCAGCTTCGCGGTCGAGGTGCCGTGCCGCACCCTCTTCGTCGGCGCCGACTTCGCGGCAGGTCTGCGCGCCCTGCACGGCGAAGGCATGCGCCCAGACATGATCTACATGGACCTCGGGATGTCCTCGCTGCAGGTCGACTCATGGGAGCGGGGCTTCTCCTACGCCTACGACGCGCCGCTCGACATGCGGATGGACACGCGGCAGCAGTTCTCCGCCGCCGACCTCGTCAACGAGTGGCCGCAGGCGCGGATCGCCCAGGTCCTGCGCCGCTTCGGCGAGGAGCGCTACGCCTCCGGGATCGCCCGCGAGATCGTCCGCCGCCGGCCGCTGTCGACCACCTCGGAGCTGGTCGAGGCGATCAAGGCCGGGATGCCGACCGCCGCCCGCTTCGGCGGCGGCCACCCCGCCAAGCGCAGCTTCCAGGCGATCCGGATCGCGGTCAACGGCGAGCTCGACTCGCTCGAAGAGGCGCTGCCGCTGGCCTGGGAGATGCTCGCCGTCGGCGGCCGCCTCGGGGTCGTCTCCTTCCACTCGCTCGAGGACCGGCCGGTGAAGCGGTTCCTCGCGGCGAAGGCGCGCGGTTGCGTCTGCCCGCCGGAGCTGCCGGTCTGCGTCTGCGGCCACGAGCCCGAGGCCGAGCTACTGACCAAGCGCGCCGTCTCGCCCGGCCCCGAGGAGGCGGAAGCGAACCCGCGCTCGCGCTCGGCCCACCTCCGGGTCGCGCGCAAGCTGAGCGAGGCCCAGCCGGCGGGGGAGACCGCCTGATGGCCGTCGCCGCCCCCAAGCGCCGCTCGGCCGCCGCCCCGGCGCCGGCACCGTCGCGGACGACGCCGCCGAAACGCCGCCGCAAAGCCGCGTCCGCCCCCGCGCCCTCGCGCAAGCGCGCCCCGGCGAAGCCGCCGCGCGCCCGCGCCGCGGCACCGGCCCGGGCGCCGCAGCGCTCGCGGCCCCGGCCGCAGCCGAAGCGGGCGCCGAAGCGCGCGCCGCGACGCGCCCAGCCGCGGCTGGCGCTGGTCGTCGGCCGCACCGCCGCCACCGTTCGCGACCTGCCCGACTCCGGCCTGATCGTCCGCATGACCCGCGGCCGTCTCTGGATCGGCGTCCTCGGGCTGCTGCTGGTCGGGATCGTCGCCCTCAACGTCGTCACCCTCAGCTTCGCCGCCTCGCTCGGCAAGCTGGAAGAGCAGAGCTCGGCCCTGGAAGCCGAGAACGGCGTGCTCGCCAACCGCCAGGCGAGCAGGGACGCGACCAAACGCGTCCACGCCGCGGGCCTCAAGCAGGGCCTGGTCGCGGCGAGCCTCGACCAGGCGACGATGATCGAAGCCCGCCCCGGCGACGCCGCTGCCGCCGCCGCACGGCTGGCGGCCGCGGGCGGCTGAGGGCGGAGCGCCGATGCGCTTGATCGAGCGCCGGATCGGGCTCCTCTTCGCCGCCTTCCTGCTCTGCTTCCTGGTGATCGTCGGCCGCGCCTTCTGGCTGCAGGGGGTGAAGGGGTCGCAGCTGGCCTCGGAAGCCGTCTCCCAGCAGACCGAGACGGTCACGGTCCCGGGCCTGCGCGGCGCCCTGCTCGACCGCCGCGGCACCAAGCTCGCCGCCTCCGAAGATGCGGCGACGATCTACGCGACGCCCTACCAGGTGAAGAACCCGCCGCGGGCGGCGGCGAAGCTGGCGCCGATCCTCGGTGAGAAGAAGGGCGAAGTGCTGGAAGCGCTGACCGCCGAATCGGGCTTCTCCTACGTCGCCCAGAAAGTCAGCCTCGATACCGCGGCGCGGGTCAAGAACCTCGGCCTGGAAGGGATCGGCGAACTGCCCGACAGCCGCCGCGTCTACCCGCAGGGGACCATGGCCGGCCAGGTGGTCGGCGCCGTCGGCTCCAAGAGCCAGGGCCTGACCGGGCTCGAGGCCGGCGAGGAAGCGGCGCTGGCGGGGTCCGACGGCGAACAGCGCATCGTCAACGACGCGCTCGGCGATCCGATCCGGCTGGAAACGGTGAAGGGGGCCGAAGACGGCGAAGACGTCGAAACGACGCTCGACCCGGCGATCCAGGGCGAAACCGAACGGGTGCTGGCCAAAGTCGGCGAAACCTACGCGCCGAAGGGAGCGACGGCGATCGTGATCGACCCGCGCAGCTCGCAGATCCTGGCGATGGCCAACTGGCCGCCGGTCGATCCCAACGACCTCTCCGAAGTCAGCAACGAAGACCTGATGAACAGGGCGACCGGGTTCAACTACGAACCGGGCTCGACCTTCAAGGCCTTCACCATCGCCGCCGCGCTGGAAGAAAAGCTGGTGACGCCGCAGACCGAATTCGTCCTGCCGCCGCAGATCCACGTCGCCGACCGGACGATCGAAGACGCCGAGGAACGGGGCACCGAAACGATGTCGGTGGCGCGGATCCTCGCCCAGTCCTCGAACGTCGGCGCGGTGACGATCGGCGAGGAGGTCGGCGAAAAGCACCTCAGCCAGTGGATCGGCCGCTTCGGCTTCGGCCGGCCGACCGGGATCCAGTTCCCGAACGAGCAGATCGGCATCGTCCCCAAGCTCTCGGAATGGTCGGGGTCCTCGATCGGCAACATCCCGATCGGCCAGGGCCTGGCGGTGACGCCGATCCAGATGGTCGCCGGCTACACGGCGATCGCCAACGGCGGCATGCTGCGCCCGCCGCAGCTGATCAAGCGGATCGGCGAACGCGAGATCCACGAGCCGAAGGGCAAGCGGGTGATCAAGCCGGCGGTCGCCCAGGAGCTGCGGGAAATGCTGGAAGGGGTGGTCGAGGCCGGCGGCACCGCCTCGGCGATCAGCGTCCCCGGCTACACGCTGGCCGGCAAGACCGGCACCGCCCAGGTCGCCGAAAACGGGACCTACTCGGAAACCAAGTACGTCGCCTCGTTCATCGGCTTCGCCCCGGCGCGCGACCCGAAGCTGCTGGCGGCGGTGATCGTCGACCAGCCGCAGGGCGAAATCTACGGCTCCTCGGTGGCGGCACCGGCCTTCGGCGAAATCGCCGCCTACGCGCTGCCCTACCTCGGAGTGCCGCAGGAATAGTGGGGCGGCGAGCGGCGCCCGGGGCTCTACCTAGAATCGGGGCGCGATGAGGCTGGACGGATGAGGTTGGACGAGCTTGTCGCGGGGGCGCCCGGGGTCGACCGGGTCGCCGGCGACGCCGCGGTCGAGGTGACGAGCCTCGCCTTCGACAGCCGCAGGGCGGGTCCGGGAACGCTCTTCTTCTGCGTCCCCGGCGGCAGGGTCGACGGCCACGAGTTCGCCCTCGACGTGGTCGAGGCGGGGGCGGCGGCGCTGGTCGTCGAGCGCGAGCTGGAGCTGGCGGTGCCGCAGGTCGTGGTCGCCGACGCGCGGGCGGCGATGGCGCCGCTGGCAGCGCGCTTCGAGGGCGACCCGACGGCGCGGCTGCGGGTGGTCGGTGTCACCGGCACCAACGGCAAGACGACGACCGCCTTCCTGGTCCGCGAGATCCTCGAGGCGGCCGGCACCCGGTGCGGCCTGCTGGGGACGGTGAAGCAGGTGGTCGGCGGCGCCGCCGAGGAGGTGGTGCGGACGACGCCGGAGGCGATCGACCTGCAGCCGACCTTCCGCCGCATGCTCGAGGGCGGCGACCGCGCCTGCGCGATGGAGGTCTCCTCGCACGCGCTGGTGCTGCACCGCGCTGACGCGATCCATTTCGAGGTCGCCGTGTTCACCAACCTGACCCAGGACCACCTCGACTTCCACACCGACATGGAGGACTACTTCCAGGCCAAGCGCCGGCTGTTCGTCGGCGAGCTGGCGCCGCGGGTCGCGGTGGTCAACGTCGACGACCCCTACGGGGCGCGGCTGGCCGGCGAGATCGAGTGCGTCACCTTCTCCGCCGCCGGCGCCCCGGCCGGCTTCAGCGCCACCGACGTCAGCTTCGACGCCGCCGGCGCCGCCTTCACCGTCGGCGAGCGAGAGCTGCAGACGGCGCTGCCCGGCGACTTCAACGTCGCCAACGCGCTCGGCGCCTACGCGGCGGCGCTGGCGCTCGGCGTCGACCCCGAGGAGGCGGCGGGCGGGCTGGCCGCGGCCGCGCGGGTGCCGGGCCGGCTGGAGCCGGTCGAGGAGGGGCAGGCGTTCGCCGTCCTCGTCGACTACGCGCACACGCCGGACTCGATCGAGAACGTGCTGCGGGCGGCGCGGCGGCTGACCGGCGAGGGCGGCCGCCTGATCTCGGTCTTCGGCGCCGGCGGCGACCGCGATCGCGACAAGCGGCCGAAGATGGGGCGGGCCGGCGGCGAGCTCTCCGACCTCGCCGTCGTCACCTCCGACAACCCGCGCTCCGAGGAGCCGGCGGCGATCGCCGCCGAAGTCGCCGCCGGGGCCGAGGGGCTGGCGGCGGAGGTCGAGGTCGAGGTCGACCGCCGGGCGGCGATCGCGCTGGCGCTGGCGCGGGCCGAGCCGGGCGACACCGTGGTGATCGCCGGCAAGGGCCACGAGGCCTACCAGGAATTCGAGGGCGGCCGGCGGATCGACTTCGACGACCGCGCCATCGCCCGCGAGGAGCTGCGGCGGCTGGCCGGCGCGGGGGCGGCGGCGTGAGGCCTGCGGGCGAGCGAGGCCGCCTGAGGCGGGCCGGCGCGGGGATCGCCGCGTGAAGCTGACCGGCGAGCAGATCGCCGCCGCGACCGGCGCCCGGGTGCTGGCCGAGGGCGCCGCCGAGCCGCCGCGGCGGGCGACGATCGCCTCCGGCGAGACCGGCCCCGGAGACCTCTTCTTCGGGCTCCCCGGCGCCAACCGCGACGGCGGCGAGTTCGCCGCCGCGGCGCTCGAAGCCGGCGCCTGGGGCGTGGTGGCGCGCCCCGAGCACGCCGAGGCCCTCCAAGCCTCCCCCGCGTGGCAGAGCTTTTCTACGGATAGCGCAGAAAAGCTCTGCCACCGGTGGGTGTTGGGGGTGGACGATCCGCTGGCGGCGCTGCAGGCGCTGGCACGGGCGCAGCGGCGGGCGCTGGGAGCGCGGGTGGTCGGGGTCACCGGCTCGGTCGGCAAGACCTCGGTCAAGGACATTGCCCGGGCGCTGCTGCCCGGCCGCGTCCACGCCAACGCGCAGAACCTCAACACCGAGATCGGGCTGCCGCTGACCGTGCTCGAAGCCCCCGACGAGACCGAGCTGCTGGTGCTGGAGATGGCGATGCGCGGTGCCGGCCAGATCGCCGAGCTGGCGGCGATCGCCGAGCCCGACGTCGCGGTGATCACCAACGTCGGCCCGGTCCACATCGAGCTGCTCGGCTCGGTGGCGGCGATCGCCGCGGCCAAGGCCGAGATCCTCGAGGCGCTGCCCGAGGGCGGCGTCGCCGTCGTCCCGGTCGAGGCCGGCGAGCTCGAGCCGCACCTGCGTCGCGAGGGGCTGCGGACCCTGCGCTTCGGCCCCGGCGGCGACGTCGAGGCGACCGAGGTGCGGCGGCAGGAGGGGGTCACCGAGGCGCTGGTCGCGACCCCGGTCGGCTCCCAGCTCTTCCACTTCCCCTTCGCCGAGGCGCACAACCTGACCAACGCGCTGGCCGCGATCGCCGCCGGCGTCGGGCTCGGGATCGGACCCGAGGAGATGGTCGAGGGCGCCGCCAGCATAGGCTTCTCCCGTTTTCGCGGCGAGCGCCTCGAGCTCGGCGACGGGATCGTCCTGGTGAACGACTGCTACAACGCCAACCCGGTGTCGATGCGCGCGGCGCTCGACCATCTCGCCAGCCTCGGCGCTCCGCGCACGGTCGCGGTGCTGGGCGAGATGGGCGAGCTCGGCCCGGGTGCGCCCGGCTACCACCGCGAGGTCGGCGAGCACGCCCGCGCCGACGGCATCGACGTCCTGATCGGCGTCGGCCAGCCGGCCCGCGACTACGACCCGGACGAGCTCGTCGCCGACCCGGGCGAGGCGGCCGAGCTGCTGGCCGCGCGGCTGGAACCGGGCGACGCGATCCTGGTCAAGGGCTCGCGCTCGGCCGGGATGGAGGAAATCGCCGAGCTGTTGCCGGAGCTGGTCTGATGGGAGCCGCCTGAGATGGGAGTCGTCCTCATAGCCGCGATGGCGGCGATGCTGATCTGCATCTTCCTCGGCCCCAAATTCATCGAATACCTGCGGGTGCGCGAGTTCGGCCAGAACATCCGCGAGGAGGGGCCGCAGGGCCACCACACCAAGGCGGGGACGCCGACGATGGGCGGGCTGATCGTCTTCGCCTCGATCTGCGTGCCCTACCTGGTCCTCTCCGACCGCGACGCGCAGAGCCTCGCCGTCTTCGGCGTCGCCCTCGGCTGCGCCGCGCTCGGCTTCGCCGACGACTACATCAAGATCGTCAAACGCCGCTCGCTCGGGCTGGCCGGCCGCTGGAAGCTGCTCGGCCAGCTGCTGCTGGCGCTCGGCCTCTGGTGGGTGGCGCGGCACGAGGTCGGGCTCGAACCGGTGCTCCACTTCCGCATCGGCGACGCCAGCATCTACCTCGGCCCGGTCGCCTACTTCGTCCTCGTCTTCCTCGTCATCGCCGGCACCTCGAACGGCGTCAACCTGACCGACGGCCTCGACGGCCTCGCCGCCGGCTCCTGCGGGATCGTCCTCCTCACCTACACGGCGATCGCCTTCCTCGCCGGCGAGCAGCAGGACCTGGCGCTGCTCGCCGCCTGCCTGGTCGGCGCCTGCATCGGCTTCCTCTGGTTCAACGCCTTCCCGGCCTCGATCTTCATGGGCGACACCGGCTCGCTCGGGCTCGGAGGAGCGATCGGCGCCCTCGCGGTGATGACCCAGACCGAGGTGCTGCTGATCATCATCGGCGGCATCTTCGTGATCGAGGCGCTCTCGGTCCTGCTGCAGGTCTTCGCCTTCAAAGCCTTTCGCCGCCGCGTCCTGCTGATGGCGCCGCTGCACCACCACTTCGAGATGATGGCCTGGTCGGAGACCAAGATCATGCTCCGCTTCTGGATCATCGCCGCCGTCTGCTCGGGCATCGGCTTCACGCTCTACCAGCAGTCGATCGGCCGCTAGACCGCCACCCACCTAAACAGCGGGGCACCAGGGACGCGCCGGCGAAGCGCGAACCTTCTTCCAGTGAGCTTGATTCCGCCGAAGGAGATCCGACCGCCGCTGCCTGAGGGGCCGTTCCTCGTCGTCGGGCTGGCGCGCTCGGGGCAGGCGGCGGCGCGGCTGCTGGCGGCGCGGGGGGAGACGGTGCGGGCGGTCGATTCCGCCCATCCCGAGGGGGCGGCAGGACTTCGGGAGGTGGGCGTCGAAGTCGCGCTTGATACGGATGGATTGGCTCAGCTCGAGGTGACGAAGACCGTCGTCAAGAGCCCGGGGGTTCCCCGGGAGGCGGCGGTGATCGCTGCTGCGCGGGAACGGGGGATCGAGGTGGTCGGCGAGCTGGAGCTGGCCTGGCGCCTGCTGCCCAATCGGTTCCTCGGCGTCACCGGGACCAACGGCAAGACGACCACGGTCGAGTGGCTCGGCCAGGTCTGGCGCGGTGCCGGCGAGCCGGTCGCGGTCGCCGGCAACGTCGGCACGCCGCTCTCCGGCCTGGTCGGCGAGATCGACCCGGAGGCGACCGTCGTCTGCGAGTGCTCGAGCTTCCAGCTCGAGGACGCCAGCTACTTCGCGCCCGAGTGCGCGGTCTTCCTCAACCTCGCCCCCGACCACCTCGACCGCCACGGCACCCTCGCCGCCTACGGCCAGGCGAAGCTGCGGATCTTCGCCAACCAGGGCAACGACGACCTCGCCGTCTACAACGAGGACGAGCCGGAGCTGGCCGGGGTCGACCTCGGCGGCTGCGCCCGCCGCGTCGCCTTCGGCCACGGCGCCGGCCCCGACTGCGAGGTCAGCGTCGTCGACGGCACGATCTTCTACGGCTCCGAGCCGCTGCTGCCCGTCGCCGAGCTCGGCCTGCCGGGCGAGCACAACCTGCAGAACGCGATGGCGGTCGCCGCGGCGGCGCTGGCGCTGGGGATCGACCGCGAGGCGGTGCGGGACGGCCTGCGCAGCTTCGGCGGCGTCCCGCACCGGCTGGAGCCGGTCGCCGAGCTCGACGGAGTGCGCTTCGTCAACGACTCGAAGGCGACCAACGTCGCCTCCGCCGCGGTCGGGATCTCGGCCTTCCCCGGCGGCGTCCACGCGATCCTCGGCGGCAGCGAGAAGGGCGAGCCCTTCGGCCCCCTGGTCGGGCCGATCGCCCGGCACTGCGCCGCCTGCTACCTGATCGGCGACACGGCCGAGCGGATGGCGGTCGAGCTCGAGCCGGCGACCGTCGCCGACGTGCCGCTGGTCCACTGCGCCGACCTCGAGGACGCCGTCCACCGCGCCTTCGCCGCCGCCGCGGGGACCCCGGGCGGCGTCGTCCTGCTCTCGCCCGCCTGCGCCAGCTTCGACGCCTTCCCCGACTACGAGGCGCGGGGAGAGCGTTTCCGCGAGATCGTCCGGGAGCTGGAGCGATGAGCACGCTGGCGCTGCGGCGGCTCGGCATCGGCTCGAGGCCGAAGAAGAAGGCGAAGCCGCGCGCCCGCGGCCGTGCCGTCTCGACCGAGTACAACCTGCTGCTGACCGCGACCCTCTGCCTGCTGGCGCTCGGCGCGGTGATGGTCTTCTCGGCCAGCTCGACGACTCAGGTCCTGCACGACGGCGGCCTCTCCAACAGCGCCTATTACCTGAAGCGGACGCTGATCGTCGGCGCGATCGGGTTGGTGGCGATGCACGTCATCGCCCGCCACGGCCTCGCCGCGATCCGCAACGCGACCCCGGCGCTGCTCTTCGTCTCGCTCTTCCTCCTCCTCGTCGTGCTCGGCGCCGGCACCGAAGTCAACGGCGCCAGCCGCTGGCTCGGCGGCGGCAGCCTGCAGATCCAGCCCTCGGAGCTGGCGAAGGTGGCGCTGATCCTCTACGGCGCCGACATGCTCGCCCGCAAGCCGAAGCGGGCCCGCTCGCTCGACGGCTTCATGCCCTACCTGCTGGTCACCGCCGGCGCCTGCCTGCTGATCCTGCTCGAGCCCGACATGGGGACGACGATGGTGATCGCCTTCGCCACCGGCGCCACGCTGGTCGCCGCCGGCGCGCGGCCGCGCGACCTGGCGAAGATCGGGCTGGCGGTCGGCGTCGCGGCGCTGGCGATGGCGATCGTCGAGCCCTACCGGATGGCCCGCCTCACCGCCTTCCTGCACCCCGGCGAAGCCGCCGAAGGCACCGGCTTCCAGGCCGCGCAGGCGAAGATCGCGCTCGGCTCCGGCGGCATCGAAGGGGTCGGGATCGGCAACGGCGTGCAGAAGGCCTTCTACCTGCCCGAGGCCCACACCGACATGATCTCGGCGGTGATCGGCGAGGAGCTGGGGATGATCGGGATCCTCGCCGTCGTCGGCCTCTTCGGCATGTTCGGCTACGCCGGCCTGAAAATCGCGCAGAAGGCGAAGGACACCTACGGCAAGCTGCTGGTCGCCGGCCTCACCTCGCTGATCGTGATCCAGGCGATCATCAACCTGTTCGCGGTGATGGGGCTGGCGCCGCTGACCGGCGTGCCGCTGCCCTTCGTCTCCTACGGCAACAGCAGCCTGCTGACGACGCTGTTCGCGGTCGGGCTGATCCTCAACGTCGCCCGCGGCGGCACCGCGGCGGCGGCGCGCACGGGGTCGGGCGGCCGTGCTGGCAAACTGCGCGTCGTCAGCGGCGGGCGCGCGCTCGCCGGCGAAAGGAGCGGTGCAAGCGGTGCCAGGAAATCCAAAGGTGGTCGTAGCGGCGGGCGGAACCGCGGGGCACGTCGTTCCGGCTCTGGCCGTCGCCGCTGAGCTGCGCGCGAGCGGCGCCGAGGTCAGCTTCCTCGGCACCCGCGAGCGGATCGAGGCCGAACTGGTCCCCGAGGCGGGCTTCGAGCTCGACTTCGTCAAGGTGCGCGGGATCGACCGCCGCAACCCGCTGCGCGCGGCGCGGGCGGGGCTCGAGGCGCTGGCCGCGGTCGGCACCGCCCGCAGGGTGCTGCGGGCACGGCAAGCCGACGTGGTGATGGGCGGCGGCGGGTTCGTCGCCGGGCCGGCCGGGCTGGCGGCGGCGCTGACGCGGACGCCGCTGGTGCTGACCGAGGCCGACAGCCACCTCGGCCTCGCCAACCGGCTGCTGGCGGGCCGGGCGCGGCGCGTCTGCCTCGCCTTCCCGGTCGCCGGCCGCGAGGGCGGCCGCTACCTGGTCACCGGCCGGCCGGTGCCGCGGGCGGTGCTCGCCGCCGACCGCGCCACGGCGCGCGAGCGCTTCGGGGTCGCCGCCGACGCCCGCTGCCTGCTGGTCGTCGGCGGCAGCCAGGGGGCGCGCTCGCTCAACTTCACCGCGGTCGAGGCCTTCGCCGAAGACGGCGAGCGCGAGTTCCACGTCCTCCACCTGAGCGGCAAGCGCGACTACGACGAGATCGGCAAGCGGCTGATCGACGCGCCCCACTACGAGCGCTACACGCTGATCGCCTACGAGCCGAACCTCGGCGACGTGCTCGCCGCCTGCGACCTGGTGCTGGGGCGCTCGGGCGGCTCGATCTTCGAGGTCACCGCTGCCGGCCGGCCGGCGATCCTCGTGCCCTACCCGCACGCGACCGCCGACCACCAGACCGCCAACGCCGAGTGGATGGAGCGGGGCGGAGCGGCGACCGTCCTCCCCGACGCCGAGCTGAGCCCGGAGCGGCTGCAGGCCGAGGTCGGGGGGATCCTCGGCGAGCCCGGCCGGCTCGAGCGGATGGCCGCCGCCTCGCGGGCGCTGGCCAGGCCCGACGCGGCGCGGCGGATCGCCGACCAGGTGCTGGAGGCCGCCGCCCGATGACCGTGGCAGAGGTTTTGCTCGCTGTGCGTGTCAAAGCTCTGCCGCGGGCGGGGAGGGAGGGGTGGTGAGCGGCTGGGCGGAGCGGCGGCTGCACTTCGTCGGCATCGGCGGCGCCGGGATGAGCGGTCTGGCGCTGGTCTGCGCCCGGCTCGGCGCGACCGTGACCGGCAGCGACCGCGCCGAGTCTTCATATGTGGAGCGTCTGCGGGCGGCGGGGCTCGAGCCGGCGGTCGGCCACGACGCCGCCAACCTGCCCGAGGGGGCGGAGGTCGTCGTCTCGACCGCGATCGGCGCCGACAACCCGGAGCTGGCGGCGGCCCGCGAGCGCGGGACCGAGCCGATCCACCGCGGCGCCCTGCTCGCCGAGCTCTGCGCCGAGAAGCGGCTGGTCGCGATCGCCGGCACCCACGGCAAGACGACGACGACGGCGATGATCGTCTGGGCGCTGCGCGCGCTCGGCGCCGACCCGGCCTTCTTCGTCGGCGGCGAGGTGCCGGGGCTGGGTCCCGGCGGCGAGGCCGCCAACGCCGGCTGGGACGAGGGCGAGTGGGTGGTCGCCGAGGCCGACGAGTCCGACGCCAGCTTCCTGCGGCTGCGGCCCGAGGTCGCCGTCGTCACCAACGTCGAGATGGACCACCACGCGCGCTGGGGCTCGCTCGGCGAGCTGCACGCCGCCTTCCGCGACTTCCTCACCCCCGTCCGCGCGGCGGTGCTGCCCACCGACGGCAGCCTCGACGCCCTGGCGCCGGCGGGCGCCGAGGTGGTCGGCTTCGACGCCGGCGTCCCCGGCCCCGCCGAGCTGGCCCTGGCCGTCCCCGGCCGCCACAACCGCGCCAACGCCCGCGCCGCGATCGCCGCCGTCGGCTGCGTCGGTCTCGACCGCGACGCTGCCGCCGAGGCGCTCGCCGGCTTCCCGGGGGTGAAGCGGCGCCTGGAGCTGAAGGGCCGGCGCGGCGAGGTCTCTATATATGACGACTACGCGCACCACCCGACCGAGGTCCGCGCCGCGCTCTCGGCGCTGCGCGAGCTCGATCCCGAGCCGAGCCGTGTGATCGCCGTCTTCCAGCCCCACCTCTACTCGCGCACCAAGGCCTTCGCCGAGCGGTTCGGCGCCGCCCTGACGCTGGCCGACGAGGCCGTCGTCCTCGACGTCTACCCGGCGCGCGAGGAGCCGGTCGGCGCGCTCGCCGGGGTCAGCGGCCTCGACGTCGCCCGCGCCGCCGCCGATCGCATGGGAGGGAGGAGGGTGCGCTGGGTGCCGACCGTGGCCGGCGCCGCCAGCGCCCTCGGCCCCGAGCTCGACGCCGCCGCCCCCGGCACCGTTCTCGTCACCGTCGGCGCCGGCACCGTCTTCCGCCTCGGCGAGGAGCTGGCCGAATGACCGCCGCCGACGGGACGAAAAGCCGGGTATATCCCGGGAAACCGGCCCGTCGGCCGGGGGGTGGCCGGTGAGCGCGGCGCCGGACGGGGTCGTGGAGGGGTTCGCGCTGGCGCGGCTGACCACGGTGCGGACCGGCGGCGCGGCCGACTTCTACGCCGAGCCGGGCGAGGTCGGGGCGCTGGTCGAGCTCTTGCGCTGGGCCGGGGAGGAGGGGCTGGCGGTAGGAGTGATCGGCTCGGGCTCGAACCTGCTGGTGGCCGACGATGGATTCCACGGGCTCGCGATCAAGCTGGACGGAGCGCTCGCGACGATCGAGCGCGACGGCGACCGCGTGCTCTGCGGCGGCGGCGCCAGGCTGCCGGCCGCCGCGACCCGCGCCGCCGGCTGGGGTCTCTCCGGGATCGAGTTCGGGGTCAACATCCCCGGCACCGCGGGCGGTGCGGTGCGGATGAACGCCAACGCCTACGGCGGCCAGCTGGCCCGCGTGCTCGAATGGGTCGAGGTCGCCACCGCGCGCGGCGCCGAGCGCCGCGATCCGGGCGAGCTCGGCTTCACCTACCGCAACTCGAACCTGCGCGCCGGCGAAGTCGTCTCCCGCGCCGCCTTCCGGCTGCGCCCCGGCGACCCGGCCGAGATCCGGGCGACGATGGCGGAGATGCGCACCCGCCGCCACGAGGCGCAGCCGAAGGGGATCAAGACCTTCGGCTCGACCTTCAAGAACCCCGAGGACGAGCGCGCCGAGGGTCGCACGGCGGGGCAGCTGCTCGAGGCCGCCGGCTGCCGCGGCATGGCCCGGGGCGGCGCCCGCTTCTCGCCCAAGCACGCCAACTTCGTCGAGAATTTCGACGGCGCGACGACGGCCGACGTGCTGGAGCTGATGGCCGCTGGCCGGCGGCAGGTCCACGAGCGCTTCGGCGTCGAGCTGGAGCCGGAGGTCCAGGTGCTGGGGGAGGTCGAGTACCCCAGCGGCTGGGAGCTGTGAGGCGCTGGCTGGCGGTGCTCGCGCTGGTCGTCGTCGCGGCCGCCGCCGGCTACTGGTTCCTGGTCCGCGACAAGACCGTCACCGCCCAGGTCCGCGTCCCCGAACTGGCCTCGACGATCGGCAGCGGCGAAGGCGCGGTCGGGGTCAGCAGCGACGGCGAGATCGTCCCCTTCCTGCCGGTGCCGAGCGAACCGCCGCTGCCGCGGCTGCCGATCGAAGCGGTGCCGCAGAACGGCCATCTGGCCGGTCCGGTCCTGCAGCAGGCGAAGGTTTTGGGGGCGGCGCCGGCGGTGCTCCGGCCCTACGTCGAACGCAGCTACTACGGCGAAAGCGGGATCGACGTCGTCCTCACCACCGGGATCGAACTGCGCTTCGGCGACGCCTCGCAGGCGGAGCGGAAGTGGAGGGCGGCCGCGGCCGTCCTTGCCGACCCCTCGATCACCGCGCTCGATTATGTAGACCTGAGCGCTCCCAGCCACCCCTCCTGGGCGGGATCCGAACACGCCCTGCCGCCCGCTCCCTAGGCGCGAAACCGCACCCTCAAGCTACTCTAGACCCAAGGCTCGACCTCAGACTGAGGTAGGCTCAACCCTCGACTTAGCCTTGAGACTTTGGCCTTGCAGGATGCCTGTCGCGTGTTTGACAGACCCGTCACAATGCCCTACGTTGAGCGAAATTTCCGTGCATATAGCGGATAATCAAACCCTTGAGCCTCACTGAAGGCTCGGACGGACAAAGGCTCAACTCAACCAACAGCTGTCTCGCCGGAACCCCCCTAGACCCCGGCGAGGAGGAAATCGGGAGATGGAATCCACTTACCTCGCGGTCATCAAGGTCGTCGGCGCGGGCGGCGGCGGCACCAACGCCGTTAGCCGCATGATCGATGCCGGGATCCGCGGCGTCGAGTTCGTCGCCGTCAACACGGACGCGCAGGCCCTGCAGGCGTGCGACGCAGACATCAAGCTTTCGATCGGCCAGGAGCTGACCCGCGGCCTCGGCGCGGGCGGCAACCCCGAGGTCGGCGCCGGCGCGGCGGCCGAGAGCCGCGACGAGATCAAGGAGGCGCTGAAGGGCGCCGACATGGTCTTCGTCACCGCCGGCGAGGGCGGCGGCACCGGCACCGGCTCGGCGCCGATCATCGCCGAGATCGCGAAGGAGGAGATCGGCGCGCTGACCGTCGGCGCGGTCACCAAGCCGTTCGAGTTCGAGGGCAAACGACGGATGCAGCAGGCGCTCGAGGGGATCGAGAAACTGCGCAACAACGTCGACACCCTGATCATCGTCCCGAACGAGAAGCTGCTGCAGGCGGTCGAGCGCCGCACCTCGGTGCTCGAGGCCTTCCGCCAGGCCGACGACATCCTCCGCCAGGGCGTCCAGGGCATCACCGACCTGATCACGATCCCGGGCCTGATCAACCTCGACTTCGCCGACGTGCGGACGATCATGCGCGACGCCGGCTCGGCGCTGATGGGGGTCGGTTCGGCCTCCGGCGAGGCGCGCGCGCTCGACGCCGCCAAAGCCGCGATCACCTCGCCGCTGATCGAGGAGTCGATCAAAGGCGCGACCGGGATGCTGCTCAACATCACCGGCCCCGAGGACCTCGGCCTGTTCGAGGTCAACGAGGCGGCGCAGCTGGTCCAGGCCGAGGCCGACGACAACGCCAACATCATCTTCGGCTCGGTCGTCGACCAGTCGATGCGCGACGAGGTCCGGGTGACGGTGATCGCCACCGGCTTCGAGGGCTTCGAGCTGCTCGCCCGCTCGCCGCAGCGGGTCCGCCGTCGCTACGAAAGCCGCCCGCGGGTGTCGGCCGAAGACAAAGAGATCCGCAGCCTGCGCGTCTCCGAGGACGACATCGACGTCCCCGGTTTCTTGAAGGAATAGCGGCCCCTCGGGCGCCACACGCGGCGCCCGGCGGCCGCGGACACTGCGCGAGGCGGCGTCCTCGGTCGCCCGAATAGCGCTGCTCATGAGTATCCGGTTCCGTCAGGTGGACGTGCCGGTACATTCGTCTTGTGGCCCGGCCAGACTTCCCACGCACCATCGTGGAGTTCCAAGAGCGCTTCCCCGACGAGGCGTCCTGCCTCGAGTACCTGGCCGAATCCCGCTGGCCTCGAGGGCTACCGCTGCCCTGCCTGCAATGGGAGCCGCGCCTGGATCCCTGGAGCGCCGCCACCTCTGGGAGTGCTCGGACGCCACCACCAAACCTCGGTTACCGCGGGGACCGTCATGCACGGCACTCACACCCCGCTTCGCCTCTGGTTCTGGGCGGCCTACCGTGGTCGCCACACCCCGGATTTCCGCCAAGCACTGCAGCGACAACTCGGGCTCTCCGCGCTATGAGACGACGCGCCTGGCTCGATCCTGCAGAAGCTTCGCCGGGCGATGGTCGCACCGGAGCGCGAGCCGCTGCGTCGGCGAGGGTCGGAGGTCGACGAGGGCTTCGTCGGTGGCGGTCAACCCGGACCGCAAAGGTGACGCCGAGACGCCGTTGGAAAGCGGCTTGTCGGTGTCGCCGTTGAGGTCCGCGGCACCGGCTCGAGGAAGCGCTCGTCGACTCGCGACCCTCGCCGAATGCAAGCAAGCGCAGCCTCGGGTGCGACCCTGCCCGGTCGAAGCTGCGCAACGTCGAGCCCGGCGCGATCGTCCACACCGACGGCTGAGCGCGAGCTGACGCCGGAGGCTTCGCGGAAACCTCGGCTTGGGGGGCGACCAGGCCCGTCTCCCAGCACCGAGGCGCAGCGAGGGAGCGCCGCTGCATGCCTGCCCCGTGGTACCCAGGTTGGCGCTGGCGTCGCCAACACTCAAGACCTGCGGCGCTGCAGGGAACCCACCGCAGCGCCTCCGAGAAGCACCTGCAGCGTCTAGCTCTCGAGGCAGTTCGGTCTTCCGCCACAACCGCCGCCGCACCCCGATGGCGGCGCCTTAGACGCTGCTCGGGCTGCGGGGCCGACTGCCCCGAGCACCTATGCCGAGATCACCGGCGACGTCGCAGCCTGAGCGAACCGGATACTCATGAGCGCTGCTATTCGGGCTCCCTGCGTCCTTGCCTCGCTTGGTCCGGGGCTCGCCGGTCACTCGCGTGTGCCACCCGAGTGACCGCTATCCCTTCACGTGTTTAGGCTGCCGGCCATGAAGTCGACCCCTCTCCGCGAACAGCACGTCCTGCAGGGCGGCAAGCTCGTGCCGTTTGCCGGCTGGGAGATGCCGGTGCAGTACGAGGGGGTGCGCGAGGAGCACCTTGCGGTCCGCACGCACGCCGGGATGTTCGACGTCTCGCACATGGGCGAGGTCGAGGTCGAGGGGCCGGGCGCGCTCGACTTCCTGCAGCACGTGCTCTCCAACGACCTCGCCAGGGTCGAGGTCGGCGGCGCCCAGTACTCCTGCCTGTGCCAGGACGACGGCGGCGTCCTCGACGACCTCTTCGCCTACCGGCTCGGCGGCGACCGCTACCTGGTCGTCACCAACGCCGCCAACCACGACTCGGACCTCGCCTGGCTCGGCGCCCACAGCCGCGAGTTCGACGTCGCCGTCCGCGACGTCGCCGACCGCTACGCGATGCTCGCCGTCCAGGGCCCGCACGCGCGGGCGATCGTCACCCGGGCGCTGGGGATCGAGCTGCCGCCGCGCTTCCACGTCGCCGCCGTCCAGGTCGGCCGCCGCCCGGCGCTGGCCTGCGGCACCGGCTACACCGGCGAGGACGGGGTCGAGCTGCTGCTCGACCCCGAGGTCGCGGTCCCGGTCTGGACCGAGCTGCGCGATGCCGGCGTCGTCGCCTGCGGGCTCGGCGCCCGCGACACCCTGCGGCTCGAGGTCTGCTACCCGCTGCACGGCAACGAGCTGACCCCGCAGCGCAACCCGATCGAGGCCGGGCTCGGCTGGTGCTGCAAGGAGGAGACCAACTTCATCGGCTGGGAGGGCGTGGCCACCGCCCGGGCCGAGGGCGTTCCGCAAAAGCTTGTCGCCTTCTTGATCGAGGGCGCCGGCATCCCGCGCTCCGGCAACCCGGTGCTCGACGGCGAGGGCGCCGAGGCCGGCGTCGTTACCAGCGGCACCTTCTCGCCCTCGCTCGAGGTCGGCGCCGGGATGGCCTACGTCCGCGCCGGGCTCGCCGAGCCCGGCACCGAGATCGAGATCGACGTGCGCGGCAAGCGTCGCCGCGCACGGATAAGTTCCAAGCCTCTCTACAAAAGGAGCTGAACTGCATTGGCTGACGCCACCTATCCCGAGGACCTGCGCTACCACGACCAGCACGACTGGGCACGGATCGACGGCGAGGAGGCCGTCTTCGGGATCACCTGGTACGCGCAGGACTCGCTCGGCGAGGTCGTCTTCTACGACCCGCCCGAGGTCGGCGCCACCGTGCAGAAAGACAGCTCCTACGCCGAGGTCGAGTCGGTCAAGGCGGTCTCCGACGTGATCGCGCCGATGTCCGGCGAGATCCTCGCCGTCAACGAGGAGCTGGTCGACGCGCCGGAGCAGATCAACGAGGATCCCTACGGGGCCGGCTGGCTGATCAAGGTGAAGCTGACGGCGCCGGAGGAGACCGACTCGCTGCTCGGCGCCGCCGAATACCGCAAGTTGCTCGATTCCTAGCGGCGCGCCCCGGCCTCCTCGTTCCCTAGCCTGTGTCCCAGTGACGCGTTACACGTCCGCCACTCCCGACGACCGCGCCGAGATGCTCGCCGCGATCGGCGTCGACTCGACCGACGAGCTCTTCGCCCAGATCCCCGAGGCGCTGCGGCTCGGCCGCCCGCTCGAGCTCCCCGCCGGCCTCACCGAGGCCGAGGTCTACGAGCGCCTGGCGGCGCTCGCCGCCCGCAACGAGGACGCCGAGTCGCAGGTCTGCTTCGTCGGCGCCGGGATGTACGACCACTACGTGCCGGCGATCGTCGACGCGATCACCTCGCGCTCGGAGTTCCTCACCCCGTACACGCCCTACCAGCCGGAGATCTCCCAGGGCGGCCTGCAGGTGATGTTCGAGTTCCAGACGGCGATGTCGGAGCTGACCGCGCTGCCGGTCTCCAACGCCGGCCTCTACGAGGGGCCCTCGGCGGTCGCCTCGGCCGCCTACCTGGCGATCGGCGCTACCAAGCGGCGCCGCTTCGTCGTCTCCCGCGGGGTCCACCCGCACAGCCGCGAGACGCTCGCCACCTACTCCGCCGGGTACGGCTCGGAGGTGGTCGAGGTCGGGCTCGAGGACGGGCTGACCGACGCCGCGGCGCTCGCCGAGGCGGTCGACGGGGAGACCGCGGCGGTGATCCTGCAGAGCCCCAACTTCCTCGGCGCGGTCGAGGACGTCGCCGCGCTCGGCGCCGCGGCGAAGGAGCACGGCGCGCTGCTGGTCGTCGCCTGCGACCCGATGACGCTGGGGATCCTCAAGCCGCCCGGCGAGTGCGGCGCCGACATCGCCCTCGGCGAGGGCCAGCCGCTCGGCAACCGGCTCGACTTCGGCGGCCCCTCGTTCGGCTTCTTCTGCGCGACCGAGGACCAGATCCGCCGCATGCCCGGCCGGATCGCCGGCGAGACCGAGGACGTCGACGGCCGCCGCGGCTTCGTCCTCGCGCTGCAGACGCGCGAGCAGCACATCCGCCGCGAGAAAGCGACCAACAACATCTGCACCGCGCAGGCGCTGAACGCGCTCGGCGCGATGGTCCACCTCGCCTGGCTCGGCCGCCGCGGCTTCCGCGAGCTGGGCGAGCTGCTGGCCCGGCGCACCGCCTACGCGCGCGAGCGTCTCGCCGCGGTGCCGGGGGTCGAGCTGCTGCACACCGCCCCGGCGGTGCGCGAGTTCGCCGTCCGCCTCGACGCCCCGGTCGGCGCCGTGCTCGACCGCTGCGCCGAGCGCGGGATCGCCGCCGGCTACCCGCTCGGCCGCGAGTACCCGGAGCACGCCGACGGCCTGCTGGTCGCGATCACCGAGCGCCGCACCCGCGCCCAGATCGACGCCCTCGCCGAGGCGCTCGAGGTCGCGGTCGCCGCCGAGCGCGAGGCGGTGCCGGCATGAGCCCGCTGACCGAGGCGCCGATGCAGCGCGAACGGGCGACGACGATCTACGAGAAGTCGAAGCCGGGCCGGCGCGCCGCCGTCCTGCCCGACGCCGAAGTGCCGGAGACGCCGCTCGAGCAGCTGATCCCGGCCGCGCTGCTGCGCGCCGAGGAGCCGCGGCTGCCCGAGATCGCCGAGCCGGAGATCGTCCGCCACTACAACCGCCTCTCGCGCCGCAACTTCGACCTCGACACCGGCTTCTACCCGCTCGGCTCCTGCACGATGAAGCACAACCCGCGGCTCAACGAGCGGGTCGCGGCGCTGCCCGGGCACGCCCGGCTGCACCCGGCGCAGGACCCGCGCCGCGCCCAGGGGGCGCTGGAGCTGATGTGGCTGCTGCAGCAGAGCCTGGCCGAGATCTGCGGCCTGCCGCACGTCAGCCTGCAGCCCTCGGCCGGCTCCCACGGCGAGCTCGCCGGCCTGCTGCTGACCCGCGCCTACCACGCCGATCGCGGCGAAGAGCGGACCAAGGTGCTGGCTCCCGACACCTCGCACGGGACCAACCCGGCCTCGGTGACGATGGCCGGCTACGACGTGGTCAAAGTCGCGACCAACGAGCGCGGCGGGGTCGAGATGGACGACCTGCGGGCGAAGCTGGCCGAGAACGCCGGCGAGGTCGCCTGCCTGATGCTGACCAACCCCAACACGCTCGGGCTCTTCGACGAGAACATCGCCGAGATCGCCGCGCTGATCCACGACGAGGGCGGCACCCTCTACTACGACGGCGCCAACCTCAACGCGGTGATGGGCCACTCGCGGCCCGGCGACATGGGCTTCGACATCGTCCACGTCAACCTGCACAAGTCGTTCAGCCAGCCGCACGGGGGCGGCGGCCCCGGCGCCGGTCCGATCGCCGTCTCCGAGCGGATCGCGCCCTTCCTGCCGCGCCCGCAGGTGGTCCGCAGCGAGGCCGGCAACGGCCAC
This sequence comes from uncultured Actinomycetes bacterium, assembly GCA_963810455.1. GTDB lineage: Bacteria > Actinomycetota > Thermoleophilia > Solirubrobacterales > 70-9 > VAYN01. Next base: position 91,118 of record CAWEOH010000016.1, read on the forward strand.
GGCCCGAGCTTCGACCTCGACTTCGAGCGGCCGAAGTCGATCGGGCGGTTGCGCGGCTTCCAGGGCAACTTCGGCGTCTTCGTCCGCTCCTACGCCTACATCCTCAGCCTCGGCGCCGACGGCCTCGCCGAGGCCTCGGAGACGGCGGTGCTGAACGCCAACTACCTGAAGGCGCGGCTCGCCGCCGGCCGCGCCGGCGAGCGGCTGCCGGTCGCCTTCGACCGCCACTGCATGCACGAGTTCGTCCTCTCCGGCAAGCCGATGAAGGACTCGCTCGGGCTCGCCACCCTCGACCTGGCCAAGCGGCTGCTCGACTTCGGCTTCCACCCGCCGACCGTCTACTTCCCGCTGCTGGTCGACGAGGCGCTGATGGTCGAGCCGACCGAGACCGAGACCAAGGAGAGCCTCGACGCCTTCGCCGAGGCGATCGAGCAGATCCTCGCCGAGGGCGAGGAGGACCCGGAGCTGGCGCGCAACGCGCCCTACTCGACCCCGGTCCGCCGCCTCGACGAGGTCCGCGCCACCCGCCGCCCGGTAGTCCGCCAGGAACTGGCCGCCGAGGGCTGACTTGGACGAGGCCGCGACGCTCGCGATCACCGGCTCGACCGGCGGTCTGGGCGCTCGCGTCGCGGCTCGCATCGCCGGCCTCGGCCGACCGCAGCGCCTGATCGTCCGCGAACCGGCGAAGGCGCCGGTCCACGAGGGGGTCGAAATCGCGGTCGCCTCCTCCTACGGGGTGGCGAGCGAGATGCGCGCGGCGCTCGCCGGCGTGCGGACGCTCTACCTGGTCTCCGGCCGCGAGGCGCCGGAGCGGCTCGGCGAACACCGGATCGCGATCGACTCGGCGAAGGCGGCCGGGGTCGAGCGGATCGTCTACGTCTCCTTCCTCGGCGCCGGCCCCGAGGCGACCTTCACCTTCGCCCGCGATCACTGGGCGACCGAGGAGGCGATCCGCGCCTCCGGCCTTGCCTTCACCTTCCTGCGCTCCTCGCTCTACCTCGACTTCATGCCGGTCTTCGCCGGTCCCGAGCGGACGATCCGCGGCCCCGGCGGCGAGGGCCGCTTCGCCCCGGTCGCCCGCGACGATCTCGCCGACGCCGCGGCCGCGGTGCTCGCCGCCGAGGGCGCCCACGACGGCAGCACCTACGAGCTGACCGGCCCCGAGCTGCTCAGCCTCGCCGAGGTCGCCGCCCGGCTCACCGCCCACACCGGCCAGGCCTACGCCTACGAGCCGCAGACCGCCGAGCAGGCCTGGGAGAGCCGCCGCGACCTCGACCTCCCCGAGCCGCTCATCGAGGGCATGATCTCCTCCTACCTGGCGATCGCCGACGGCTCCCTCGCGGTCGAGACCGACGCCGTCGCCGAGCTCACCGGCCACCCGCCGCTGACGCTCGAGCAGTGCCTCGACGCCAGCCCCGAGCTGCTGGCGACAGGCGACCCCGCCTGAGGGGCTGCGCGGGACGGCCAGGGTTCGAGGGTCGGTCCGGGAGCTCCGGCCCAGGGCTCACGGCCCCGCCCGGGGAGGCTCGGGTGACCCTCACACTCAGACCTTGCCGGCGCAGATCGCGCTCCGGCTATCGTCCGAGAACCGCCCGAGGCTCAGCCCACAAGCCGCCCAGAGGCTCACCCGACCCTCCCCAACGGACCGAGCCCTGCGAGGGACGAAAGCGCCCCAGCCCCCGCAAAGCCCCCGTCCCCCCAATCCCGTGGTTCCTTTTGGACCCATACGGTCCAAAAGGAACCACGACCCGGAAGCCAGGCCGAGATCCCGATCCCGTGGTTCCCTTCGGACCCCGAGCGTCCATAAGGAACCACGCGATCGACGCTCTCGTCCCTTGGGAGCTCTAACCTCGAGAGAGGGCGAGGCCTCGTCCCTCGGGAGCTTCTCGAGAGACGGCAGCCATGGTCCCTTGGGAGCTTTCCGAGAGACGGGGAGCTCCGGGACCCTGGAAGCTCTGGCCCAGGGCTCGCTCGGCGGCGCCTGCTCAGGTTGCGAAGCTCGGGGCCTATCCCGTTGGGAGGGGTGGGGTGACCCTCTGACGAAGGCTATGCGCGGCCGCTTGAGCCCTCGCCCCGGCCCCAGCTGCGCGACGGTCTTCGGCAGAGGGTCACCCCACCCCTCCGGACAGACCCCCGTCCCTCGCCGTGCCGCTACAGGTCCGGCAGCTCCTGCTCGAGCTCGAGCACCGGCGCGAACAGGTCGCCGTGCTCCTCGATCCGCTCGAGCACCGCGCCGGCCTCGAAGACCAGCGGCTTGCCGTCGCCGGAATCGGCGGCCCGCTCGACCTCCTCCCAGCGCAGCGGGGTGGAGGCGGTGGGCTGCTCGCGGGCGCGCAGGCTGTAGACGCAGATCGTCGTTTTCGTCGGGTGGTTCTGCGACCAGTCGACGAAGACCTTGCCCTCGCGTTCGACCTTCTTCATCTTCGAGACCACCTCGCCGGGGGTCTCCTTCTCCAGCAGCTGGGCGATCGCTTTGGCGAAGGGTTTGGTCACCTCGTAGCTGACGTCCTTGCGGTTGAGCGGCACGTAGACCTGCATCCCCTTCGAGCCCGAGGTCTTCGGGAAGCACTCGACGCCGAAGTGGCCGAACAGCTCGCGCAGGCGCAGCGCCACCCGGCAGCAGTCGACGACGTCGGCGGGCGGGCCGGGGTCGAGGTCGAAGGCGAGCACCGTGGGCCGTTTCGGCGCCCGGCCGAGCGAGAGCGAGGGGTGCAGCTCGATCGCCGCCAGCTGCGCCATCCAGATCAGCGTCGCGCGGCTGTCGCAGACGCAGAAGTCGATCTTGCCCGAGCGCGGCCCGGCGCTGACGCTGGTCGTCTTCACCCACTTGGGACGGTGCTTCGGGCAGCGCTTCTCGAAGAAGGCGGAGTCGAGGTCGTCGACGCCTTCGGGGAAGCGGCGCAGGGTGACGGCGCGGCCGCGCAGGTGCGGCACGATCGCCTCGGCGACGCGGGCGTAGTAGTCGACCACCTCGCCCTTGGTGAAGCCGGCGGCGGGGTAGAGGACCTTGTCGAGGTTGGTGAGCGAGACCTCGTGCCCGTCGACCTCGACCGTGCGAGAGGCGCTCACGGCCTATTTCGAGGCTTTGGATTTGGCGCCGCGTTTGGCTTTTTTCGCCGGCGCTTTGCGTTTCGCCGAGCCAGATTTCGCTTTCGGCTTGGCTTTCGCTTTGGCTTTCGGCTTGCCGCCGCCGCGCCGCTCCTTCACCGCGGCGATGCTTTCCTCCAGCGCCGCCATCAGGTCCGGCGCCCTGGTCGCCTGCCGTTCCTCCGGCTCGGGGGCGACGAGCTCCTTGCCTTCGGCCTTGCGTTCGATCAGCGCCAGCAGCTGCTCGCGGTACTCGTCGCGGTAGCTGGCCGGGTCGAACTCGGTGCTCAGCGACTCGATCAGCTGCTCGGCCATCTGCCGCTCATTCTTCGCCACTTTCTCCTGGCTCTCGGGCAGCGCGTCGTCGAGCTCCGACGGCGGCACGACCTCGTCGGCGAAGCGCATCGTGGTCAGCGTCAGGACGCCGTCGGAGGCGCGGATCGCCGCCAGGTGCTCTTTGTTGCGCAGGACGAAGCGGGCGATCGCCGCCTTGCCCGAGCTTTCCATCGCGCTGGCCAGCAGCGAGTAGGCGCGCGCCGCGCCCTCGCCCGGTCCCAGGTAGTAGGGGCTGTCGAAGTACATCGGGTCGATTTCCTCGATGTCGACGAAGTCCTGGACCTCGATCGCCCGCGACTTTTCCGGCGCCAGCGCTCCCAGCTCGTCTTTGGTCAGCGGCACGTACTGGCCGGGGGTGATCTCGTAGGCGCGGATGATCTCCTCGTAGGGGACCTCTTCCTCGGTCCCCTCGGCGAAGCGGCGGTGTTTGATCCGGGCCGAGTCGGACCCGCGGATCTCGCGCAGGGAGATGCTGCGCCGCGCCACGGCGCTGTACAGCTTGACGGGCACGTTGAGGAGCCCGAAGCTGATCGAGCCGCTCCAGATCGATCTCGCCATCAGCGCATCACCTACCCGGGATTGTTCCAGTCGATAGCAGCGCCGCCCGCGCGGCGCGCGGAACGCCAGCCATCTTGCGTGGGGATGGGTGGGATCATGCGGCGGTGCTATTCGAGTTGCGAGAGGTCGAGCTCAGCCGCGGGGGGCGCCGCGTCCTGGATGGAGTCAGCGCCGAGATCCCCGACGGCTCGACGGCGATCGTCGGCCCCTCGGGGAGCGGCAAGTCGACGCTGCTGCGGCTGCTCAACCGGCTCGCCGACCCCGACCGCGGCGAGGTCCGCTTCCGCGACCGCCCGCTCGGCTCCTACGAGCCGCTGGCGCTGCGCCGCGAGGTCGCCCTGGTGCCGCAGCTGCCCGCCCTGCTGGAGGGCACGGTCGGGTCCAACCTCGCCTACGCCGCGCGGCTGGCCGGCGAGGAGGCGGAGACCGAGCGCTGCCTGCGCCTCGCGGGACTGGCCGCCGGCTTCGCCGAGCGCGACGTGCGCGAGCTCTCGGTCGGCGAGCAGCAGCGGGCGATGCTCGCCCGGGCGCTGGCGCAGCGGCCGGCGGCGCTGCTGCTCGACGAGCCGACCTCGGCGCTCGACCCGGCCGCCCGCGACACGATCGAGGAGGCACTGACGGAGCTGCGCGGCGAGCTCGGGGTCTCGCTCGTTCTCGTCAGCCACGACCCCGAGCAGGCGCGGCGGCTGAGCGACTGGGTGGTGCGCTTGGAGGCGGGCCGCGTGATCGCCGCCGGCCCGCTCGAGGAGGCGCTGGCGTGACCGGGCTGCCGCTCGCCCTCGCCACCTCGATCCACGTCGCCCTCTGGCAGGTCGGCGCGGCGCTGGCGCTGGTCGCCCTCGCGGTGGCGATCTCCTACCTCTGGAAGGCCGACCTCGAGCGGGACATCGGCATCGCCACGCTGCGCTCGCTGGTCCAGCTGACCGTGATCGGCTACGCGATCAAGCTGATCTTCGAGGCGGACACGATCTGGCTCGTCTTCGCCCTGCTCGCGGTGATGGTCACCTTCGGGGCGCTCACCGCCCGGGGTCGGGCGAAGAAGGTGCCGGGCGCCTTCGCGCCGCTGCTGGTGGCGCTCGCGCTGGCCGGCGCCGCGACGCTCGGCCTCGTCGTCGCCCTCGGCATCTTCGAAGCGACGCCGCGCTACCTGGTCCCGGTCGGCGGCATGGTGATCGGCAACGCGATGACCGCCTCCGCGGTGGCGCTGAACCGGCTCGGCGACGAGATGCACGACTCCCGCGCCCGGATCGAGGCGACGCTGGCGCTCGGGGCGACCGCCCGCGAGGCGGCGCTGCCGATCGTCCGCCGCGCCCTGCGCTCGGGGATGATCACGCTGGTCGACTCGACCAAGACCACCGGGCTGATCTTCTTCCCCGGCACGATGGTCGGCATGCTGCTCGCCGGCGCCAACCCGACCGATGCCGTGCGCCTGCAGCTGATCCTCCTCTACGTCCTGCTCGGCAGCGTCTCGATCTCCGCCCTCGTCGCCACCACCCTCGCCTACCGCAACTTCTTCACCCCGGCGGTGCAGCTGCGCGAGCCGGAGGCGGCCGAGGAAACCTAGCGCTGAGATACCGAGCAGCACCAGCCCTCGACCTGGGGGAAGGCGACGGGCGCGCCGCTGCCGGGCGCGAAGGCGGACGAGACGTCGCCGACGGCGCGACCCTTGCCGCCGCCGAGCGGCAGGAAGAGCCACTCGTCGGCTTCCGGCCAGGCTACGAGCAGGCGCCGCGAGTCGGGCGAGAAGAAGACCTGGCTGAGGCGACCCGGGACGGTCAGCAGGCTGCGCGGGGCGCCGGCGCCCCGGTAGACGAGGAGCGAGCTGCGCGCGCGGCGGCCGTGCCCGGTGCGGACGACGGCGGCGACCGTGCCGCCGCGCGGGGCGAGCGCCGCGTCTTCGACCCGGGCCCCGGCGGGCAACGGCAGGCGGGTGCCGGCGCCGATCCCGATCGCCAGCTCCACCTTCTCGAACCGCAGCGGCCGCAGCCGCAGCGCCGAGCGCGAGGCTTCGAGCAGGGAACGGCCGCGGTCGCCCCATTCGAGCTCGAACAGGCCGCTCAGCGCCGGGGCCGAGCCGAGCGGTTCGCGGCTCTCGGTGTCGGCGATCCGCAGCCGCGGCGCCCGCTGCGGGCCGCCGCCCGTGGCGTAGGCGAGCTCCCAGGCGCCGCCCGGCTCCCAGGCGGGGGCGACCGGGGCGGTGCCGCGGGCCAGCCGGCGGTCGCCGGTGCCGTCGGCGGCCGTGACCCGGAGCTGGTTGCCGGCGCGGTAGGCGATCCGGTACTTGCCGGGCGACCAGCGCGCTTTGGTCACCGGGCCGGGCGCGGTCAGCGACCAGCGCGGCGTCCCGTTCGGCTCGACCGCGCTCAGGGTGCGGCCGGCGGCGGCGGCGACGAAGAGGCCGTTCGGCGACCAGGTCGCTTCGCCGTAGTCGCCGAGCAGCCGCCGCGAGCCGTCGGCCTGGACGACCCAGGGACCGCGCGCGGACTGCACCAGCAGCCGGCCGCCGCCGGGGATCTCCGCCAGTCCGGGGTGCGCCTTCGGCACCCCGGCCGAGAAGACGTCGCCGACCCAGTGGCGGACCGAGGCGCTCGCCAGCGAGAGCAGCAGGCCCGTCGCCAGCGCCGCGACGACGATCGCCAGCGCCAGCCGCCGCGGCGAGCTGCGCCTGCGCCGGCGGGCCGGCGCCGCCTCGGCGCGCTGGCGGAAGGCGGCCGTGGCGAGCGCCAGGCCGCGGCGCTCGGCCTCGGCAGCCCCCGGCAGCGGCGCCTCGCGCAGCATCTCTCGCAGCCGCGCCTCGTTCACCGCTCCACCTCCAGCCGCTCGCCGAGGCTGTCGAGCGCCCGCCGCAGGCGCGAGTTGACGGTACCCCGCGGCAGCTCCAGCATCCGCGCGATCTCGCCCGGCTTGTACTCGAGCAGGTGCCGCAGCACGACCACGGCGCGCTGGTCGGCGGGCAGCTCCGCCAGCGCCGCGCTCACGTCCTCGCCGATCCCCTGCGGCGGTGGCGCCGGCTCGCGCGCCGCTTCGCCCTCGCGCTCGGCGTCGACCCTTCGCCGCAGCGACTCGCGCCGCGACCAGTCGATCGCCCGGTTGGCGACGATCCGGTGCAGCCAGGGCCCGAACGGGCGGCGGCGGTCGAAGCGGTCGAGGGCGTCGATCGCGGCGAGGAAGGCGTCCTGGGCGACGTCCTCGGCGGCCGCCGCGTCGTGGACGATGAGGTAGGCGGCGCGGTGGGCGCGGCGCCAGTGGGCGGCGTAGAGGTCGGCCAGCGCCGCCTCGGAGCCGCGCTGGGCCTCGCGCACGAGCTGGCGCTCCCGTCGCGCCGGCAGCGGCCCGCTCCACTCGACTCGCTCGACGGCGCCGCTCTCAGCTCCCAAGCCTCACCCTTTCCGCGCCACATACCCATCTTCGCCGACCTCGTGCGCGAGCCGCGCCAGCGCCGCTCCCAGCCGCCGCAGCGGTGGGTCTTCGGCGGAGTCCTGAGGCAGCTCGACGACGAAGGAGCTGGTGCCGGGGAAGGCGTGGTTCTGCCAGTTCGGCGCCGTGCCGTCGGGCCACGGCAGCAGGTGGAAGGGGATCCCGGCGAGGTGGGCGAAGCGCCGCCCGATCGGGGCGCTCTGGCCCCAGCCGCGGACGTAGCCGCCGTGCGCCGGCCCGCGGTACTGGTGAAACCAGACCGTGACCTGCGGGTCGACGGTGCGGATCAGCCGCGCCGCCAGCCGCGACTCGGGCTCGGAGAAGGGACGCGGCCCGGAGTACTGCGGGTCCCCGGGCCGGCCGATCGGCCGCCAGGAGGCGGCGAAGTTGCGGTTGAGGTCGACGCCGTCGCCGTTGAGGCGGGTGCCGGCGGCGTGCCCGTCGGGATCGAGGTTCGGGACCATGACCAGGTTGGCCGCGGGGTCGGGGCAGCCGTTGCTGGCCACGAACAAGGGGTGGAGCTTGGTCGCCGCGCACTCGTCGCCGTGGATGCAGCCGAAGGAGAGGACCGCGGGGCGTGCGGGGTCGCCCCACTGCCGCACCCGGATCTCGCGGCCTTCGCCGGAGCGGCCGGCGCTCCCTTCCCGGCCCATCAGGTTGCCGGGGTGGACCGGCCTGAAGAGGAAGCCGAGCGGCCCGTGCCGGACCGGGTCGGGTTCGGCGCTCGCGGCGATCGGCAGCGAGACCGTCGCCAGCGGCGCCGGGTGGCCGCGGTGGTTGAGAGCGGAACCGAAGACGACCAGCGCGCGGCCGTCGTCGCTGACCCGCAGCTTGAAGCCGAACGGCCTGTGGTTGAAGCGCAGCTTCGGCAGGTCGACGCGGGCGACGCGGGGGGTCTCGCCGCTGGCGGTGTCGATCGCGAGGACGAAGAGTTCGCCTTCGCCTTCGACGTAGAGCCCGTAGGACCAGCGGCCGTCGCGGCTCGAAACGCGGTCGATCGGCGCCCCGGAGAGGCCGATGCGGCCCTCGCGGGAGAGCCCTGGCGAGGGTGAGAGTTGGCCGCTGACGAGGTCGAGGGCGCGGACCTGGAAGGCGTCTTCGGCCCGGGCCTCGGCCCGGTCTGCCGGCACTTCGCCGATCCGGTGGGGATGCAGCATCTGGGTGAGGTAGGCGGTCGAGCCGTCGGGGGAGAGGGCGAGGACTTCGAACCGGCCGGGCAGCTCGATCCGCCGGATCGCGTGGCGCATCCCGACCCCGTCGGGGTGCTGCTGGGTGCGCAGCCGCACCTGCGTGTCGAGCGCCGCCAGCTTCGTCACCGGCGGCCAGCGACCGAAGTCGCCGTTGTCCTCGGCGGTCAGCAGCAGCGTGCCTTCGTCGGCCGAGAGCCCGGCGCCGTCGGCGTCGTAGCTGCCGGCCGGGATGCCCCAGCCGCCCTTCAGGTACCACCAGCGGTCGACCCGGCCGCCGGCCAGGTCGATCCGCTCGACCACCGTCTGCCGGTGCGCGGTCCGCGGCGAGATCGCCACGTAGCGGTAGGGAGAGCCGCTCACCGTCACTCCTCCCGGCGCCGAGAGGTAGCCGAGGTAGGCGTCCTTCGCCCCGGCCGGCGCCAGCGCCCCGGCGACGACCGCCACCAGCGCGACAAACGCCCCGGCGAGCGCCGCCCGGATCGTCCGTTTCCGTCGCTTCATGCAAGGGATACGCACCAGCCGCCCCCAGAGGTCCGGTGGCAGAGCTTTTCTTCGCTATCCGTAGAAAAGCTCTGCCACCGGGCGGGGAGGCGCGCCGGTGGGGCCGCCGCGTAGGGTTCCTGCCCGTGAGCGAGGCACCGATCATCTTCTCCGGCATCCAGCCGACCGGCCGCAAGCACCTCGGCAACTACATCGGCGCGATCCGCCAGTACGTCGAGGGGCAGGACCGGGGCGATCCGGCGATCTTCTGCATCGTCGACCTGCACGCGATCTCGGTCGCCTACGACCCCGAGGAGCTGCGCGAGCGGGTCTACGACACCACCGCGATCCTGCTCGCCGCCGGCCTCGACCCCGAGCGCTGCATCCTCTTCCGCCAGTCCGACGTCCGCGAGCACACCGAGCTGACCTGGCTGCTCTCGGCGGTCACCTCCCACGGCGACCTCAACCGCATGCACCAGTTCAAGGACAAGTCGGCCAAGCAGCAGGAGCTGGTCTCGGCGGCGCTCTTCTACTACCCGGTGCTGATGGCGGCCGACGTGCTCGCCTACCGCGCCACCGAGGTCCCGGTCGGCGACGACCAGCGCCAGCACGTCGAGCTGATGCGGGAGATCGCCCGCCGCTTCAACGAGCGCTTCGGCCAGGCCCTGGTCGTCCCCGAGCTGCGGGTCCCGGAGGTCGGCGCCCGGATCATGGACCTGCAGGAGCCGCAGCGGAAGATGTCGACGACCGGCAGCTCGGAGGCCGGCACCGTCTACGTGCTCGACGAGGAGAAGGCGATCCGCAAGAAGTTCGGCAGCGCCGTCACCGACTCGGGACGGGAGATCGTCCGCTCCCCGGACAAGCCCGGGGTCACCAACCTGATCGACATCCTCGCCGCCGCCCGGGGCAGCGACCATGAGCTGATCGAGCGCGAGTTCGAGGGGGCCGGCTACGGCGACTTCAAGCAGGCGGTGGCCGAGGGCGTGGTCGGGCTGCTCGGCCCGGTCCGCGAGCGCTACGCCGAGCTGCGCCCCGACCAGGCGGCGCTCGACGAGACGCTCGCCGCCGGCGCCGACAAGGCGCGCGCGATCGCCGCGCCGGTGCTCGCCGACGTGCGCGACCGCATGGGCTTCTAGGCTCTGCTGGTGGCCGTCGCCGACCTCGACCTCGACCTCGACGTCTTCGCCGGGCCCTTCGACCTGCTGCTGGCGGTCGTCCTGCGCGAAGAGGTCAGCCTGCTCGAGCTGCAGCTCGGCGAGGTCGTCGTCGCCTACGTCGAGCACCTGGAGAGCGAGGGCGAGCTCGAGCTCGAGGTGGCGACCGAGTTCCTCGTCCTGATCGCCTCGCTGCTGGAGCTGAAGTCGCGGCTGATGCTGCCCGGCCCCGAGGAGGGGCTCGAGGAGATGGAGCCGGAGGAGGCGGTCGAGGAGCTGCTGGCGCGGATGCTCGAGTACCGGCGCTACCGCGACGCCTCGGCCGAGCTGACCAAGCGGTTCGAGGCCGCGCGCGGCTACCTCTACCGCTCGGCGCCGCTGCCGCCCTCGCTGCGCCGGGTCGCGGTCGACGCCGCGGTCGCCGTCTACGACCCCGACGCGCTCGGCAGCGCTCTCGCCGACCTGCTGACCGAGCCGGAGGAGGTCGACGTCAGCCACATCCGGCCGACCGTCTCGCTGCAGCGCCGGCTGGCGGCCCTGCGCGACGCCCTCGGCCGCCACCCGAGCTTCGACTTCGACGACGAGTTCGGCGGCGAGGACCGGCTGACCCAGGCGGTGACGATCTTCGCCCTGCTCGAGCTCTACCGCAAGGGCGAGATCACCTGGGAGCAGAGCAAGGTCTGCGGCCCGATCACGGTGAAGAAGGCGACACCGGGGGCGAGCGCGTGAGCGACCTCGCCCGCACCGTCGAGGCGCTGCTCTTCCTCTCGCCCCAGCCGGTCGGAGTCGCCGACCTGGCGCTGGCCGCGGAGGCGACCGAGGGCCAGGTCGAGGAGGCGATCGAGCTGCTGCGCGAGGACCTCGCCGAGGGCAGGCGCGGCGTCGTCCTGCGCGAGGTCGGCGGCGGCTTCGCCCTCGCCAGCGACCCGGGCAGCGAGGCGGCGGCGCGCCGCCTGCTGGCGAAACCGCGGACCCCGCCGCTGACCCAGGCGCAGGCCGAGACGCTGGCGATCGTCGCCTACCTGCAGCCGGTCTCGCGGCCGGAGATCGCCCGCATCCGCGGCGTCAGCTCCGAGTCGGCGGTGACCAGCCTGGCCGAGCGCGGCCTGATCGAGGAGTCGGGGCGCTCGCGCTTCGGCGCCGCGATCTTCAAGACCTCGGAGCTGTTCGAGCGGCTCTTCGGACTCGCCGGGCTGGAGCAGCTGCCCGATCCGGCGCAGTTCGATCCCAGTCCCGACGATGAGCGGGAGCTGCGCGAGCGGCTGCTCAAGGCCGGGGAACAGCGCGCGGAGCCATGAGGCGGGGGAGGGGCGGGGGTGCTGCGCGTCTACGCCTAAGCCCCGCCGGGGGCGGGGCTGATTTGGTGCGCCCTTCGGGCGCAGGGTTCACTCCGCGGTGCCGGGGGGAGGCTAGGACGCGCAGCACCCCCGCCCCTCCTGCGGCGTCATGAGGCTGGCGAAGTTCCTCGCCCACGGGGGCATAGCTTCCAGGAGGAAGGCTGAGGAGATCATTGGGAAGGGGGTCGTGACTGTGGGCGGGGAGGTGGTTACCGACCCGGCGCGGGATGTCTCAGCTGGGGACGATGTGCGGGTCAATGGCACTCCGGTCGGGGCGGAGCGAGCCGAGGTCTGGGCGGTGAACAAGCCCGCCGGGGTGGTCTCTACCGCGCGCGAGCCCGGGGCGCGGCCGGCGGTGGTCGAGCTGGTCGACTCGGCGGCGCGCCTGTACCCGGTCGGTCGCCTCGACGCCGACTCGACCGGCCTGCTGCTGCTGACCAACGACGGCGAGCTCGCCAACCGCCTCACCCACCCCCGCTTCGAAGTCGCCAAGACCTACCGGGCGCGGTTGCGCGAGGCGATCGGCGAGGCCGAGATCGAGCGGCTGCGCCGCGGCGTCGAGCTCGACGACGGCCCGACCGGCCCGGCCGAGGTTCGCCGCCGCGGCCCGCGCGAGATCGAGATCGTGCTCCGCGAAGGCCGCAACCGCCAGGTGCGCCGGATGGTCGAGGCGGTCGGCAACCGGGTGCTCGCCCTGCGCCGGGTCGGCTTCGGCTCCCTGCGCCTCGGCGACCTGGCCGAGGGCAGCGCCCGCCGCCTCGGCGACGAGGAGATCGCCCGGCTCTGGGAAGATGCAAGACAGTGATGGAGATGGAGCAAGGTCGCTACGAACCACCGCAGCGGCGCCTCTTCGCCGTGCGCGGCGCGGCGCAGGCCGAGGCCAACGAGCCCGACGCGATCCTCGACGCGACCGAGGAGCTGATGCGCGAGCTGATCGAGCGCAACCGGCTCGACCCCGACGAGATGGTCAGCTGCCTGTTCACGGTCACCGACGACCTCAACGCCGAGTTCCCGGCCGTCGCCGCCCGCCGCCTCGGGCTGACAGCGGTGCCGCTGCTCTGCTGCCGCGAGATCCCGGTCCCGGGCTCGATGCCGCGGGTGATCCGGGTGATGCTCCACTTCTACGGCCCGCAGGAGATGGAGCCGGTGCACGTCTACGTCGGCGAGGCGCAGAAGCTGCGCCAGGACCTCTCCGCCGCCCAGTAACGCTCGCCGGCGCCGCTCCGTCACAATCCACCGCGATGCCGATCACCTTCGCCGAGAAGCTCGCCCGCATGCCTGGCTACAAGGCCGGGGTCCCGACCGGGCAGTCCTCCGAGCAGGTTGCCGCCGGCGAGATCGCCCAGCTCGCCTCCAACGAGTCGCCGTTCCCGCCGCACCCGGCGGTGGTCGAGGCGATCCAGCGCACGGCGACGGCGATGAACCGCTACCCGGATCCCGACGCGACCCTGATGCGGCGGCGGATCGCCGAGCACTACGAGATCCCGCCCGGCCACGTCGTCGTCGGTAACGGCTCCTGCGACATCCTGCTCGCCGCCGCCGAGGCGCTCTGCGAGCCCGGCTCCGAGATCGTCTACGCCTGGCCGTCCTTCTCGATGTATCCCTACCTGCCGGCGCTGACCGGCGCCCGCGAGATCCGCGTGCCGCTGGCCGAGGGCTGGGTCCACGACCTCGACGCGATGGCGACCGAGGTGACCGCCGCGACCCAGCTGCTGATCGTCTGCAACCCCAACAACCCGACCGCGACCCACCTGCCGGCGGCCGAGATCGGCGCCTTCTGCGAGCGGGTCCCGCCGCACGTGACGGTGATCCTCGACGAGGCCTACATCGAGTTCCAGACCGACGACGACCCCGACGCCTCGCTCGACCTGCTCGCCGACTTCCCCAACCTGGTCGTGCTGCGCACCTTCAGCAAGGCCTACGGCCTGGCCGGGCTGCGGGTCGGCTACGCGATCGGCTCGACCCAGTTCCGCGCCGCCGTCGACGCGGTGCGCCAGCCGTTCAGCGTCAACGCCCTCGCCCAGGCGGCCGGGGCGGAGGCGATCCGCCACCAGGACGACGTCCTGCGCCGGGTCGAGAGCACCGTCGCCGAGCGGCTGCGGGTCGAGGAGGAGCTGCACCGGATCGGGCTGCGCACCTCCGAGTCGCAGGCGAACTTCTCCTGGGTCGACCTCGGCGAGGCCGACGAAGCCGAGGTCCTCGCCGGCCTCGCCGCCCGCGAGATCGCCGTCCGGCCCGGCGCCGCCCTCGGCGAAGCCGGACATATCAGGGTCAGCTACGGCACCCCGGCCGAGGACGACCGCTTCCTCGGCGCGATCGCCGAGCTGACCGCCGGCTGAGCCGGGCTCGGCGGCCCTCCGGCCGGTACCGCCAGGTACTTCTTTCTCGTACAGGCGTCCAGGGCGCGCAGGCTGGGCTGGGCCGGGGGTGTCAGCATCGGCAGCCCATGAGTCGATGGAGTCTCATGCAGCTCTCTGCCGTCGCTCGCTGGGCACGCCGCAACCTGGCGATCCTCGCCGCCTCCGCCGCGACGATGGGGATGGTGATCGTCGCCGGCCTGCTGATCCTCCACGTCGCCGACCGCGAGGACACGCTGCGCGAGTCGCAGACGAACCTCGCCGAACTGGCGCCGCTCGCCCCGGCGCTGCGGGTGCAGGCGGTGAACCTCGCCGACCATGGAAGCGCCGTCCGCAGCGACCTGGTCGCCGGCATCGGCCTGCGCCGGGCGGCGCGGGGCGCCGCCAGCGAAGCCGAGGAGAGCTGGGGCACCGAGCGCGCCGCCGCGATCGCCGCCGCGACCGACCGCGCCGCCGCCCTCAACCGCGCCGTCAACCGGCGCGTCGCCTCCGGTCGGCTCGACGCCGCGCAGGAGGCGCTGACGCGGCTGGTGCCGACCGCCGAATCGCTCAGCGGACAGATCCAGCTCGCGCGCTCCGACCTGGAACGCGAGACCGAAGACCAGCAGGGCGAAGTGCTCGGCATCGTCCTGCTGATCACCGGGCTCGCCGGCGCCGGGCTGATCGCGGTGATGATCGTGGTCGTCGTCGCCCGCCGCCGCCGCGCTCTCGCCGAAGCCGAGCGCGAGGTGGTGCGGGCCAGCGAGCGGCGCCTGCAGGCGCTGGTCCGTCACGGCTCCGACATGATCACCGTCGTCAACCGCGAGACCAAGGTGCTCTACGAGGCGGGCGCGGTGCGGGAGATGCTCGGCTACGAGCCCTCGGAGCTGGAGGGGACGAAGCTGACCGAGTGGGTCGAGCCCGAGGACGCCTCCGAGCTGGTCGCGCTCTGCGCGACCGCCAACGGCGGCGCCTCGGCGCGGGAGCTGCGCTTCCGCCACCGCGACGGCCGCCTGCGGACCTGCGAGGCACGGGCGACCAGCCTGCTCGGCGACGAGTCCTGGGACGGGATCGTGCTCAACGTCTGGGACGTCAGCGAGCGCAAACAGCTCGAGGAACGGCTGCGCCACCAGGCGTTCCACGACACCCTGACCGGGCTCGCCAACCGGGCGCTGTTCACCGACCGGCTCGGGCAGGCGCTGCTGCGCGGCGCGCGCGGCGACCACCCGGTGACCGTCCTGCTGATCGACCTCGACGACTTCAAGTCGATCAACGACAGCTTCGGCCACGCCGCCGGCGACCGCCTGCTGCGGGAAGTCGCGGCGCGGCTGAAATCGGCGATGCGCGCCGCCGACACCGTCGCCCGGCTCGGCGGCGACGAGTTCGCGGTGATCCTCGACGAGGGTGGCGCCGAGGGTGGCGCCGCGGTCGAGCGCGTCTTCGCCGCGGTCGAGAGCCCGTTCAAGGTCCGCGGCCGCAGCTTCCCGGTCACCGCCAGTGTCGGCGTCGCCAGCTCGACCCCGGGCGAGACCGAGGCCGACCGCCTGATCCGCAACTCCGACCTCGCGATGTACGCGGCAAAGGCGCGGGGCAAGAGCTGCTGGAGCGTCTACGAGGACGGCATGTACGTCGCCGCCGAGCAGCGCCTGCAGCTGAAGGCCGACCTCGCCCAGGCGGTGGAGGAGGGCGACCAGCTGCGCGTCGTCTACCAGCCCGTGATCGATCTCGAATCCGACGAGGTGATCGGGATGGAGGCGCTGCTGCGCTGGGACCACCCGACCCGCGGCGAGGTGCCGCCGGAGGACTTCATCCCGCTGGCCGAGGAATCGGGCGCGATCGTCGAGATCGGCCGCTGGGTCCTCGCCGAGGCCTGCGCCCAGGGGCAGGCGTGGGCCGACGCCGGCGCGCCGCTGGTGATCGGCGTCAACGTCTCCACCCGGCAGATCTCCGGCGGGGACCTCGTCGCCGACGTCCGCCGCGTGCTCGAGGAATCGGGCCTGCCGGCGGAGCGGCTGGTGGTCGAGGTCACCGAGAGCCAGCTGGTGCGCAACCGCGACGAGGCGATCGCCGTGCTCACCAAGATCAGGAAGCTCGGGGCGTCCATCGCGATCGACGATTTCGGCACCGGCTACTCGTCGCTGAGTCAGCTCGAGGACCTGCCGGTCGACGTGCTCAAGGTCGACCGCGAGCTGGCGCGTGCCGGCGGCGACCCGTCCGAACACGCGAACTTGCTGCGCGCGGTGGTCGAGATCGGCCGCTCCCTGCACCTGCGCACGGTGATCGAGGGCGTCGAGACCGCGGAGCAGCTGCAGGAGATGAGTCAGCTCCACTTCACCTGCGCGCAGGGATTCGTCTTCGCCCGGCCGATGGCGGCCGAAGAGGTGACCAAGCTGCTGCGCGAGGGTCAGCGTTCCAGCGGAACCGCGGCTGGACTGAGCCCGCATCCCGTGCTACAACCCTCTGCAGAGTGAAGCCGGGCAAAGCCACAGCCAGCGATGTCCGCCGCGCCCGCGGTGCCGCGGTCGTCCCTGTCTCGCTCGGTTACCGGTATTGGCGATTTAGCTAGGCGTCCGGCCTGGCGGTCTCCTCTGCCGCCACGAAATCCTCCTTTCGGCCCGGGCGCCGGAAACCCCAGAAGTCGGCCGCTGCCGCGCGCGGCGGGACGACGAGGTCATAGAAAGTACGATTTCAGCGGTTTGGAGAAAGGCGAAGGCAAAATGTTCATCGGGATGCAGGAGGGCGCCAAGAGAGACTTGGTCCGCGATCGGCGGATCGCCAAAGTGGTGGAGCTGGTTCCGCCGGAACGGCTGCTCGGGGAGCTGCCGCTCGGGCCGGAGCGCGAGAAGGGGGTCGTGCGGGCGCGCGAGGAGGCGATCGAGGTGCTGCACGGGCGCGACCCGCGGCTGATGGTCGTGGTCGGTCCCTGCAGCGTGCACGACCCGAAAGCGGCGCTCGAGTACGCGACGCGGCTGGCGGCGTTGAAGCAGCAGCTGCAGGACCAGCTGCTGATCGTGATGCGGGTCTACTTCGAGAAGCCGCGGACGACGACCGGCTGGAAGGGGCTGATCAACGACCCCCACCTCGACGGCTCCGGCGACGTCAACGCCGGCCTGCGAATCGCCCGCAAGCTGCTGCTCGAAGTCGTCGACCTCGGGCTCGCGGCGGGCTGCGAGTTCCTCGACCCGATCACGCCCCAGTACATCGCCGACACGGTCGCCTGGGGGGCGATCGGGGCGCGTACGACCGAGAGCCAGATCCACCGCCAGCTCGGCTCCGGCCTCTCGATGCCGATCGGGTTCAAGAACCGCACCGACGGCAACGTCCAGGTCGCGGTCGACGCGGTGCGCGCGGCGGCGGCGAGCCACGCCTTCGCCGGCATCGACGACGCCGGCATGCCGGCGATCCTGCACACGACCGGCAACCCCGACTGCCACATCATCCTGCGCGGCGGTCACGGGATGCCGAACTACCACGTGCCCGATATCGAGGACGCGCTGGTCACGCTCGGCGTCGCCGGGTTGCCGGAGCGGCTGGTGATCGACGCCTCCCACGACAACAGCGGCAAGGACCCGGAGAAGCAGTTCTTCGCGGCCGGCGAAATCGCCGACCAGATCGCCGACGGCAACAAGGCGATCGTCGGGGTGATGCTGGAGTCGTTCCTGGTCGAAGGCCGTCAGGACCTGAGGCCGGGCGAGAAGCTGACCTACGGGCAGTCGGTCACCGACCCCTGCATCGACTGGGACCACACGGTCTCGGCGCTGGAGCGGTTCGCGGCAGCGGTCGAGGCGCGGCGCGGTTGAGCGCGCCGCGGGCGGCCGGATGAGCAGCGGCGAGGCGCCACGGGTCGCCGTCCTCGGCGTCGGCCTGATCGGCGGCTCGATCGGGCTCGCCGCGCGCCGCCGGCTCGGCGCCGAGGTGGTCGGCCACAGCCGCACCCCGGCGACGCTCGAGCGGGCGGTCGCGCTCGGCGCGATCGACCGCGCCGCCGACTCGGCGGAGGCGGCCTGCGCCGCCGCCGACATCGTCTTCTGCGCGGCGCCGGTGGCGGCGCTGCCCGCGCAGGCGCGGGCGGCGCTGGCCGCCTGCGGCGCGGACGCCGTGGTCACCGACGTCGGCTCGACCAAGGGCGAGCTGGTCGCCGCCTGCGGCGCCGACGAGCGCTTCATCGGCGGCCACCCGCTGGCCGGGGCGGAGACCGCCGGGGTCGAGAACGCGCGCGAGGACCTGTTCGAGGGGGCCCGCTGGTTCCTCACCCCGACAGACTGCTCCAGCGGCCTGCTCTACGACCGCCTGCAGCGCTTCCTCTCGGCGCTCGGGGCGCGGCCGCAGGCGATCGAGGCGGCCTCCCACGATCGCCTGATGGCGACCGTCAGCCACATGCCGCACGTGGTCGCCAACGCGCTCGCCGCCGAGGCGGCGCAGGCGCTGACCGAGGGCACCGAGCGCCTGCCGGAGATCGGCCCGAGCTTCCGCGACGCGACCCGCGTCGCCGGCTCCAACCCCGAGATCTGGGGCGACATCTTCGCCAGCAACCGCGAGGCGGTCGCCGATTCGGTCGAGTCGGTGGCGGCACGGCTGGTGGAGGCGGCGGCGCTGATCCGCGCCGGCGACCGCGAGGCGATCGCCGCCTGGCACGCGGCGGCCGGCGAGGACCGCCACCGCCTGGTCGACGCCGAGAGCGGCGCCGGGCCGCTGCACGAGCTGCGGGCGATCGTCGCCAACCGGCCCGGGATCGTCGCCGAGCTGGCGCTGGCGCTGGGCGAGGCCGGCGTCAACATCGAGGACATGGCGCTCTACCCGGCGCCCGACATGACCTCCGGCGCGGTGACCCTCTGGGTCGCCGGCTCCGAGCAGGCGGCGCGGGCGGCGGAGCTGGTGCGCGGCCTCGGCCACGCGGTCACCGTCCTCGACGGCGAGTAGAACGGCGGCGATGAGCACTCGGAAATTTCAGCGATCGGGACCCCTGCGCGGACCGCTTTGGCCGCCCTCCGATAAGTCGATCTCCCACCGGGCGGCATTGATCGCGGCGATGGGACCGGACGATACGGAGACCGAAATCGAGGGTTTCCTCGATGCTGCGGACACGCGCTCGACGTTGGGCGCGATAGAGGCAGTTGGGGCCACCGTGCGACGGGATCCGGTTTCCTCGGTCAAGGTTGGCGCCTCCTCTCGCTTCCCGGATCGAATCCCCGCGGGTCATCCGGATCCGGTCCTCCGGATCGGTGGCGTCGGCCTGCGCGGCGCCGGGCCGGCGACGATCGACGTCGGCAACGCCGGCACCCTGCTGCGGCTGATGCCGGGCTGGCTGGCGGGGCAGGCGGGGGAGAGCTGGACGCTCGACGGCGACGACTCGATCCGCCGCCGCCCGGTCGACCGGATCGCGGCGCCGCTGCGCGAGATGGGCGCCGACCTCGCCGCCCGCGAGGACCGGCTGCCGCCGCTGCAGGTCCGCGGCGCCGAGCTGCACGGGATCGAGTACGAGATGCCGGTCGCCAGCGCCCAGGTCAAGTCCTGCCTGCTGTTCGCCGGGCTGCTGGCGGCGGGGGAGACGACCGTGATCGAGCCGGCGCCGAGCCGCGACCACACCGAGCGGATGCTGCGCGCCGCCGGGGCGGAGGTTCGCAGCGAGGGTCGGGCGGTCAGCGTCGCCGGGGTCGAGGAGCTGGAACCGGGCCCGATCGTCGTCCCCGCCGACATCTCCTCTGCCGCCTTCTTCGTCGTCGCGGCGACGCTGGTCGCGGGGAGCGAGGTCGAGCTGCTCGGCGTCGGCGTCAACCCGACCCGCACCGGGCTGCTCTCGATCCTCGAGCGGATGGGCGCCGCGATCGACAGGGAGAACGAGCGCGAGGAAGGCGGCGAGCCGATCGCCGACCTGCGCGTGCGCTCGGCGCCGCTGCGCGGCACCGAGGTCGGCGGCGCCGAGATCCCGCTGGCGATCGACGAGCTGCCGCTGGTCGCGCTCGCCGCCTGCTTCGCCGAGGGCGAGACGACGATCCGCGATGCCGAGGAGCTGCGGCGCAAGGAGTCCGACCGGATCGAGACCGTGACCGCGGCGCTGCGCGCGCTCGGCGGCGAGGTCGAGCCGACCGCCGACGGGATGCTCGTCGCCGGGACCGGTGGCCTGCGCGGCGGCACGATCTCCTCCCACGGCGACCACCGGATCGCGATGCTCGGCGCGGTCGCCGGTCTCGCCAGCGCCGAGGGCGTCACGGTCGACGGCATGGACGCCGCCGCGGTCAGCTATCCCGGCTTCGAGTCCGACCTCGGCGCGCTGCTGCGGTGACGCGGCGCCTGCGAGCGGCGGATCTGGACGTCGTCAGGGAGGGCGAGGGGCCGCCAGTCCTCTTCGTTCACGGCAGCGTGCTCGGCGCCGAGGCGTCCTGGCGGCGGCAGCTGCCGCTGGCCCGGGACTGGACCCTGCTGCTCGCCAACCGCCCCGGCTTCGGCGCCAGCCCGCCCCTGGAGCGCGGCGACTTCGAGCTCGAAGCGCCGCTGTTCGCCGAATTGCTCGGCGAGGGGGCACACCTCGTCGGGCACTCCTACGGCGCCGTGATCGCGCTGCTGGCGGCCGCCCAGCGCCCCGAGGCGGTGCGCTCGCTGACCGTCTCGGAGCCCGGCGCCCTGCGCCTGGCGGCGAGCGAGGAGGCGGAGGCGATGGTCGCCGGCGGGGAGGCGCTGTTCTCGGCCTCCGGGGAGATCTCGCCGGCGCAGTTCCTGCGCATGTTCAGGCAGGGCACCGGCTCGGTGCGGGAGACGCCGGAGGAGCTGCCCGAGGAGCTGCGCCGGGGGGCGGAGATGGTGATGCGCGAGCGCCCGCCCTGGCGGGCCGAGATCCCGCTGGGGGAGCTGGCGGAGGCGGGCTTCCCGGCGCTCGTCGTCTCCGGCGGCCACTCCGACGTCTTCGAGGCGGTCTGCGACGCGGTCGCCGGGGCGCTCGGGGCCGAGCGCGAGACGATCGCGGGCAAGGGCCACAACATTCCCCAGGCCGGCGCCCCCTACAACGAGCGCCTGGATCGCTTCCTGCAGGCCGCCGAGGCGCGGAACCGGGGAGACTGTCGCCCATGGTGATCGCGATCGACGGCCCGGCCGGGGCCGGCAAGTCCTCCGTCGCCCGCGCGGTGGCCGCCGAGCTCGGCATCACCTACCTCGACTCCGGGGCGATGTACCGCTGCGTGGCGCTGGCGGCGCTCGAGGCGCGCGCCGACCTCGACGACGGCGAGGCGCTGGCGGCGCTGGCGCGGGGCCTGGCGATCGAGTTCGACGGCCGCCGCGTGCTGCTCGGCGACGTCGACGTCAGCGAGGCGATCCGCGCCCCGGCGGTTACCGCCGCCGCCTCGCGGGTCTCCGTCCACGCCGGCGTCCGCGAGGCGATGGTCGCCCGCCAGCGGGCGCTGATCGCGGGCGGCGACTACGTCGCCGAGGGGCGCGACATCGGCACCGTGGTCAGCCCCGAGGCGCCGCTCAAGGTCTTCCTCACCGCCAGCGACGAGGAGCGGGCGCGCCGCCGCGCCGCCGAGACAGGCGAGGACGTCGAGTCGGTGCTCGCCGCCCAGCGCCGCCGCGACGCGCGCGACCGCGAGCGCGAGCACGGCGCCCTGCGCGCCGCCGCGGACGCGGTCGAGCTCGACACGACCGGCCTCAGCCTCGAAGAAGTAGTGGCCCGCGTAGTAGCCCAAGCCCGCGAACGGGACCTGCCGTGACCCGTTCTCCCGCCCACCTGTTGAGTTCTCCCGCCCACCTGTTGAGTTTTGTAACCCTCTGGGTGACAAAGCTCAAGAGGAGCGGGTCGTGAGTCCGCTGCCGACCGTGGCGGTCGTGGGGTTTCCCAACGTCGGCAAGAGCACGCTGGTCAACCGGCTGGTCGGCGGGCGGGAGGCGGTGACCGCGGCCGAGCCTGGCGTCACCCGCGACCGCAAGCGGCTCGCCACCGAGTGGAACGGGGTCGCCTTCGAGCTGGTCGACACCGGCGGCATCGACCTCGAGGACGAGGCCGAGCTGGCCCGCGACGTGCAGGCGCAGGCGCGGCTGGCGATCGCCGAGGCCGACGCGGTGGTGCTGGTGGTCGACGGCCGCGCCGGGCTGCGCGCCGGGGACGCCGAGCTGGCGCGGACGCTGCGCGGCGGCTCGGTTCCGGTCCTGGTCGCGGTCAACAAGGCCGACCGCCCCGACGACCACGCGATCACCGCCGAGTTCCACGGCCTCGGCCTCGGCGAGCCGTACGCCGTCTCCGCCACCCACGGGGTCGGCACCGGCGACCTGCTCGATGCGATCGTCGCCGCCCTCGGCGAGCGCGAGCCGCGGCCGGAGGAGGCGGAGGAGGCGGTCCGGGTCGCCGTCGTCGGCCGCCCCAACGTCGGCAAGTCCTCGCTGGTCAACGCCTTCCTCGGCTCCGACCGGGTGATCGTCTCCGACCGCGCCGGCACCACCCGCGACGCGATCGACAGCGAGCTGGAAGTCGACGGCCGGCGGCTGATCCTGGTCGACACCGCCGGGCTGCGGCGGCGCTCGAAGGTGGCCGGCACCGTCGACTACTACGCGCAGCTGCGCTCCGAGCACGCGGTCGAGCGGGCCGACGTCGCGATCGTCGTCTGCGACGCCGCCGAGGGGGTGACGGCGGAGGACCTGCGCGTCTCCGAGCTGGCGATGAAGGCCGGCTGCGCCTGCCTGCTGGCGCTCAACAAGTGGGACGTGACCGCAACCGACATCGACGACGCCCGCGCCCGGGTCGAGCGCAAGCTGCGGCTGCGCCCGGCGGTGATCACCTGCTCGGCGACCCGGGGGCGCAACGTCGCCAGCCTGCTGCCGCGGGCGGTGGCGCTGGCCGACCGCCGCGCCGAGCGGATCCCGACCTCGGAGCTGAACCGCCTCGTCGCCGACGTCGTCGCCAGGACGCCGCCGCCGGCCAAACGCGGCCGCCGGCTGAAGCTGCTCTACGCCGCGCAGGTCGGCGAGCGGCCGCCGCGGATCGCGATCCAGGTGAACGACCGCAAGCTGATCGCCCGCGACTGGGCCTACCACCTCGAGAACCGGCTGCGCGAGGCCTACGAGCTGGAGGGGGTGCCGCTGGTGATCGACTTCGTCCCCAGGTCCGGCTACCGCGGTCGCGAGGCCTGACCCGGGGCAGACCGGGGCCGATCCGGGCTCGGCGGCGCTGATCCGGGAGCCCCGGACGATTCCTTTAGGCTTCCGCGCATGCCAATTTCCAAGCCACTTGCCGAGAACGAGTACCTGTTCACCTCCGAGTCCGTGACCGAGGGTCACCCCGACAAGGTCTCGGACCAGATCTCCGACGGAGTCCTCGACGCCGTCCTCGCCGGGGATCCCGGAGGGCGGGTGGCCTGCGAGACGCTCGTCAACACCGGCATGGCCGTCGTTTCCGGCGAGATCTCGACCGATGTCCACCTCGACATCCCCGAGATCGTCCGCGAGACGATCCGCGAGATCGGCTACGACCACGGCGACTACGGCTACAACTGCGACCACATCTCCGTCCTCGTCGCGCTCGACAAACAGTCCCCCGACATCGCCCAGGGCGTCGACTCCTCGCACGAGGTCCGCTCCGGCGTCGGCGACGACGAGCTGCTGGTCGCCGGCGCGGGCGACCAGGGGATGATGTTCGGCTACGCCAGCGACGAGACTGAGGCGCTGATGCCGATGCCGATCCACATCGCCCACCGGCTGGCCGAACGGCTGGCGGCGGTGCGCAAGGACGGCACCCTCGACTACCTGGGCCCCGACGGCAAGACCCAGGTCTCGGTCCGCTACGCCGAGGGCAAGCCGGTCTCGATCGACAAACTGCTGATCTCGACCCAGCACGCGCCGCACGTCGAGTCGGAGTCCCAGATCAAGCCCGACCTCTGGGAGCACGTCGTCCTCCCGGTGCTCGCCGCCGAGGTTCCCGGCCGCTACGACGAGGCCGAACTGCGCGAGCAGTTCCTGGTCAACCCGACCGGCAAGTTCGTGATCGGCGGCCCGGTCGGCGACGCCGGCCTCACCGGCCGCAAGATCATCGTCGACACCTACGGGGGCATGGCCCGCCACGGCGGCGGCGCCTTCTCCGGCAAGGACCCGTCGAAGGTCGACCGCTCCGCCGCCTACGCGGCCCGCTACGTGGCCAAGAACGTCGTCGCCGCCGGGCTCGCCCAGCGCTGCGAGGTCCAGGTCGCCTACGCGATCGGCGTCGCCCAGCCGGTCTCGCTGATGGTCGAGACCTTCGGCACCGGCGCGATCCCGGACTCCCGCATCTCCCAGCTGGTCCAGGAGGAGTTCGACATGCGCCCCGGCGCCTTCCGCCAGTACCTCAAGCTGCATCGCCCGGTCTTCCAGAAGACGGCCGCCTACGGCCACTTCGGCCGCGACGACGCGGACTTCACCTGGGAGGCCACCGACCGCGCCGACGCCCTCCGCGACGCCGCCGGCCTCGCCGCCCCCAGCGCCGCGTAGCGCCCGGCAACGCTGGCACGTAAGCCGGTCCCGGGGGGAGAACCTCGCGAGTTCCTACTCAGCGGTTCTTTATG
This sequence comes from uncultured Actinomycetes bacterium, assembly GCA_963810455.1. Classification (GTDB taxonomy): domain Bacteria; phylum Actinomycetota; class Thermoleophilia; order Solirubrobacterales; family 70-9; genus VAYN01. The sequence goes on from CAWEOH010000016.1 coordinate 115,530, forward strand.
TTTTAGGTATTGCGGTGTAGATCTCGGCTCATAGCCTGGGCCGATGATCTACATCACCGCAGTCCACATGGAGCCGTCCGGAAGGCACCACGGCCACATCGCGAGCATGAAATGGGAGATGCAGAGCAGCCCCGAGACCGGTGAATCGACGGTCGAGGAGATGGTCGAGTGGATCGGCGCGAAACAAGGTTTCGCGCACGTCCGCGACGGTGCCGGCAACGACGTCGAAGTGCGCGTCGTCCACGCCGAGCCGCCGTACCTGCGCACCTACGCCGACGGCATCCCCTCCGACGACCTGCTCGCCCTGCCGCGCTACTGAGCCGAGCCGGAGCGCGGCGGCGCTCGCCCTACGAGGACTCCTCGCGGCTCGGCGGCTGGGGCTCGCCGAGGCCGTGCGGCCCGGCCGAGGTCACGCCGGTCGCCTGGTCGACGCGGTGGACGACCTCGCCGGGATCGGCGACGCCGTAGAAGACGAAGTTGTAGTCGTCGGTCGCGGCGGTGTCGAAGTCGACGTCGCCGATCTGCATGATCCGCTGGTAGACCGACTGCTTGTAGTTGACGTTTTGGACCCGCTCCAGGCGCGTCTCCTGGATCTCCCGCGAGACGATCCCGCGTTTGATGTTGAGGCGACGGTTGGTGATCGTGTACGTCGTCGCCACCCGTTTGACGAAGCCGACCAGCACGGTCAGCCCGAGGACGACGACGATCACGACGAAGGCGCTGAGGTTGCCGTCGACCAGCTTGGCGATGACGCCGAGGACGACCGCGATCAGCAGGCCTTTCAGGTAGAAGCCGAGGATCGCTCGCCAGGAAGGGTGGCCCTGGAAGATCACCTGCTCCCCGGCGTGGAGGTTGAGGCTCACGGGCGGCAGCATAAGTCCTGGGACAGCCCGCCGCCAGCCTCGTGGCCGGCGTCCGCCACGGCGTGGAGCCGCCGCGCGCGCCGTCCCCGCCGCGGCATACCCTCGCCCGGTGAGCATCCTCAAGGTCGAGCCGCTGACCACCGCCCGCGCTCTGCGCGGCCCCTTCGACTACCGCCGGCCGGAGGCGATGGAGGGGCTCGAGGTCGGCAGCGTCGTCCGCGTCCCCTTCGGGCCGCGCCGCCTGCTCGGCGTCGTCGTCGACACCGCCGAGACCTCCGAGCTGCCGCCCGAGCGGCTCGCCGAGCCGATCGAGGCGCTCGAGGCCGGCGCTCCGCCGGAGCTGGTCGAGCTCGGGCTCTGGGTGGCCCGCGAGTACTGCTCGACGCCCTCGCGTGGGCTGGCGCTGGTCCTGCCGCCCGGCACCGGGACCGGCGCCGGCGGCCGCGCCGTCCGCGCCAAGGTCGAGCTGCGGGCGGAGATCCTGCCTGCCGGCGAGGCGGCGCTGAGCGGCGGCGAGCGGCTCGGGGTGAAGCAGCGGGCGGTGCTCGAGGCGCTGCGCGAGGGCGAGATGTCGGCGCCCGAGCTCGCCGCCGCGGTCGGCTCGGACCGCGCCACCCTGCGCCGGCTCGAGCGCCGCGGCCTGGTCGCGACCCGCGACTCTCGCCGACGCCGCGCCCCGGCCGCCCCCGGCCTCGCCGCCCCCGCCGAGCGCCCCCGCCTCCTCCCCGAGCAGCAGCGCGCCGTAGAAGCCATAGTCGCCCGCCTAGACGCCGAGACGGGGGGCCGACGGGCCGAAAACCCGGGCGTAGCCCAGGAAATCGGCCCGTCGGCGGAGGGAGGGGGGGTGCTGCTGCATGGCGTTACGGGGTCGGGGAAGACGGAGGTCTATCTGGCGGCGGTGGAGGCGGCGCTGGCGCGGGGGCGGGGCGCGATCGTCCTCGTTCCCGAGATCGGTCTCGCGCCGCAGGCGGTCTCGCGCTTCCGCGCCCGGCTCGGCGACCGCTTCGCCGTGCTGCACTCGGCGCTCTCCGCCGGCGAGCGCTTCGACGAGTGGCAGCGCCTGCGCAGCGGCGAGGCGAGCGTCTGCGTCGGCCCCCGCTCGGCCGTCTTCGCCCCGGTCCGCGACCTCGGCCTGATCGTCGTCGACGAGGAGCACGACCCCGCCTACAAGCAGGAGGGGGACCCGACCTACGACGCCCGCGCCGTCGCCGCCCGCCGCGCCGAGAGCGCCGGCGCCGTCCTCGTCGCCGGCACCGCGACGCCGCGGCCGGAGTCGTGGCTGGCGCTGCCGCGGCTGCAGCTGCCCAACCGGGTCGACGGCCGGCGCCTGCCGCCGGTCGAGCTGGTCGACATGCGCGAGGCGGACCCGCGCTCGGGGCCGCTGCACCAGCGCACCTGGGAGCAGCTGGAGGCGGTCCGCGCCGCCGGTGCCAAGGCGATCGTGATGATCAACCGCCGCGGCTTCGCGCCCTGGCTGACCTGCCGCTCCTGCGGGCATCACTGGAGCTGCCCCAACTGCGACGTCTCGCTGATCGTCCACCGCCACAGCGGCCGCCTCGTCTGCCACCACTGCGCGCACGCCGAGCCGGCGCCGCGCGCCTGCCCGGAGTGCGGCTCGACCACGCTCTCCCAGGCCGGCGCCGGCACCGAGCGGGTCGAGGCGCTGCTCAGCGAGCGACTGGCGCCGATGCCGGTCCTCCGCCTCGATTCCGACACCGCCGCCGGGCGCGGCGCCCACGCCCGCATCCTCGCCCGCTTCGGCGAGGCGCCGAGCGCCGTCCTGGTCGGCACCCAGATGGTCGCCAAGGGGCACGACTTCCCCGAGGTGACGCTGAGCGCGATCCTCGACGCCGACGCGACCCTGCGCTTCCCCGACTTCCGCGCCGAGGAGCGGACCTTCGCGATGGTCGCCCAGCTGGCCGGCCGCTCCGGCCGCGGCGAGGCCGGGGGAGAGGTGATCGTCCAGACCCTGGCGCCGGGGGCGGCGAGCATCGAGCACGCCGCCCGCCACGACTCGGCCGGCTTCCTCGCCGGCGAGCTCGAGCGCCGCCGCCGGCTCCACTACCCGCCCTTCTCCCACCTTGCCCGGCTCAACTTCGCCTCCGAGCACGAGGCCCGGGTCGAGACCGCCGCCGCCGCGCTCGCCGCCGAGCTGCGCCGCTCGCTCCCCGACGGCAGCGAGCTGCTCGGTCCGGCCCCGATGTTCCGGGTCCGCAACCGGCACCGCCGCCGCATCCTGATCAAGGCCGACGACCGCGAGGGCACGATCGCCGCCGTCCGTGCCGCGGTCGAGGCCCGCGCCGCCGACCGCACCCTGCGCGAGGTCGCGATCGGCGTCGACGTCGACCCGCAGTAGGGAGCGCTCAGTCGGCCAGCAGGCTGTGCAGGAAGCGGTCGGGAGAGTCGAGGAAGCTGCGGGTAAGACGAACCGGCTCGGCTTCCTCGAACTCGATCCGCCGCAGGCCGTCCGCGCCGCACTCGTAGATCGTCGCCCCGGCGTAGGCGAGCACGGGGCCAGCGCGTCACCGCCCGGCACTTTGTCCAGCTCGTCGAGGTAGGTCGCCGCGGTGAATAGGCTCTCGGCGCGGAGGAAGAAGTCGGTCCGCGGGCGGCGCGCGCCGCGGACCAGCCGCAGTGAGCGCCACAGCTCTGAGTGGGATTCGCGGGTCGCGTGGCCGAAGTTGCTCGAGCCGCCCTCCGGATTGAGCCCGGCGGCGACCGCGAGCGCCTCGATCAGCGTCGCCGTCCCCGGCCGGCGGCACCTCGATCGACCGGATGAAGGGCTCTGCCGGGGTCATCGCCGCATCTTCGCGGAGACCGGGCCCCGGCGACAGCGCATAGACTCAAACCCCATGAGCGATCGGGTCGACACCGGGGCCGCGCGGGAGGAGGGAGAGCGCGAGCGGTTCGAAGCCGAGCTGCTGCAGCGGCGTGAAGCGGCGCTCGCCCACGTCGTCAAGTTCGGCGACCCGGTGCTGAAGAGCAAGGCCTCGCCGGTCACCGGCTTCGGCCCCGAGCTGCGCGCCGAGGTCGAGCGGATGGCGACGATCATGCGCGACGGGCTCGGCGTCGGCCTCGCTGCCACCCAGCTCGGCGTGCTGCGCCGGGTGCTCGTCTTCCAGGTCGGGTCCGACGGCGAGCCGACCGGGCTCGTCAACCCGGAGTTCGAGTGGCTCTCCGACGAGCTCGTCGTCGCCGAGGAGGGCTGCCTCAGCCTGCCCGGCATCTCGGTCGACGTCGAGCGCCCGCTGCACGCCCGCGTCGGCGGCTTCGACGCCGAGGGCGAGCGGATCACGATCGAAGCCTCGGGGCTCGAGGCGCGCGTCCTGCAGCACGAGATCGACCACCTCGACGGCGTCCTGATCCTCGACCGCACCGTCCGCGCCCAGCGCAAGGGCGCGCTGCGGGCGCTGCGCGAAGGCGGGACTTACCACCCGCCGCACGAGGGCGGCGAGCTCGGCGACGCGGAGGGCGAGTTCCGCGAGCCGCGCACCGTCGAGTGAGAACCGTCTATCTCGGCACCTCCGAGTTCGCGGCGACCGTCCTGCGGCGCCTGGCCGACTCCCCGCACCGCCCGCAGCTCGTGCTCACCCCGCCCGACCGGCGCCGCGGGCGCGGCCGCCGCGAGCAGCCGCCGCCGGCGGCGAGCGCCGCCGCCGAGCTCGGCCTCGACCTCTGCCAGAGCGCGAACGTGAACGAAGGCGAGGCGCTGCGGCGGATTCGCGCCGCCGCGCCCGAGGCCCTCGTCGTCTGCGCCTTCGGCCAGCTGATCCGCGAGCCGCTGCTCGGCGAGTTCGAGCTGCTCAACGTCCATCCCTCGCTGCTGCCCCGCTGGCGCGGCGCGGCGCCGATCGAGCGGGCGATCATGGCCGGGGACGAGCGCACCGGCGTCTGCGTGATGCGCCTCACCGCCGGGCTCGACTCGGGTCCCGTGGCGCTCTGCGAGGAGGTCCCGATCGGCCCCGAGGACGACTACGAGGCGCTGGCCGGGGCGCTGGCCGAGCGTGGCGGCGAGCTGCTCGTCCGCGCGCTCGACGCGGCCGCTGCCGGCGACCTCGAGTTCGCCGAGCAGGACGAGGCGGCGGCCACCTACGCTGAGAAGATCGAGCCCGCCGAGCGCCGCCTCGACCCCGAGCGGCCGGCGAGCGAGCTGGCGGCCAAGGTGCGGGCGCTGACCCCGCACGTCGGCGCCTACCTGGAGACCGGCGGCGGCGAGCGCCTCGGGGTCCGCCGCGCCCGCGCCGTCGAGGCCGGCCCGGCGCCGGGCGAGGTGTGGGCCGAGGGCGACGCGATCCTCGTCGGCTGCGCCGCCGGCGCGCTGCGGCTCGAGGTCGTGCAGCCGCCGGGGGGCAAGCCGATGCCGACCGACGCCTTCCTCCGCGGTCACCCGCTGCCGCGGCTCTCGTGACCGCCGCCGCCAAGATCGCGCCGGCGCGATCGCTCGCCTTCGCCGTCCTGCGGGAGACCTTCGAGCAGGGCGCCCACACCGAGCGCGCATTCCGCGAGGAGGCCGAGCGGCGCGGCCTCGCCGGCCGCGAGCGGGCGCAGGCGCAGCGGCTCGCCTTCGGCGCCGTGCAGCGCCGCGGCAGCGCCGACGCGACGGTCGAGGAGCTGGCCGGGCGCTCGACCCGGCTGCTCGACCCGCCGGTCCTCGCCGCCCTGCGCCTCGGCTTCTACGAGCTGATCTGCGCCGACGCGGTCCCCGACCACGCCGCCGTCGACCAGGCGGTGGAGCTGGTCAAGGCGGCCGGCGCCGGCCACGCCGCCGGCTTCGTCAACGCGGTGCTGCGCCGGGCGGCGCGCGAACGCGAGCGGCTGCGGGCGCGCCTCGCCGACGACTCGACGCCGGCCGCCGCCGCGGTCGCCCACTCGGCGCCGGAGTGGTTGGCGCGGATGTGGTGGGAGGAGCTCGGCGCGGAGGATGCGCGGGAGCTGCTCGCCGCCGGCAACGAGCCGGGCGAGACCGCGTTCCGCGCCGACGATGGCCGCGAGGCGGCGCTGGCGGCGCTGCGCGAGGCCGGCGTCGACGCCGCGCCCGCCGCGGGCGGCTGGCCGCTGGCGGCGCCGGAGGAGATCGTCGTCACCGGCCGCACCGGCCCGGTGGCGGCGGAGCTGGTTGCCGCCGGGCGCCTGACGCCGCAGAGCCGCGGCTCTGCGGCCGTGGTCGAGATCCTCGACCCGCGGCCCGGCGAGCACGTCCTCGACCTCTGCGCCGGGCCCGGGATCAAGACCGGCCAGATCGCCGCCCGGCTCGGCCCCACGGGCCAGGTGATCTCGGTCGAGCGCGACCCCGAGCGCGCCCGCGAGGTCGCCGCCCAGGCCGAGCGCCTGCGCCTGCACGGAGTCACCGTGGTCGAGGCCGACGCGACCGCGCTGAGCGGCCTCGAGCCGCGCTTCGACCGCGTCCTGCTCGACGCGCCCTGCTCGGACCTCGGTGCCCTCGCCTCGCGTCCCGACGCCCGCTGGCGCAAGAGCCCGAAGACGATCGCCCGCCTCGCCGAGGTCCAGGCGGCGGCGCTGCGCCAGGCGGCGCGCCTGCTCGGCCCGGCCGGCACCCTGGTCTACGCGACCTGCACGATCTCGCGCCGTGAGAACGAGGACCAGGTCGCGGCGCTGCTCGACGGCGCCGGCGCCGAAGGCGTCCCGGCACTCGTCCTCGACGATCTCGGCGCCCTCGCCCCGGCGCTCGCCTCGCCCCACGACGGCCGCTGCCTGCAGCTGCGCCCGGATCGCGACGGCACCACCGGGTTCTTCGTCGCCCGACTGAAACGCAATGATTAGTCCATGAGCGACTCACCGGAACCCGGCTTCGGCGCCGGCAGCGTGCTCAACCGCGCGCCCTGCCCCAACTGTGGGGAGCCCTGGCTGCGCCCGACCCAGCTGCCCGGCCGCCTGCGCTGCGTCAACTGCCTCAGCCGCTTCGAACTCGTCTCCCAGTGCCCGAACTGCGGCGCCCACGGCACGATCGCCCGCATGAGCCAGACCGAGGACCTGCAGTGCCAGTCCTGCGGCGCGTCGATGCTGCGCGCGGCCTGACCGGCTGAAGGGCTAGGTTTGCGGCGATGAGCGAGCGGATGTTCGAGCTGGTGCAGGCGCGGCGGGTGGCGCCGTCGATCCTCTCCGCCGACTTCGGCAGGCTCGGTGCCGAGGTCGAGGAGGTGATGGACGCCGGCGCCCGGGTGATCCACTTCGACGTGATGGACGGCCATTTCGTGCCGCCGATCACGATCGGGCCGCTGGTCCTCGCCGACATCGCCGACCAGGTGCACGATGCCGGCGGCGGCATCGACGTCCACCTGATGATCGAGGCGCCCGAGCGCCAGGTCGAGGAGTTCGCCAAGGCCGGCGCCGACTCGATCACCTTCCACGAGGAGGCGACCCCGCACGCCAACCGCACCCTGCACGCGATCCGCGAGCTCGGCTGCCTGGCCGGGGTCGCGATCAACCCCGGCACCCCGGTCGAGGCGGTCAGCGAGCTGCGCGACTGCGCCGACCTCGTCCTCTGCATGAGCGTCAACCCGGGCTGGGGCGGGCAGTCGTTCATCCCCAGCTCGCCCGGCAAGGTCGAACGCCTGGCACCGCTGGTCGGCAAAGCGAAGATCGAGGTCGACGGCGGGATCGACGCCGAGACCGCCGGCCCGATCGCCGCCGCCGGCGCCTCCCTCTTCGTCGCCGGCTCGGCGATCTTCGGCGCGCCGGACCCCGCCCAGGCCTACCAAGCCATCGTCAAGGCCGCCGGGGCCATCTGAGCGAGGTTTGCCTGTGGTCCGCGTGGACCTGCGCCGCGGCCTCCTTCAGCCCCTCGCTATCAGGGCACCGGTGACCTCCTGCCACCAGGCGCGCTCCGCGGCGTCCACCTCGGGCCGCTCGGCGCGCTCCTCGCACCACTCGGCCAGCGCCCGGCGGCCGCCGAGGGCGACCAGGCCGGCGCCGGTCACCGCGTAGCGGCCGTCGGCGAGCGCGACCATCGCCGCCCCGGTCTCCTCGCGGCTGCGCAGCACCGCCAGCACCGGGATGCCGTCGATCTCGGCCAGCGCCTCGAGGTCGTCGGCGGCGCGCTCCGGTCGCACGGTGAAGACCTGGGAGGCGGCGCGGCGGGGCAGGGGCGGCGGCGCCGGCTTGCCGATCGGCCCCTTGGTCCAGACGTCGGTCAGCGCCTCGACCTCGTCGCGCAGCTCGCCGCGGACGAGGATGTGCAGCTCGTCCCCGTCGCAGAGCTCGGTCGAGCCGCGGGGCGGGATCGCGTTGCCGTCGCGGACGATCACGTTGACCAGCGCCTCGCGCGGCAGCTGCAGCTCGCGCACCCGGAAGCCGCTCGCCGCCGCGCCCTCGGGCAGGCGGAAGAGGATCACGTCGCCGCCCATCTCCCGGATCCGCCCCGACTCGAGCAGGCGGCGCGGCAGTGCCGGCACGTCGGTGGTCAGCCCCAGCCGCCCCGCCAGCGGCTCGAAGCTCGCTCCCTGCACCAGGGTCGAGCTGACGACGACGAAGAAGACGATCGCGAAGATCTCTTCGCCGGCGCCGATCCCGGCGACGACCGGGAAGGTGGCGAGCCAGATCGGCGTCGCCCCGCGCAGCCCGGCCCAGCCGAGCAGCAGCCGCTCCCGCATGCCGAACGGCGAGAGCGCCGTCGCCGCGAAGGTCGCCAGCGGCCGCGCCACCAGGATCAGCAGCGCCGAGAGCGCCAGCGCTTCGCCGCCGACTTCGATCAGGTGACTGGGGAAGACCAGCAGCCCGAGCAGGATGAAGAGCGAGATCTGCGAGATCCAGCCGAGCCCCTCGTGGAAGCTGGTCAGCGTCCGCTTGGCCGGGATCGGCGCGGTGCCGAGCGCCAGCGCGGTCAGGTAGACGGCGAGGAAGCCGGAGCCGTGGGCGATCTCGGCGACACCGTAGGAGAGGCCGGCGACCGCCAGCGTCGCCACCGGGTAGATCCCGTCGGAGGGCAGCGGCACCCGCTCCAGCGCCTGCGTCGCCAGCCAGCCGAAGCCGAGGCCGATCGCCGCCCCCAGCGCCAGTTTCAGGGCCAGCAGGCCGGCCATGTCGGCGAGCCCGAAGGCCGGGTCCTGGATCCATTCGATGAACCCGATCACCAGCAGCAGCGCCACCGGGTCGTTCATCCCCGACTCGCCCTCGAGCGAGCGGGCGAGCCTTTTCTCGACCGTCGAGCGGCGCAGGACGGCGAAGATCGCGGCCGAATCGGTGGCGGCGACGGCGGCGCCGACCAGCATCCCTTCCAGCAGCGTCAGGTCGAAGATGAACTTCGCCGCGGCGCCGGCGATCAGCGCGGTCAGCAGCGTGCCGAGCGTCGCCAGCGAGGCGGCCGTGCCCAGCACCGGCCGGATCTCCCGCCAGCCGGCGGTCAGCCCGCCCTCGAACAGGATCAGGACCAGCGCCGCGGTTCCCAGCGTCCGCGCCAGCTCGGCGTCGTCGAATTCGATCCCGCCGATCCCTTCCGAGCCGGCCAGCATGCCGAGGCCGAGGAAGAGCAGCAGACCCGGGATCCGCATCCGGTCGGCGAGCAGGGCGCCCGCGATCCCGGCGGCGAGCAGGATCCCGGCGATCAGGATCAGCTCGGCATCGTGTCCGCCCATCGTGCGGAACCTAACGACCGCGCTCGAAGAGCGCTCAGACCTGCTCGTCGAGCATCGCCAGCCGCGCCTCGAGCTCCTCGCCCGAACCCGGCCCGGGGACGTCCTCGGGACGCTCGTGCGGCCGGCGGTAGACCCAGTAGAGCAGCGCGAAGAGCAGCCCGGCGGCGAGCAGGAAGCCGAACTCGACCCGGCGGAACTCGTCGCTGACCAGCGGGATGAAGTTCCAGGCGATGAAGGCGACGGCGCAGGCGATCCAGCGCACCGCCGCGCGCCGCACCTGGCCCTGGGCGATGCAGGCCTGGTTGACGGTGACCGAGGAGAGGTAGAGCCCCATCCCGAGCGAGACCAGCAGCAGGCCCTCGCGGTCGTAGCTGAACTTCTTCGAGAACGCGATCTGCATCAGCGTCGGTCCAGCGATCAGGACGACGACCACGACCAGCACGGTGAAGGCGGCGATCCCGAGCAGGACCATCCGCACCGTGTGTTGGAACTGGCGCTCGCTCTCCTCGTTGCGGGCGGCGTGCAGGGTGGTGAGGTGGGGGAGGATGCTGGTCGAGACCGACTGGAAGAGCTGCAGCGGCGCCCGCGCCAGCATCAGCACGTTGAAGATGAAGCCGGCGGCGGTGGCGTCCTGCAGGCCGCGGATCACGAGCGGTCCGGCGTTGAGGAAGGCCTGTTCGCTGAACATGATCAGCAGGACGGCCGCCGCGAAGCCGCCGCCGTGGGCGAGGGAGAAGTTCTCGGCCGGCGCATCCTCGGCCTCGCGGCCCGGCGTGCCGGGCGCACCCTGGACCTGACTCTCCCGCTCTCTCTGGGCACGCCTGGCGAAGGCGAACGGCACGACCAGGAGCGAGAGGGCCGGTGCCGCGGTGATCCCGATCGCGACCGCCGACTGGCCGCTGAGGATGCCGATCGCGACCATCACCGCGAAGATCGTGCGGAAGCACGATTCGGAGAGGATCAGGGCGACGAAGAGGCCGAAGCGCTGCTCGCCGGCGAGGAAGCCGCGGGCGAAGTAGCTGGCCGCGTAGAAGAGGACCGAGGTGAAGAAGACCCAGTAGAGCGGTTCGTTGCCGCTCAGCAGGTCGTCCTGGATCGGACCGCGCAGGGCGAGCGCCAGCACCGCGAAGGTCAGCGAGAGCCCGAGCTGGATCGTCGCCGCGACCCGCATCGGCTGGCCGATCTGCTCGCCCTTCACCCGCCGTTCGGAGATGTGGCGCGAGAGCAGCTGTTCGATCGGCCGGTAGAGGGTCGAGATCGTGACGAAGACCGCCGACCAGAGGAACGCGATCTGCCCGTAGTCGTGTCTGGAGAGGACGTGCGAGGCGATCAGGAAGTAGGCGTAGGTGATGACCCCGGTCAGCCCGACGCCGACCGCGAGGAAGCTCGCGGTTTTGCCGTAGTCGGCGGAGCTCGCCGGTTTGGCGCCCGCGCCGGGGCGGCCCTCGCCCGCTGCGGCGCTCACTCGGCGTCCTTCGCGGCGGGCTCGCCGGCGCCCGGTTCGTAGTGGGAGGGCTCGACCCCGAGCGCCAGCTCGACCCGCCGCACCCGCTCGAAGACGCGCTGGGTCATCACCCGCTGGCCGGCGAGCAGGTCGCCGATCACGCCGAGCGCGAACAGCTGCACGGCGGCGATGAAGAGCACGGCGCCGAGGATCAGCGACTGGATGTGGCCGGTCGAGTCGCCGTTGAAGATCCAGTCGATCAGGAACGGCAGCCAGGCGGCGAAGGCGAGCACCGCCATCACCGCCGAGGCGGCGAGGAAGGCGCGCAGCGGCTCGTACCGGGCCCAGATCCGCAGCAGCGCGCTGCCGTTGCGGCGCACGTAGGAGCCGGTCGAGCCGAACAGGCGCGACTCGCGCGTCTTCGGGTTGGTGGCGACCGGGACCTCGCCGATCGCGACCAGCATCTTGCCGGCCTGGACCAGGCTCTCCAGCGTGTAGGTGTAGTTGTCGACGACCAGCAGCTGCAGCGCCGCCTCGCGGTTGTAGGCGCGGAAGCCGGAGGTGGTGTCGGTGACCTCGGTCCCCGAGATCCCCCGCACGACCCAGCTGCCGAGCCGCTGCAGCCCCTTCTTCGAGCCGGAGAAGTGCTCGATCGTCGAGACCTGGCGGTCGCCGACCACCATGTCGGCCTCGCCGGCGAGAATCGGCGCCAGGAGCTTCGGCACATCGGCGCCGCTGTACTGGTTGTCGGCGTCGGTGTTGACGACGACGTCGGCGCCGAGCTTCAGGCAGGCGTCGAGCCCGGCCTGGAAGCCGGCCGCGAGGCCCTTGTTGTTGGTCAAGCGCACGATGTGGTCGACGCCGCATTCGCGGGCGACGGCGACCGTGCGGTCGGTCGACCCGTCGTCGACGACCAGCAGCTCGACCGCGTCGAACCCGTCGACCTGGCGCGGCAGGTCGGCGATCGTCGCCGGCAGCGTTGCCTCCTCGTTGAGGCAGGGGATCTGGATGATCAGTTTCACGATGGGCTGGTGGATCAGGGTATTGGCCACCCCGGCGCGCGGGGAGTAGAATCGTCGTTGATTGACCAGTCAGTCAATGGCTTCATGAGTTCGCAAGTGACAAGCGTGGACGAGGAGCACCTCAGGCGTGCGCTTGAGCTTGCGGAGGGCGGGCGGGGGAGGGTCAGCCCGAATCCGCTGGTCGGCGCGGTGGTGGTTCAGCGCGGAGAGGTTATCGGCGAGGGCTTCCATGCCCGCCTCGGCGATCTGCATGCAGAGCGGGCTGCGCTCGCCGACGCCGAGAAGCGGGGCGAGGACGCGCGCGGGGCGACGATGTACGTGACCCTGGAGCCGTGCGCCCACCACGGCCGCCAGCCGCCCTGCGTCGAGGCGATCCTCGCGGCCGGGATCGGCCGCGTCGTGATCGGCTCCGAGGACCCGAGCGAGAAGGCCGCCGGGCGCGGCCCGGGGATCCTCCGCGACGGCGGCGTCGACGTCGTTCTCGCCGCCGGCGCCGAAGCCGCCGCGGCGCGCCGCCTCAACCAGCCCTTTCGCAAGCACGCCCGCACCGGCCTGCCGCTGGTCACCCTGAAGCTGGCGATGTCGCTCGACGGCCAGACCCGCACCGCGCCCGGGGACAGCCCCTGGATCTCCGGCGCCGAGAGCCGCGCCCTGGTCCACCGCTGGCGCGCCGAGTCCGACGCGATCGCCGTGGGCATCGGCACCGCCCTGGCCGACGACCCGCTGCTCACCGCCCGTCCCGAGGGGGTCGACGACCCTCGCCAGCCCCTGCGAGTCGTCTTCGACTCCCGGGCCCGCCTCCCCCTGGATTCCCAGCTCCTCCAGACCCTCGACGTCTCCCCGGTCCTCGTAGTCGCCAGCCTCGACGCCCCCCGGTCCCGCACTCGGGCCCTGGAGGGGGCAGGGGCGGAGATCCTCACGATCGGCGGCTCGAGCCCGAGCGAGCGGGTCACCGCCGCCCTGCGAGCCCTCGGCGACCGCAACGTCACCTCTCTCTTCCTCGAGGGAGGCCGGTCCCTAGCCGCAAGCTTCCTCACCGCCGACCAGGTCGACGCCTCCAAGACCTTCATCGCCCCCGTGCTCCTGGGTCAGCCGGAGGCGCCCCTCGCGCGGGTGACCCCGGGGGAGGAGCCGAGAACGGACAAACCTGCCCGCCCGCAGGCCCCTCCCCCGGGGGCAGGACCCGCGCGCCGGAGCGCCCTCGCGTCGTCCCATGACCAGGTAGGCGACGATGTCCTGGTGACCGCGACCTTCAAGGAATGGTGAGTTGTTCACCGGCCTGATCCAAGACGTAGGCACCGTCGAATCCGTCGACTCGGGAAACGACGGCGCCCGCCTGCGCATCGCGACCAAGCTCGCCCCCGAGATCGCCCTCGGCGACTCGGTCGCCGTGAACGGCATCTGCCTCACCGCCACCGCCACCGGCGACACCGCCTTCGAGACCGAGGCGATGAACCAGACCCTGCGGGTCACCGCGCTGGGCGACCTGGAGGCCGGCGCCGCCGTCAACCTCGAGCTGGCGCTGCGCGCGAGCGACCGGCTCGGCGGCCACATCGTCCAGGGGCACGTCGACGGGGTCGGCACCGTCCGCGAGGTCGCCGACGACGGCTTCGCCCGCCGCGTCCGCGTCGAGCTGCCCGCGGAGCTGCTGCGCTACGCGATCGACAAGGGCTCGATCGCACTCAGCGGGGTGAGCCTGACGATCGCCGATTTGGGCGAGTCTTGGGTTGCCGTTTCCCTGATCCCCGAGACCCTGCAGCGGACCAACCTCGGTCGAGTCGGTCGAGGTGACAGAGTTAACGTCGAGAGCGACGTGGTGGCCAAGTACGTTGAGCGCATGGCGGCGCCGTTCGCCGGAAAGGACCGAGCTTGAGCGAGATGACGGAGACGCAAGGGAAAGCGGGCGCCGGCGAGGCGGGGGAGAGCCCCTTCGCGACGATCGAGGAGGCGATCGACGAAATCCGCCGCGGTCGCATGGTCGTCGTCTGCGACGGCGAGGACCGCGAGAACGAGGGCGACCTGGTGATGGCGGCGCAGTTCGCGACCCCGGAGGCGGTCAACTTCATGGCCAAGGAGGCGCGCGGCCTGATCTGCCTGGCGCTGACCGCCGAGCGCTGCGAGAAGCTGGGCCTCAACCTGATGTCGGCGAAGAACGAGGCGCCGCTGCAGACCGCCTTCACGGTGACGATCGAGGCCGCCGGTGGGGTCAGCACCGGGATCTCCGCCCACGACCGCGCCCACACGATCCAGGTCGCGATCGACCCCGGCTCCGGCCCGCGCGACATCGTCGTCCCCGGCCACATGTTCCCGCTGCGGGCCAAAGACGGCGGCGTCCTGGAGCGCACCGGCCACACCGAGGCCAGCGTCGACCTCGCCCGCCTCGCCGGCCTGATCCCCGCCGGGGTGATCTGCGAGGTGATGAACGACGACGGCACGATGGCCCGGGTCCCCGACCTGGTCCCCTACTGCCGCAGGCACGGGCTGAAGATGGTCACCGTCGCCGACCTGATCGCCTACCGGCGCCGCACCGAGAAACTGGTCGAGCGCGTCGTCGCCACCGGGCTGCCGACCGCGTTCGGCGACTTCACGGCGGTCGGCTACCGCTCGCTGGTCGACGACAAACACCACGTGGCGATGGTCAAGGGCGAGGTCGACGGAGTCGAGGACGTGCTCGTCCGGGTCCACTCCGAGTGCCTCACCGGCGACGTCTTCCACAGCCTGCGCTGCGACTGCGGCGAGCAGCTCGAGGCGGCGCTCTCCCAGATCGAGGCCGAGGGCCGTGGCGTCCTGCTCTACCTCTCGCAGGAGGGTCGCGGGATCGGCCTGCTCAACAAGCTGCGCGCCTACAAGCTGCAGGAGGAGGGGGCCGACACGGTCGAGGCCAACCTCAAGCTCGGCCTGCCCGCCGACCTGCGCGACTACGGCATCGGGGCCCAGATCCTCGGCGACCTCGGTCTCTCCAGCATCCGCATCCTCACCAACAACCCGAAAAAGATCGTCGGCCTCGAGGGCTACGGCCTCTCGGTCACCGAGCAGGTGCCGATCGAGTTCCAGCCCAACGCCCACAACGAGGCCTACCTGCGCGCCAAGCGCGACAAGCTCGGCCACTCGCTGCACCACCAGGGCCTGGCGTTCGACGAGGAGATGCTCCACGACGAGGAGGAGCGTGACGCGCGGGGCGGCGGGGATGGCTGAGGCCGAAGGCGAGTTCCTCGAGCGCTTCGACGCCGACGAGCGGGCCCGGCTCGGCGAGCTCCGGTTCGCCGTCTGCGTCGGCCGCTTCTACGAGGACCTCGCGAACCGGCTGGTCGCCGGCGCCCGCCAGGGGTTCGCCCTGGCCGGGGTCGCGGGCGAGAGGGTCAGCGAGCTCTCGGTCCCCGGCGCCTACGAGCTGCCCTTCGCCGCCAAGCTGTTCGCGGAAACCGGCGAGTACGCCGGCGTCGCCTGCCTCGGCGTCGTCGTCCGCGGCGAGACCGATCACTTCGACTTCGTCTGCGCCGAGTCGGCGCGCGGGATCCAGGACGTGCAGCTGGCGACCGGCGTGCCCTGCGCCTTCGGCGTCATCACCTGCGACAACATGGACCAGGCGCTGGCCCGCGCCGGCGGCGACAAGCGCGACCAGGGCCGCAACGCCGCCCTCACCGTCGCCCGCATGGCGCTGCACCGGCAGGCGCTCGCCTGAACCCGCCCCGGCCGCCCGATCCTCTACCATCCACGACCCGATGGCCAAGGTATGTCACAGCTGCGGCAAGAAGCCGGCGTTCGGACACTCGCGCTCCCACTCGATGGTCGCGACCAAGCGCCGCTTCGACCCCAACCTGCAGAAGGTCCGGATCCAGGAGAACGGTCGCCCGATCCGCACCTACGTCTGCACCCGCTGCCTCAAGGCGAATAAGGTCACCAAGGCCGGCTGAGGCCATCTGACGCGGCGCTATGCGCCACGTCGCTCGTCGCAAGTAGCGCTGCTACTAGCTCCTCACGCCGCGTCGCCTAGCTTGGTCAGCTGACCTCAGCCAGCCTCCGTCTGATCTGGGGGACTAGCCGTCGGACTCGGCAGGGCGTGCTTCGGCTTCGCCGGACTCGACGTGGAGGGTCGGGAGCCAGCGGGCTAGCCAGTCGGGGAAGTACCAGGCGGCGCGGCCGAAGAGCTGCATGATCGCCGGCACGAGGACGGTGCGGATGACGACGGCGTCGATCAGGACGGCGATCGCGAGGCCGAGGCCGAAGAGCTTGATGATCCGTTCTTCGCCGAGCATGAAGGAGGCGAAGACGGTGACCATGATCGCCGCCGCGGCGGTGATCACGCGGCCGGTCAGCGCCAGGCCGCGGGTGACCGCTTCGGTCTCGTCTTCGCGCGCCTCCCACTCCTCGTGGATCCGCGACATCAGGAAGACCTCGTAGTCCATCGAGAGCCCGAAGACGATCGCGAAGAGGAAGACGGGGAAGAAGGCGATGATCGGCCCGGTGTTGTCGACGCCGATCACGCTCGCGCCCCAGCCCCACTGGAAGACGGCGACGACGACGCCGAAGGCGGCGCCGATCGAGAGCAGGTTCATCACCATCGCCTTCAGCGGCACCAGCAGCGAACGGAAGACGATCATCAGCAGCAGCGCCGAGAGCAGGACGACGACGCCGATGAACAGCGGCAGCTTTTCCGAGATCGCGTCGCCGAAGTCCTCGAAGATCGCGTTGATGCCGCCGACGTGGAGCTGGGCGCCGGTTTCCGCCTCGATCGGCGGGATCACGGTGCCGCGGATGTGGTCGAGCAGTTCGGTCGTCGCCGCCGCCTGCGGCGAGGTCGTCGGGTAGACCTGGCAGGTGCCGGTGTTTTCGGCCGGGTTGAGAGCCACGTCGGTGACCGCGGCGACGCCTTCTTCGCCTTCGAGCTGCTTGCAGAGCTCGACCAGGCCCTTGTCTTCGCCCTTTTCGGGCAGCGCCGCGACCATCACGAAGGGGCCGTTGAAGCCGGGGCCGAAGCCTTCGGCGAGCAGGTCGTAGGACTTGCGCACGGTCTTGTCCGGCGGTTCGGTGCCGGCGTCGTTGATCCCCAGCCGCAGCGACAGCGTCGGCACGCAGAGCAGCAGCAGGAAGCCGCCGGAGAGGAGGGCGGCGAGCACCGGGCGACGCTGGATCGCCCGGCTCCAGCGGAACCAGCGGCTGCTTTCGTCGCCGCTGCGCCGGCGCTCGCCGAGGCCGGGGATGCGCAGCCGGTCGACCCGCCGCCCGACGATCGTCAGCAGCGCCGGCAGCAGGGTCAGCGCCGCGATCAT
The DNA here is from genome assembly GCA_963810455.1 of uncultured Actinomycetes bacterium. Taxonomy (GTDB): domain Bacteria; phylum Actinomycetota; class Thermoleophilia; order Solirubrobacterales; family 70-9; genus VAYN01. The sequence continues at coordinate 132,720 of CAWEOH010000016.1, forward strand.
CGTGAACAGGACCGCCAGCGCCGCGGCCAGCGCCACCCCGTAGAGGAAGCTGATGCCGAGCAGCAGCATCCCCATCAGCGCGATGATCACCGTGACCCCGGCGAACAGCACGGCGCGGCCGGCGGTGTCGACCGCCTGGATCGCCGCCTGGCGCGGCTCCAGCCCGTCGTCGAGCGCGTTGCGGAAGCGGGTGAGGATGAAGAGCGCGTAGTCGACGCCGACGCCGAGCCCGATCATCGCCGCCAGCACCGGGGCGAAGTTGGCGGTGTCGAAGACGTGGGTGCCGAGGGTGACGAGGCTGATCCCGACGCCGAGCGCGAACAGCGCCGTGACGATCGGCAACCCCATCGCCACCACCGAGCCGAAGGTGATCAGGAGGACGACCATCGCGGCGAGCAGGCCGATGAAGAACGAGGAGTCGCCTTCTTCCTGTTCGGCTTCCTGGATCGGGTTGCCGCCGAGCTCGACTTCGAGCCCTTCGCCGTCGGCGCCCTGGGCGATCGCGATGATCTTCCGGGTCTGGTCCTTGTTGATCTTGTTGCCGGCGACGTCGTACTGGATCGTCGCGTAGGCGATTTCGCCGTCGTCGGAGACCGCCGCGGCGCCGCCCTTTTCGTAGGGGCTGGCGACTTCGCTGACGTGGTCGAATTCTTCGATTTCGGCGAAGACGGCTTCCATCTTCCGCTTCACCGCCGGCGCTTCGACCCCGCCTTCGGCCTTGTAGACGATCTGCGCGGTGTCGCCCGACTGCGCCGGGAACTTCGTTTCCAGCAGTTCGAAGGCTTCCGTCGAGTCGGAGGCCGGCAGTTTGAATTCTTCGCTGAAATCGGCGCCGACCGAGCCCGAGATCCCGCCGATCGCGATCAGCGCGACGATCCAGCCGACGATCACCGTCTTACGGTGGCCGGTGATCCAGGAGGCGAAAGCGCGCATGGTCGCGGCACGCTAGCAATGGACCCGGCCATTTGGGTTATCGAAACGTGCTCGTCTGTCCCTCCCCGGCACTGGCTTGCCGCCCTCTCGGCCGGATAGATTGCCGCTAGTGACCGATCCCTCGATCGCCCGCTTCCGGCGGGTCATCAGCTCCGCATACGCCTCGCTGGAGGCCCGCCGCCAGGAGGTCAACGACCTCAACGTCTTCCCGGTAGCCGACGGCGACACCGGCGACAACATGGCGATGACGCTGCGCGCGGTGATGGAGGAACTCGACCGCCTCGACGGCCAACCGGTCGACGAGGTCGGCCGCACCGAGCTGGTCCAGGCGCTGGCGCGGGCGGCGCTGATGGGGGCGCGCGGCAACTCCGGCGTGATCCTCAGCCAGATCGTCCGTGGCGCCGCCGAGGAGCTCGCCAGCCGCCCCGGAGAGCTGGTCGACCCGGTCCTCGTCGCCGCCGCCTTCGCCTCCGCCGCCGACGCCGCCTACGACTCGGTGCGCGAGCCCGCCGAGGGGACGATGCTGACCGTCTTCCGCGAGATGGCCCACTCGCTCGCCCGTCAACTCGCCCACCTCGAGGCCGACAAGCAGCGGCTCGGCCGCGACGTCGGGGAAGTGGAGCAGGACGCGATCCTCGCCGGGGTGCTGGAGCGGGCGATCGAGGACGGCGAGCGCGCCGTCGCCCGCACCCCCGAGCAGCTCGAGGTGCTGCGCGAGTCCGGCGTCGTCGACGCCGGCGGCCACGGCCTCGTGCTGATCCTGGCCGGCGTCGTCGCCGGCCTGCGCGGCGAGGACGGCGAGCTGCCCGACGTCGCCCACCAGGAGGCGCCCCGCGCCACCCTGCCCCACCACGAGGACAGCCGCTACCGCTACTGCACCAACTTCATCGTCGCCGGCGAGGGCCTCTCCAGCCGCGCCTTCCTGCCCCGCCTCGAGGGCCTCGGCGACTCGGTCCTCGTCGTCGGCGACGAGGCGACGCTCAAGGTCCACGTCCACACCGACGACCCGGAGGCGGCGGTAGCCCTCTTCGACGGCGTCGGCACCGTCGCCAACCTCGACGTCGCCGACATGCGCGAGCAGGTCGCGGCGCGCGATGCGAGGCTGACCGGGGCCGGCCCGACCACCGGCCGGACCGGGGTCGTCGCGGTCGCCGCCGGCGAGGGGATGCAGCGCCTCTTCGCCGAGCTCGGCGCGATCGTCGTCCACGGCGGCGAGACGCTCAACCCCTCGACCTACGAGCTGCTGGCCGGGATCCACGGCGTCCCCGCCTCGGAAATCATCGTCCTGCCCAGCTCCTCCAACGTCGTGATGGCCGCCGAGCGCGCCTGCGAGCTCTCCGAGAAGCCGGCCCGCGTGGTCGCCGCGATGTCCCAGCAGGCGAGCCTGCTGTCGCTGATCGAGCTCGACCCGGAGGCCTCGATGGCGGCGAACGCCGAGCGCCTGGAGTCGGCACTGGAGGCGGTCGCCACCGGCGGCGTCGCGCCCGCCGCCCGCGACGACGCCCAGGGCCGCTTCCTCACCGGCGACGCGGTCGGCTTCGCCGACGGCGAGATCGTCGCCTGGGGCGGCGCCGGGTCGACCCTGACCGAGACGATCCGGCACCTCGCCGCCGAGGCGGAGATCGTCACCGTGATCGCCGGGGAGGGCGCGCCGATCGCGCTCGAGGACATCGACACCCACGTCCCAGCGGGGGTCGAGATCGAGACCCACGAGGGGGGTCAGCCGAGCTGGTGGTGGCTGCTGGCGGCGCAGTAGCGCGGGCCTTCGCCGGCGCCGGCGAGCTGAGCCGCGCCGAGCTTCGCGAAGCGCCCGTCCACTGGCCCCGGCCCAGCGTCCTCGACGCCTCGCTGCAGGCGCTCGCCGGGGTCGGGCCGAAGTCGGCCGAAGCCGCGGCCGCCGCCGGGATCCGCACCGTCGGCGACCTGCTGCTCCGGTTCCCGCACCGCCACCGCGACCGCCAGGTGCGGGAGCTGGCGAGCATCGAGCCGGGGGAGACCGGCACGGTCGCGGTCGAGGTGCTCGGCAACCGCCCGCGCCCGTTCCGCAGGGGCCGCCTCACCTTCGTCGGCGTCAAAGTCGGCGACGACTCCGGCCACGTGCGCGCGACCTGGTTCAACCAGCCCTGGGTGGCATCGAAGCTCGACAAGGGGACCGCGCTCCTGCTCACCGGGAAGCTCACCCCACGCGGGTTCACGGTCGGCGAATGGGAGGTGCTCGGCGCCGCCGACGAGGTCGAGTCGGGGAGCTTCACGCCCGTGCACCCGGCCAGCGAGGGCCTGCGGCCGCAGAAGATCCGCGAATGGGTCGAGGCCGCGTGCGCGCTCGCCCCGAACGCGATCGAGGGTCTGCCGGCGGAGCTGCGCGCCCGGCGCCACCTCGCGGGGCTCGCCGACTCGCTGCGGACCGCGCACTTCCCCGAGGGCCCCGACGAGCTCGCCACCGCCCGCGAGCGGATCGCCTTCGAAGAGCTGTTCCTGCACCAGGCGGTGCTGGCGAGCCGCAAGCGCAGCCACCGTCTGGCGCGGCCGGCGCCGCGCCTCGGCGCTCCCGGCGAGCTGGTCGGGCGCTGGCTCGACTCGCTGCCGTTCGCGCTGACCCGCGACCAGCGCGCCGCCCTGGCCGAGATCGACGCCGACCTCGACTCCGGCGAGCCGATGCAGCGGCTGCTGATGGGCGAGGTCGGCTCCGGCAAGACCGTGGTCGCCGTCTACGCGATGCTGCGGGCGCTCGAAGCGGGCCACCAGGCGGCGCTGATGGCCCCGACCGAGACGCTCGCCGAGCAGCACGCGCTCACCCTCGAACGGCTGCTGGCCGCCGAGGCGACCCCCTTCGCGCTGCTCACGGGAGCGACGCCGGCGCCGATTCGCCGCGGCGCCCTGGACAAGCTCGCCAGCGGCGAGCTCGGGCTGATCGTGGGTACCCACGCGCTGATCGAGCCGAGCGTCCGCTTCGCCCGGCTCGGCCTCGTCGTCGTCGACGAGCAGCACCGCTTCGGCGTCGAGCAGCGCCGCGCCCTCGATGCCAAGGGGGTCGAAGGGATGGCGCCGCACGTCCTCCACATGACCGCGACGCCGATCCCGCGGACGCTCTCGCTGACCGCCTACGGCGACCTCGACACCACCGCGCTGCACGAGCTGCCCGCCGGGCGGCAGCCGGTGCAGACGCGGCTGGTCACCGAGGACGAGCGCGAGGGCGCCTACGAGTTCGTCCGCGGCCTGCTGCGCGAGGGCCGGCAGGCGTTCGTCGTCTGCCCGCTGGTCAGCGAGTCCGAGAAACAGCCCGGCAGGGCGGCCGAGGCGGAGGCGGCGCGGCTGGCGGCGGGCGAGTTCCGCGAGTTCCGGGTCGGCGTCCTGCACGGCCAGCTGCGCTCCGAGGAGAAGGCCGCGGCGATGGCCGCCTTCGCCGCCGGCGAGACCGACGTGCTGGTGGCGACGACGGTGATCGAGGTCGGGATCGACGTCGCCAACGCGACGGTGATGATCATCGAGGGCGCCGAGCGCTTCGGCGTCTCCCAGCTGCACCAGCTGCGCGGCCGGGTCGGCCGCGGCGAGCACGCCTCGGTCTGCCTGCTGTTCGCCGAAGAGGCGGGAGAGCTGGCCCGGCGCCGGCTGCGGGCGGTGGAGTCCACGGGCGACGGCTTCCAGCTTGCCGAGGTCGACCTGGCGCTGCGCGGCGAGGGCGAGATCCTCGGCACCCGCCAGAGCGGCGTGCCCCGCTTCCGCGTCGCCGAGCTGCCCGAGCAGGCCGACCTGCTGCTCGAGGCGAAAGCCGAGGTGCTGGCGCTGCTCGAGCGCCACGGCTCGCTCGCCGACCCGGCCCTCGGCCCGCTGCTCGACGCCGCCCGCGCCCGCTTCGGCGCGGGGGCGTCTGATCCAATCCCCCTGTGACCCGCCGACCTATTGACCTTTGTAACCCTGTGGGTGACAAACCTCAAGAGGTCGAGGTGATGGCGTGCGGGTGATCGCCGGGGAGCTGGGTGGTAGGACGCTGGTTGCGCCTAAGGGGTGGAAGGTGCGGCCGACCTCCGACCGGGTGCGGGAGGCGATCTTCTCGACGCTCGGCGAGCGGGTCCTCGGCGCCCGCGTGCTCGATCTCTACTGCGGCACCGGCGCGCTGGCGATCGAGGCGCTCTCGCGGGGCGCCGCCGCCGCGGTCCTGGTCGACCGCGACACGCGGCCGGCGCTCGGCAACGTCGAGCGGCTCGGGCTCGGCGAGCGCGCCGAGCTGGTCCGCGCCGACGTCGACCGCTGGCTGGCGGGCCGCGGCGAGGCCGCGGACGCGCCGCGGTTCGACCTCGTCTTCGTCGACGCCCCCTATAGACTCGCCGACCGCGTGGAGCAGGATCTCGACACCAGTCTGCCGCGGCTGCTGGCCGCCGACGGCCGCGCCGTGATCGAGAGCGGCGCCCGCCGGCCGCTGCGGATCCGCACGCTGCCGCGTCTGCGCCAGCGCCGCTACGGCGCCGCCGACGTCTCGATCTACGGCGAGGCGCGGGCGTGACCGAGCGCGACGGGACCGTCATCTGCCCCGGTAGCTACGACCCGGTCACCAACGGCCACGTCGACATCATCACAAGGACCGCGAACGTCTTCGAGCGGGTGATCGTCGCCGTCGTCAACAACCCGATGCGGAAGAAGAAGACGATGTTCACGGCCGAGGAACGGCAGCGGTTCATCCTCGACGCCACCGCCGACCTGCCCAACGTCGAGGTCCAGGTCTTCGCCAACCTGGTCGTCGAGTTCGCTCGCGAAAACGACGCGAAGGCGATCGTCAAGGGCCTGCGGGCGATCTCCGACTTCGAGTACGAGTTCGAGATGGCGCAGCTGAACCGCAAACTCGCCCCGGGGATCGAGAGCATGTACGTGATCGCCTCCCCCTACTACAGCTTCCTCTCCTCGACCGGGGTGAAGGAAATCGCGACCTTCGGCGGTGACGTCAGCGACCTCGTCCCACCCCCGGTCGCCGCCGCTCTCTCGGGCCGCCTGGGCGAGAGGTAGGCTGTTCGCCGACGGTTGGGGCCTTGGGCGCCAGCTTGCAAAAACTGCCACTTTCCACGGCATCTTCCCGAAAATCACCCTCGACACGTAGGCTTACGATCTTCCAATGGACGTCCTAGTCCTCATCGACAAGCTCGACGATCTCGTCCACAACGCCCGTCCCGTCCCACTGACGGACCAGGTGCGTGTGGACCGCGAGGAGATCTACGACCTGCTCGACCAGATGCGCGCGACGATCCCCGAGGAGATCAAGCAGGCGCGCTGGATCGTCAAGGAGCGCCAGGAGATGCTGGCCGAGGCCAAGCGCGAGGCGGAGCGGATCGTGCGCGAGGCGCGCGAGCAGCAGGCCCGCCTGATCTCCGACGAGGAGGTCACCAAGCAGGCCGAGCGGGCTGCCGACGAGATCGTCGAGGACGCCCGCACCCGCGAGCGCGAAATCCGGCTCGGCGCCGAGGACTACGCCGACGAGATCCTCAACACGCTCGAAGTCAACCTCGGCAAATTCCTCGCCGCCGTGCAGCGCGGCCGGGACCGGCTCGCCGGCCGCGACGACGAACCGGTCGCCGAGCTCGACGAACAGCCTTAGGCGTTGGGAGGGGCCGGAGGCCCCTCTGAAAACGCCCTTCGGGCTTGAGTGTTTTCAGAGGGGCCTCCGGCCCCTCCTGCTGGCGCGTGGCGCTGTTCGTCGGGCTCAGTCCTGCTTGAGCTGGTCCAGGGCGGACCAGCGTGGGTCGGTCGGCTTCTCGTGCTCGTGCGGGTTGTCGTTCAGCGACTCGCCGCAGACCGGGCAGAGACCGGCGCAGTCGGGCCGGCAGAGGAGCCGGGTGGGGAGGACGAGGATCGTCGCGTCGTGCGCCCAGCGGCCGAGGTCGAGCTCGTCGTCGGAGACGTAGGGGCTGTGCAGCTCCTCGTCATCGGCGCCCTGCTGGTCGACCTCCCGAGCCTCGACCTCGAGGTCGAGCGCCGCCGGCTCCAGGCAGCGCATGCAGGGCCCCTCGAGGTGGACCGGGAAGCGGAGGTGCAGCGCGTAGCCGCCGCTCGGCCGCGAGACCTCGAGCCGCACCGTCGGCGCCGGCGGCACCGCCTCGTAGGTCTGGCCGCCCAGCTCCAGCGGCTGCAGCGCCACGGGCAGCTCCAGGCGCTTTCCCTCGCCGTGGGAGAGGGCGAGCCGGGAGAGATCGAGAACCGTCGTCGCTGCTGGCATTGCGCACCTCCACTGCCGGGGACTTACGATGGTTGACCCTCAGGACGATCGCATCGGGTCGTCCCGACGAGGTTACGAGATGGCTCAGTTCCACTGGAAACCCGCGACCTACCTGGACCAGATCCGGGAGGAGATCCCGCGCTACGACGAACTGCAGGAAGAAGCGATCGCCGCCGTCCCCTTCGCGCCGGCGCGGGTGCTGGAGCTGGGGATGGGGACGGGGGAGACGACGCGGCGGCTGATCGAGTCCTACCCGGAGGCCTGGGTGATCGGGCTCGACTCGAGCCCGGAGATGGTCTTCCGGGCGCGCGAGATGTACGACGACGTGCAGCTGGCGCGGATCGAGGATCCGCTGCCGGACGGCCCCTGGGACCTGGTGATCGGCGTCCTCTCCGTCCATCACCTGGCCAGCGAGCAGAAGAAAGCCCTGTTCCGGCGGGTGCGCGAGCAGTCACGGGCGCTGGTGATCGGCGACGTGGTCAGGGCCGACGTCCAGGTCGCCCCGATCGACCCGACCTACGACTTCCCCGAGACCGCCCAGGACCTCGCAAGCTGGTGCGGAGGAACGGTCACCTGGGAGGCCGACGACTTGGCGGTAATCCGCGCCGTGTATTGAGGGCGCTGGCACTCCTCTGAAAGCACTCAAGCCGAAGGCGTTTTCAGAGGAGTGCCAGCGCCCTCTCAACCCTGAACGTCGTCTACCGCTACCATCCCGCGACCGATGGCCGTCCCGAAGAAGAGAACCTCGAGCGCTCGGCGCGACAAGCGCCGCGCTCAGCACAAGGCCGGCAAGGCCGCGCTCAGCCGCTGCCCGCGCTGCCACAGCCCGCACCTTCCGCACCGCGTCTGCCCGACCTGCGGCACCTACGCGGGCCGTGAGGTAGTCGTGCACAGAGTCGTCGAGCCGACGGCCGGCGCCTCCGACTCCGAGTAGCCGTGGCGCCCGGAAGCGGGGTCACCGTGGCCCTCGACGGCTTCGGCGCGGAGCAGGGCTTTCACGTGCTCGCCGAGGGCGCTCGCCTGGCCGCCGCGGACGGCATCCGGCTGCGGGTCTTCGGTCCCGAGGAGGCGCTGGCGCTCGCCGGCGAGCCCGGGATCGAGGTGGTGCCGACCGAGGAGTCGGTCGGCAACCACGAGGACCCCGTCCGGGGCGTGAGGGAAAAGAAGGAGGCCTCGGTCGTGCGCGCCGCCCGCGACGTCGCCGAGGGCAACTCGGGGGCGATGGTCAGCCACGGCTCGACCGGGGCGACGATGGCCGCCGCCACCTTCGGCCTGCGCCGGCTCAAGGGCGTGCAGCGCCCGGCCCTCGCCGTGCGGCTGCCGGTCCCCGGCAAGCCGGTCCTCTTCCTCGACGTCGGCGCCAACGTCGAGGTCCGCGCCCAGCACCTGGTCCAGTTCGCCTTCCTCGGCGCCGCCTTCAGCACAGCCGTGCTCGGGGTCGAGTCGCCGAGCGTCGGCCTGCTCACGGTCGGCGAGGAGGCCGGCAAGGGGCGGCCCGAGGTGGTCGAGGCCCACCAGCAGCTGAAACAGGCGAGTGGCATCTCCTTCGCCGGCAACGTCGAGGGCCGCGACGTGCCCTTCGCGACCACCGACGTCGTCGTCACCGACGGCTTCACCGGCAACATCGCGCTGAAGCTGATGGAGGGCGCGGCGCGCAAAGTCGCCGCCTCGATCGCCGACGCGGCGCGCTCCAACATCGTCGCCGCGACCGGAGGCCTGCTGCTCAAACCTGCCGTCGCCAGCCTGCGCCGCGAGTTCCACCCCGACACGACCGGCGGCGCGATCCTGCTCGGCCTGCGCGGAATCGCCGTCGTCGGCCACGGCAGCTCCGGCCCGGAAGGGATCGCCAACGCGGTCCGCCTCGCCGCCCGCTGCGCCGAGGTCGACGCGGTCGGCCGCACCGCCGCCCTGCTCAGCGAGGGCGGCGCCGTGCGCGGCGCTCTGGCGGCCGACGGGGGCGCGTGATAGGAACCCCGGCATGGATCGCGACCAAGTCCTCACCCTGGTCCGTGAGCACCTCGCCGAGGAGCTCGAAGTGGACATCGACCGGATCTCCGAGCAGACCCGCTTCAAACAGGACCTCGACGCCGACTCGCTCGACCTCTACGAGCTGGTGATGGAGCTCGAGGACCGCTACGGGATCCGGGTCACCGAGGAGCAGGCCTCGCGGATCGAATCCGTCGGCGACGCGGTCGGCTTCGTGCTCGAGCACGCGCCGGCCTGAGCAGTTGGCGAAGCGCGGCGATTCGGCGGTCGCTTCGCTGGCGGCGCTGATCGACGAGCTGCCGGACGAGCTGCGCACGCAGGCGCTGACCCACTCCTCCTGGACCGAGCAACGGGTCGACTCCTTCGAGCGGCTCGCCTTCCTCGGCGACAGCGTCCTCGGCCTGACCGTCGCCAGCGGGCTGTACGAGAACTACGGGGCGACCGCCTCGGGCGGGCTGACGAAGATCCACAACCAGGCCGTCAGCGGCGTCTCCTGTGCCGCCGTCGGCGCCGAGCTCGGGGTGCCGGAGATGCTGAGGGCCAACGAGCCGGAGGACCTCACCGGGGCGATCCCCGCCACGGTGCTGCTGGAAGGCGAGCGGCCGCTGCCGGAGGCGACCGAGGCGCTGATCGGCGCCTGCTACCTGGCCTTCGGCTTCGAGCGCACCGCGGCGGCGGTCGGCGAGGCGTTCGAGCCCCGGATCGAGCTCGCCGCCGAGACCCGGATCGACTTCAAGTCCGCTCTGCAGGAGCTCCTGGCGCGCCGCGGCGCCCGCGTAAGCTACGAGGTGATCGCCGCGACGGGCCCTCCGCACCGGCGCAAGTTCGAGGTGGCGGCGATCGTCGATTCGAAGCAGGTGGGGTCGGGCGAGGGGCGCAGCAAGAAGGCAGCCGAGCAGGTCGCGGCCGAGCAGGCGCTGGCGCAGCTGGGCGGTTAGGGCGGGCCAGGCGCAGGGTCCCAAAATGGGGCTTCTCGGCGGGGCGTTCGCGTCCGACTCGACCGTGAGGCTTCAAGGTCGAAGAATGAGGGATCTGTGTACCTGAGATCGATCACGATGAAGGGGTTCAAGTCGTTCCCCGAGCGGACCACGCTCGAGTTCTCCCCTGGCGTCAGCGTGATCGTCGGGCCCAACGGCTCGGGCAAGAGCAACATCACCGACGCCGTCCTCTGGGCGCTCGGCGAGCAGAGCCCGGGGGCGATCCGCGGCGCCTCGATGCAGGACGTGATCTCGGCCGGCGGCAAGGGCATCTCGCAGCGCCGCGCCGCCGAGGTCGAGGTCGTGATCGACAACTCCGACGGCCGTGCCGCGACCGAGTTCTCCGAAGTCGCGGTGCAGCGCTACCTCGACCGCGGCGGCGATTCCGGTTACCGGCTGAACGGCGCCCGCTGCCGCCTCACCGACGTCACCGACGTGCTCTCCGACACCAACCTCGGCCGCGAGATGCACTCGGTGATCAGCCAGGGCCGGGTCGAGACGATCGTCCACTCCAAGCCGCGCGAGCGGCGGATGCTGGTCGAGGAGGCGGCGGGGCTCGGCAAGCACCGCAAGCGCCGCCGGCGCGCCGAGCTGAAGCTGCGCACCGCCCGCGACAACCTCGACCGCGCGCTCGACGTCGAGCGCGAGGCGCGGGCCAGGCTGCGGCCGCTGAAGCGGCAGGCCGAAGCGGCCGAGCTGGGGGCGCGGATCGAACGCGACGAGCTCGGGCTGCGCGGCCGGCTGGTCTCCGAGGAGCTGCGCTTCGGCGCCGACCGGGCCGCCGCCGCGCAGAAGACCGCCGCCGCGGCGCGGGCCCGGCGGGCGGAGCTGCAGGAGCGGCTGACCGCGGTCGGCAAGGCCCGCAGCGAGGCCGAGGAGCGCTTCGCCGCCCGCGACCGCGAGCGCACCCAGGCCTGGGGCCTGCTGACCAGGCTGCGCGGCGAGCAGGAGCGGGTCGCGGTCCGCGCGGTCGGCCTCTCCGGCCGCGAGACCGAGATCGAGGCGGGGCTCGAGCAGCTGCGCGCCGAGCTCGGGCCGCTTACCCTCGACGTCAGCTCGGGCGGCGCCCCGGCCGAGCGCGCCCGCAAGCTCGAGCAGGAGCTGGCCGAGGTCGACGCCGGCCTGCGCAGCGCCGGCGAGGGGCTCGCCGTCGCCCGCGACGACGGCGCCGAGGAGGGGGAGCGGGAGAAGGCGCTGGGCGAGATCCAGGCCGGCGCCGAGCGCGCCGTCCGCCACGCCCGCCGCGCCGAGGGCCTGGTCGGCGAGCGCCACCGGGAAGCGCTGCGCGCCCGGGTCGCCGCCGGCGAGCAGCTGCTCGACGACGTCCGCGCCGCGCTCGCCGCGGTCGAGGGCGCCGGGGCGGCGATCCGCGCCCGGGTCGAGCGGATCGAGGGCAAGGTGATCGGCGGCGAGGACGACGGCGACGAGATCGCCGAGGAGCTGCGCCGTTGCTCGCAGCAGGAGTTCGAGCTGCAGGCGCAGATGAGCGCCGCCGCCGACGAGCTGACCAAGGCCGAGGTCGAGGCGGCCCACCTCGGCGACCGCCGCGCCGAGGCCGAGCGCGAGCTGGCGGCGATCGCCGCGAAGCTGGGTGAGGAGATCCCGCCCGCCGAGGAGGCGCTGACCGAGGAGGACCGCGCCGAGATCGACCGCCGGCTCGAACGGCTCGACCGCCGCCGCTCCCAGATCGGGCCGGTCAACCCGCTCGCCCAGCAGGAGTACGACGAGGCGCGCGAGCACGTCGAGGCGCTGCAGACCCAGCGCGAGGACACCGAGCGCGGGATGCGCGAGCTGGAGACGCTGATCCGCGACATCGACACCGAGATCGAGCGCGCCTTCGAGGAGACCTTCGAGGCGACCGCCAGGTACTTCGAGGAGATGGTCGAACACCTCTTCCCGGGAGGCCGCGGGCGCCTGCGCCGGGTCAGCCTGCGCCCGGTCCGCGAAGCCGAACGGCCCGCCGGCGAGCAGGAGGTCCCCAGCGAGGAACCCGAAACGGAGACCGACGAGGAGGAGGAAGAAGAGGAGCGCGACGAGCTCGGGGTCGAGATCGAGGTCACCCCGGCCGGCAAGTCGACCCGGAAGCTCTCGCTGATGTCGGGCGGCGAGAAGTCGCTGGTCGCGCTGGCCTTCGTCTTCGCCGTCTTCCTCGCCCGGCCCTGCCCCTTCTACATCCTCGACGAGGTCGAGGCGGCGCTGGACGACGCCAACATCGACCGCTTCCTGCAGCTGATCCGGCGCTTCTCCGACCGCGCCCAGTTCGTCATCGTCACCCACCAGAAACGGACGATGGACGCCGCCGACGTGCTCTACGGCGTCAGCATGGGCGGCGACGGCGTCACCAAGGTCGTCTCCCGCCGCCTCCCCCGCGAAGTCGCCGAAGACGAGGACCCCGAGGCGAGCTCCGGCGACGCCGACGCCCCGGGCCTCTCCGCCGCCGCCTAGCCCGCGGGCGTGCGGGCGCTGGGGAGTAACCTCGGTGGCGGGAGGTAGGAGATGGTGCAGCGACATATGGACCGGCTGACGTCGTTCGACGCGTCGTTCCTGGCCAACGAGAAGGCGAACGCGCACATGGCGATCGGCGCCGTCCTCGTCTGCGAGGGCCCGCCGCCGTCCCAGGCCGATTTCCTCGCCCACATCCGCAGCCGCGTCCACCAGCTGCCGCGGCTGCGCCAGCGGCTGCTCTACCCGCCGCTGCGGCTCGGCACCCCGTTCTGGGTCGACGACGAGCGCTTCGACGTCCACAACCACGTCCGGCGCCTCGCCCTGCCCGGGACGTCCGGCGGCGAGGCCGAGCTGCGGGCGCTGGTCGGCGAGCTGCTGGCGCCGCCGCTCGACCGCCGCCACCCGCTCTGGCAGCTGACCCTGGTCGACGGCCTGGCCGGCGACCGCTTCGCGATCGTCTACAAGACGCACCACGCGATGGCCGACGGGATCTCGGCGGTCGACATCGGCATGCTGCTGTTCGACCTCGAGCCTCGCCCCGAGCCCGACCGCACCGAATCCGCCTGGGCGCCCGCCCCGGCCCCCTCGCGCCTGCGCCTCGCCGGCCACGCCGGCGCCGGCCTCCTCTCCGGCCTCGGCCGGGCCGGCCGCTACCTGCAGCGCGCCGCCCGCGACCCGGCCCGGGCCCGCCGCCGCGCCGGCGACGGCCTCGCCGGCCTCTGGGAGGTGACCTCGAACCTGGCCCGCCCGGCGCCGGCGGTGCCGCTCAACGCCGCCGAGATCGGCCCCGGCCGCAGCTTCTGCTGGACCGAGTTCGAGCTCGCCGAGTGCAAGCGGATCAAGAACGCGGCCGGCGGCACCGTCAACGACGTCTCACTGGCGGTCGCCGCCGGCGCCCTGCGCGGCTGGCTCGGCGAACGCGGCGTCGCCACCGAGGGGCTGGAGCTGAAGGCGCTGGTCCCGGTCTCGATCCGCACCGAAGGCGAGCACGGGGAGCTCGGCAACAAGCTGACGGCGATGCGCGGGCCGCTGCCGGTCGGCGTCGCCGACCCGGTCGAGCGTCTGCGCGCCGTCTCCGCCGCGATGGACCGCCTGAAGGGCTCCAAGCAGCCGCTCGGCGCGGAAGCGATCTGGGGCCTCAACGACTGGTTCCGCGAGTTCGCGCCACCGCTGCTGCTCGGCCCGACCGCGGCGATCAACTTCTCGACCCGGCTGTTCAACCTGCTGGTCACCAACTTCCCCGGCCCGCAGGTCCCCTTCTACGTGCTCGGCCGCGAGCTCGCGGCGATCCACCCGGTCGGCTTCCTCGCCCGCCGCCACGCGCTGGCGATCGCGATCCTCAGCTACAACGGCCGGGTCAGCTTCGGCGTCCTAGCCGACCCCGAGTCGCTGCCCGACGCCGAGCGCCTCGCCGGCCACCTCGACGCCGCCTTCGCCGAGCTGCGGGCGGCCGCGCTCGGCGACGCCGCGCAGATACCCTCTGGCGCCGATGGCGACGAGCTGGCAGGAGATGATCGACCTCGGTTCGCGCGAGAGCGCGAACGCCTCGGCCGCGGCTGAGCCCGAGCCCGAGCAGCGCCGCGGCGTCTTCCGCCGCCTGCGCGAGAGCCTCTCGAAAAGCCGCCAGGCGCTGACCGAGGAGATCTCGGCCAGCTTCTTCGACCGGATCGACGACGAGACCTGGGAGCGGCTCGAGGAGGCGCTGATCCTCGCCGACGCCGGCGCCCCGACCACCGCCGCGGTGGTCGAACGGCTCGAGCACGAGGTCGACTCCGGCGCCGTCCCCGCCGAGGGCCAGGCCGTCCGCGAGCGCCTGATCGAGATCCTCACCGAGGTCGCCGGCACCGGACGGGCGCCAATCGACCTCAGCGGCGAGCCCGCGGTGCTGATGATGGTCGGCGTCAACGGCACCGGCAAGACGACGACGATCGGCAAGATCGCCTGGCACCTGAGCAGGGAGATGGGGCTGAAGGTGGTCCTCGCCGCCGGCGACACCTACCGTGCCGCGGCCTCCGAGCAGCTCGCCGAGTGGGCCGAGCGGGCCGGGGCCGAGCTGATCCGCGCCCAGGAAGGCGCCGACCCCGGCGCGGTCGCCTTCGACGCGATCTCCGCCGCCCGCGCCCGCGGCGCCGACGTCGTCATCGTCGACACCGCCGGCCGCCTCCACACCCAGGGCAACCTGATGGACGAGCTGGGCAAGGTCAAACGGGTGATCGCCAAGCAGATCCCCGAGGCGCCGCACGAGACGCTGATCTCGATCGACGCGACCACCGGCCAGAACGGGCTGCGCCAGGCGAAGGTCTTCTCCGAGGCGGTCGCCCTCGACGGCGTCGTCCTGACCAAGCTCGACGGCACCGCCAAGGGCGGCATCGCGCTGGCGATCGCCTCCGAGCTGGGGATCCCGGTGAAGCTGATCGGGGTGGGGGAGACGCTCGAGGACCTGCGCCCCTTCGACCCCGGCGACTTCGCCAACGCGCTGCTCGCCGAGTAGCCTGAGTAGCAGTGTTCGACCAGCTCTCAGAGCGACTGCAGTCGACCCTTTCCGACGTCCGCTCGCGCGGCAAGCTCGGCGAGTCCGACGTCGACGCGGCGATGCGCGAGATCCGGCTCGCCCTGCTCGAGGCGGACGTCAACTTCAAAGTCGTCAAATCGTTCACCCGGACGCTGAAAGAGCGCTGCCTCGGCGCCGAGGTGATGAACAGCCTCGATCCCGGCCAGCAGGTGGTGAAAATCGTCAACGAGGAGCTCGCCTCGCTGATGGGAGGGACCGGCGCCGAGCTGGCGATGGCCTCCAGCGGCCCGACCGTGATCCTGATGGCCGGCCTGCAGGGCTCGGGCAAGACGACCGCCTGCGCCAAGCTCGCCAAGTTCTACGGCAAGCAGAACAAGGACGTGGCGCTCGCCGCCTGCGACGTCTACCGGCCGGCCGCGGTCGAGCAGCTGGTGACGATGGGCGGCCGCGCCGGCGCCCACGTCTACGAGAAAGGCACCGACGCCGACCCGGTCGAGATCGCCACCTGGGCGCTGGGGCAGGCCGAGACCGAGCGTCGCGACGTGCTGATCGTCGATACCGCCGGCCGCCTGCACATCGACCAGGACCTGATGGACGAGCTGGCGCGGATCCGCAAGAAGACGCGCCCGCACGACGTCCTCCTCGTCGTCGACGCGATGACCGGCCAGGACGCGGTCGGCGTCGCCGAAGCCTTCGCCGAGGCGGCCGAGTTCGACGGCGTGGTGATGACCAAGCTCGACGGCGACGCCCGCGGCGGCGCGGCGCTCTCGGTCAAGGCGGTGACCGGCAAGCCGATCCTCTTCGCCTCGACCGGCGAGAAGATCGAGGACTTCGAGAAGTTCCACCCCGACCGGATGGCCTCCCGCATCCTCGGCATGGGCGACGTGCTGTCGCTGATCGAGAAAGCCGAGCAGCAGGTCGACGAGAAGCAGGCGGAGGCGCTGCAGGAGAAGATGCGGAAGGACCAGTTCACGCTGGAGGACTTCCTGCAGCAGATGAAACAGGTCCGCAAAATGGGTCCGCTCAGCGGCCTGATCGGGATGATCCCCGGCATGGGGGCGATGAAACAGCTGAAAAACGCGGACATCGACGAGCGCGAGCTCGACCGCACCGAGGCGATCATCCTCTCGATGACCCCGGCCGAGCGCGCCGACCCGCACCTGATCAACGGCTCGCGGCGCAAACGGATCGCCAACGGCTCCGGCACCCGGGTCCAGCACGTCAACCAGCTGGTCAAGCAGTTCGACCAGATGCGGGTGCTGATGCGGTCGATGGCGAACGGCAAGATGCCGAGCCCCGAGCAGATGGCTCAGCTGAGCGGCGCCGCGCCCCAAAAGCGGCCCAAGATCCGCCGCCGGTAGGGATTCTGTAACCTCTCGCGGCTCATGGCGGTCCGAATCAGACTCAGAAGGGTGGGTTCCAAGAAGAACCCGATCTGGCGCATCGTCGTCGCCGACAAACGTTCGCCGCGCGACGGCCGCACGATCGAGACGATCGGCCAGTACAACCCGCAGACCGAGCCCTCGACGATCGTGCTCGACGAGGAGCGCGCCCGGCACTGGCTCGAGCACGGCGCCCAGCCCTCGGAGACGGTCGCCGGACTGCTGCGCACCAAGGGCATCGCTGCCTCCGGCAGCTAGAAGGGGGAGACAGATGACGGAGCTGCTCGAGTTCCTCGTCAAGGCTCTGGTGGAGGAGCCGGAGGCCGTCGTGGTCGAGGAGCTGGAAGAGGACGGCGATCTCGTCTACGAGATCAGCGTCGCCGACGAGGACCTCGGCCGGGTGATCGGCAAAGGCGGCCGCGTCGCCAACGCGATCCGCACGATCGCCAAGGCGGCGGCGGTCCGGATCGACCGCCGGGTGATCGTCGACATCCTCGATTGAGGACCGCCCGGGGCGTATCGTCGGGACGATGAGGCTCGACGTCTTCACGCTGTTCCCCGAGGCGTTCGAGTGGTTCCAGGGGCAGCGCTCGGTGACCAACGCGCTGGCCGAAGGCAACGAGCTGCGCTTCATCGACTACCGGGAGACGACGCCGCTCGGCGCCGGCCAGGTCGACGACTCGCCCTACGGCGGCGGCGCCGGCATGGTGCTGCGGGTCGACGTGGTCGATGCGGCGCTGCAGGCGGCCTACGGCGACGGCCCGCGGCCGCGGACGGTGCTGCTCTCGCCGACCGGGCGGGTGCTCAGCGACGCGATCGCCGACGAGCTGGTGGCCGAGCCCCACCTGGCCCTGCTCTGCGGCCGCTACGAGGGCTTCGACGACCGCGTTCACCAGCACCTGGTCGACGACGAGCTCTCGATCGGCCGCTACGTGCTGGCCGGCGGCGAGCTGCCGGCGATGGTCGTCGCCGACGTCCTGATGCGCAAGCTGCCCGGCGCCCTCGGCCACGCCGAGTCGGCGGTCGAGGAGTCCTTCAGCCACGCGCTGGAGGGGATGCCCGAGTACCCGCACTTCACCCGCCCGGCGAGCTACCGCGGCTGGGAGGTGCCGGAGGTCCTGCTCTCCGGCGACCACGAGAAGGTGCGCCAGTGGCGCCTGCGACAG